>CAZAQE010000015.1:0-36167 GCA_964487275.1 uncultured Nocardioides sp. | reverse complement strand
AGGATCGTCCGGTAACGGGCGGTTCTGGTCACGGCCCGAGCCTACGTTCCGGCGCTAGCCTGAGGTGATGGCGACGAAGCGTTCCCGCCGGGCAACGGTTGACGACGTGCACGACCTGGCGCTCGCGATGCCCCACGTGAGGGTCGTCGCGAGCACGCAGGAGCGTCCGGTCTACCAGGTCGGCGGCAAGTCCTTCGTCTTCTTCCGCAACCCCCGTCCCGACGCCGTCGACCCGGAGACCGGGGAGCGGTACGACGACGTCATCGTGTTCTGGGTCGCCGACGAGGGCGACAAGCTCGCCCTCGTCCAGGACGACGCGACGCCCTTCTTCACCACGCCCCACTTCGACGGCCACCCCTCCGTGCTGCTGCGCGCGAGCCGGGTCGGTGAGATCGGGTACGACGAGCTCGCCGAGGTGGTCCAGGACGCGTGGCTCGCCCAGGCCTCGCCGACCCGGCGGCGCAAGTGGCTGGCGGAGCAGTCTCCGCGCGGTGGCTAGGCCGGCTTGCGCGCCACGTAGAAGTAGTTGAACGGGTCGGTCCGGACCTCGTTGACCTCGACGTCGCCCAGCCCGGCCTCCTCGAGCATCCGCACGGCCGTCTGCCGTCCCCACACGGTGCCGAGCCCGGCGCCGCCGTGCGCGAGGGAGACCGTCATGCAGTGCATCAGGCTCAGCGTGTAGAGGTAGGTCGCCCACGGCAGGCCGAGGTTGTTCTCCACTCCGGACTGGGCCTTGATGTCGACCATCAGGAACGTCCCGCCCGGCCGCAGCGCCGCCGCGATGCCCGCCAGCACCCGGTCCGGGAAGGCCTGGTCGTGGATCGCGTCGAAGGCCGTCACGACGTCGTACACAGCCTCCTCGCGGAGCGCCGCGACGTCGCGCACCTCGAAGGTCGCGTTGGCCAGCCCCCAGTCGGCCGCCTCGGCCCGCGCGGCCTCGATCGCCTCCTCGCCGAGGTCGAACCCGACGAACGTGCTCGCCGGGTAGGCGCGGGCCAGCAGGTTGATCGCGTGGCCGGAGCCGCAGCCGATGTCGGCCAGCGTCGCGCCGGCGGTGAGGCGGTCGTGCAGTCCCGGGACGACCGGTACGACGATGTCGAGCAGTCCGGCGTCGTGGGTCGCCGCCGCCTCCTCGGCCATCAGCGCGTGGAAGCGCGGGTAGTGGTCGTAGTCGAGGCCGCCGCCGTCGCGGAACCGCTCCCGCAGCTGCGGCTCGACCCCGGCCAGCATGGTGAGCATCTTCAGGCTGCGGGCCAGGTTTACGGGACCGTCGGCCGGGGTCAGGCAGGCGGCGCGCTCGGGTGGCAGGGAGTAGTGGCCGGCGTCGGCGTCGTACACGGCGACGTCGCCGGCGACGATCCCGTCCAGCCACTCGCGCAGGTAGCGCTCGTCGACACCGGCGGCTGCAGCCAGGGTGGCGGTGTCGGCGGGACCGGTGCGGGCGAGCACCTCCAGCAGCCCCAGCTCGTCGCCGATGCCGAGGAGCAGGCCGAGCGAGGCGTCGTTCATGACGCCGACCATGCGGCGCTGGAAGGCCTTCGCGGCGTCGCGGTCGAAGTCGGTCACGGCCGGGGCCTGACGCAGACCCAGCCGAGGGCGACGCCGAAGCCGGCGAGGACGGGCCCGAGCACGCTCAGGCCCTTGGACTCCTCGTCGCCGATGACGCCCCACGACAGCAGGGTCAGGTAGCCGCCCGCCACGAGCAGGAAGAGCGCGATCGGCAGCCCGATCAGGAGCGCCGGCACGCGCGAGGGGCGGCCGTAGCGGGAGTCGTCCACGGGAGGCATGCGGTCATTCAACCCCGACCGGGGAGCCGAGGCTTAACCTGCACCCATGGCGACCTTCACCCTGACCTGCATCGGCGACGACCGGGCGGGACTGGTCTCGGACCTCTCGGGCCCGATCCACACCCACGGTGCGAGCTGGAACCGCAGCCAGATGGCGCGGCTGGGCGGCAAGTTCGCCGGGATCCTGCTCGTCGACGTGCCCGACGCGAAGGCCGACGCCCTCGCCGCCGACCTCGGCGCGCTGAAGGACCTCGGCCTGGTCGTCACACTCGAGCGGACCGACGAGCCCGTCCGGGAGGCGACCTCCCGCTGGAGCCTGGAGCTGCTGGGAGCCGACCGCCCCGGCATCGTCGCCGAGGTGTCAGCCGCCCTGGCCCGCGAGCACGTCAGCATCGAGGAGCTGACCACCGACGTCCGCGAGGCCCCGATGGCAGGCGGTCTGCTGTTCGAGGCCAAGGCCGTGCTCGTCGCGCCGCCGGCCGCCAGCGTTGAGGCCGTGCGGTCGGTGCTGGAGGCGATCGCCGATGAGCTGATGGTGGAGATCAACCTGTCGGACGTCCCGGCGGCGTAGCCGCTTACTCGATTGCCCGGGCGCCGGCGCCGGACCTAGCCTGTCGGTCTCGCCTCACCCCTGGGGCGGACGGGCTACGGCAGGTTCCGATCCTGTGTGGCGACCGTGATCCGTGAACAGTGGTCCGACCACATCGGCAGGGGTTGCCCGGTGGGCCCGGCTCGTCGGCCGGGCCCACCGGAGTCCGGCCACCTAGGCTGGGTCCGTGACTGGGGTGCTGGACGACGGGCCGTTCTTCCACGGCACCAAGGCGGACCTGCAGGTGGGCGACCTGCTCACCGCGGGCTTCCGGTCGAACTACCGGCCCGAGGTGGTGATGAACCACATCTACTTCACCGCGCTGGTCGACGGGGCCGGCCTGGCCGCGGAGCTCGCCGCCGGTGACGGCGAACCGCGCGTGTACGTCGTCGAGCCGACCGGTGCGTTCGAGAACGACCCCAACGTCACCGACAGGAAGTTCCCCGGCAACCCCACCCGGTCCTACCGGAGCCAGGAGCCGATCAGGGTCGTCGGCGAGGTCACGGACTGGACCCGGCTGACCCCGGAAGCCCTTCAGGGCTGGCGGGACCGGCTCGCCGAGCTCGCCGCCGACGAGCGCGGCGAGATCATCAACTGACGCGGCGACCGCGACCGGGCCGGGGACGGGCTGGCCTGTAAGCCGGGTTCTGTCCCTCGTTGCCGAGGGGGCGACCATCCATCTAGGGCTGCCGTTGCCGACAGCCTCGAGCGACCTACCCGCACACTCGGGCGAGCCGCCCTCTCGGTCGAAACCGTCGTGTGCTGTCTGGTCTTGCTCCGGGTGGGGTTTGCCGAGCTGCACCGGTCGCCCGGTGCACTGGTGGGCTCTTGCCCCACCGTTTCACCCTTACCTCCAGCGAACCGGAGGCGGTCTGTTCTCTGTGGCACTGTCCCGCGGGTCACCCCGGGTGGGTGTTACCCACCACCCTGCTCTGTGGAGCCCGGACTTTCCTCGGGACCCGACGCCTCGCGGCGGTGGGTCACGCGGTCGCCCGACCAGCCCGTCCGCGATCACTCTAGGGAACAACCGGGGGCGACGGACAGTTGAGGGCAACATGAACGAGACGACCGAGCCGTACCTCAGCATCCAGGCGCCGGCGATCGTCTTCCCCGGTGCCGCGAGCGACCACGCCAGCGCCTACCGGACAGCCCACGACCTGCTCGGCCGGCGCGCGCCCCGCGAGGCACTCGAGGTCCTGGAGCCCGCGCTCGAGGAGGAGCCGACCAACCGCGGCCTCCGCTCGCTGCGCGCCTGGGCCTACCTGATGCGCGCCCAGCTGCAGAAGGCCCACGACGAGCTGCGCTCGCTCGTCGACGAGGACCCGTCGGACGCCTGGACCCGGCATGCGCTGGGTCGCTCGCTGGAGCGGCAGGCGAAGTACGACGAGGCGCTGCCGCACCTGCGCCTGGCGGCCGCGATGACCGGGGACCCCGAGCACGAGTACGACGTCCTGCGGGTCGAGCGGCTCGCGGGCAAGGTCACGCCAGGCGCGTGACCTCGACGCTGACGTCGAGCGCCGCCGTCTGCGCGCCGGTGTAGATCCCGCGCAGCGGCGGCACGTCGGCGTAGTCGCGTCCGTGCCCGATGGCGACGTACCGCTCGCCGGGTGCGGTGTCGGTGGTCGGGTCGAAGGCCTGCCAGCCGTCGTCCCACCACTCCAGCCAGGCGAACGGATCGCCCGACACGCTCTCGCCCACCAGGGGGGACTCGACCGGGTGGACGTAGCCGGAGACGTAGCGGGCCGGGATCCCGAGGGTGCGCAGGCCGCCGATGGCCAGGTGGACCATGTCCTGGCCCACCCCGGCGCGCTGGTCCCAGGCCTCGGCGGCGGTCGACTCGACGTCGGTCGCGCCGGGAAGGAAGTCGATCTGCGCGGTCACCAGCCGGCAGACGGCACGCGCGGCGTCTCGGGGCAGGTCCGCCCCGGCCCCGATGTCCTTGACGAGCTCCTCGAAGTCGGGCGTCGGGGCGACCAGGTCGGAGAGGACGAGGAACTCCGTCCACCGGTCGCGCACCTCCCGCTCGCCGTACGACGACCAGGTGGACCGCGCCTCGGGCTCGGCGCCGGTCCGGTTCACCTGGACGGTGGAGGTGGCCGTGACCGTCATCGAGTCGTGCGGGTCGACCACCTCGAACGCGGTGACGGCGCATCCGAAGTAGTCGGTGTAGGAGTAGGTCCACGGCTTCGGGCTGACGTCGAGGCGGTGGTGCACGACGATCTGCTCGGGCGTGGTCACGGGGGTCATCCGGGCCTGGTTGTACGACGCCATGGCGCCGCCGTCGTAGACGTACTCCGACGTGTGGACGATCCGCAGCTGCATGTTCATGCGCCGACTCCCTTCCACGCGAGCGCCTCCGACCCGGCGAAGTACTGCCGGGAGATCGCATCGGTCGCCGCCGCGCAGGTGCGTTGCAGCCGTTCCATCTCGTCGGGAAGGTTCTCGACGAGGTCGGCCAGGGAGCGGTACTCCAGCTCCGCCCGCATCCTCCCGATCAGCCGCTGGCCCTCGTCCTGGAAGCCCGCGCGGCGCGGGTCCCCGGTCAGGTTGACCAGCGCCTGCTCGGCCCGGTCGAGCGCGAACACGACCGACCTCGGGAAGAGCCGGTCGAGCAGCAGGAACTCCGCCGCGGCCCGGTCGGTCTCGATGCCGCGGTAGGTGCGGAGGAAGGCGTCGTACGCACCGGAGGCGCGCAGCGCGGACGTCCACTGCCCGGCGCCGCTCGACAGCGCGGTCGTCGCGACCAGCCGGGAGGTCATGTCGGCGCGCTCGATGTTGCGGCCGAGCATGATGAACTGCCATCCCTCGTCGCGAGTCATCGTCGCGTCGGCGGTGCCGTTGATCAGTGCAGCCCGCTCGCGCACCCAGCTGAAGATGTACGGCGGCCGGAGGGCCTCGAAGTGCCCCGACGGGATCGGTCGCCAGCTGGTGTTGATGACCTCCCACAGCGGGACGGTCAGCGTCTCGCGGGCACCCCTCGCGGACTCGCGCGCGGCGCCGAGGATCGCTGCGATCGAGCTGGGGGACTGGGTGTCGTAGGCGAGCAGCCGCAGCACCTGGTCGATCGTGACCGCGCCGAACATGTCGACCCCTGCGTCGGCCGCGTCGGCGGGCTCGATGCCCATGCACGACAGCAGGTCGCGGCAGGTCTGTGCCTCGTCGACGGCGGCGTCCTCCAGGAGCAGCTGGGTCTGCACGTCGAGGATCCGGGCCGTGTCGTCGGCCCGCTCGATGTAGCGGCCGATCCAGAAGAGCGACTCGGCGATCCGGCTGAGCATCACCCCACCTCCCCGGCCAGGCGTGACAGCGACTGCTGCTGTTGCTGTTGCTGCTGCGCGGGCGCCGTCGGCCCGGCCAGCACCCAGGTGTCCTTGGTGCCGCCGCCCCGGGAGGAGTTCACGATCAGCTCGCCCTTGCCGAGCGCCACGCGGGTCAGACCGCCCGGCAGGACCCACACCCGGTTGCCGTCGTTGACCGCGAACGGCCGCAGGTCGACGTGGCGCGGCCCGAGCTCGCCGTCGACGAACGTCGGCACCGTCGAGAGCTGCACGACCGGCTGGGCGATCCACGAGCGGGGGTTCTCGAGCACCTTGCCGCGCAGCTCGTCGAGCTCCTCGCGGGTGGCTCGCGGGCCGATCACGATGCCCTTGCCGCCGGACCCGTCGACGGGTTTCAGCACCAGCTCCTCGAGGCGGTCCATCACCTCCGCCAGGTGGTCCGGCTCGCCGCACCGCCAGGTGTCGACGTTGCGGATGACCGGCTCCTCGTCTAGGTAGTAGCGGATCACGTCGGGCATGTAGGTGTAGACGAGCTTGTCGTCGGCGACGCCGTTGCCGACGGCGTTCGCGATCGTCACGTTGCCGGCGCGGGCCGCGTCGATGAGGCCCGGGCAGCCGAGCATCGAGTCGGCCCGGAAGTGCACCGGGTCGAGGAACTCGTCGTCGACCCGCCGGTAGATCACGTGCACCGGGGCGAGCCCCTTGGTCGTGCGCATCATGACCTCGCCGCGCCGGCAGACCAGGTCGCGGCCCTCGACGAGCTCGACGCCCATCGTCCGCGCGAGCAGGGTGTGCTCGAAGTAGGCGCCGTTGTAGACACCGGGAGTGAGGACGACGACCGTCGGGTCCGCGACACCGGCCGGGGCCGCGGCGCGCAGCGCCGCCAGCAGCTTCTGCGGGTAGCCCGCCACGGGGCGGATCCGGTGCTGCGCGATCGTCTCCGGCAGCGCCGAGGAGATCGCCCGGCGGCTGGTCATCACGTACGACACCCCCGACGGCACCCGCACGTTGTCCTCGAGCACCCGGAACTCGCCGTTGTTGTCGCGGATCAGGTCGATGCCCGAGACGTGCACGCGCACGCCGTTGGCTGGGCGGATCGTGGCCGCCTGCCGGTGGAAGTGGGAGCTGGTGGTGATCACCTGGCGGGGGAGCACGCCGTCCTCGAAGACCTGCCCGGCGTCGTAGACGTCCGCGAGGAGCATCTCGAGTGCCTTCACCCGCTGCTGCAGGCCCTTCTCGATGGTCGTCCAGGTGTCCATCTCGATGACGCGCGGCAGGATGTCGAGCGGCATCGCCCGCTCCTCGCCGCCGATGTCGAAGGTGATGCCCTGGTCGAGATAGCTCGCCTGCAGCGCCTCGACGCGGCTGATCAGCTCCGGCGTGCTCATCTTGTCGAGCGAGTCGCGCATCCGGAGGTACGGCGGCCTGAGCTCGTCGCCGTCGAACATCTCGTCGTAGGCAGGTCCGCCGGTCCCGTAGCCCTCGAACATCGTGCTCATGACCGGACACTAGCCCTGTCCTGTAACACGCGTGTTGCACCACGCGACGCCCTCGTTGCCGGGGAGTAGGTTTCGGGCATGGCCACTGCAGGCGAGTTCTGGTTCTGCCTCAAGCACCACGCTGTCGAGGGCGTCGAGGGCTGTCCCAACAAGGACCGGCTCGGTCCCTACCCGACCGAGGCCGAGGCGGCCCGGGCCCTGGAGCACGCGGCCGAGAACACCGCGGCCTGGGACAACGACCCGGCGTGGAACGACGACGCCGCCGACCACCAGCCGGGGTAGGCCGTTGTTCCGCCGTCGCCGCCGGATCCGCCCGGCGGCCATCGACCCTGCCACCGGGAAGCAGATCTCGCCGCTGCCCTTCATCGGGCTCGTCCTGGTTCTGTCCTCGCTCTTCCTCTACGCGTTCTCCGGCCTGCTCGCCCCCGCCTGGGCGGTCGTCGTGCTGCTCCTGACCTGGCTCGTCATGTTCGTGCTCTGCTTCGTCTGGTGGACGCCGTACCCGAAGCGGGTCGTGTGGCTCGGCGTCGTGAGCTGGGTGTGGTGGTTCGTCGCGATCACCGCCGGTGGCGTCCTGCTCGACTGGACGGCCTGACGTGACGGGGGAGGAGTACGGGTGGTCGGCCTTCCCGCCGCCCGGGTACGTAGAGCCCGAGGAGCCCGACTACACGGTCGAGGGCGACACGATCCGGTTCATGTGGGACTACGGCGTCATCGTCCCGCTGTGGGTCGAGGGCGGAGCAGTGCCCGACGACAAGGAGTGGCTGCGACGCGCCTTGGGACTGCGGTATCCGCTGGTCCGCGACCTGCGGGCGTGGGGCGAGGCGATGAACGAGCTCGACGCGAGTCCGTCGTCGCGAACGGACGCGGCGTACGCCGAGATGGACCGCCAGGCCCTCGCCCTGGTCGAGCGAGTGCGTGCGGAGGTGGGCGAGCGCTTCACCGTGACCTACAAGTCGTGGTGATGGCGGCGGCCGCGGCAACGTGGTGGAGGGCCTCGCAGGCCTGTGCCCCGAGCACGGTCCGGCTCTCGGTGCCGCGGGCCTCGGGCAAGATGGCCCCATGGCCATCCAGATCGCCCAGGACCCCACCGCCGACAAGGTGCTCGAGGAGAGCCCCTTCGCCCTCCTCGCCGGGATGATGCTGGACCAGCAGTTCCCGATGGAGCGTGCCTTCGCGGGTCCGGCCAAGGTCCTCGAGCGCTTCGGCACCCTCGAGCCGGCGACGATCGCCGCCGCCGACCCGGAGAAGTTCTCCGAGCTGTGCCGGACCCCGCCGGCCATCCACCGGTACGGCGGTGCGATGGCCGCGCGCCTGCAGGAGCTCGCGAAGGTCGTGGTCGACGAGTACGACGGCGACGCGTCCCGCATCTGGACCGGGGCCGCCGACGGCAAGGACCTCCTCAAGCGGATCCAGGCGCTGCCCGGCTTCGGCAAGCAGAAGGCGCAGATCTTCACGGCCCTGGTCGCCAAGCAGCTCGGCGTACGGCCGGAGGGCTGGGAGAAGGCGGCGGGTGACTACGCGCTCGAGGGGTACCGATCGGTCGCCGACGTCGTTGACCCGGTGTCGCTGCAGAAGGTGCGCGACTACAAGAAGGCGAAGAAGGCAGCCGCCAAGGACGCGTGAACGGTGGGTGAACGCCCCCGGATGTCAGGCCGCTTCGGACCCCGTGGCAGAATGACGAGAGCGGTCTTGACGCCTCCGGGCCTCGCCGCGCCCTAGACCCGCCAGTATCGAGAGGTGTTCGTGTCCTCGAACCGTTCGGTCCCGCCCGCCGTGCTCAGCCACCCGTCCATCGTCGCGCTCATCGAGCGTGGCGCGCCCGCGGGAAGCGTGACCGCCGAGGAGGTACGCCAGGCCTTCGGCGCCGCCGATGTCGCGCCCGCCCACCTGAAGTCGTTGATGGCCCACCTCGCCGGACTCGGGATCTCCGTCGAGCTGGGTGCGCCGGCCGACCAGCGCGCGGTTGCTGCCGCGACGCGGAAGTCGGCCGCGTCCACCGCGACCACCGCCAAGAAGGCCGCGGCCCCGGCCGCGAAGAAGGCGGCCGCCGCTCCGGCCGCGAAGAAGGCAGCCCCCGCCCCCGCCAAGAAGGCAGCGGCGGCGAAGAAGGACGCGCCGGTCGACCTCGGTGAGGTCGAGGTGCCCGCCGTCGGCCCCGACGGCAAGAAGGTGCTTGCCGACGTGCCCGACTCGGAGTTCGAGAAGGACGTCGTCGCCGACCCGACCCTGAAGGAGGCCGAGGAGGAGGCGAGCGCCACGTCGTCGTTCGTCGTCTCGGCCGCCGACGACACCGACGAGCCGGCCCAGCAGGTCATGGTCGCGGGTGCGACCGCCGACCCGGTCAAGGACTACCTGAAGCAGATCGGCAAGGTCCCGCTGCTCAACGCCGAGATGGAGGTGTCCCTCGCCAAGCGGATCGAGGCCGGCCTCTTCTCGGAGGAGAAGCTCGCGCGGGGCGGCAAGCTGTCCCCGAAGCTCCAGGAGGAGCTGGAGTGGATCGCCGAGGACGGCCGTCGCGCGAAGAACCACCTGCTCGAGGCCAACCTGCGCCTCGTCGTGTCCCTCGCGAAGCGCTACACCGGTCGCGGCATGCTCTTCCTGGACCTGATCCAGGAGGGCAACCTCGGCCTGATCCGCGCGGTCGAGAAGTTCGACTACACCAAGGGCTACAAGTTCTCGACCTACGCGACGTGGTGGATCCGCCAGGCGATCACCCGCGCGATGGCCGACCAGGCCCGCACCATCCGCATCCCGGTGCACATGGTCGAGGTCATCAACAAGCTGGCCCGCGTCCAGCGCCAGATGCTCCAGGACCTCGGGCGCGAGCCCACCCCGGAGGAGCTCGCCAAGGAGCTCGACATGACGCCCGAGAAGGTCGTCGAGGTCCAGAAGTACGGCCGGGAGCCGATCTCGCTGCACACCCCGCTCGGCGAGGACGGCGACTCGGAGTTCGGTGACCTCATCGAGGACTCCGAGGCGATCGTGCCGGCCGACGCGGTCAGCTTCACGCTCCTGCAGGAGCAGCTGCACGCCGTCCTCGACACGCTCTCCGAGCGCGAGGCGGGCGTGGTGTCGATGCGCTTCGGCCTGACCGACGGCCAGCCGAAGACGCTCGACGAGATCGGCAAGGTCTACGGCGTGACCCGCGAGCGGATCCGCCAGATCGAGTCGAAGACCATGTCGAAGCTGCGGCACCCGTCGCGCTCGCAGGTCCTGCGCGACTACCTGGACTGATGCACGGCGAGGCTGGCTGCGCGACCGACCAGCGCACCAGCTCACCGGTCGTCGTGGTCGGTGCCGGGATCTCCGGTGTCGCCTGCGCCCGCGTCCTGGTCGACGCGGGTCATGAGGTCGTGGTCCTGGACCGGGGCAGGCGTATCGGTGGACGGATGGCCAGCCGGCGGCTGGAGGGGCGCACCGCCGACCTTGGCGCGGCCTTCTTCACCGTCTCCGACCCTCGCTTCGCGGCCGAGGTCGACCGCTGGAGGGCCGCCGGCCTCGCCCATCCGTGGACCGACACGTTCAGCGTGCTGGACGCCGGCGAGGAGCCGCGGGCGACCACTGGACCGGTGCGCTGGGGGACCAGCGGCGGAATCCGCACCCTCGTCGAGGACCTGGCGGCCGGACTCCGGGTCCGGACGGCGCAGGTCACCTCGGTCCGTCGTACGGACGCCGGCGAGCTGCTGGTGAACGAACGACCCGCTGCTGCCGTGGTCCTGGCGATGCCCGATCCCCAGGCCCGGGTCCTGCTCGCGCCCGGTCTGGAGGACGTCGCCGCGCAGCTCGGTCGCCCGTGGGACCCGGTCCTGGCGCTCGGCGCCTGGTGGCCCCAACGGGTCTGGGACGCCGCAGGCCGGCCGGGGACCGAGCGCTTCGACGCCGCCTTCGTCAATGCCGACCCCGACCTGGCCTGGATCGCCGATGACGGGCGGCGTCGCGGTGACGACGCACCGGTCCTCGTCGCGCACTCGACTCCGGCGTTCGCCCGGCCGCACCTGGCGGACCCGCAGGCCGCGGCGCCCGAGCTTCTCGCCGCGCTCCAGCGGGTGCTCGGCATCACGGTCCCGCCGACCGGCTGCTACCTCCAGCGGTGGTCGGTGGCCCGTCCTGCCGGCGAGCGCACCGATACGTTCTGGCTGGGCCGGGACCTGGTCGGGCTGTGCGGCGACGGGTGGGGACCGGTCTCCCGCGTCGAAGGTGCCTTCCTCTCCGGCCGTGCGCTGGGGGAGGCTCTGGCCGACCGACTCGCGTCGACCTGACGCGAGCACCAGCACCTCCGAGGAGACGAGGATCACCTCGGCCCGGCGCTCCGGCCCGGGCACACTGGAATGGAACGTGTTCCATCCCTGGAGGTGACCGCGATGGCACGGACGCTGGACCCGATCACGGTGCACGCGCCCGCCCTGCAGGGCCCGGTCCTGATGAATCAGGACTGGCGCGACCTGACGTACGTGCACTGGGCCGTCGCCCCGCAACGGGTCGCCGCGCTGATGCCGCCGGGCGTCGTCCCGGACGAGCTCGACGGCGTCACCTACGTCGGCCTGGTGCCGTTCCGGATGGCCAACGCCGGACCCGGGCGGCGCTCCCGGATCCCCTGGGCGGGTGACTTCCTGGAGACCAACGTCCGGCTGTACTCGGTGGACGAGCACGGACGCCGCGGCGTGGTGTTCCTCAGCCTGGACTGCGAACGCCTGCTCATCACCGCCGCCGCGCGGGTCGCCTTCGGTGTCCGCTACCGCTGGGCGTCGATGAGCCACGAGGTGGCTGCCGGTCCCGAGGGCCCCGTCCACCGCTACCGCAGCCGCCTCCTCGCCCGCCGGCAGCCGGTCACCCTCGACCTTGCTGTCGAGGTCGGCCCGTCCCTCGAGCCGTCGGACCTGGACCGGTTCCTCTCCGCCCGCTGGGGTCTGCACACCCGCCTCGCCGGGCGGACCCGCTACATCCCCAACCAGCACGAGCCGTGGCCCCTGCGCAGTGCGCGGCTGCGGCACCTGAACGGCAACCTCCTCGCCCAGGCGGGCTTCGGCGACCTCGGGGAGCGCGAACCGGACCACGTCGCGTTCTCCACGGGAGTCCACACCGAGTTCGGGCTCCCGGTCGCCGACGCCGACCGCGGCAGGAGAGGCGGTGGGTGGTGATCCTGTTGCTCGCGGCCGCCCTGCACGCGGGGTTCCAGCTCGTCGTCACCACGGTCGTCTACCCGGCGTTGGTCGAGCTGCCGCCCGATCGCTGGGCATCGGCGCACCGTTCGCACAGCAACAGGATCGCGGTCCTGGTCGTGCCGTTGTACCTGCTGCTCGCCGCGGCCTGCCTGCACGCACTGCGGCACGCGCCGGGACCCGACGTGTACCTCGCCGTGGCTGCCGAGGCGGTTGCCGTCGGCGTCACCGCCCTGGCGGCGGCGCCGACGCACACGGTCCTGGCACGGACCGGCGCCGACCCCCGGGTGATCCGGCGCCTGCTCGTGGTCGACCGGATCCGGTGTGCGGCGGCGGTGCTGGGACTCGTCGCCGCATCCGTCGCCACCTTGTGAGGGCGGGTCACTCCGCGCGGGTGAGCGTGCGCACCATGTGCCAGTGGTTGCGGCCCTGGACGCGCTCGTAGGACAGCTCGTCGAGCAGTGAGCCGGCCATCGCGAGCCCGCGTCCCGACTCCGCGAGCGGGTCCTCGGGCAGCTGGCCGCCGACGTCACCCTCGAAGGTCGCGCCGTTGTCGGCGAGGGAGCCGCGCAGCTCGGTGGACGTCACGCTGAGCGTGAACGTCCAGGTCGTCGCCGTCGCGTCGTGCTCGACGACGTTGCCGGCGATCTCGATCACGGCCGTCTCGAAGGCCATCAGGTCACGCGCGCCCAGCCCGGGGTGCTCGCCGCGGACTTGGTCGAGCAGGCCGTGCAGCAGGTCGATCCCCTCCGGGACGGCGAAGCCGGCGACGACGTACTGCCGCTCGCTCATGCGCGGACCTCCGTTCCGACCTCGGCGTCGTCCGGTTCCGGGGCTCGGTAGAGCGCGGCCTGGATGATGACGCTGAGCACGACGAGGTCGTAGGAGACCCACACGGCATTGACCAGCACGCCGATACCGCTGTCCTCCGCCCCCACCAGCAGTCGGGTGACACCGACCACCGTGGCGACGACGAGGAGCGCCATCACGGTCAGCTGGGGCCAGATCAACCGGGCCGGAAAGCGGCTCCCGCCGGTGGGCCGGGTCTTCGGGGTGACCACGAAGCCCAGCGGGCGGCGGAGCCAGACGTTGGCTGCCGCCGTCGTACATGCCCGGATCCACAGTGGGAAGAGCGCGAGGCTGTACTGGTGTCCGCGCCAGGTCCGGACGCCGTACCCGATCACGAGGAAGAGCAACTGGTTCACCACGAAGTACGGGATGAAGAAGCTGACGAAGGTCAGGCCGTAGGCGTGCACGGGCAGCACGCCGAAGCACAGGTAGACGATCGGTGCGACCAGGAACGGGATCGCGGCGAAGCCGGCGAGGTAGCTCCACATCGTGGCGAAGTACATGAGCCGTTGGCCCCACGACAGACCGCGCTGGGTGAGCGGGTTCTCCTTGAGCAGCACCTGGAGGGTGCCCTGCGCCCAGCGCAGCCGCTGCTGGAGCATCGTCCGCAGGTCCTCCGGCGCGAGGCCGTGGGCGAGGATCTCGTGGTGGAAGACGCTGCGCCAGCCCAGGGAGTGCAGCCGCATGCAGGTCGCCATGTCCTCGGTGACGGACAGCGTCGCGAGTGGCATGACCGGTTGGGCCTCGCCCGCCCGGTCCAGCTCGACGGCGCCGACCAGCTGCGCGACCTCCTCGAGGGCCGCCAGCGGCGACACGTCACGCTGGGCGAGGCGTTCCAGCGCGGCCTCGTCGACCACCGGCAGGCCCAGGTCGGGATCCGTCACGATCGGTACGCCGCCAGCGTCGTCGAACGCCTCGACGGCCTCGAGCGCCCCGAGCTCGGCGAGGTCGGCCCGGATCCCGGCCATGTCGGAGGCCACGAGCTCGGCGCTGACGGTGTCGACGGCGCGCTGGAAGGCGTAGGTCACGTCGGCGATGTGCTCGCCGGCGGCCAGCCGGCGGCGAGCGTCGAGCGCGGCGTCGCGGACAGCGAGCACGCCGGTCCGGGCGGGGGAGTCGGGGAGGCCCTTCGCGGTCCGCTCGAGGATCCGGCGGGCCGTGCGCAGCGCCTCCGCCACCGCCGCCTCGACCTCGCGGACGTAGCCCACGATGCCCAGCTGCATGAGCGCCTCGCGGCGCAGGACGGCGTTGGAGCCGCAGAAGAAGGCGGCGTTCCAGCCGTCCTTGCCCTGCTGGATCGGCCCGTAGAACAGCGGCGCCTGGCTGCCGAGGGGATCGGAGTCGGTCACGTTGCTGAACCACTGTGGGGTCTGGACCAAGGCCACCTCGGGGTCCTGGAACCAGCCGAGGGTGCGGTCGAGGATGCGGGGATCCGGCACCTGGTCCGCGTCGAGGATGAGGATGAACTCACCCTGCGTCTCGAACAGTGCGTTGTTGAGGTTGCCGGCCTTGGCGTGCCGGGGCCGGCCGATCCAGTCGGCGGATCGGGTGACGTAGCCGACTCCGATCTCCCCGGCCAGCGACCGGATCTCGGGCCGGTCGCCGTCGTCGAGGATCCAGGTCGTGTGGGCGTGGTTGATCGCCTGCGCCGCAACCGCGGTCACCCGGACCAGCTCGGCCGGCTCGTTGTAGGTGGTGATGAAGACGTCCACCGTCGCCCCGGGCGGCGGCGGGGGCGGCTCGCCGCGGACCTTGATCCGCCAGACCGTCAGGCCGAACAGGTAGGCGTCGACCAGGGCGTAGGTCTCCGCAACGACCAGCGGTACGGCGATCCACCAGTTCTCCCAGTTGACGGAGAACAGCCAGCGCCAGGTGACATAGGTGGTCCCCGTCAACAGGGTCAGCGTGACGAGCAGTCGCGTCAGCAGGACCTTCAGCGGGCTCCTCATGCCGCCTCCCTCCGCGCGACGAGGACCGTCACGTCGTCGGTGGTCGCGCGTCCGGCGGAGGCGGCGACGGCTCGGGCGATGTCGTCGGCCGACGCGGAGGACGTCGCCAGGTCGCCCACGGCGACTGCGAGCTCGTCGACGCCCGCGTGGACGTCGAGCAGGCCGTCGCTGACGACCACGAGGCACTCGCCGCGGGCCACCTCCTCGCGTCTCGGGGTCCAGGTGTCGCCGGGGATCGCACCGATGGGCAGGTCGTCCGACGTCAGGCGACGTGCGGTGCCGCGGGGGCCGACGACGAAGGCCAGCCCGTGGCCGGCGTCGATGTACTCGAGCCCCCCGTCGCTGTCGATCCGCGCAGCGAAGGCGGTCACGAAGCTCCCGGTCTCGTCGAGGTCGTCGCCGAGGTCGTCGGCGACGCGGTGCATCGTGGACGACAGGCTGTGGTGCGGGCCGGCTGCTCGGGCCACCACCCGGACGCCCGCTGCGAGGAGGGCCGCGGCGAGCCCCTTGCCCATGACGTCGCACAGCATGAGCTGCACCCCGTCGCCCACCTGCTGCCAGTCGTAGAAGTCACCACCGACCGCGTTGCGCTGGACGCACGTCCCCGCCACCTCCCAGCCGTCGATCTGCGGTGGGCGGCGCGGCAGCAGGCGTCGCTGCACCTCGCGGCCGCCCTCGAGGTCCGCCGTGCTGGCGAGCTCACGCTCGACGAGGTCGGCGAGTCCGCGCAGCAGCTCCTGTTCGCTCCCGGTCAGCGTGCGGGGCGCGCCGTCGATCAGGCACAGCGCCCCGACGCGCTCGCCCGTCGGGGCGTGCAGCGGCACCCCGGCGTAGAACCGCGCCGCGATCTCCCCGACGACCGCGGGATGTGACGCCCACGCCGGGTCCTGGAGGGCGTCGGGGATCTCGAGCATCCCCTCGCCCTGGATCGTGTAGGTGCACAGCGAGTCCTCGCGCGCCATGTCCCCCTGGCGCAGGCGGCCCACCGCGGACTTGGTGAACTGGCGGTCGGCGTCGACCAGGTTCACGCCCGCGGTACTGACGCCGAACAGCTGTTGGGCGAGCCGGGTGATCCGGTCGAAGCGGTCCTCGGGCGGGGTGTCGAGCACCTCGAGGGCGCGCAGGGCGGACACGCGCGCAGCGTCCTCGCCGGCGGTCATGCCGACGTGCCGGTCGCTCACCGCGGTCACCAGCCGCTCAGGGCGTCCTCGACCGTGGCGTGGGGGCGCAGCACGCGATCGAGGTTGGTGAGCTCCAGGACGGTGCGCACCTGGTCGCCCGCGGCTGCGATCCTCAGGTCGCCCCCCGCCTGACGGGCACTCTTCAGCCCCCCGACGATGGCGCCGAGCCCGGAGGAGTCGACGAAGGCGACGCCGCCGAGGTCGAGGACCACACGGGCTCG
This sequence comes from uncultured Nocardioides sp., assembly GCA_964487275.1. GTDB lineage: Bacteria > Actinomycetota > Actinomycetes > Propionibacteriales > Nocardioidaceae > Nocardioides. The sequence continues at coordinate 19,652 of CAZAQE010000015.1, read as the reverse complement.
CCCGCGGTCGACCTCCGCCGCCACCGACTGCCGCAGCAGCGCGGCCGTCGTCATGTTCAAGCGGCCGCTCGGGCTGAGCACGACGGCCCGCCCCTCCACCTCGGATCGATTGACGTCCACATCCGACTCCTTCGTCAGCCCCGAAACCAGCGAATCCCCACCATCTTGGCAGGGAGGGGCCAACGGATCGTGTCCCCGTCGGCCGAGGCGCCGGGCCGGTACCCGTTGCCGCGCGGTCCATGTCTGCCGTGGTCGCGCGCCGCTCGGCTGCGGCCACGGGCCGGGTGACCAGCCGGAAAAGCACCGTGGCCCCGGGGACTCCCCGGGGCCACGGCGCAGCAGGTCGACGTCAGTCGGCGGCAGGCACCGGCTTGTCGGTCAGCTTGTGGGTCTCGTCGTGCACGTTGGCCGCGATCGCGCGCAGCTTGTCACCGTGCTCTCGTGCGTGGTGCGCGCAGAAGAGAAGCTCTCCGCCCGTGGTCAGCTCGACACGGAGGTAGGCCTGGGCGCCACAACGGTCGCAGCGGTCCTCCGCGGTCAGCGGGGCGCTGGGAGCAACAGCAGTCGTCATCTCGGGCCTCTCTTTCGGCTGGCTACAACACCCTCATCGGGTGACGTGGGGATCAACGTAGCGACCGGGGCAAAGATTCCCGACCGGTTGTGGTCCACGGCACGTTCCTGATGAGTCCATCCCATCACGGTGTTCCGTTGTGATTCCTGATTTTCCAGTACCCGAAACAAGGTTGTGACCCTCCGATCGGCCAGCGTTGCCTGATCCGGTCCGGCTCCCTTGCCGTGCCGAACATCGTCCTCCCGGCCGGCGCCGTGTGCCTGCACCGGTCTCCGGCGTGTCGCGGGTAGATTCGGACCCTGCGGCACGCCGCCGCGCGCAGCACGACAGCACCACCGAAGGAGCCGGTCATCGCCGACAACACCTACAACGCAGCCCACCTCCTGGTCCTCGAGGGCCTCGACGCCGTGCGGAAGCGTCCCGGGATGTACATCGGCTCCACCGACACCCGGGGGCTGATGCACTGCCTCTGGGAGATCATCGACAACGGTGTCGACGAGGCCCTCGGCGGCTTCGCCCACCGGGTCGAGGTCACCCTCCACCCCGACGGCTCGGTCGAGGTGTACGACGACGGCCGCGGCATCCCGACCGACAAGGAGCCCAAGACCGGGCTCACCGGCGTCGAGGTGGTCGCGACCAAGCTCCACGCCGGCGGCAAGTTCGGCGGCGGCTCCTACGTCGCCACGGGTGGCCTCCACGGCGTCGGCCTGTCGGTCGTCAACGCGCTCTCGAGCCGGATGGACATCGACGTCGACCGCTCTCCGGCCAGCCAGGGCATGAGCTTCCAGCGGGGCGTCCCCGGCACCTTCGCCGGCGAGGGCCCCGACGCGGCGTTCACCCCGGGTTCCGGGCTGTCCCGCAAGGGTGGCCGGGTCGCCAAGGGGAAGTCGGGCACCCGGGTCCGGTTCTGGCCGGACCGCCAGATCTTCACCAAGGACGCCGGCTTCGTCCTCGACGGCCTGATCGGCCGCGCCCGCCAGACCTCGTTCATCGTCCCCGGCCTCGAGCTCGTCATCCGCGACCACCGCTCCGCCGACGCGGCCGAGTGGGTCGAGGAGAAGTTCCGCCACGACGGCGGCATCGGCGAGTTCTGTGACTTCCTCGCCACCGGCGAGCCGGTCACCGAGGTGCTGCGTCTCCAGGGCAGCGACACCTTCACCGAGACCGTCCCGCTGCTCGACGACAAGGGGCACATGACCCCGCAGGACGTCGAGCGGGAGCTCACGGTCGACGTCGCCGTCCGCTGGGGCACCGGCTACGACACCGAGCTGCGCTCCTTCGTCAACGTGATCGCCACCCCCAAGGGCGGCACCCACGTGTCCGGCTTCGAGAACGCGCTCACCAAGACGTTCAACGAGTCCATGCGCGCGGCGAAGGCGCTCAAGGTCAACGACGACGACGTCATCAAGGACGACATCCTCGAGGGCATGACGGCGATCGTCACGGTCCGCCTCGCCGAGCCGCAGTTCGAGGGCCAGACCAAGGAGATCCTCGGCACACCCGCCGCCCGGACCGTCGTACGCAAGGTCGTGGCGAAGGAGCTCAAGGAGTTCCTGACCTCGACGAAGCGGGCCGAGAAGGCGCAGGCCAAGCTCCTCATGGAGAAGGTCGTCTCCGCGTCGAAGACCCGGATCGCGGCCCGCCAGCACAAGGAGACCCAGCGCCGGAAGAACGCGCTGGAGTCGTCCTCGCTGCCGGCCAAGCTGGCCGACTGCCGGGCCTCCGACAACGAGCGCACGGAGCTCTTCATCGTCGAGGGCGACTCCGCGCTCGGCACGGCCAAGCTGGCCCGCAACGCGGAGTTCCAGGCACTGCTGCCGATCCGCGGCAAGATCCTCAACGTCCAGAAGGCGTCCGTCGGCGACATGCTGAAGAACGCCGAGTGCGCCTCGATCATCCAGGTCGTCGGCGCCGGGTCCGGGCGCACCTTCGACCTCGAGGCGCGCCGCTACGGCCGGATCATCTTCATGGCCGACGCCGACTCCGACGGCGCCCACATCCGGACCCTGCTCGCCACCCTCTTCTTCAAGTACATGCCCGAGCTGATCATGGCCGGCCGGGTCTACTCCGCCGTCCCGCCGCTGCACCGGATCGAGATCTCGAACCCGAAGAAGGGCCAGGACAAGTACGTCTACACGTACTCCGACGACGAGCTGCAGCGCAAGCTCGCGGAGCTGAAGAAGAAGAACGTGAAGTGGAAGGACCCGGTCCAGCGCTACAAGGGCCTCGGTGAGATGGACGCCGACCAGCTGGCCGAGACGACGATGGACCCCCGTCGTCGTACCCTCCGCCGGCTGACGGTCGACGACGCCAACCTCTCCGCCGAGGTCTTCGAGCTGCTGATGGGCAGCGACGTGGCGCCCCGCAAGGAGTTCATCGTCCAGGGCGCCTACGAGGTCGACATGGAAGCCCTCGACGCGTGATGCTGCTCAGGTGGTGAGCGAGAGCCGGGCAGCGGTCGTCAAGCTGCTCAAGGCACGCGGAGCGAAGGCGCGACGGGGACACCTGCGGATCACGATCGGCGACCTGTTCTGGTACGTCGACCCGCGGGCCGAGGGCGTGGGCCGCAACGCCTACCTGGTGCTCGAGGTGGGCTGCTGGACACCGGAGGCGGGGCCGGAGCCGGATGGTGGCGCCGTCGACTGCCCCCTGCTCGTCGACGTCGCGCTCGACGACCTGATCGCGGACACGACGGCGCTCCTGGACCGCATCACCGGGATCGGGGACCTGGTGACGCTGGGGGAGCGGCTCGACGAGTTCCCCGGAGCGCTCGTCGACAAGACGCTCGCGCCGCTGATCGGGCGCTGAGCTGGTCAGACCTCCTGCGAGAGCAGGCCCGTGTCGACGTCGTAGATGAAGCCGCCGACCTTGACGGTGTCGGGGATCAGCGGGTGCGAGCGGACCTTGCGGACGTCCTCGGCGAGGGCGGCCTTCTGGTCCGGGATGACGTGGAAGGCGTGCCACGTGACGTCCTGGCCGACCGCGGCGCCGATCTTCTCGTGGATGTCGGCCTCGGAGTTGGCGGCCATCGCGCAGCGGGTGTGCGGGATCACGAGGATCCGGTCGACGTTGAGCAGGTGCGAGCCGAGGACGAGCGCCTCGAGCGCTGCCTCGGTCACCCGGCCGCCCGGGTTGCGGAAGATCTTGGCGTCGCCGTAGTCGAGGCCCAGCATCCGCAGCGGGTCGATGCGGGAGTCCATGCAGGTCACGATCGCCACACCGGCGTGCGCCTTGCCGTCGAACCCACCCTGGTCGAAGGTCGCTGCGTAGTCCTGGTTCGCCTTCAGGAGGTCATCGAAATCGCCCATGCCGACAGGTTATCCACCGGCGCGCAGCGCCTCCGCGGTGTCCACCCCTCGGGTGCCTGCGCGGGCGAAGAGGACCAGGGCCAGCGCGCCGGCGGCGAACGCCGCGAAGGCCGCACCGACGAACACGGCGTGCTCCTGCACGATGCCGAGCTCGAGGATGCTGAGGTCGGGGTCCGCCTCCTGCGCGGCGTAGAGGCGGCGCAGGCCGATCGTGGTCAGCGCCGAGATGCCGACGAGCATGCCGACCATGCGGGCGACGACGACGAGGGCGCTGGCCAGGCCGTGGGTGTCGTCGTCGGTCGTGGCGAGGATGGCGGCGTTGACGGGGGCGAGCGCGAGCCCGAACCCGAAGCCGCCGAGCACCAGCGGGACGTTGCTCGCGAAGCCGTCGAGGCTGGTCTCGTCCCACTGGGCCATCGCCAGGAAGGAGACGCCTGCGGCGGCCATCCCGATCGCGGTGAGTGCGCCGGCGGGGACCCGTCGCAGCAGCCAGCCGCCCACGAGCGCGCCGACCGGGAGCGCGGCCAGGAAGCGGAGCAGGACCAGCGCGGCGCCGAGCTGTGAGTCGCGCTCGGTGGTCGTGCGCGCGAAGAGCGGGATGTCGACGAGCGCGGCGATCAGCGCCCAGCCGACGAGGAAGCTGACCACGAGCGAGCCCCACGCCGGCGTCGCGCGCAGCGCGCCGCGCGGCACGATCGGGTCGTCGGCGCGGCGGAGGTGGAGCAGCAGCAGGACCAGCGCGAGGGCCGACCCGGCGAGGAACCACGGGCCCTGCGGTGAGAAGACGGCGACCTCGGGATCGGCCGTCGCGAAGGCGAGCACGATGCCCCCGAGCACCGCGGCCAGGAGCGTCGCGCCCAGCAGGTCGGCTGCGACGAGGTGGCCGAACCAGCCGCGCAGGTCGACGAGGGCGCGCGGCACGAACCAGCACCACAGGGCGAGGGCGACGAACGCGATGATGGTGGCGACGCCGATGGGGGTCACCCAGCGGCCGCCGCCGTCGACGTACGGGATGAAGAGCTGGCCCCAGGTCAGGTCGCGCTGGAGGTCGGGCGGCTGGAGGAAGGTGACCAGGCCGGTGCCGACGGTGGCGGCGAGGAGGAGCAGGGCGACGCCGCGGGCCGCGAGGAGCTGGCCGGGTGGTCTCGATATGCCCCGGCCTCGTTCCTCGGCCGGGGCTACTCGACCAGCGGCAGGTGGGGCTGCTCGACCAGCGGCGGGTGAGGCTGCTCGTCCAGCGGCGGGGGCGCGATCCCGGGTCCGGGCGAGGGCGGAGACGGCCACGAGCAGGACGGCGCCGCCGGCGAGGTTGATCGCGAAGATGCCGCGCCAGGTGGTGAAGGACAGGACGAGTGCGCCGAACAGGGGGCCGAGGACGCTGCCGAACTCCTGCACCGCGGACACCAGGCCGAGGGGGAGCCCCCGCCGGTCGACGGGGTAGAGCGCGGCGACGAGGGACATCGTCGCCGGCACCAGTCCGCCGCCGCCGACGCCCTGCAGGAAGCGCCCGGCGACCATGCTCGGGAGGTCGTAGGAGATGGCCGTGACGAACGAGCCGATCGCGAACAGCACCAGCGACATCGCCAGCACCGGGACCTGTCCGCGCAGGTCGGCGATCCGGCCGATGAGCGGCAGCATCGCCACGTAGCCGAGCAGGAAGCCGGACACGATCGGCGCGGCCCGCTGGAGCTCGTCGACCGGGATGCCGACGCCGGCCATCATGTCCGGCAGGGCCAGCACGACGACGTAGGTGTCGATCGCGGCGAAGGCGACCGCGACCGCGCAGAGCACCAGCAGGAGGCGGTCGCGTCCCGCCGGTCGCGTCTCGAGGTCGGTCATTCCGGTGCGGAGATGTCCTTGGTGACGTCGTACTCGGTGACGTCGATCGTGTAGGTGACCTCGTCGGCGTCGGGGAAGAAGACGCCGGTCAGCCGCGCGGAGCGCAGGTAGCCGTCGTCGTCGAGCCGGTAGGTCGCCTCGAAGGAGTCGCCCTCGGCGCAGGGGAGGATCTCGCGGATCGCGTCGCCGGTCGCGGTGCCGGAGTAGGTGTGGAAGATCTCCTTGTTGTCCGCGCCGCCGCGCTCGGACTCGCCGGCCTCGACGTCCGTGCTGGACGTCAGCACGTTGGAGACGCCCGAGTCGGGCGAGAGCAGCGTGGCCGGGTCGGGGGCGCAGAGGTCGTCGGGCTGGAACCGGTCGCTCCAGCCGCCGAGCAGCGGGTGGTTGATCCACAGCGTGCCGCCGACCGAGATGACCGGCACGTCGGTGACGGCGAAGCCGGAGACGGACCCGCTGACCTGGCCCTCGAAGGCCGCCGGGTCGGCGACGATCGTGCCGCTGGCGGCGGACAGGTGGTCGACGCCGGGGTCGTCGCCGGTCGAGATCGCGACCTTGATGCCGCTGGTGCCGTCGAGCAGCTCCTTGGCCTTGGCGCCGGCGTCGGACCAGGAGGGGGTGTCGCTCTCGCCGGAGGCGTCGGAGCAGGCGGTGAGGCCGCCGGCGGCGAGGAGTCCGGTGAGCAGTCCGGCGGCGACACGGGTGGAGGTCGTCATGGGGTCACCCTGACACACCGGTGGAGGGCTCCCCGGCTGCGCCTGCCGGAGCGACACCGGCCAGGGTCGCCACCAGCGGGCCGGCTGCCGCGATGATCGGCTGGCTCCCCGGTACGCCGCTGCCGTCGCGACGCCCCCCGCCCTCGGGCAGGTCGACCGGGGCACCGCTCGCCGCGGCCGCCCGGGCCGGCGCCGGACCGGCCCACGCGAAGACGAGCGTGTCCTCGCCCTTGAGGAAGCGGTGGCAGCGCACGCCGCCGGTGGCACGCCCCTTGGCGGGGTACTCCCAGAAGTCGGTCACCTTGACCGATCCGGGCTCGGTGCCGGGCAGGGCGGTCGACGAGCCCGACGCGGTGACCAGCACGACCCCGCCGGGGGCGTTGAGGTCGAGCACGCCGAACCAGACGACCCGCTCGCCGTCGGCGACCCGGACGCCGGCCATGCCACCGCCGGAGCGGCCCTGCGGCCGGACGACGTCGGCGCCGAAGTGGAGCAGCTGGGCGTCGGAGGTCACGAAACAGAGCTCCTCGGTGCCCGAGGTCAGCTGGACCGCGCCGACGACCTCGTCGCCGTCCTTGAGGGAGATGACCTCCCACTCGTCCTTGCCGATCACCTCGGGGTTGACCCGCTTGACGACGCCCTGCTTCGTGCCGAGCGCGAGGCCGGGACCGTCGGTGGTGAGCGTGGTCAGCGCCAGGGCCCGCTCGCCGGGCGCCAGGTCGAGGACCTCGCTGAGCGGCAGTCCGCCCTGCAGGTTGGGCTCGTTGGCCGACGGGGGGATCGCGGGGAGGTCGAGCACGCCCAGGCGCAGCAGCCGGCCGGCCGACGTGAGCACGCCGATGTCCGCACGGGCCGACGTACGCACGGCGGAGACGACCACGTCGTGGTTGGCCCGGCCGCCGCCGGTGCCGAGCTCGTCGGCGCCGCTGGTGCGCGCGAGCAGGCCGGAGGATGAGAGCAGGGCGAAGCACGGGTCGTCGGCGACCTCGAGCGGCGTGGCGGCGGCGACAGCGGTGGTGCCGGCCGACTCGAGCAGGACCGTGCGCCGCGGGGTGCCGTAGGTCTTCGCGACGTCGGCCAGCTCGGTGGACACGACCTTCTTCAGCAGGGCGTCGTCGGCGAGGATCGCGTCGAGCTCCTCGATCTCCTTGCGCAGCGTCTCCTGCTCCTTCTCCAGCTCGAGGCGGGAGAAGCGGGTCAGGCGGCGCAGCTGCATCTCGAGGATGTACTCGGCCTGCAGCTCGGAGAGGTCGAAGACGCTCATCAGCCGCTCCTTGGCAGCCGCCGAGTTGTCGCTGGTCCGGATGACCTGGATGACCTCGTCGATGTCGAGGAGGGCCAGCAGGAGACCGTCGACCAGGTGGAGGCGGTCGGCCTTCTTGTTGCGGCGGAACCGCGAACGGCGGCGGACGACGTCGTAGCGGTGCTCGAGGAACACCTCGAGCATCTCCTTCAGGCCGAGCGTGCGCGGCTGGCCGTCGACGAGCGCGACGTTGTTGATGCCGAAGGAGTCCTCCATCGGGGTGAGCTTGTAGAGCTGCTCGAGGAGGGCCTCGGGGACGAAGCCGTTCTTGATCTCGATGACCAGGCGCAGGCCGTTCTCGCGGTCGGTGAGGTCCTTCATGTCCGCGATGCCCTGGATCTTCTTGGTCTGGACCAGGGTCTTGATCCGCTCCATGACCTTCTCGGTGCCGATGCCGTAGGGCAGCTCGGTCACCACGATGCCCTTGCGCCGGCCGATGGTCTCGACCCGGGCGGTGGCGCGCATCTTGAACACGCCGCGCCCCGACTCGTAGGCGTCGCGGATGCCGTCGAGGCCGACGATCTTGCCGCCGGTCGGCAGGTCGGGCCCGGGGATGAAGCGCATCAGGCCGTCGACGTCGGTCTTCGGGTGCTGGATGAGGTGGCGCAGCGCCTGCACCACCTCGACCAGGTTGTGCGGGGCCATGTTGGTCGCCATGCCGACCGCGATGCCGGTCGTGCCGTTGACGACGAGGTTGGGGATCGCCGCCGGGAGCACGGTCGGCTCGTACTCGCGGCTGTCGTAGTTGGGCTTGAAGTCGACGGTGTCCTCTTCGATGGACTCCGTCATCGCCACGGCGGCGGGCGCCATCCGGGCCTCGGTGTAACGCATGGCGGCCGGCGGGTCCTCGCCGCCGGGCGAGCCGAAGTTGCCGTGCCCGTCGACCATCGGCAGGCGCAGCGACCACGACTGCGCCGTACGGACCAGGGCGTCGTAGATCGCGCCGTCGCCGTGCGGGTGCAGCCGACCCATGACCTCACCGACGATGCGCGCGCACTTGGTGTGGCCGCGGTCGGGCATGAGCCGCATGTCGTTCATCGTGTAGAGGATCCGGCGCTGCACGGGCTTGAGGCCGTCGCGGGCGTCGGGCAGCGCGCGGGAGTAGATGACCGAGTAGGCGTACTCCAGGAAGGACGACTGCATCTCGTCGCGGATGTCGGTGTCGAGGATGTGCTCCTCGAAGTCCTCCGGGAGGGGTTCTGCCTTCGTACGCCGTGCCATGGGGCCCATTCTCCCGGTCGGCACCGACCATCGGTGACCGGGCACGCCGGGGGAGTCCCGCGAGTAGGAGGGGACCGATAGATTTCTCCCGTGACCGCTGGTGATGCGACCCCGACCGAGGAGATCGTGGCGCCTCCCGCGCACTGGGAGGGCGACGTCCTGCTGCGCGACGGCCGCACCGCGCACATCCGGCCGATCCGGCCCGAGGACGACGAGCTGCTCGTCGAGTTCTACGCGCGGGTCTCGGACGAGTCGAAGTACTACCGCTTCTTCTCGCCGATGCCGGTACTCTCCGAGCGCGACGTGCGCCGCTTCACCCACGTCGACAACGTCGACCGGGTCGCCCTCATCCTGATCCTGCAGGAGAAGATGATCGCCGTCGGCCGGTACGACGTCGTGGGCGACAACGAGGCCGAGGTCGCCTTCCTCGTCGAGGACGGCCACCAGGGGCGCGGCATCGCCCAGCTGCTGCTCGAGCACCTGGCCCAGGCCGGGCGCGAGCGCGGGGTCGAGCGGTTCACCGCGGAGGTGCTGCCCGACAACAGCCGGATGATCCAGACCTTCCGCGACGCCGGCTACCGGGTCGCGAGCGGCTACCACGACGGCGTGATCACGCTGGAGTTCCCGATCGACCCGACCGACACCGCGATCGGGGTGATGCGCGACCGCGAGCACGCGGCGGAGGCCGCGTCCATCCACCGCTTCTTCCACCCCAAGTCGGTCGCGATCATCGGCGCCAGCCGCCGCCAGGACACGATCGGCCAGGTCCTCGTGCGCAACCTGGTGATGGCCGACTTCACCGGCCGGGTGTACGTCGTCAACCCCAGTGCACCCGCGGTCTCGGGCCTGCCGGCCTACCGCAACGTCAACGACATCCCCGACGACGTCGACGTCGCGATCGTCGCCGTCCCGGCCGACGCGGTGACCGATGTGGTCCTCGACTGTGCCAACAAGGGTGTCCACGGCCTGATCGTCATCTCCTCCGGCTTCGCCGAGACCGGCGAGGAGGGGCGGCGTCGCCAGCGGCACCTCGCCGGGCTGTGTCGCTCCTACGGCCTGCGCCTGATCGGCCCCAACTGCCTGGGCGTGATCAACACCGACCCGTCGGTGCAGGTCAACGCCTCGCTGTCGTCGGTCATGCCGAACCGCGGTCGCGCCGGCTTCTTCTGCCAGTCCGGCGCCCTCGGCTCCGCGATCCTGGAGAAGGTCAAGAACCGCGGCCTCGGCCTCTCCACCTTCGTCAGCGCCGGCAACCGAGCCGACGTCTCCGGCAACGACCTCCTCCAGTACTGGGAGGAGGACGACGCGACCGAGGTCGTCATGATGTACCTCGAGTCGATCGGCAACCCGCGCAAGTTCTCCCGGATCGCGCGCCGGGTCTCCCAGCGCAAGCCGATCGTCGCGGTCCGCTCGGGCCGGACGACGCAGGGCGTGCCCATGGGCCACACGGTCCGCCGGATCGGGGCTCCCCAGGCGGCGGTCGACGCGATGTTCCGCCAGGCCGGCGTCATCCAGGTCGACACCCTCGACGACATGTTCGACGTCGCGCAGCTGCTCGCCCACCAGCCGCTCCCGCGCGGGCGTCGGGTCGCGATCGTCGGCAACTCCGACGCGCTCGGCCTGCTGGCCGCCGACGCCGCCTCCGCGGTCGGCCTGGTCGTGAACAGGTCCGTCGCCCTCGGCGCCGACGCCACCGCCGAGGACTTCGAGGACGCGCTCGACGACGCCATCGACGACCCCGACGTCGACTCGGTCATCGCGGTCTACATCCCTCCGCTCGACGTCTCCGGCGAGGAGGTCGCCAACGTGCTGGCCGCGGTCGGCGAGCAGTCGGACAAGCCGCTGGTCTCCTCCTTCCTCGGCGCCGAGGGCATCCCGGAGCTGCTGCGGGTCCCGGACGTCGCGGGATCCGCGGCCGGACGCGGCTCCGTGCCGTCGTACCCGGCGGTGGAGGCGGCGGTGCGCGCGCTCGCGCGGGTCGTCGAGTACGCCGTGTGGCTGCACGCCCCCGACGGTCCGGCTGCCGACGCGGGCGATGTGGACACGGTCGCGGCCCGGCGGCTGGTCGACGGGATCCTCGCCGACCCCGAGGTGGTCGCCGCCGACCGTGAGGTCGAGCTCGACCAGGACCAGGTGGCGACGCTGCTGGCGGCCTACGGCATCGAGCTGTGGCCGACCCTGCACGTCGCGGACCTCGACGAGGCCATCGCGGCGGGGGAGTCCCTCGGCTGGAACGTCGTGCTCAAGTCGACGCTGCCCTCGGTCCGGGAACGGCCGGACCAGGTGCACGTGTGGCGCAACATCGACGACGTGGCGGAGATGCGGGAGGCGTGGTCCGACCTCAGCCGCCTCGTGGACCCGGCGACCGGGCGCTTCGTCGTCCAGCGCAACGCGCCGACCGGCGTGCCGATCGCCGTGCGGACCTTCGAGGACCCGCTGTTCGGGCCCGTCGTCTCCTTCGGCATCTCCGGGCCAGTCATCGAGCTGCTCGGCGACTGGTCCTACCGGATCCCGCCGCTCGGCGAGCACGAGGTCGCCGCGATGGTGCGCGAGGTGAAGAGCGCCCCGCTGCTGTTCGGCTACCGGGGCGCGGAAGCCGTCGACGTCGCCGCGATCGAGGACCTGATCACGCGCGTCGCCGAGCTGCAGAACGACCTGCCGCAGGTGAGCTCGCTCGAGCTGTCGCTGGTGCTGGCCGGGGTCGACGGGGCGCGGGTGCTGACCGCGTCGGCCCGCGTCGCCGCGGTCAAGGACCCGCGTCCGGACTCGCTGGTGCGCCGGATGCCCGACCTCATCACCACCATCCCTGACTAGTCCTGTCGGCGCGAGCGTGTCTCCGCCGCAAATGTCGGCGGCAGGCTGCTGGGCGCGGGGCTCCCGCCACGCTGCCGCGCGGCAGCGCGCGGCAGCGTGACAGGATGCCGCCCATGACCGTCCGTGACCGGAGCGCCGAGCTGAGCACCGCGATCAACCGCACCGGCTACTACCCCGAGGTGGTGGCCGATGCCGTCACCGACGCCTGCGGCGGTGAGTCCGTGGTGTCCTTCTACGTGCACCACGAGCCGACCTTCGAGCGCGACGAGGTGCGCCGCCACCAGACCGTTGTCGTGCTGACGCCGACCCGGCTGATCCTCGCGCACACCGACGAGCACGCCGGCGACGACCTGCTGCCGGAGCCCTACACGTCGACGTCGACCGAGGCGGTCAGCCTCAGCGCCGTGGCCTCGGTCGTGGTCACCCGGATGACCACCAACCCGACCGCGGGTCCGCGGCCGCCGGCCGAGGCCGTGCTGACCATCGGCTGGGGCGCGGTCAGCCGGATGGACCTCGAGCCTGCCGCGTGCGACGACCCGCAGTGCGAGGCCGACCACGGCTACACCGGCACCATGTCGTCCGACGACTTCTCGCTGCGCGTCTCGGCCGCCGCCGACGGCACCGACGCCGTCGACGGGCTGCTGTCGTTCGCCGCCTCCCTGTCCGCGCTGACCCGTGGCTGACCCGCTCGCCGCCGGCGCCCCGGTCCAGGACGGGTTCTGCGAGCCCGCCTACGGCGTGCGGTCGCTCGGCGACCTCGTCCCGGCAGCCGCGCACGCGCTGGGCAGCCCGCTCGGCCCCGCCCCGTCGGGGTTGGCGCTGCCCGAGGCAGCGTCGTACGTCGTCTTCCTCATCGACGGCCTCGGCGCCCGGCTGCTGCAGCGGCACGCCCACGCGGCGCCGTACCTCTCCTCCCTGCTCGCCGGCTCGACGCCCGCCACGGCGGGCGTCCCTTCGACGACGTCGACCTCGCTCACCTCGCTCGGCACCGGGCTGACGCCGGGAGCGCACGGCCTGGTCGGCTTCACGACCCGGATCCCCGGCACCGACGACCTGCTCAACGCGCTGACCTGGGACCACGACGTCGAGCCGACCCAGTGGCAGCCGCACACCACGGCGTTCTCCTCGCTGCAGGCGGCGGGCGTGCGGGTGACGGTGGTCAACAAGAGGGAGTTCAACGGCAGCGGCCTGACCGTCGCGGCCCACCGCGGCGCGGACTACGTCGGCGTCGACCGCGTCGGCGAGCGGATCGCGGCCGTCGTCGCGGCGTCCCGGCCGGACCCGCGCCAGCCCGCCCTGACCTACGTCTACGACGGCGACCTCGACTGGACCGGCCACCGCTGGGGCGTCGCCTCGAGCCAGTGGCTCCAGCAGCTCGCGATGATCGACCACGAGGCCGAGCAGCTCCGCGAGGCGCTGCCGGCCGATCGCCGCCTGGTCGTCGTCGCCGACCACGGCATGGTCGACGTGCCCGACACCTCGCGGATCGACGTCTCCTCCGACGACGACCTGCGCGCCGGCGTGGCGATCGTGGGTGGCGAGGCCCGCTTCCGCCACCTCTACTGCACGGGCGGCGCGGTGCCGGACGTGGTGGCGACCTGGCGCGAGCGGATCGGCAAGCGGGCCGAGGTGCTCACCCGCGCCGAGGCGATCGGCCGGGGCTGGTTCGGGACCGTCGACCCGTCGGTGCTGCCGCGGATCGGCGACGTCGTCGTCGCGTGCCGCGACGACTTCGCCGTGCTCTCGACCGACGGCTTCCCCTACGAGACCAAGCTGATCGGCATGCACGGGTCGCTGACGCCCGACGAGATGCTGATCCCGGTCCTGCTGGACTGACCGGACCCCACCGACCGAACCTTTTCGGGCCCACGCGTCGTCTGGGTGGGTGAGTGGGGCCGCAGGGGCCCCGGAAGACCGGAGGCACCATGGCTGCTCGGGACCGCGCCGCGTTCGCGGAGTTCGTGGCCGCCCGTTCCGGGGCGCTGCACCGCGCCGCCTACCTGATGGTCGGCGACGTCGGGCTCGCCCAGGACCTCGTGCAGGAGTCGCTGACGAAGACGTACGTCGCCTGGCCGCGGCTGCGCCACCCGCAGGCGGCCGAGGCGTACACCCGCAAGGCGATCACCACGACCGCGATCACCTGGTTCCGCAAGCGGAGCTGGAACGCGGAGCGGGTGACGGCGACGCTGCCGGAGCGGGCCACCGACGGACACGCCGACGGCCTCGTCGCCCGGCAGGCGCTGCTCGCGGCGCTCGCGCAGCTGCCGCCGCGGCAACGGGCCGTGATCGTGCTGCGCTACTACGAGGACCTCACCGAACGGCAGACCGCCGAGATGCTGGGCTGCGCCGTCGGCACCGTGAAGAGCCAGGCCTCGGCCGCGCTCACCCGTCTGCGCGACCTGATGGGGGACGACCTCGACATCGACGACCTGCTCGCCCCGGAAGGAGTGCTGGCATGACCGAGAAGCTGAAGACACTGATGGACCGCGCGGCCGACCTCGACTTCGACGCGGTGGACCTCGCCGCGATCGTGGAGTCCGGAGACCGCGCCGTACGACGCCGCCGCACGTCCGTGGTCGGGGGAGTCGCTGCGCTGGCACTCGTCGCCGGCGGCGCCGCCGTGGCGCTGGGTGGGGGAGACGCCGCGAAGGACCCTGGTCCCGCGGACGGCCTCGCCCCGCCGGAGGTGTCGTGGGTGGTCGGCAACACGTTGCACACCCCCACGGCGTCGTACGACCTGGGCCGGAAGGCGGAGGTCTACGTGCGCACCCGGGCCGGCTATGCGTTCATGGACGACGACGGCAAGGTCTACGCCCTGGTCGACGGCGAGGTCGCGCAGATCGGCGCTGGCGGAGCCGGCCAGAGCCCGCTGGTCGGTGACGAGAACGGCTCGATCGTGGGCTGGGTGGACCGGAGTGGGGACGTGCCGGCGTATGTCACGGTCGATCTCGCGACCGGCGAGCAGCAGCGCCACGACGACCACCTCGATGCGTCGATGGCCGGCGGCGAGCCGCCGCGCCTGGCCTGGATCTTCGCGATCGACGACGGGACGGCGTACTGGACCGACCTGCGCGGCGAGGTTGCGACCGAGCTCGCCACGGGCGAGAGCCGGTTGATCGCCGTCGGCAAGGACCTGCAGTGGATCGGCGACGTGACGGTCGGACTCCGCGTCGGACTCGTCGAGGAGGACGGTGGGGCCGACCTGGGTACCGACCTCCGCGACCGTGACGGAACGGTGCTGCTGCCGGCGACCGACGACCGCTTCTACGGCGTCGTCTCCCCGGACGGCCGCTGGGTGACGACGGCCGACGGTTCGGTGGTCGAGGTGGCGACCGGTGAAGAGCACCCGATCGGCGGTGGCGAACGCGCCGACGCCCTGTTCGCCTACGACTGGCTGGACGGCGACACGGCGGTCGTCCTCGCCGAGCGGGGGGACGCCGTCGAGCTGCTGACCTGCGACGTCCCGTCGGGTGCCTGCTCGACGGTCACGACCATCGAGCTGACCGACGACCTGGTGCTGCCGGTCGGCGGCTACCTGACCGAGATGCTGAGCGCCTCGGGCGACGACTCCGCCGCTACGGGAACGGCAGGGGCTCAGGCGACAGGCTGACCGCCCGCGCCCGTGCCGCGGTCATCCCGCGGCGGTGGTGCTGGCGGCACAGCACCTCGTAGGCCACCTCGACGTCGTCGGCGGGGTGCGCGAGGTGGTCGGCCGTCTCGGTGTCGACGTCGCCGACCACGATCACCTCGCCCTCGGTGACCATCACGCCGTCCTCGGTGCGGGCGTTGTGCGTCGCCCGCTTGCCGCACCAGCACAGCGCCTCGACCTGCAGCACCTCGGTCCGGTCGGCCAGCTCGACCAGGCGCGCGGAGCCGGGGAAGAGCCGGGTCCGGAAGTCGGTGAGGATGCCGAAGCAGAACACGTCGATCTGGAGCTCGTCGACGACCTTCGCGAGCTGGTCGACCTGCTCGGCCGTGTAGAACTGGGCCTCGTCGCAGATGAAGTAGTCGATCCGGGCGCCCTGCGTCAGCGCGTCGACGGTGTAGCGCCAGAAGTCGAAGTCCGGCTCCACCTCCTCCGCGAGCGCGGTGAGGCCGAGCCGGGACGACACGACCGCCGCACCGGCCCGGTCGTGGGACGTGAACAGGCGGCCGGCGCGACCGCGTGCCGCGTGGTTGTGGTTGGTCTGCAGCGCGAGGGTCGACTTCCCGGCGTCCATGGTCCCGGTACGGAAGATCAGCTCGGCCACGGGCGGCATCCTCTCATCCATCAGATCCGATGGTGAACGGGCGGTACGCCCCGCGCGAACGCCTCCGGAACGGTTCGCGGGGCGATGGATCTGCCCATTCGGCTGCGGAAGTGCGAGGCGAGGGCGAACACTTTGTGACGTCCAACTCTCGCAGAAAGGTGCGGTGGCATGGGGGTCTCCACCAAGCCGGCCACACGCTGGATCTGGCGGACGCTCGGGGCTGTCGGACTCGTCGCGGCACTGGCCGTCGTGCTCGCCCTGACCGGGATCACCGGTCGTGGCATCCCGACCGCATCGACTGCGGACCCCGATCCCGGAACGGCGCCACCGGTGGACCAGGTCGTGCCCGATGTTTCCGGGGTCGTGCCGGGGCCGGCGGCCGTGCCGCAGCAGGTCGTGCTCGGACCGGCGCCGGTTCGCAAGCCGGTCGGCGCCGCAGCCGGGTACGACGGCGCGCTGCTGGACGCGCCTCCTGCCGCCCTGCTCGCCTACCAGCGGGCGGCCTCGATCATCGATGGCGCAGCCGACTGCAACCTGGACTGGACGGTGCTCGCCGCCATCGGCCGGATCGAGTCGAACCACGGTCGTGGGGAGGCGCTCGACCACGAGGTCAGCGACGACGGTCTCGTGACCCCGGCCCTCGTCGGCACGCCCCAGGACGGGCGGGGCGGGCGCAACCGGATCAGCGACACCGACGCCGGCGCCCTCGACCGCAGCACGCGCTGGGACGCGACCGTCGGTCCGCTCGGACTCCTGCCGGCGACCTGGTCGGCCGTGGCGGTCGATGCCGACAGTGACGCCAAGCGCAACCCGCAGGACCTCGACGACGCCGCGCTGGGCGCCAGCGTGCTGCTGTGCTCGGGAGGCCCGGACCTGTCGACCGAGCGGGCGCTGCGGAAGGCGCTGGCGTCGTACAACGCGGCCAAGGGGTACGCCGACACGGTGATCGCGCTGGCGGCCTTCTACGCCGAGGAGATGGAGAACCAGCCGATCGGCATCCCGATGCCCACCGGGGTCCTGCCCGGGGACCTCGTCGACTGCGGCTGTGACGATGACGTCGACAAGGCGATCCGTCACGTGCGGTCTGCCATCCGCCAGTCGGACCTGGTGATCCCGCGCTCCGGCGACCTCGTCCGGGGCGGTGACGGCGGTGACGGCGGGGAGTCCGGGCAGCCGGGCACCGAGCCGACTCCGGACCCGGAGCCGACGCCGGACCCGGAGCCCACCCCGGACCCCGAGCCGACGCCGGACCCGGAGCCCACCTCGGACCCCGAGCCGACGCCGGACCCCGAGCCGACCCCGGACCCGGAGCCCACCCCGGCCCCGGAGCCGACGCCGGACCCCGAGCCGACCCCGGACCCGGAGCCCACCCCGGACCCCGAGCCGACCCCGGACCCGGAACCCACCCCGTCGCCGGAGCCGTCCACCGAGCCGACCGCGACCGCGGAGCCCGACGCGACCCGCACGGCGGCGGAGGAGCGGGCTGAGCAGGAGCCGTCCACCGAGCCGTCCTCCGGTGCCGGTGAGGATGCCGTCACTACAGTGACGGAGTGACGACGGACGCCCTGCTCGCGCCGAGCGAACTGCCCCACCAGCTGCCGCCCTTCGCGGACATCACCGACGACGACTACGCGCCCGCGATCGAGGCCGCGATGGCCGAGCAGCTCGCAGCGATCGCGGCGATCACCGCCGACCCGGCGGCACCCACGTTCGACAACACGCTCGTGCCCCTGGAACGCAGCGGCACCGCACTGTCGCGGGTGCTGCGCGTGTTCCACAACAAGGCCGGAGCGGACTCCTCGGCCACTGTCGATGCCGTGCGTGCGGAGTTCGCGCCGCGGCTGGCTGCCCACTCCGACGCGATCTTGCTGGACGCGGCGCTGTGGGAGCGGATCCAGTCCGTGGCGGGGCAGGCGGCGGAGCTCGACCCCGAGGCGTCGTACCTCGTCGAGAGGTATGTCGCAGACTTCCGGCTCGCCGGCGCCGCCCTCGGCGAGGACGAGAAGGCGCGGCTGCGCGCGCTGAACAGCGAGATCTCCAGCAAGGAGACCGCTTTCGAGCTGGCGCTCCAGGCCGACAGCAACGACCTCGCCGTCGTCATCGACGATCCGGCAGAGCTGGCCGGGTTGACCCCCGGTGAGGTGTCGGCGGCCGCGGCCGCGGCGCGGGCGCGCGGCCTCGATGGGAAGTTCCTGCTCACGCTGGTGCTGCCGACCGCCCACCCGCACCTCGCGGCGCTCACTGACCGGTCCGTCCGCGAGCGGCTCTCCACCGCGCAGCGCTCACGCGGCAGTCGCGGCGGCGAGCACGACACCCGCGCGCTGGCGCTCGACATCCTGCGGCTGCGGGCCGAGCGCGCCCGCCTGCTCGGCTTCGACAACCACGCCGCTCTCGTGACCGCCGACAACACCGCCGGCACTCCCGCCGCGGTCCGCGCGCTGCTCGAGCAGCTCGCGGCGCCGGCCGCCCGCAACGCCCGCCGTGAGCAGGAGGCCCTGTCTGCGCAGGCCGGCTTCGAGGTCGCGCCGTGGGACTGGCCGTTCTACGCCGAGAAGGTCCGCGCCGCCGAGTACGACGTCGACCTGGCCGCACTGCGCCCGTGGTTCGAGGCGGAGCGGGTCCTGCAGGACGGGGTCTTCTTCGCTGCCGGCAAGCTCTTCGGGCTCTTCTTCGCCGAGCGCGGCGACCTGGCCGGCTACCACCCCGACGTGCGGGTGTTCGAGGTCAGCCGCGACGGCACCCCGATCGGCCTCTACCTGCTCGACCTCTACACCCGCGACTCCAAGCGGGGCGGGGCGTGGATGAGCAGCTTCGTCGACCAGTCGGAGCTGCTGGGCAACGAGTCCGCCGTCGTGGTCAACAACCTCAACGTGCCCAAGCCGGCTGACGGCGAGGCGACCCTGCTGACCTGGGACGAGACCCGCACGCTCTTCCACGAGTTCGGCCACGCCCTGCACGGGCTGCTCGCCCGCTCGACGTACCCCAAGTTCGCGGGCACCTCGGTCTTCCGCGACTTCGTCGAGTACCCCTCGCAGGTCAACGAGATGTGGGTGCTCTGGCCGGAGGTCCTGGCGAGCTACGCGGTCCACCACGAGACCGGCGAGCCGATCCCGGCCGAGGTCGTCGAACGGATCCGTGCCGCCGAGACCTTCAACGAGGGCTTCGCCACCAGCGAGTACCTCGCCGCGGCGCTGGTCGACCTGGCCTGGCACGAGCTCGCGCCCGACGAGGTCCCGACCGACCCCGAGGCCGTCGCCGCCTTCGAGCAGCAGGCGCTCGCCGCCGTCGGCCTCGACAACCCGGCCGTGCCGCCGCGCTACTCCACTCCCTACTTCGCGCACAGCTTCAGCTCCGGCTACGCCTCGGCCTACTACTCCTACATCTGGAGCGAGGTCCTCGACGCCGACACCGTCGCCTGGTTCAGGGAGAACGGCGGCCTCACCCGCGAGAACGGCGACGCCTACCTCCGCCACGTGATCGGCATCGGCGGCACCCGCGACCCGCTGGCGTCGTACCTCGAGTGGCGGGGACGGCCGGCGCCGATCCAGCCGTTGCTGGAGCGCCGCGGCCTGGCCTGAGCCTGAGTCGTGCGGGTGAGGGTGATCCCTGGGTCACTCTCACCCGCACGATCGC
>CAZAQE010000014.1:0-101783 GCA_964487275.1 uncultured Nocardioides sp. | reverse complement strand
CTTCGAGCTCCTGGATGATCTTGCCGTTGCCGCGCACCGGGCCGTCGAGGCGCTGCAGGTTGCAGTTGATGACGAAGACGAGGTTGTCGAGCTTCTCCCGCGCGGCCATCGAGATCGCGCCGAGCGACTCGGGCTCGTCGGTCTCGCCGTCGCCCAGGAAGGCCCAGACCTTGCGGCCGGCGGTGTTGGCGAGGCCGCGCGCGTGGAGGTACTTGAGGAAGCGTGCCTGGTAGATCGCCATCAGCGGACCCAGGCCCATGGAGACGGTCGGGAACTGCCAGAAGTCGGGCATCAGCCACGGGTGCGGGTACGACGACAGTCCCTTGCCGCCGGTCTCCTGGCGGAAGTTGTCGAGCTGCGCCTCGGTGAGCCGGCCCTCGAGGAACGCCCGGGCGTAGATGCCGGGGGAGAGGTGGCCCTGCACGTAGACGAGGTCGCCGCCGTGCTCCTTGCCGGGTTCGTCGGAGGCGGCGTGCCAGAAGTGCTGGAAGCCGACGTCGTAGAGGGTGGCGGCGGACTGGAAGCTGGCGAGGTGGCCGCCGAGCTCGGTCGAGTCCTTGTTGGCGCGCAGCACCATGGCGAGGGCGTTCCAGCGGATCGCGGAGCGGATCCGGTGCTCGACGGCACGGTCGCCCGGGTGCGTCGGCTCGTCCTCGGGGGCGACGGTGTTGACGTAGGGGGTCGTCGCGACGAACGGGACGCGCGAGCCCAGTCGCTGCGCCTCCTCCATGACCTGGTCGAGGAGGAACTTCGTGCGCTCCTCGCCCTCGAACTCCAGGACGGCGGCGAGGGCGTCGCGCCACTCCTGGGTCTCGGCGGGGTCGATGTCCGGCATCCGTGTCCTCCGGTCGGTGGTGATGGGCATCACCATCGTGCGCGAGGACTCGGAATGCGTCCAATGCCTAGATCCGGGGTGATCTATGCATCTGTCACATGGATCTTCCGGCTCGTCCGGAGCGCGTGTTCGCGGAAGTGCTCGGACGCCGGCGGCAGCCGCCGGTCCTTCACCCAGGCCAGCCCGATCTCACGGGAGGCCTTGACGTCGGTGACCCTGAGCGAGGGGGCCGTGGCCGCCGCGCTGCCGCGCAGCTCGGGCAGCAGGGCGACGCCGAGGCCCGCCGAGACGAGGCCGCGGATGGTCTCGACCTCCTCGCCCTCGAACCCGATCCTCGGCTCGAACCCGACCTGCCCGCACAGGTCCTCGGTCACCGCGCGCAGGCTGAAGCCCGGCTTCAGGACGATGAACTGCTCGTCGGCGACATCCGCCAGCCGGGCCGTACGACGCCGGGCGAGCCGGTGGTCCGGAGGGACCACGAGCCGCAGCGGCTCCAGGAAGAGCCGCCGCCCCTCCAGCGGCGCCAGTTGCGGCCGGTCGCCGGTCACGGCGAGGTCGACGACGCCGTTGAGCAGGTCGTCGACCAGGCCGGCGTCGCCGTGCTGGCGCAGGTCGAAGCGCACGTTCGGCCGCTGCGTGCGGAACTCCCGGATCAGCTCCGGGACCAGCCACGTGCCGAGTGTGTGCAGGAACGCCAACGGCACGAACCCGCCGTCCGGGGCGGTCGCGTCCTGCACGGAGCGGACCCCGCGCTCGTAGGCGTCCAGCGTGTCGCGTGCGTGCCGCACCAGCTCCCGGCCCGCCGGGGTGAGGACGAGGCCGCGGCCGACCCGCTGCAGCAGCGGCGTACCGACATCACGCTCGAGGCGGGCCAGCGCCCGCGAGACCGCCGGCTGGGTGCGGTGCGTGCGCTCGGCGGTCTCGGTGACGGTCTGCCCGTCGGCGACCGCAAGGAATGCGCGGATGGTGTCGAGGTCCACCCATCCATGCTCTCAGCGCATGGTTCTCGGGACCAGTGTCAGGCGAGCAGCTCGGCGATGACGGCGCTGCGGAGCTGGTCGAGGTGGTCGCCGACGCCGGTCGCGCGCCCGGCCAGGTCCTCGGCCGCGGCGGCGCGGTCGGGGTCGGAGAGGTCGAGCAGGTCGAGCACGTCGTGTGCGTCCCAGCGGTCGTAGGCGATGCACTGGAAGCGCGCGCCGGCGCGGGTGCGGCGTTGCGAGATGCCGACGAGCTTGCGGTCGCCGACCAGCACCTCGCCCGGTCCGAGCGCTGCGAAGCAGACCAGCCGGCCCCACGGCGTCTGCTCGAGGCCGCCCCGGTAGAGCCGGGTCTCGATCCCGAGGGTCCCGAGCGCGCGCTGCCACGCCTCACCCAGCCAGTAGGTCGCCTCTCGCACGTCGTCGCGCCACCGCTCGTCGTGGGGCGGGAGCACGACGTCCACCCACACGCAGCGCGCCGGGTCGACGTACACGGCGCCACCGCCGCTGCGGCGCTTCGCCACCGCGACGCTGGCGCGCTCGGCCGCGGCGAGGTCGGCGATCGACTCCTGCTGCGCACTGCCGAGCACGAGGCCGCGGCAGGGCGGCGTGTAGGACCAGACCTCGGCCTCGGGGAGGTCGTCGGGGATCGGCCGGGCGTGGAACTCCGCGATCGACCCGGTGAGCTCCAGCAGCCGCATGGCGGGATTGTGCCGCAGCCTCCGGGGCGGGGGCTGGTCGGTGGCATGTAACTCAGTGTTTCGAACACAACCCGGGGGTTGGTGGCGCTCCCTCGGTGCTGGACACGCGCCCAACGCTCAGCGAGCACCATCAACACCCGGGTAGCGGCTCCGTGAGCGGCGCTCGGCCCAACGCCCCGGGAGTGTTCGTAACACTGAGTTACAGCGCCGAGGCCGGCGCGGCAGCGTGCCCGGGCCGCGACATGCGCCGACGCCCGGCCGGATCGGTGATCCGGCCGGGCGTCGTACGACGGCGGGGGTGAGCCCCCGGGCGTGTCAGGCGTTCTTGATCGCCGAGATGTCGAACTCGAGCTTGATCTTCTCGGAGACGAGCACGCCGCCGGTCTCGAGCGCGGCGTTCCAGGTCAGGCCCCAGTCCTTGCGGTTGACGGTGACGTCGCCCTCGAAGCCGACGCGGACGTTGCCGAACGGGTCCTTGGCCGAGCCGTTCTCCTCGAACTCGATCGTGACCGGCTTGGTGACGTCCTTGATGGTCAGGTCGCCGGTGATGGTCCACTCGTCGCCGTCGCGGCTGACCTCGGTGGAGACGAACTTCCACTCCGGGAACTGCGCCACGTCGAAGAAGTCGGGCGACTGCAGGTGGCCGTCGCGGTCGGCGCTGCCGGTGCTGACGCTGGCCGGGTTGATGGTCAGGGTGACCGACGAGGCGGCCGGGTTCGCGGTGTCGATGTGGGCGGTGGCGCTCCAGTCGCTGAACTGGCCGCGGACCTTGGTGACGACCGCGTGGCGGGCGACGAAGCCGAGGCGGCTGTGCGCGACGTCGAGGGTGTAGTCGCCGGAGATGTCGGTGAGGGCGGCGTTCTCGGTCATGTCAGGTAGCTCCTTGTGGGTGGTGGTGGATGTTTGAAACGTCAACCAATAGAGCAATGGTGACACGTCAACCATTCCAACGCAAGGCATGACCTGGGTCACGCAGGTGAACTCCAGGCGACCGGACCCGGTCGCAGTGCACGAAAAGACACCGAAGGCGCCCCGCGGGTGCGGGGCGCCTTCGAGCTGTGTGGGGGGCGGGTCAGGCGGCGTGGGCTGCCGTGGTCGGCTGGCCGACCTCGACCCACACGGCCTCCATGTGCGTGCGGCCGAGGGTGTCGGTCACGGGAACCCAGCGCATCTCGAGCCGGGTCGACACTTCGGTGTTGGTCATGAGACACCTCCTGTTCACCTTGTGTTCACCAGAATAGCACGATCTCCACCGAGCCCGCCTGAAATGCCGATATCGGACCCTCCTTGCTCCACCTGACCCCTCGATGAGCCGTGTTGTGCCGCGCGTCCGCTCCACTTTCGCCGACAGAGCGACGGTCCGTCCGCATGGTGTCATGGATTCCTGCCCGATTTCGGGCAGGAACTTGAGTTCCGGCCTTGCTGGATGCACGCTCAGGGTTGTGTACGTCGACCCGCGGCTCGTCCGCCACGTGGAGGAGAGCAGCGGGCTCACCACCACCGAGGCGCTCCGGCTCGTCGAGGACGTCCTGTCCTTCCACGACGAGCCGGTCGAGGAGTGGGTCCGGCGACGGCACGCGGAGCTGAAGACCTACGGCGCCAGGAACGCCGAGATCTTCGCCCGGCTCCAGCAGGAGCTGCGCGGCCACGTGGTGGCCGCGCCCGAACTCTCCGAGCGCCAGTTGCGCCGGATGATCTATGGATAGAGGCGGAATCACATGTGCGGCATCGTCGGATACATCGGGAGCCAGCAGGCGGCCCCCCTCCTGCTCGAGGGCCTGACCCGTCTGGAGCACCGCGGCTACGACTCGGCCGGCCTCGCGGTGCTCGGCTCGAGCGGGATCAAGGTCGCGAAGCAGGCCGGCCGCGTGCGCGACCTGGGCGACAGCCTGCCGAAGCGGTTCGGCGGCAAGATCGGCATCGGACACACCCGATGGGCGACGCACGGCCCCGCCAACGACGCCAACGCCCACCCGCACACCGACGAGGCCGGCCGGGTCGCGGTCGTCCACAACGGCATCATCGACAACGCCGCCGCGTTGCGGGCCGAGCTGTCCGACGCCGGCGTCGTCCTCGCCTCGGACACCGACACCGAGGTGCTCGCCCACCTGGTCGCGCGCTCGAGCGCCAAGACCCTCGAGGCGCGCACGGCCGAGGCCCTGGCCCGGGTCGAGGGGACCTACGGCATCGCGGTGACCCACGCCGACTTCCCCGACCGCATCGTCGTGGCGCGCAACGGGAGCCCGCTGATCATCGGCGTCGGCGACCACGAGATGCACGTCGCGTCCGACCTCGCGGCCGTCGTGCGCTACACGACGACCGTCGCGCACCTCGACGACGGCGAGATGGCGACCGTGACCGCGGGCGGCTTCAAGACCTGGCGCATCGACGCCTCCGGGCTCTCCGCCACCGATCGCCGGGCCAAGGAGGTCGACATCGACCCCGAGGCGTACGACGCCGGCGACCACGAGTCCTTCATGCACAAGGAGATGCTCGAGCAGCCTGCGCGTGCCGAGGCGGTGCTCCGCGGCCGGCTCGACGACAAGTTCGGCACCGGCCACCTCGGCGGCCTCAACCTCGACGCCCGCGAGCTGCGCGCGATCAAGCGGGTCAAGATCCTGGGCTGCGGATCGGCGTACTACGTCGGGCAGATGGGCGCCTCGCTGATCGAGGAGCTCGCCCGGATCCCCGCCGACGCGGAGGCCGCCAGCGAGTTCCGCTACCGCAACCCGATCGTCGAGCCGGACACGCTCTACGTCGCCGTCAGCCAGTCCGGCGAGACCATCGACACCCTGCTCGCGGTCCAGGAGATCCAGCGCAAGGGCGGCTTCGTCATCGGCCTGGTCAACGTGGTCGGCTCGGCGATCGCGCGCGAGGTCGACGGCGGCATCTACCTGCACGCCGGCCCCGAGGTCGCGGTCGCCTCGACCAAGGCGCTGACCAACATGTACCTCGCCTTCGCGATGCTCGCCGTCCAGCTCGGCCGGGTGCGCGACCTCTCCATCGCCGACGGGCGCCGCCTGATCGCCGGCCTCAACGCGATCCCCGGCCAGATCGACCAGGTCCTCGCCGCCGAACCCGAGCTCGCCGTCGTGGCGAAGTCGCTCGCCGAGGCGGAGAGCCTGTTCTTCATCGGCCGGGTGCGCGGCTTCCCGGTGGCGCGCGAGGGCGCGCAGAAGTTCAAGGAGATCAGCTACCGCCACGCGGAGGCCTACCAGACCAGCGAGCTCAAGCACGGCCCGCTCGCGCTGATCTCCACCGCGGTGCCGACCGTCGCGATCGTGCCCGACGACGAGCTGGTCGAGCGCAACGTGGCGGCCCTGCACGAGATCGCGGCCCGGGGCGGCCCGCTCACCGTCGTCACCCATGCGGGCGTGGACCTCGGCGACCTGGCGGGCAAGGTCGAGCGGATCGACGTACCGAAGAACGAGCGCGAGCTCGACCCGATCCTGCTGACCATCCCGCTGCAGGTGCTCGCCTACCACGCGGCGCTGTCGCTGGGCCACGACATCGACAAGCCCCGGAACCTCGCGAAGTCGGTCACCGTCGAGTGAGCGTGACGCACGGCACCGCGCCGACGATCCGGCGTGAAATGCCTCACGCCACTACCCTTGTCGGGTGAGTGAGACCGCTGAGAACGAGACCACGACTTTTGCCGACCTCGGCCTCGGCGACCGGATCCTGCAGGCGCTGACCGACGTCGGCTACGAGACGCCGTCGGCGATCCAGGCCCAGACCATCCCGCACCTGCTCGAGGGCCGCGACGTGATGGGCCTGGCTCAGACCGGCACGGGCAAGACGGCGGCCTTCGCGCTGCCGATCCTCGACCAGCTGGACCTGACGCAGCGGCGTACCGAGGGACAGCCGCAGGCGCTGGTGCTCGCGCCGACCCGTGAGCTGGCCCTGCAGGTGTGCGAGGCGTTCGAGAAGTACGCCGCCAACCTGCGCGGCGTCAGCGTGCTCCCCGTCTACGGCGGCCAGGGGTACGGCGTCCAGCTCTCCGCGCTGCGCCGCGGCGTCGACATCGTGGTCGGCACGCCGGGCCGGATCATGGACCACCTCGAGAAGGGCACGCTCGACCTCACCGAGCTGCGCTTCCTGGTCCTCGACGAGGCCGACGAGATGCTCAACATGGGCTTCGCCGAGGACGTCGAGACGATCCTCGCCGACACCCCGGCCGACAAGCAGGTCGCGCTCTTCTCGGCCACGATGCCGAAGCAGATCCGCGCGCTGTCGCAGACCTACCTCAAGGACCCGGTCGAGATCGCCATCGAGCGCAAGACCCGGACCGCCGAGAACATCAAGCAGCGCTACCTGATCGTCAGCTACCCGCAGAAGGTCGACGCGCTCACCCGCATCCTCGAGGTCGAGAACTTCGAGGGCGCCATCGTCTTCGTGCGCACCAAGAACGAGACCGAGACCCTCGCCGAGAAGCTGCGCGCCCGCGGCTACAGCGCCGCCGCCATCAACGGCGACATCGTGCAGGCGCAGCGCGAGCGCACCGTCAACCAGCTCAAGGACGGCAAGCTCGACATCCTCGTCGCGACCGACGTCGCCGCCCGCGGCATCGACGTGCCCCGGATCAGCCACGTCTTCAACTACGACATCCCGACCGACACCGAGGCCTACGTGCACCGGATCGGCCGCACCGGCCGGGCCGGCCGCAGCGGCGACGCGATCTCGTTCATCACCCCGCGCGAGCGCTACCTCCTCAAGCACATCGAGAAGGCCACCCGCTCCACGCTCGAGCAGATGCAGCTCCCCAGCGTCGACGCGATCAACGAGTCGCGGCTGAGCCGCTTCGACGACCAGATCACGGCCGCGCTGGAGTCGCCCAGCATCTCCTTCTTCCGCGACGTGGTGAGCCACTACATCAAGGAGCACGACGTCCCCGAGGTCGACGTCGCCGCAGCACTGGCGATCGTGATGCAGGGCGACACCCCGCTCCTCCTCGAGGCCGAGCCGGAGCCGGAGCGCCGCCCCCGCCGGGAGTACGACGACCGCGACGACCGTCGCGGTGGCGACCGGGGCGACCGGGGCGACCGGGGCCCGCGTGACCGTACGCCGCGCTCGGGCGGCAACTTCCAGGCCTACAAGATCCAGGTCGGCAAGCGGCACCGCGTCGAGCCCCGCCAGATCGTCGGCGCGCTCGCGAACGAGGGCGGCCTCGACCGCCGCGACTTCGGCAAGATCACGATCCGGCCCGACTACTCGATCGTCGAGCTGCCCGCGCAGCTCAGCTCCGAGCAGTGGGAGCGGCTGAAGAACACCCGGATCAGCGGCAAGCTCATCGAGCTGGCCAAGGACTACGGTCCGCCCAAGCGGTCACGCGGCTGAGTGGCGCCTGCTGCGCGCCGCGATGCACGCGCGCTGGCTGCGTTGCCGACGCTCGACGTGCGCCCAGCATGCCTTCGCGACGGCGCCACCCAGCCGCGTGACCGCAACCGCTCGCGCAAGCCCCGCGACTGACGTACCGTCCATCCCCATGGGGGGTCGGTCCGTGCTGTGCGCCGCCGTCGCGCTGCTCGCGACCGCGTGCGGGACGGCGGCGACCCCCGGGGCCGCTCCGGACCCGGCTCCGCCGACGAGCGCCGTCCCGACCCCGGCGCCGACCCCGCGACCGGACGAGGTGTCGCGGTCCGGTGCCCGGGCCGACGTACCGGACGTGGAGATCATGGCCCAGCTCGCCCGCCGGGCCGAGCGGATCGCGAAGCGGTTGCCACCCGTCGAGGCGCCGGCCGACGTCGACCCCGGCTCCAACCGCGCGCTCGGCTACCGGCTGATGATCGAGTTCGGGTTCCCCGAGGACCAGTGGGCCTACCTCGACGCGCTCTGGCAACGCGAGTCCGGCTGGAACCACCTCGCCGACAACCCCACGTCCAGCGCCTACGGCATCCCGCAGTCGCTGCCCGGCACCAAGATGGCCGTCGTCGGCAGTGACTGGCGGACGAACCCGGAGACCCAGATCAACTGGGGCCTGGCCTACATCGGGGCCCGCTACGGCACGCCCCAGAAGGCGTGGGCGCACTCCGAGCGGGTGGGCTGGTACTGACCGATTGCGATACTCCCGGGTCAAAAGCACCGGTTGCGGCCGGATCTCGGTGCTTTTGACCCGGGACTATCGCGGGCGGGTCAGGCGATCCGGGCCAGCGCGGCATCCTGCACGCAGGCCGCCGCGGCGACGAGTCCGCCGGATGCCGCGACCAGCACCGAGGCCATCGGCATCGGGAGCCCCGGACCCTGGGCCATGTCGCCGGCGGCGTACACGCCGGGCACGCTGGTGCGGCCGAACGCGTCGACCACGACGGCTCCCGTCTCGGAGAGCTCGACGCCCAGCTGGCCCGCGTGCGGTGCGGCCAGCGCCCAGTCGGTCTTGACGAAGAGGCCGCCCAGGGTGACCGGCTCGGCGCCGGCGACGTCGACGACCAGCCCGTCGCCCTCACGTCGTACGGCGGCGACGGCACCGGGCACGACCGGGACACCGAGCCGCGCGAGGCCCGCGGCGGTCGCGTCGTCGAGCTCCCCGCCGTGGGCGAGCACGACGACCTCACGGGCGAGCGGACCGACCATCGAGGCCATCGCGGCGACGTGCGGCGCGGACCCGAGGATGCCGACGCGGGTGCCCGCGAACTCGTGGCCGTGGCAGAACGGGCAGTGCGCGACCAGGTCGCCGAACTCCTCGGCGACGCCCGGGACGTCCGGCAGGGTGTCGCGCACACCGCTGGCGAGCAGCACCCGCCGCGCGCGCACCGGCTCCTCGCCGGCGAGCTCGAGGACGAAGTCGCCGAGCTCGCCCGAGACCCGCAGCACCTCGGCGTCGCGGAGGTGCACGTCGTCGTACGCCTCCGCGTCCTTGCGGGCGGCCGTGCGCAGCTCGGCCGGCGGTGCGCCGTCGTGGCCGAGGAAGTTGTGCATGTGGCCGGTCGGGTCGTTGCGGTAGCGGTCGGTGCCGAGCACCACGGTGCGCTGGTGCATCCGGCCGAGGGTCTGGGCGGCCTGGAGGCCGGCGGATCCGGCGCCGATGACGGCGACGTCGTAGGTGTCCTTCATGGTGATTCCCTTCCTGCACGAGTTCGTGGGTTGACGCTGGTCACGAGCATGTGACTTCATGTGGACATGAAGTCAAGGCGTCGTGACATCCGCTGGTCGATCGGCGACCTCGCCGAGCGGTTCGAGCTCGAGACCCACGTGCTGCGGCACTGGGAGGACCGCGGCCTGCTCGCGCCGGAGCGCGATGCCGCCGGCCGCCGGGTGTACGGCGAGGACGACGCCTACCGGGTGGCGACGATCATCGCCAGCAAGGCCTCCGGGATGAGCCTCGACCAGATCCGGACCCTCGTCGACGCGTCCGCCGAGGGCCGCCGCGACGCACTGCGGGCCCACCTCGACGAGCTCGACCGCCGCCAGGCGGAGCTCGAGCGCTCACGTCACCTCACCCGGCACGCCCTGGAGTGCCGCGCCCACGACATCACCACCTGCCCGGGCTTCCAGGCGCACGTCGAGGACATCGTCGCCGGTACGACGAAGGGTCTCCCGCTGTTGGCCAGGCATTCGACTCCGGCCGGGTGACGCCGTCACCGCTTCGTGATGTAGTGACCCAGATCACACTGGCTCTCACGAAGGTGGCTTCATGTCTCGGTCGTCGCTCCGCCTGCTCCTCTCCCTCGGCTCGATCCTCTCCGCGGCCCTGGTCGGCCTGGTCGCCGTCCCCCCACCGGCGCACTCCGCTGCACCCGTGTACGTCGCCCTCGGCGACTCCTACGCCTCGGGTGTCGGCACCCGCAGCTACATCGACGACGGCACGAGCTGCCAGCGCTCGACCTACGCCTACCCCAAGCTGGTCGCGTCCGCGAAGGGCTACAGCCTGAACTTCAAGGCCTGCTCGGGCGCCACGACGAGCACCGTGACCAACAGCCAGCTGGGCGCGCTGAGCTCCTCGACGTCGTACGTCACGATCTCCGTCGGCGGCAACGACGCCGGCTTCACCGGCGTGATCACCGAGTGCGCCCAACCCGGCTGGATGTCGAACTGCGACGGCGCGATCAACTCGGCCCAGTCCTTCATCAACAACACGCTGCCCGGCCGGCTGAGCACGCTCTACTCCTCGATCAAGGCCAAGGCGCCGAACGCGGTGGTCGTGGTCGTCGGCTACCCGCGCCTGTTCATGGGTGAGGACTGCAACGCCGGCACCTGGTTCAGCCCGGCCGAGGAGACCCGGCTCAACCAGACCGCCGACCTGCTCAACAGCAAGCTGTCGGCCGCCGCGAGCGCCAAGGGCTTCAAATGGGCCAACCCGACCTCGCGGTTCGTCGGACATGCCGTCTGTGACGACGTCGAGTGGCTCAACGGACTGTCGAGCCCGATCAGCGAGAGCTACCACCCGAACCGGCTCGGCCACTCCTCCGGCTACAAGCCGCTGGTGGCGGGGCTGCTCGTCGGCTGACCCGAAGCAGGGCGGGAAAAAAGACGTCGGGTGCGGCTGTCGCAACAGCCGCACCCGACGCCTTTCACAGGATCAGGACGGTGGGGATCATCCGCCGCCGAGGTTGAGCGTCTGGATGTTCCCGACGCGCGGGCGCTGCACGGAGATCCCGCGCTGCCAGTAGTACTTCTGGGTCGGCTTGAGGACATTGGTGCACTCCACGACGGCGGTGCCGCCGACCCCGTTGAGCGGTGCTCCGGGGATGTTGTGGAAGTTCACCTTGTAGGAACGGTTCACGAACTGGCTGCTCGCGACCTCCCCGTTGTCGAGGGCGAACGACACTGCCGTCGCCTTGTAGAACAGCTGCTGGCAGCCGCCGCCTCCCTGGAGGATGACGTGCGGATCGTCGTCCCACGCCTGGGAAGACGGCGTGGCGAGGAAGCCCGCGGCCAGGGCGGTCGCTGCGACAGCGACGAGCCTCGAACGCGTGCGTGTGGACTTGCGGTGAGTGGGTCGGTGGTTCACGAAAACCCCCATGGTCGTGGCGCGGAGCAGCGCCTGAGTGATCGAACCGGATTCCCGAGTGCTGTGTTCAACACCGTTTTACCTTTCAAGGCACGGGGTGATCAGTTATCGGATCCGGCGGCCCTCCCTGGTCCGGGCGGCCCTTGTGTGATCCCGGATCGCTCGGGTCGGGCTGGTAGAACAAACCGCATGCGGCGAACCTCGGTGGCCACCTGCCTCCTCCTCGTCCCGGCGCTCGGCCTGTCCGCGTGCTCCGGCGACGGGTCCGACGGGGAGGATGGTGCGCGGAAGGCCGCGGAGGGACTGGCCACGGCGCTGGCGGCCGCCGCGGCGCCGGCCGACGGCGCGAGCGAGGCCGACCCGCTGTCCGGGGTGACCTGGACCGGCGCGGACGCCGCCACCGTCGCGAAGGAGTACGCCGCCGTCGTCGACGGCATGGACGGGATCGCCCCGGACGTGACGGTCGCCGACGTCGACGGTGACGGCGAGGAGCCCACGGCGACCCTGACCTGGTCGTGGCCCGTCGTCGACGGCGGCGACCCGTGGACCTACGACACGACCGTCGCGCTCTCGGGCGGTGACGCGTGGTCCGTCGGCTGGGCGCCGAGCATCGTGCAGCCCAGCCTCGTCGAGGGCGAGATCCTCGACGCAACCACCCTGCTCGCGAAGCGGGGCGACATCACGGGTGCCGGCGGCGAGAAGCTGGTCACCGAGCGGCCGGTCGTGCGGGTGGGGATCGACCGCACCCGGGTGGCGGCCACCGCGGCGCCGGCCTCCGCACGGGCGCTCGCCGAGCTGGTCGACATCGAGGTCGCACCGTTCGTGAAGGCGGTCCGGGCGGCGGGGGACAAGGCCTTCGTCGAGGCGATCACCTACCGGGCGGACGAGGTGCCCCCGGCAGTGGTGACCGGGATCGACGCGATCACCGGGGCCCACCAGGTGACCGGCGAGCAGGCGCTCGCCCCGACCCGCGACTTCGCCGCCCCGATCCTCGGCCGGGTCGGGCCGGTCACCGCCGAGATGGTCGAGAAGGACCCCGAGGCCTACCGGCCCGGCGACGTGGCCGGCATCTCCGGGCTGCAGGCGCGCTACGACGAACAGCTGCGCGGCACCACCGGCCGGGCCGTTCACGCCGTCCCGGCCGACGGGGGCGAGGAGCGCGAGCTCTTCCTCTCCGAGCCTGCTGCCGGCAAGCCGCTGTCGCTCACCCTCGACCGCCGGCTGCAGACCCTCGCCGAGCAGGTGCTCGCCGGGGTCTCGCCGGCCAGCGCGATCGTCGCGGTCCGCCCGAGCGACGGCTCGATCCTCGCCGCCGCCAATGGCGCCGGCACGGGCGGCCAGAACTACGCGACCTTCGGCCAGTTCGCCCCCGGCTCCACCTTCAAGTCCGTCACCTCGCTCGCACTGCTGCGCGCCGGCCTCACCCCGCAGACGCCGGTCGAGTGCACGCCGACCGTCACCGTCGACGGCAAGCGGTTCAAGAACTACTCCGACTACCCCTCGTCCGCGATCGGCACGATCCCGCTCGAGGAGGCGATCGCCCAGTCGTGCAACACCGCCCTCATCGGCGCCCGCGCGAAGGTGCAGGACGGCGACCTCGCCGACGCCGCTGCCAGCCTCGGGCTCGGCATCGACCACGACCTCGGCTTCCCGGCCTACTTCGGGGAGGTCCCCCCGCCCGCCAGCGAGACCGAGGGTGCCGCCGACCTGATCGGCCAGGGCAAGGTGCTCGCCTCACCGATGGCGATGGCCACGGTGATCGCGAGCGTGCAGGCCGGCACGACCGTCGTACCCCACCTGGTGGACGGGGTCGACGTGTCCGTCCCGTCCGGGGCGGCACCGCTGTCCCCCGCCGAGGCCAGGCAGCTCAAGGCGATGCTGCGCCGGGTGGTCACCGACGGCAGCGGCCGCGGGCTCGCCGACATCCCCGGCGCTCCGGTCATCGCCAAGACCGGCACGGCCGAGTACGCCGACGGCGGCACCATCCGCACGCACGCGTGGATGATCGCCGCGCAGGGCGACCTCGCGGTCGCGGTGTTCGTGCAGACGGGTGAGTCGGGGTCGCGCACCGCCGGTCCGCTGCTGGAGGAGTTCCTCCGCGGCGCCCGCTGAGGGTTCTTGATCGTGGTTGGTCTCGGGCGGCCGCGCGCTTATCCGTCCGACACCCGCCGTCAAGGGTGCCTTCGGCCCCGCTGCGCGGCGCCTGCGGCGCCCTTGACTGCGGGTCCCGGTCGGACGGATGGCGGCGCGCAGCCGGCACGGGCTTCGCCCGCGCCGCCGCTGGCGCGGCCGCCCGGCTCGGGGCCGATCTGGCGCGAGTGGGGAACCTTCGAGTCACCTGGTGACTCAGGACTACCCCATTCCTGCCGCCACGCTGCGTTGCCCTGCGGCGTAGCCGCGCTCGCGCCCTGTCCATGCAATGTCGGCTTGCCGCCATGCCAAGGCTGGACCTACGGAGGGCAACTGCGGCGCGGCAGCGCGGCGAGAGCGAAGCGACGGCAGCTTGCTGCCCCCGCCGGAGCGAAGACGCGCTCGCGCCCTGTCCATGCAATGTCGGCTTGCCGCCATGCCAAGGCTGGACCTACGGAGGGCAACTGCGGCGCGGCAGCGCGGCGAGAGCGAAGCGACGGCAGCTTGCTGCCCCCGCCGGAGCGAAGACGCGCTCGCGCAACAAAAAGGAGCGAGCCCCTCATTGCATGGGGTCAACGAGGGGCTCTTGTCGTTATCGGTGCTCCCTCCGAAGTACGACGGGACAACTCTAACCCCGCACCCCAGCCGGTCAAGGGGGAGAGCCGGAGAATCCTACGTTCGGTCCCTTGGACCGGGACCAAGGTCCCTGCTCGCGAGCCCTGCCGCGCCAGCCAGGGAGGTGCCAGAGTGAGGCCATGAGCTTCCGCGAACGCCTCGGCCACCTGCTCCCGGAGTCGCACCGCCAGCTGTACGTCGGAGGTGCGTGGGTGCCCGGCAGCGGCGGGGGCCGGATCGACGTCATCGACCCGGCGGACGGGTCGGTGCTCACCGACGTCGCCGACGGGACGCTCGACGACGCCCGGGCGGCGCTCGACGCGGCGGTCGACGCACAGGCTGCGTGGGCGGCGACGGCGCCCCGCGAGCGCGGGGAGATCCTCCGCCGGGCGTTCGGGCTGGTCACCCAGCACGCCGACGACCTCGCCCTGGTGATGAGCCTGGAGATGGGCAAGCCGATCGCGGAGGCCAAGGGCGAGGTCGCCTACGGCGCAGAGTTCCTGCGCTGGTTCTCCGAGGAGGCGGTACGGATCCACGGCCGCTGGATGCAGAACCCGGCCGGCGGCAGCCGCCTGCTGACGGTGCGCAAGCCGGTCGGCCCGTGCCTGTTCATCACGCCGTGGAACTTCCCGCTCGCGATGGGGACCCGGAAGATCGGTCCGGCGATCGCGGCCGGGTGCACGATGGTGGTCAAGCCGGCGGCGCAGACGCCGCTGACGATGCTCCACCTCGCGGCGCTCCTCGCCGAGGCGGGCCTGCCCGCCGGCGTACTGAACGTCGTGACGACCAGCGACTCGGGCGGGCTCAGCAGCACGCTCCAGGCAGACCCGCGGCTGAGGAAGGTGAGCTTCACCGGGTCCACGGTGGTCGGCAAGAAGATCGTCGAGCAGTCCGCGGGCCAGCTGCAGCGGGTGTCGATGGAGCTCGGCGGCAACGCGCCCTTCCTCGTCTTCGCCGATGCCGACCTCGACGCGGCGGTCGAGGGCGCGATGGTCGCCAAGATGCGCAACATGGGCGAGGCCTGCACGTCGGCCAACCGCTTCCTCGTGGAGGAGCCGGTCGCGGCGGACTTCGCCGAGCGGCTGGCGCAGCGGATGGGCGGCCTCCGGGTCGGCCGGGGCCAGGACGTCGGGGTGCAGGTCGGTCCGCTCATCGACGAGAAGGCGGTCGCCTCGGTGTCCGCGACGGTCGCCGACGCCGTGGCTCGGGGCGCCCGCGTGCTCACCGGCGGCGAGGCGCCCACGGGTGACGGGTTCTTCTTCCCGCCCACGGTCCTGGTCGACGTACCGGCCGACGCGGACGCGGTGACCAAGGAGACCTTCGGGCCGGTCGCGCCGATCACCGCCTTCACCAGCGAGGACGAGGCGATCGAGCTGGCGAACGCGACGGAGTACGGGCTCGCGGCCTACGCCTACACCCGTGACCTCGCCCGCACGATCCGGCTGGCGGAGCGGCTCGAGACAGGAATGCTCGGCATCAACACCGGGCTGGTCTCCAACCCGGCCGCGCCCTTCGGCGGGGTGAAGGCGAGCGGATTCGGCCGGGAGGGCGGCTTCGAGGGCATCGAGGAGTACCTCGACACGACGTACGTCGCCCTGCCGGTCTCCTGACGCCACGGGCGCTCGTCGTCCGGTTGACCTCAACCGTGGTTGAGGTTGTCGGATGACGACATGCGCGCGCCCGCGATGAATCCAGTGGCCGGTGTCGGTCCATCCCTGCACACTGGAGGACGACCATGACCGATCAGCTCACCCCCCTGCCGCCGACCCCGGTCCGGCGGCTGCCGCGCGCGTTCACGCCGTTCCGGCACGCCGCCTACCGCCGCCTCGGTGGTGCCCTCGTGCTCACCAGCTTCGGCAGCGGCGTGTGGATCGTGGCGCTGGTGTGGGAGGTGATCCGGATCGGCGGCGGTGCGAGCGCGCTGTCCGTGGTCAGCACGGCCGGCGCCGTCGGCGTGCTGCTGCCGGCGCTGCTCGGAGGCGTGGTCGCCGACCGGGTCCCGCAGAAGCTGATCCTCGCCGTGACGACCTCCGTCGAGCTGGCCGGCATGACCGTCGTCGCCGTCCTCTCGTTCGCCGACCTGACCCAGCTGTGGCACCTCGCGGTCGTCGCCTTCACGGCGGGCATGGCGCTCGCCTTCTACTACCCCGCCTACTCGGCGTGGCTGCCCGCCCTGGTCCCCGAGGAGGACCTGCTCGCCGTCAACGGGTTCGAGGGCATGGTCCGCCCGACCATCGGCCAGGCCGCGGGACCGGCGGTCGCCGGCCTGGTCGTCGGTGCGGCCTCGTCCTCGGCGGCCGTCTCGGTGGCGGCAGCGGCGTACCTCGGCGGGCTCCTGGTGCTGCTGATGGTCCCCCTGACCGCCGTACGACGTGACCTCCCGGTCGCCGACCTCGAGGCCCGCGGCGGGGTCGGCCACGCGGTGGCGACCGCGCTCGCCGACATGCGCGAGGGCTTCGTCTACATGGTGCGCACCCCGTGGCTGCTGGCGACGCTGCTCTTCGCCTCGGTCATGGTGCTGGTGATGATGGGCCCGCTCGAGGTGCTCGTGCCGTTCCTGATCAAGGACGAGCTGGGTGGGGGACCGGGCGACCACGCGCTGGTGATGGCCGGCTTCGGCATCGGCGGCGCCGTCGGCTCGATGGTGACCGGGTCGCTGCCGATGCCGCGGCGCTACCTCACCTGGATGAACCTGATGTGGGGTGTGGGCTGCCTGCCCTTCCTGGCGATCGGGTTCGCGACCGCCGTCTGGCAGGTCGTCGTCGCGGCGTTCGTGCTGGGTGCGCTCTTCTCCGCGCCGATGGTCATCTGGGGCACGCTGCTGCAGCGCCGGGTGCCACCGGAGCTGCTCGGCCGGGTCGCCTCGCTCGACTTCTTCGTCTCGATCAGCCTGATGCCGGTCTCCATGGCGGTCGCGGGCCCGGTCGCCGACCTGATCGGGCTGGAGGCGACCTTCGCCATCGCCGCGCTCGTGCCGGGTGTCGCGGCTGCGGTCGCGATCGTCGGGGCGCGGCTCCCGGCGGACGAGCTCGCCCACCCGCTGCGCGACGAGCCGGCCGAGGTCAGTCCCTGAGGCCCTCGAGCACCTCGATGTTGTGGCGGTAGCCGGCGGTCTCGTAGCCGACCACGGACACCCACGGTGCCAGGGCCAGCGCCAGCAGGCACCACGTCAGGTCCACGTCGGCCTGCGCCATCAGCACCGGCACCACGAG
The DNA here is from genome assembly GCA_964487275.1 of uncultured Nocardioides sp. GTDB lineage: Bacteria > Actinomycetota > Actinomycetes > Propionibacteriales > Nocardioidaceae > Nocardioides. The sequence continues at coordinate 84,366 of CAZAQE010000014.1, read as the reverse complement.
GGTGACGGCGGTGAGCACGAGCAGGGCCACGTGGAAGGAGTCGAGTGACCGGGTCAGCAGGGAGTAGCCCGCGTAGAAGACCGCGATGAACAGCGCGACCGGGACGACGACGGTCAACAGGGTGGCGGTCGGGCCGATCTTCGCGTGGTCGTCGAGGTAGTAGGCGGCCACGTGCAGTCCCGCGCCGACGGCCACGATGCTGCCGAAGAGCCCCATGGCGCCGTACCCGAAGCCGAAGGAGCGCTCGCGGCGCGCGTGCAGGATCTCGCCGGCCGGAACGACGAAGTAGCACCACCACATGCCGAAGGTGAGTGCGGTGCCGGCGATCGTGAACAGGCCGATGTCCCACGTCAGGCCGCCCTCGGCGAGCACGTTGATCGCCGCCATCGTGCCGATCATGCCCTCGCCGAGGGTGATGATGACCATCAGGCCGTAGCGCTCGGCGATGTGGTGGGCGTGCCAGGGCGTGCCGCCGCGTCGGGTCTCCGCGTACGCCGGCCCGCCGATCTCGATGAGGAACGGCACGATGATCAGGGCGAAGGTCGTGCCGACCGGGAGGTCGACGAGCGCGAGCACGCACCACAGCACCTGGGCGGTCGCGATCGACACGATGTAGGTCCGGCATGCCGTGCCGCGACCCGGGTCGTGGCGGCTGGCGCGCCACCACTGGAAGAGCATCGCGACCCGCATCACCACGTAGCCCCAGACGATGACGTCGCTGTCCAGGGTCTCGCCGTGCTCGGTGACCGACGTGAACATCGGCTTGATCCCGAGCGCGAAGATCAGCACGCCGACCATCTGCAGCATCGTGGTCAGCCGGTAGATCCAGTCGTCGGTGTCGTACGCCGAGGCGAACCAGGTGAAGTTGATCCATGCCCAGGAGATGCCGAAGGTCGCGAACGCGAAGGCCGCGATGCCGCTGCCGATGTGGTCCTCGGCCAGCGCGTGGGCCAGCTCGTTGGCGGCCGTGCCGAACGCGACCACGAAGGTCAGGTCGAACAGCAGCTCCAGCGGGGTCGCGGCCCGGTGCGACTCGTGCGGGTCGCGGCCGAGCATCCGGCGGTTGCGGTGGCGGACGGGGTGCTCCTTCGACTCCGGCATGGCGCGCAGTCTAGGAGTACGACGACCGCCGGCCCAGCAGCCCGAGGACGTGCACCCCGGCGGGCGCCTCGACCGCCACCGGCACCGGCGGGGCGAACCGCGGGTCGTCGCCCAGCGCGACCTGGAGCGCCGTGGGGAGCAGGTCGGCGGCGAGCCGCTCGGGGATCGCGATGCCCCTGGTCGTCGTACGGCCGACGTCCCAGCCGTGGACGGTGATCTCGAGGGCGGCGATCCGGGCGACCGCGTCGACGGGGAGCGGGTGCCCGGCGACGTCGACGACCGGGGAGGCGGCGGACAGCCAGGCGGTGAGCAGGGCGCACGCCTTGGCCTGCAGCCGCTGGACGCGCTGCTCGAGCGGGGACGGCGCGGCGCTGCTGAGCCCGACCGAGCCGTCGGCCGCCTCGGCGAACGCGTCGAGCGCGTCCTCCATGTGGGCGAGCAGGTCGGCGAGGGTCCAGCCGGTGCAGGGCGTCGGCCGGTCGATGTCGTCGCAGGTGATCGTGGCCAGCGCGGCCCGGGTGTAGTCGAGCGCCCGCTGCAGCACGTCCAGGCCCGCGACGAGTCCGTCCGGCGCGGGCTCGGCGGTCATGCCGTCTCCCGGTCAGGCCGGGACGTAGTCGGCGGGCAGCCGCTCGGGCAGCCCGAACCGCGCGAACAGCCGGGGGTCGAAGAACGCCGTCACGTGCTCCACCCGCAGGTCGTCGCCGGCGCCGGTCATCTGCAGCACCTGCAGGTGGAACGGCTCGAAGTGGCCGTCGGGCTGGCGCATGTAGAGGCCGAACGCGGGCTGGCCGTTGGCGACGGTCTCGATCATCGGCATGTCGTTGGTGCCACCGGGGCACTTGGTGCCGATCAGCTCCCCGATCGCCTCGCAGCCGCGGAAGTGGTTGAGGAACGGCGGCATGTCCCAGGTGGCGTCGTACTTGAGCAGCTGGACGATCTGGTCGATGTCCTTGCGCCAGAACGCCTGCAGGTAGGCGTCGAGCAGGGTGCGCTGGGCCTGGTCGAGGTCGGGCTCGACCGTGTCGGGAGTGAGTCCCCGCTCGGCGAGCTGGGCGTGCGCGCGCTGGAGCGCGGAGTTCACCGCGGCCGTCGTGGTGTCGAGCGCGGTCGCGGTCTCGGCGGCCGACCAGCGCAGCACGTCGCGCAGGATCAGCACCGCACGCTGGCGCGCCGGGAGGTGCTGGAGCGCGGCGACGAACGCGAGCCGGATCGTGTCGCGCTCGGCGACCTCGACCGCGGCGTCCGGGATCGGCTCCAGCCACGGCACCTCGTGGTCCTCGAACAGCTCGTCGCTCGGCGACGAGTCGGCGGTGCCGAGGCCGGTGGGGAGCGGTCGGCGCGGCTTGCTCTCCAGGTTGGTGAGGCAGACGTTGGTGGCGATCTTGTAGAGCCAGGTGCGTACGGAGCTGCGGCCCTGGAAGCTGGCGGACGCCTTCCACGCGCGCAGGAAGGTCTCCTGCACCAGGTCCTCGGCCTCGTGGACCGACCCGCTCATCCGGTAGCAGTGCGCCATCAGCTCACGCTGGTAGCGCCCGGTGAGGGTGTCGAAGTCGGCGAGCTCGTCGCTCGCCGGAGCCTGCTGAGTGGTCGGGCCGGCCTGCTCGGTCGTCTGTTCCGTCACCATCGTTCCCATCGCTGCCCCCGTGTCTCGCCAGTGTGCCTGATGGGTGTGACCGGGGCGAGGCAGAAAACTCATCGGTGGGGGTGGCAGCACACCTCCAGCGCCCGCTCCGCCGCGGCCACCGCCACCTCGCGGTCGGCGGGCACCAACCCGATGCGGGTACGACGGTCGAGCAGGTCCGCCACGTCGGCGGCACCCTCGTGGGTGATCCCGAAGAACAGCTCGGCCCAGACGGTCGGGATCGTCGGGTGTCCCGGGGCGATCGGCGCGAGGAGCTCGGCCTCCGACCAGCCCGACGCCTCGACCGCGGCCGCCAGCGCGAGGCCGGCGTCGGCGCCGTACCGGCGGATGAGCCGGGCGTGCCCGGGCGACGCGGCGCGGGCCGCCGCCTCGGCGAGCTCCTCGCGCGGCGCCGCGCCGAGCAGGGGCAGCGACGCGGTGACGCACGGCCCGGCGATCAGGCCGGCCGACGCGACAGCGGCGTCGACGGCGTCCTCGGCCATCCGGCGGTAGGTGGTCAGCTTGCCGCCGACGATCGTGACGACGCCGGTCCGGGAGGTGAGGACGGCGTGCTTGCGCGACAGGTCGGCCGTGGAGCCCTCGCCGCCGTCCAGCAGCGGCCGCAGGCCGGCGAACGCGCCGACCACGTCGGAGCGGCGCAGCTGGCGCGAGAAGGACGCGGACACCACGTCGAGGAGGAAGCCGATCTCGACCTCGGTGGGCTCGGCGACGTCGGGGACCGGGCCGTCGACGGGCTCGTCGGTGAGGCCGACGTAGAACTGGCCGTCCGGCTGGGGGAGGACGAGCACGAACCGGTTGGTCTCGCCGGGGATCGGTGCGAAGACCGCGACGGACAGCTTCGGCAGGGCCTCGGCGCGCAGCACCAGGTGGGTGCCGCGCGAGGGCCGGAGTCGTACGTCGTCGACGAGGTCGCCCGCCCAGACGCCGGCCGCGTTGACGACGGTCCGGCAGGTCACCGACAGCACGTCGCCGGTCAGCTCGTCGCGCAGCTCCACCGCGGTCCCGGTCGCCGACAGGACCCGCGCGTGGGTGTGGACGGCGGCGCCGCGGTCGGCCGCCGTACGGGCGATGGTGGTCACCAGCCGGGCATCGTCCTCGAGCTGGCCGTCCCAGCCGAGCAGTCCCCCGCGCAGGCCGTCGGTCCGCAGCGGTGGTGCCAGGCGCCGCACCTCGGCGGCGGTGAGGCGGCGCGGCCGGGGCAGGGTGTCGGCGCTGGTGCGCGCCGCCCGGCGGAGCAGGTCGCCGCCCAGGAAGCCGGCACCGGCCAGCACACCCAGCGGACGGCTGACGCCGGGGGCGAGCGGGATGAGCGACGGCAGCGGCCGGGTCAGGTGCGGGGCGGTCGTCTCCATCAGGATCCCGCGCTCGACGGCGCTCTCGTGGGCGATCGCCACCTGCCCGGAGGCGAGATAGCGCAGGCCGCCGTGCACCAGCTTGGAGGACCAGCGCGACGTGCCGAACGCCAGGTCGTGCGCGTCGACCGCGAGCACGGTGAGCCCGCGGGAGACCGCGTCGAGGGCGACACCGGCGCCGGTGACGCCGAGGCCGATCACGACGACGTCGACGTCGGTGGGGGCGCCGGCGAGGCCGGGGGTGATCGTGGTGGTCATGGCTGGAGGCTCCGGACGATGAGGGTGTGGAGCTCGGCGTCGAGAGCGGTCGCGTCGACCGCCTCGTCGAGCATGGTGTGGGCCGAGAGAACGAAGCCGTGGGCGGCCAGCACGAGGCCGCGCGCGATCGCGACGGCGTCGCCCTCCCGGATCGTGCCGCGGCGCTGGCCCTCGGCGACCGCGGTGGCGAGGACGCCGATGATGAGCTCCTGCGAGCGGCCGCGACGGGCCAGCAGGTAGGGGAGGAGCAGCTCGGGGTCGAGCTCGACGATGCGCGTGAACAGCTCGTTGTCGCGCAGTGCCTCCACGCATCCGGCCATCGCGTCGGCGATGCGGACCGGTGTCGGCTCGCCCGCGAGGTCGACCTGGCCGGTGACGAGGCCGGTCCACTCGCGGGTCATCAGGTCGCCCAGCAGGGCGGGCATGTCCGACCAGGCGCGGTAGATCGTCATCCGCGAGACGCCGGCCCGTCGGGCCACCTCGGTCAGCGTCGTACGCCGCCAGCCGACGTCGAGGATGCACTCGCGCGCGGCGTCGAGGTAGCCGTCGCGCGGGCCGGCTTCGGTTTCGTGGTTGTGACGATGTGACGTCATGTGTCACACTGTAACACATGACGACCGAGCGACCCACCGCCCTCCAGCCCGAGATGCCCGCCACCCGCTGGGGCGACCCGGCCCACGCGACCGGCCTGCCGGACGGCGTGCGGGACCTCGTCGGCCTGGTCTTCCCGATCAAGGACACGCCGGCGCGCGAGGACGTCACGGTCCCCGCCTCGCGCCTGGCGGACGAGCTCGTCGCCGGGCTGCGCGACCTCCTCGGCGAGGAGAACGTCGTGACCGACGAGGAGACCCGCCGGCTCCGCACCCGCGGCAAGTCCACCCCCGACCTCCTCCGCCAGCGGGCCGGCGACCTGGGCGACGCGCCCGACGTCGTCGTACGGCCCGGCGGGCACGACGACGTCGTCGCCGTCCTCGCGTGGGCGCAGGAGAACCGGGTCGCGGTCGTCCCCTTCGGCGGGGGGACGGCGGTCACGGGCGGCCTCGTCGCCGACCCCGGGTCGGCCGGCCTGGCCGGTGTCGTCTCGCTCGACCTCGGTCGGATGCGCGGCCTGCTCGCGCTCGACGCGGTGTCGTCGACCGCGACCCTCGAGCCCGGCCTGCGCGGTCCCGAGGCCGAGGCGCTGCTCGCCCGGCACGGCCTCATGCTCGGCCACTTCCCGCAGTCCTTCGAGTACGCCACGATCGGCGGCTTCGCCGCGACCCGCTCCAGCGGTCAGTCCAGCGCCGGCTACGGCCGCTTCGACGCGATGGTCGTCGCGCTGCGGGTCGCCACCCCGGCCGGCGAGGTCCGGCTCGGTGTCTCGCCGGCGAACGCCTCCGGCCCCGACCTGCGCGAGGTCTTCCTCGGCTCCGAGGGCGCCTTCGGGGTGATCACCGAGGTCACCGTCCGGGTGCGGCCGCTGCCGGAGGTCAAGGAGTACGAGGGCTGGCGCTGGCCGTCCTTCGCCGAGGGCGCCGATGCGATGCGCCAGCTCGCGCAGGCCGACCTGCTGCCGACGGTCTTCCGGCTGTCGGACGAGAACGAGACGGCGATCAACCTCGCCGACCCGGACGCGATCGGCGGGGAGTCGAACGCCGGCTGCCTGATGATCGTCGGCTACGAGGGCACGTCCGCCGCAGTCGCCGCCAAGAAGGCCGCCGTCACGGCCGCGCTCACCGCCCTCGGCGGCCAGCCGCAAGGCGCGGAACCGGGCGAGGCGTGGGCAGCGGGGCGCTTCGATGCGCCTTACCTGCGCGACAGCCTGCTCGACAACGGCGTCCTGGTGGAGACCCTGGAGACGGTCACCTTCTGGAGCAACCGCGAGAACCTCTACACCCGCGTGAAGGCCGCGCTGGAGCAGGCGCTGCCGGGTGCGATGGTGCTCTGCCACGTCTCGCACGTGTACGCCACCGGCTGCTCGCTCTACTTCACCATCGCCGCCCCGGGCGGTGACGACCTGCTCGCCACCTGGCTGCCCGCCAAGGCCGCCGCCTGCGAGGCGATCGTCGCCGCGGGCGCCTCGATCACCCACCACCACGCGGTCGGCACCGACCACAAGCCCTACCTGACCGCCGAGATCGGCGAGGTCGGTGTCGAGGTGCTGCGGGCCGTCAAGAAGGCCGTCGACCCGGCGGGCATCCTCAACCCCGGGGTGCTGATCCCGTGAGCACGCGCAGCTTCGCGTTCCTCGTCAACCCCAGCTCGGGTGGCGGTTCGGCGCCGAAGGTCGTCGTCCCGCTGACGCGGGCGCTGCGCGAGGCCGGCGCGTCGGTCGAGGTCACCTACACGACGTCGGTCGCCGAGACCCCGGCCCTGGTCGATGCCGCGGTCGCCTCCGGCGCGGTGGTGGTCGCCGTCGGCGGCGACGGCATGCTGTCGTCGGTCGCGGGCTCGGTCGCCGAGCGCGACGGGGTGCTCGCCGTCGTACCCGCGGGGCGGGGCAACGACTTCGCCCGCATGCTCGGGGTCCCGCACGACACCGCTGCGCAGGCGGCCCTGCTGCTCGACGGCGACGAGCGGCGGGTGGACCTGCTGCGCGCGACCTCGGGGGACGGTACGACGCACGTCGTCGCCGGCTCCGTCTATGCCGGTGTCGACGCCCGCGCCGGGGAGATCGTCGACCGGTCGCACTGGCTGCCGTCGAGGCTGCAGTACCCGGTCGCGGCCGTCCGCGCCCTGGCGACGTACCGCCCGATGGAGTGCGTCCTCGACGTCGACGGCGCGGTCTCGCGCCACGTCGCGGCGACCGTCGTCGTCGCCAACTCCCGCTATTACGGCAAGGGCATGGCCATCGCGCCGGCCGCCTCGGTCTCCGACGGCCTGCTCGACGTCATCGTGATCGAGGCCGCCGGGCGGCTGGACCTGATCCGCTCCCTGCCCAAGGTGTACGACGGCCGGCACGTCGACCTCGACGAGGTGAAGGTGCTGACCGGACGCCGGGTCACCCTCTCCGGCGCGTACGCCGGAGGTGGCGCGGTGCCCGTCGGGGCGGACGGCGAGGCGCTGGGCCCGCTGCCGGCCTCAGGCGCGCCGATGGTCGTGGAGCTCCTGCCGGAAGCGCTGCGGATCATCGCCTGAGCGTCGTACGGTTTCGGCTCCGGTGGAGGGAGCTCGGGATGCGGGTGCGTGCGATGGGGATCGTGGTGGCGGCGGTGGCGCCGTGGACGCTGGTGGCGTGCGGTGACGAGGATGACGGCTACCTCTTCGACGAGTGCCCCACGGTCTCGGCGGAGGATCGGGCCGAGATGGAGAAGATGATCGGGGCTGCGGATGACCAGCCTGGCGCCGTGGACAGGTCCACGACGTACGTCACGGTCATCTGCCGCTGAGCTCCCGTCTGCCGAGGCGGCGGGGGCACGGTCGTCGAGCTCCTGCCGGAAGCGCTGCGGATCATCGCCTGGCGTCGTACGGTTTCGGCTCCGGTGGAGGGAGCTCGGGGTGCGGGTGCGCGCAGTGGGGATCGTGCTGGCGGCGGCGGCGCCGTGGGTGCTGGTGGCGTGCGGCGACGAGGGCGACGTGAAGGGTGCTGCGGCCTGTCCCGACATCGCGAAGTCGGGCGCGTTCGCGATCGGGCGCGACGCCGACGCCCAGGTCGACTACGACGCCGTGATGGAGGCGATCGACTGCGATGGCGTGGTGTCCGAGCGCGAGGAGCGGTGCCTGAGCTCGCCCTTCGCGCGCGCCCCGCACGCGACGCACTTCGCGAGTCAGGTCGGGGACTCGCCGGAGGACGCCGTGCGGCTCGCTGCTGGTGAGGCGACGGTCGTCGAGAGTGTGCTCTCGCGAACCCGCAACGCGGCGAGGATCGCGGTCCAGCTCGACGGTGACCCCGGCGCGTACGACGTCCAGCGGGTTCGCGGGGGCTGGCTCGTCGTCGGCGGCGAGGGCTGCGCCAGTGGTGCGGTCCGCTCGGGACTGGATGGGGAGGGCAGCGGGGACGAGATCAGCGAGGAGTGCCAGCGTGCGATGGATGAGGCGACCCCCGACGAGAACGGCCAGGCCGTCGTGGTCTGTGCGGGTTGACCCGCCCGCCGTCGTACCGGACATCCCGGTCGTGAGATCCACTGGATCAGGACCGAGATGTCCGGTACGACGAGCGACAGGCCTCAGCTCGGCGCCGGCAGCGACCGGCTGATGATCTCCTTCATGATCTCGCTCGTCCCGGCGTAGATCTGCGAGACCCGGAGGTCGGCCCAGGCCCGCGCGATCGGGTACTCGTTCATGTAGCCGTAGCCGCCGTGCAGCTGCAGGCAGATGTCGGCGACCTTCTGGGCCCGCTCGGAGCACCAGAGCTTGGCCATCGCGACGGTGGGGATGTCGAGCTGGCCCTCGAGGTGCAGGCCGATGCACTCGTCGACGAAGGAGCGGGCGACACGGGCCTCGGTGGCGACCTCGGCCATCTTGAACTTGGTGTTCTGGAAACCCCAGATCGGCCGGTTGAAGGCGTGCCGGTCGTGGACGTAGCGCATGGTCTCCTCGAAGCAGAGCTCCATCGCGGCGACGTTGGAGACGGCGACGATGAGGCGCTCCTGCGGGAGCTGCTCCATGAGCTGGATGAAGCCCTGGCCCTCCTCGGTGCCGAGCAGGTTGGTCACCGGGACGCGGACGTCCGAGAAGTTGAGCTCGGAGGTGTCCTGGCCCTTCATGCCGATCTTGTCGAGCACGCGGCCGCGGGAGAAGCCGGGAGTGTCGGTGGGGACGATGACCAGCGAGATGCCGGCGGCCGCCTCCTCCGGGTTGGTCTTCACGACGACCACGACGACGTCGGCCTGGGCGCCGTTGGTGATGAAGGTCTTGGAGCCGTTGATGACGTACTCGTCGCCCTCGCGGATGGCCTTGGTGCGCACGTTCTGCAGGTCCGAGCCGGTGCCGGGCTCGGTCATCGCGATGGCGGCGACGGCCTCGCCGCTCGCCATCTTCGGGAGCCACTCGTGCTTCTGCTCCTCGGTGCCGTACTTGAGGATGTAGTGCGCGACGATGCCGTTGTGGAGCGAGGCGCCCCACGAGCTGTCGCCGACCCGGGCCTGCTCCTCGATGAGGATCGCCTCGTGCGCGAAGGTGCCGCCGCCCCCGCCGTACTCCTCGGGGATCGACAGGCAGAGCAGGCCGACCTCGCCGGCCTTGTTCCACAGGTCGCGGTCGACCTGCTTGTTGGCGATGTAGGTCTCGACGTTCGGCTTGATCTCCTTCTCGCAGAAGGTGCGGGCGAGGTCGCGGAAGTCGTCGAGGTCCTGGTTCATCCAGGGAGAGCGGCGGGCCATGTCAGTCCTGTCCAGAGGTCGGGTACGGCGCTGGGTACACCGTGTATCACGCACAGGGTGCCACGCGGACGAGATGGATACAAGGTGTATCCGCGCGCTAGCGTGGCCCTGTGGTGGACGTGGTGAAGTGGGTCGACTCGACCGTGCGCCGGCGCAACGCCAAGGAGGCGCTGGAGAGCGACGCCCGCCGCGCGCAGGTCGTGCAGGCGGCGATCGACGCGATCGAGGAGGGCGGTGCGGCGGTCGGCATGGGCCAGATCGCCGAGCGTGCCGGGATCCCGCGCCCCAACGTCTACCGCCACTTCGCGAGCAAGGAGCAGCTCGACGCCGAGGTCGCCCGGTACGCCGCGACCGAGCTGCTGCGCCGGGTGCGCCCGCACCTGACCACGCCGGGCACGCCGGTCGAGATCATCCGGGGCCTGATCGCGCCGTGCGTCGCGTGGGCTGCCGAGCACCCGCACCTGTTCCGGTTCCTCGCGGCCCAGCAGCAGACCAAGGCGCTGCACCGGGCGCGCCTCGGCCGGACCCGTCTGTTGAGCGAGATCGTCGACGCGGCGCGCGCCTACCTGCGGGCGACGCCGCTGTCGGCCGACCCGCCCGAGGGGGTCCTGGTCGGCGTGATGGGGATGGTCGACGCCAGCATCATCTGGTGGTTCGACCACCACGACGAGACCCAGGAGCAGCTCGTCGAGCGACTGACCCGGCAGGTGGCGGCGGTGCTCGTCGACACGCTCGGCCAGTACGGCGTCGTGGTGCCCGACGACATGGTGTTCCGACCCGAGGCCTGACTTCTTCCGTCCGTCCCGGAATATCGCACCGCCGCTCCGACTTCTCCCTTCATCATTTCAACTTTCAAATGATGGAGCGACGATGACGACCTGCCTCACCCGCGCCCCGCGCACGAGCGCCGTCCCCGAGGTCCCGCGGGCCGCCGCGCCGGCCGCCGAGGTGCGGACCCGCGTCGTCGTACCCCTCCGCTTCCCGGACGGCTACGCGACCACCGCCGACGTCGTCACCTTCCGCGGCCTGGTCGACGGCAAGGAGCACCTGCTGCTCGGACTCGGCGACTGGCGGGGGCGCCTGGCCGCCCTCGCCGACGGGGGTACGCCGCCGCTCGTCCGGCCCCACAGCGAGTGCCTCACGGGCGACGTGTTCGGGTCGCAGCGGTGCGACTGCGGCCCGCAGCTGCGCGAGGCGGTCGAGCGGATCACCGACGAGGGCGGCTTCCTGCTCTACCTGCGCCAGGAGGGCCGCGGCATCGGCCTCTACGCGAAGCTGGACGCCTACGCGCTGCAGGACTCCGGGCTCGACACCTACGAGGCCAACCTCGCGCTCGGGCGTGGCGAGGACGAGCGCGACTACCGCGCCGCCGCCCAGATGCTGCGGGCCGTCGGCGCCGACCGGATCCGGCTGCTGAGCAACAACCCGGACAAGGCGGCCCAGCTCACCGCTCACGGTGTGGCCGTCGAGGAGCGGGTGCCGACCGGCGTCCACCTGTCCGAGGCCAACCGCCGCTACCTGACCGTCAAGCGCGACCACACTTCCCACACGTTGGACCTCGGCGACCTCGGTGATCTGGGAGAATTGACCGCGTGACCCAGTGGCTCGACGAGGACGAGATGGCGGCCTGGCTGCCGCTCATCCGCATCGTGCACGCCCTCCCGCAGGCGCTCGACAAGCTGCTGCGCGAGGAGGTCGGCATCCCGCACAACTACTACGGGATGCTGGCCACCCTGTCCGGCCAGCAGGACCGCACGCTGACCATGGGCGACCTCGCCCGGCTGACCGCGTCCAGCCCGTCCCGGCTCAGCCACGCGATCACCGCCCTCGAGCAGCGCGGCTGGGTGACGCGCCGGCAGTGCGGCGAGGACAAGCGGCGGCAGTTCGTGACGCTGACCGACGACGGCTTCGCGGTGCTCCAGCAGGTGGCACCGCGCCACGTCGCGCACGTGCGCGAGCTCGTCTTCGACCGGCTCACCCCCGAGCAGGTGCGCCAGCTCGCCGAGATCGGCACGGCGATCGTGGGCAACGCGGAGCTCGGCGAGGCCTGACTCCAGGCTGAGCCCCCTCAGGCTCCGCCGAAGCTCCAGACCAGCAGCTCGGTCGGCACCGCCGCCGTCACGCTGTACGACGCCCCGTCGGAGACGCAGAACGCATCGCCCGCGCTGAGCGGCTCCGCCAGCGAGGAGCGCAGCAGCGCACCGGTGGCCACGAAGGCGTGGACGAGCGGGGCGGCGGGCAGCGCCAGCGACTCACTGGCGTCGAGGCGCGCGACGTCGAAGGCCGCCCCGGCGACCCCCACCCCCAGCGGTCCCCCCTCGCCCACCAGCCGGACCGGTCCCCGTCCGGGACCCGCTGCGACGGCGGCCTTCGCGTGCCGGGGCGTGGTGTCCGGCGAGTCCGGGGTCAGCCACACCTGGACGAACCGGGCGGGCCCCTCGTCGGAGGCGATCTCGGAGTGCCGCACACCTGATCCGGCGCTCAGCACGCCGCACTCGCCGGCCGCCAGGACCGCGGACGCGCCGGTGCCGTCCCGGTGGACCAGCGACCCGGAGACGACCCAGGTGACGATCTCCAGTGCTGCGTGCGGGTGCTCCTCGAAGCCCGTCCGGCGGGCGAGCACGTGGTCGTCGTGGCACACCATCGGACCGAACGAGAGCCGGTCCGGGTCCAGGTGCGGACCGAACGAGAAGGCGTGGTGGGTCAGCCGCCCGGGGGCGCGCTCGACGAACCGGTCTGTTCCCCTGCGGATCTCGACGTTCACGTGCGACATTGTGGCTGTGTCCGATGGCGCACGCGCGGGAGGCCGGCGCCCGGGCGCCATCGTGGAGGTCGTGGGAGGGTGGTCCCGATGGCGGACAGGGTGAGGGACCTGGCCGGCCGGTTGCCGACGGGATTCCGGTTCGGGACCAGCACGGCGTCGTACCAGATCGAGGGAGCGGTGGCCGAGGACGGCCGCGGGCCGTCGGTCTGGGACACCTTCACGGCCGAGCCCGGGCGGATCGTGGACGGATCGAGCGGTGCGGTCGCCTGCGACCACTACCACCGCTTCGCCGAGGACATCGAGCTGATGCGCCGTCTCGGCGCGGAGGGGTACCGCTTCTCGGTCGCGTGGCCGCGCATCCAGCCCACCGGGTCCGGGCCGGCCAACGAGCCGGGCCTGGACTTCTACGACCGCCTCGTCGACGGGTTGCTCGAGGCCGGCATCAGGCCGATGGCGACGCTCTTCCACTGGGACCTGCCGCAGGCGCTCGAGGACGACGGCGGCTGGCTCAACCGGGCGACGATCGAACGCTTCGCCGACTACGCCGCCCTCGTCGGCGCGCGTCTCGGCGACCGGGTCGCCGACTGGATCCCGGTCAACGAGCCCAATGTCGTCACCCTGATGGGCCACGCGGTCGGCATGCACGCGCCCGGCAAGGCGCTGATGTTCGACGCGCTGCCGGTGGGCCACCACCTGCTCGTCGCCCACGGCCGCGCCGCCATCGCGCTCCGCGCCGCCGGCGCGACGAGCGTCGGCTGCGCCAACAACCACGCCCCGATCTGGCCGGCGAGCGACGACCCGGCCGACGTCGGCGCCGCCAAGCTCTTCGACGCGATCTGGAACGGCCACTACCTCGAGGGCATGCTCCTCGGTCGTTACTCCGACGAGATGATGATGCTGCTCGAGGAGCACGTCCGCGACGGCGACTTCGCGACGATGCGCCAGCCCCTCGACTTCTACGGCGTCAACTACTACAACCCGATGCGGATCGGTGCGGCCGACGAGGCCTCCGAGCTGCCGTTCGAGTTCCGCGAGGTGCTCGGCTACCCGGTCACCGACTTCGGCTGGCCGGTCGTGCCCGATGCGCTCCGCGAGTGGCTGATCATGCTGCGCGCGCGGCTCCGCGCCGCCGTACCCCCCATCGTCATCACCGAGTCCGGCTGCTCCTACAACAAGGGTCCCGACGAGCACGGTGTCGTCGACGACCACGAGCGCGTCGACTACCACGCGGCCCACCTGACCGCGGTCGCGGAGGCGGTGGAGCGTGGCGTCGACGTGCGCGGCTACTACGCGTGGTCGCTGGTCGACAACTTCGAGTGGGCCGAGGGCTACACCCAGCGCTTCGGGCTCGTGCACGTCGACTTCGAGACCCAGGTGCGCACCCCCAAGCGTTCCTTCAGCTGGTACGCCGACCTGGTGGCCCGGCATCGCGTCGAGCACCCCGTCTGATCGCGACCACCGCTGTGTAGCCTGCGCTCCATGCGCGCCGTCCAGGTCCTCACCACCACCGGCCCCTCCGACATCGTCGTCACCGACGTGCCCGACGCGGTGCCCGCACCCGGCCAGGTGCTCGTCGAGGTGCACGCCGTCGGCGTCTCGTTCCCGGACCTGCTGCTGAGCCGGGGCGAGTACCAGCTCCGCCCGGAGCCGCCGTTCACCCTCGGTGTCGACTTCGCGGGCGTCGTCGTCGCCGGCGACGGGTTCGAGCCCGGCCAGCGGGTCGCGGGCGTCGGCGGGTACGGCGGAGCCGCGGAGCTGGTCGTCGGCTCGACGGAGAACGTGTTCGCGCTGCCCGACGCGATCTCCTTCGACGAGGCCGTCGCGCTCCCGATGAACTACCTGACCGCCCTCTTCGCGCTGGACGAGCGAGGTGGGCTGAAGGCCGGCGAGACCGTCCTCGTGCACGGCGCCGCCGGCGGCGTGGGCACGGCGACCCTCCAGGTCGCCAAGGGCCTGGGCGCGACGACGATCGCCGTCGCCAGCACCGAGGAGAAGCGTGCCTTCGCGCTCGCCGCCGGCGCCGACCACGCCATCGCCGTCGAGGGCTTCAAGGACGCCGCCCGGGAGATCACCGGCGGGCGGGGCGTCGACGTCGTCCTCGACGTCGTGGGCGGCTCGCTGTTCACCGACTCGCTGCGCTCGCTCGCTCGGCAGGGGCGGGTCCTGGTGGTCGGCTTCGCTGCGGGCGAGGGCATTCCGGAGGTCAAGGTCAACCGGCTGCTGCTCACCAACACCGACGTGCGCGGCGTCGGCTGGGGCGAGTACGCCTTCTCGCACCCGGGCTACATGCAGCAGCAGTGGGCGCAGCTGGTGCCGATGATCGAGGCGGGTGTCGTGAAGCCCCCGATCGGCAAGGTCTACCCGATCGACGGGTTCGGCCAGGCGTTGCTCGACATGGACGCGCGGGCCACGCTCGGCAAGTCGGTCGTCCGCATCCGCGACTGATCCGCCGGTCCCGACGGGGCGAGCGGTCGCCGGGTCGGTGCGGTGAGGCTCAGCGCCGTCCGAGGTCCACGGTCCACCAGTAGCGGCCGTTGCCGCCCCGGATCACGCCCGCGCCGACGTCGCGGTAGCGGCAGTTCAGCAGGATGCTGCGGTGCATCGAGCTGGCCAGCCACATCCGCACGGCCGCAGGCCCGGTGGTCGGGCCGAGCGCGATGACCTCGCCGAGCATCGTGGCGCGGGTGTAGCCCGCCTCGGCGACCCGTCGGGCCAGGGTCGCCTCGCCGGCCACGCGGTGGCTCAGCCGCCCCTGGCGTGCCATCCGGGCGCTGTGCCGGCGGGCCGCGACCCGCAGGGCCGTGTCGACCCGCAGCGCCACGCAGCCGGACTGCACCCGTGCCCGGTTGATGGCCTTCATCGCGTCGTTCTCCAGCGAGAACGTCACGGTCGACCGAGCCGGTGTGGGGCCGGCGGTCGCGGCGGACGGTACGACGGCCGGTGACGTGGACGAGGCCGGTGGCGTGGCCGTGGACGTCACCGTGGGCAGACCGGTCAGGGCGGCCAGGACGACGAGGGTCCCGAGGGCGAGCGTGGGGCGCACGGGGCCCATCATGGTGGCCGTGTCAACGACCGCGGGGCCGAATGCCCCGGTCAGCCCCGGTCAGCCCCGGTCAGCCCCGGTCAGCGTCGGCCGAAGTCGACGGTCCAGTACATCCGCAGGCCGTTGAACACCACGCCCACGCCGACCTCGCGCAGCGTGCAGTCCTTGATGTTGCGCCGGTGGCTCGTGCTCGCCCACCACGCCCGCGTCACCGAGCCGGAGGTCGTGTAGCCGGCCGCGATGTTCTCGGCGACGCGGGTCCAGCCGACGTAGCCGGCGCGGGTGATGCGCCGGCCGAGGCTGAGCTCGCCGGGCAGCTGGTGCGACATGGTCTGGGCCAGCGCCATCCGCTTGGAGTGGATCCGCGCGGCCTTGCGCAGGTACGTGTTGACCCGCAACGGCCGGCAGCCGGCGAGGGTGCGCTGCGTGTTGGTGAGCAGCACGACCGAGTTCTCGAGGATGGTGTTCACGGTCAGCGTGAGCGACGCACTCCTCACGTGCGTGGTGGTCGTGGCGGTGGCCCCCGGCGTGGCGCCCGGCGCGAGGGCCGCGGCCAGGACGACGGTGGTGGCGATGACGATCTTCTGAATCCCCCGGTTCATGACAACGATGGTCCGTGAGCGGTGAGGGTCGTCACATCGATGCTCCGGCCGCGCTCGTGTAGTCCGAAGGGACTACCGTTACGCGACACCCGGACCCCGCTCGGGGCGCCGTGACCGGATCTGGTTGCGGGCTCGACGTACATCGTCGTCACTTCCGCCCGAAGTTCTGCGTCCACCACAGCTGGCCGCCGTCGAGGACCACGCCGACCCCGAGGTCACGCAGGCGGCAGTTGAGGATGTTGCGCCGGTGGCCGGGGCTCGCCATCCATGCCCGGACCACGGCCGACGGCCCGCTGAACCCGCGGGCGACGTTCTCGGCGACGAGCCTCCAGTCGCGGTAGCCGGCCCGGGTGATCCGCTTGCTGAAGTACGGCTCCCCGGGCAGCTGGTGCGACATCAGGTCGTGCAGCGCCATCGTCACCGTGTGGCCCCGGGCCGACTTGCGGAGGTAGGTGTTGGCCCGTAGCGACGGGCAGCCGTGGCGGCGACGCTCGACGTTGGTCAGCGCCAGCACCCGGTCCTCGAGGAGCCGCTGCACCAGCAGCCGCGTCGGTACGACGTCCTGCACACCTGCCGTGGGCGCGGCCACCGCCGGGGCGGGCATCGCGCCGAGCACGAGGCCCAGCACGATGCAGGGCACCAGTCGGAGGATCCTTGCCATGGTGGGTGGATCGGCCGGACGGCGTACCCGGCTGAGCGCGCCCGCGCGGATCTGGGCCCAAGGTCCCCGCGTTTCCGACCGACCGGCGGAGCGAGTGCCCAGCTCGTCCTCGCGATTGACCGACGTCCTAGGCTCGATCCCGTGAGCATCCTCGACGACGCCCGTCCGGGCATGGACCCCGCCATCCGCCCGCAGGACGACCTGTTCGGCCACGTCAACGGCACCTGGCTCCGCGACGCGGAGATCCCCGCGGACCGGTCCAGCTGGGGTCCCTTCGTCCAGCTCGCCGACCAGGCCGAGGAGGACGTGCGCGCCATCATCACCGAGCTCGCCGAGGCCAGTGACGGCGGCGGCGGTGACGAGGACGCCCGCAAGATCGCCGACCTGTTCAACTCGTTCATGGACACCGACCGGGTCGAGGCCGCCGGCCTGGCGCCGGCGCAGCCGCTGGTCGACGCCGTCGCCGGGCTGCGTGACGTGCGGGACGTCGCGGCCTTCCTCGGCGAGTTCGAGCGGATCGGCGGCTACGGGCTGTTCGGCTCCTACGTCGACACCGACGACCGTCAGTCCGACCGCTACCTCTTCCACCTGGTCCAGGGCGGGCTGGGCCTGCCGGACGAGTCCTACTACCGCGAGGACAAGTTCGCCGAGATCCGCGACGCCTACGTCGCCTACCTCACCCGCCTGCTCACCCTCGGCGGACACGGGGACCCGGCCGGCGCCGCGCAGCGGATCCTCGAGCTCGACACCGACCTCGCCAAGGGCCACTGGGAGCGGGCCGAGACCCGCGACGTGCAGAAGACCTACAACCGGCTGACCGCCGACGAGCTGAAGGCGCTGTGCCCGGGCTTCGACTGGGACGCCTACATCACCAACCTCGGGGGCCACCTGACCGGTCCGCAGGCGACGATCGCCGAGGTCGTGGTCCGCCAGCCGTCGTACCTCCAGCACCTGTCGGGCGTCCTGGAGGCGACCCCGATCGAGAGCTGGCGCGACTGGTTCCTCTCGCGGGTGCTGCGCTCGGCCGCGCCGTACCTCTCCGACGACTTCGTGCAGACCAACTTCGACTTCTACGGCCGGACCCTGTCCGGCACGCCGGAGTTGCGGGCGCGCTGGAAGCGGGCCGTCTCCTTCGTCGAGGGTGCGATGGGAGAGGCGGTCGGCAAGGAGTACGTCGCCCGGCACTTCCCGCCGTCCTCGAAGGCGATGATGGACGACCTGGTCGCCAACCTGCTGGCGGCCTACCGTCAGTCCATCAGCAAGCTCGACTGGATGACCGAGCAGACGAAGCAGCGGGCCTACGAGAAGCTCGACACCTTCCGGCCCAAGATCGGCTACCCGGTCAGGTTCCGCGACTACAGCGCGCTGGCGGTCGTGCCCGACGACCTGGTCGCCAACGCGCAGGCCGCCTCCGCCTTCGAGACCGACCGCCAGCTCGCGAAGATTGGTGCGCCGGTCGACCGCGACGAGTGGTTCATGCTGCCGCAGACCGTCAACGCCTACTACAACCCCGGCACCAACGAGATCTGCTTCCCCGCGGGCATCCTGCAGAAGCCCTTCTTCAGCCCCGACGCGCTGGAGGCCGAGAACTACGGCGGCATCGGCGCCGTCATCGGCCACGAGGTCGGGCACGGCTTCGACGACCAGGGCGCGCAGTACGACGGCGAGGGCAACCTCAACGACTGGTGGACGCCCGACGACAAGGCCGCCTTCGAGGTGAAGTCGAAGGCCCTCATCGAGCAGTACGACGGCTTCTCGCCGCGGAACCTGCCCGACGAGAAGGTCAACGGCGCGCTCACGGTCGGCGAGAACATCGGCGACCTCGGTGGCCTGACCATCGCCCACACCGCCTTCCTCATCGCGCAGGGTGGCGAGGCGAGCGTCGAGGACCGCCAGAAGCTGTTCTTCAACTGGGCCTACGTGTGGCGCACCAAGCGCCGGCTGGAGCAGGAGCAGCAGTACCTCACGATCGACCCGCACAGCCCGCCGGAGTTCCGTGCCAACATCGTGCGCAACCTCGACGAGTTCCACGACGTCTTCGGCACCGGCCCCGGTGACGGGCTGTGGCTCGAGCCGGGGGACCGGGTCCGCATCTGGTGAGCAGGCAGTCTCGGGCAGGCGGGCCGCCGCAGACACCGCGGTGGCGGACCTATCGCCGACCCGTCGCGGACGAGGTCGAGCGGGAGGGCCACGGCCGTGACGGGCGGCCCCTGCCGTCGGACCGGCCGGCCGTCGTACCGTCGCGGCCACGGCCGCGGCTGGGCCGCCGGCAGCTGGCTGCGTTAGCGGCAGCGGCCGCGGCGATCGCCACCGGCGGCGTCGTCTACGGCACCACGGCCGGCGAGCAGGCTCCCGAGCCGTACCCGCGCGAGGAGCAACAGGAGCCGATCCTCACCAGGCCGGGCCTGGCCGCGGTCGCGGCGGCGCTCGAGGCGCGGACGGGCTCGACCCAGGTCATCGACGCGTGGTTCGAGGGTGACGACGAGATCCGGCTGTCCACGCCACCGGTGGAGCCGGACGACCTCGCCGACGTGTGGCGCTGGGACGGCACGACCCTCGAGAAGTGGTCGGCCGAGAAGCCGGACGACTCGCCGCCCTTCGACCTGACGGCCCTCGACCCGGCGGCGCTGGTGCGGCTGGACGAGGAGGCGCGGGACCGCAGCGACGGTGACATCAGCCGCAGCCTCGCGCGCGTCGAGCGGCCGGTCGCCGACCACGAGCACTGGATCTACCTCAAGGTGACCGAGGTCGACCACGGCGGGGTGACGCTGTGGGGCGGCCTGGCGGGCGACGTCGAGGCCGAGCTCGTCAACGAGAGCTGGCGCGACGACTGAGCGGCGAGACCGCTTGGTGGGCTGGTGCCGCCGCCGGGAGCCACCGCAATCCCCACAATTGCGGCGCCCCGGGGGCGAGACCGCCCACCGGACCACGAGGATCGCGACTCCGCCCACCGGTGCGCGATGGTGATTTGTCGCAATTGAGGACACCGGGTCGCGGACACCCGCCGGATCCCGTGGCAATTTGTGGGGCATGGAGCGCTCGGGGCTGATGGCGGACGTGCTGCGGCACCTCGCGGAGGGCACTCCCGAGGCGGCGGTCACGACGTGCCTGGCCGCCTGGGAGCGGCATGACGACCCGGCTGCGCTGGGCCTCGCCGGCATCGCCGGATTCTGGCTCGGTGACTTCGGGCAGGCGACGGCGCACGCGCGTGCGGGGCTCGCCGCCGCCTCGGACGACGAGGCGACAGCGCTCTGTGCGGCGGCGGTGGCGCTCGCGGCCGACGGCGACCTCGACGCCGAACCCGGTGGAGCCTGGGCGGCCGCCCGCGACCTGGTCGCCGGCGCGGACCCGCGCTCGCGGTGGTGGTCCGGGACGCGGTACGTCGTCGCCGAGGCCGCCATGGTCGCCGTACGCATGGAGGACGCGGAGGCCGTGCTGGCCGGGCGCCCCGTGCCGGCCGAAGCCTGGGCCGGGCACCCGTTCGCCGTCCTGATGGTGGTGTGCCAGGTCCGTGCCGCCGCCTTCCTGGGCCGGGTCGACGATGCGATGGCGCTGGTCGAGCCCATGCTCGGAGCGGTCGTGCCGGGCAGCCGGCTCGAGGAGCTCGTGGGGTCGGTGGTGGCCCTGGTCCAGGGGTACGGCGGCGACGGCGACGGTGTCGCGGCCTCGCTCGCCGTCGCTGCCCACGTGCCGGAGACCCCGCGCGACTTCATCGACCGCGGCGTGCTCATGCTGCTCGCCTACAGCGCGATGGCGGTCGGGGACACCGCGACGGGCGCCGCGATGACCCTGCGTGCAGGGGCGGACGAGGCGCTCAGCCGCTGCACCATCATCGACCGGGCCCTCGGGCTGGAGATCCTGTTGACCGCCGCGCTCGACGGCCAGGACCTCGACGCTGCGGCCGCCTGGCTCGCTGAGCTGGACGAGCTCGCCGGCCACCCGATCGCCGACCCCGTCGTGCTGCGGGCGCGGGCGCGCCACGCCCTCGCCGCCGGTGACGCCGACGCCGCCGTGGAGCTGGCGACCCGCAGCGTGGAGGTGTCGGCCGACGACGGTCGCCAGTTCGAGGTGGCGGAGGGAGAGATCCTCGTCGCCCGGGCCGAGCTGGCCCGCTCGGACGTCGGCGCCGCCTCACGGCGGCTGCGCGACCTGGTCGCCGCGAGCGACGCCACCGGACACGCCGCCGTACGACGCTCGGCCGGTGCCGCCCTCGCCGCGACCGGCCGCCGGCTGCCCCCCATCGCCGGCGGCGGGTGGGCGGTGCTGTCCGCGCGGGAGGCCGAGGTCGCGCGGGCAGTGCTCGCGGGCCACGGTGTCGAGGACATCGCGGCCGCCCTGTTCCTCGCGCCGGGCACCGTGCGGACCCACGTCTCGCGGGTGCTGTGTGCCTTCGGGGTGGCGACCCGGGTCGGCCTGCTCGCCGCCGTCGGCGTCGACGCGGTGGAGCCGTCCGCGCGCCCGCCGCTCAGCCCGCGCCAGGAGGAGGTGGCCGCGCTCGTCGCCGCGGGGCGCACCAACAAGCAGGTCGCCGCGGAGATCGGCATCTCCGTCAAGGGCGTCGAGAAGCACGTCGCCGACATCCTCCTCCGCTGGGACGTCGGGTCCCGGTTCGAGCTCGCCCGGACCTGGTGGGCCGGCCGGGCCGCGGAGGACCGAGCCTGAGGAGGCTCAGCGCGGCGGCCGGCCGAAGGCCCGCCGGACCTGGTCGGCCACCTGCCGGCGGGCATCGCGGACCGATGCCCGCACCGTGGCGAGGGCCGCTGACGTCGTACGACGGACGGCCCGCCAGGGTGCGACCACGACCGCGCGCCAGGCGCCCCGGATCGCGTGCCCGACCGGGGTGAGGACGTGGCGGTAGAACCAGACGAACGGCCGGGCGAGGGCCCGGCCGAGGAGCGCGAGGACGCGGCCGGCCGCGTGCCAGGCCCAGGCGATCACCCGGGCGACGGCGTTGCCGGCGCCCCGCAGGACCGCGGCCGCGGCGCGGACCAGGGGCCTGAGGAGGAAGCGGCCCACCCCCACGACGAGGGCGACGACGGCGACCACGAAGGCCCTCCCGGCGGGCCGGAGGACCCGGCGCCAGAGCAGCGCGAGGGGCGCGGCCAGCGCCCGCCCGACGAGACGTGACGCTGACGCGAGGAGTCCGAGGAGCGCCTCCAGCGGCCGGAGGAGGAGCGTCCGCAGGACCGTGCCGAGGCCGCGGCCGACGGAGCCGAGCGCGCGGCCGATCGCGGTGAGGACGGCGGCGGCTGCGCTGCCGATCGCCCGCAGGACGGCCGCGAGCGCGCCGGTCACGGCCGCGGCGACGGCGGCGACACCGCGGCCGAGCAGGCCCAGGACCTGGCCGACGGCATGCAGGACGGGGAGGGCGAGGCGGTCGGCGAGCCACGCGAGGGCCGCGCCGAGGGCGACCGCGATCGGGAGGAGCACCGCCCGTCCGATCCAGCGCAGTGGCGCGAGCGCCGCCGCGCCGACCGGTCGGAGGACGGCGATGAGCGCGCGTCCGAGCGCACCGAACGCCTTCTCGAGCGCGGCCCCGACCGCTCGCGCGGCGGCGCGCAGTGCCTCCCACGCGACGCGGACCGGCAAGACGACGCAGAACGCCACGACCCGCGCGGGCCAGAGGAGCCAGCCGATGGGCTCGGGCTCGGAGGGTGCCGGGCGGATCGGCTGGGTCGGCGGCTCGGGCTCGACCGTGGCCGGCGGCGTGTAGGTCGTGTAGTCCTGCTCGCCCGCGGTCATGGCCCCATGATGTCCGGCCGTGGTGCACTCCATGCCCGCGGCGTTGGTCCCGGAAATAGGTGCAACCGCTGGCGTCTCGGGTCACCAGCGGTTGCAAGGAGGACATTAGCGGTCCGGTCCGGCCGTGTCCGCGGAATCGCGCAAGTTCGCCGACCATCGGATCTGTGGACAAGGGCCGGGGAGTGTCGGGCGCCGCTGGTAGACACGAACCATGACCACCGACGCCGCGACCACGGCCACCCGCGACCGCGCCGAGGAGCACCTCCGCGCCCTCGTCGGCCGTCCGGACGCGCGGCTCCACGACGACCAGTGGGCCGCCATCGCCGCGCTGGTCGTCGACCGGCGCCGCTCGCTCGTGGTGCAGCGCACCGGGTGGGGCAAGTCGGCGGTCTACTTCGTGGCCACCCTGCTGCTGCGCGAGCAGGGGAGCGGACCGACGGTGATCATCTCGCCGCTGCTCGCGCTGATGCGCAACCAGATCGCGGCGGCGGAGCGCGCCGGCATCCGGGCGGTCACGGTCAACTCCACCAACGTGGAGCAGTGGGACGAGCTGCACGCCGAGATCCGCGACGGCGGTGTCGACGTCCTGCTGGTCAGCCCGGAGCGGCTCAACAACCCGGGCTTCCGGGACGAGGTGCTGCCCCGGCTCGCGGCCACCTGCGGGCTGCTCGTCGTCGACGAGGCGCACTGCATCTCCGACTGGGGACACGACTTCCGTCCCGACTACCGCCGGATCCGGACGCTCCTGCAGGACCTGCCGACCGGCATCCCGGTCCTCGCGACGACGGCGACCGCCAACCAGCGCGTCACCGACGACGTCGCCGAGCAGCTCGGCGCCGACACCCTCGTGCTGCGCGGCAGCCTCGACCGGGAGTCGCTGCGGCTCGGCGTGGTCCGGCTGAAGACCGCCGAGCAGCGACTCGCGTGGCTGGCCGACCACCTCTCCGAGCAGCCCGGCAGCGGCATCGTCTACTGCCTCACGGTCGCCGCGACCCAGGAGGTGGCCGACTACCTGCGCAGTCGTGGCCACGTGGTGGCGGCGTACTCGGGGCAGACCGAGCAGACCGAGCGGCTCGCCCTGGAGCAGGCGCTGGTCGACGGCGAGGTCAAGGCGCTCATCGCGACCAGTGCGCTCGGGATGGGCTTCGACGCCTCGCTCGGGTTCGTGGTCAACCTGGGGGCGCCCAACAGCCCGGTCGCCTACTACCAGCAGGTCGGCCGTGCCGGCCGCGGTGGCAACCTCCCGCCCGAGGGCGCCTCCGTCGTCCTGCTGCCCGCGATCGAGGACCGTGACATCTGGGCCTACTTCGCCTCGCTCGCCTTCCCCCGCGAGGAGCTGGTCCGCGAGACCCTGGCCGCGCTCGCCGAGGAGGGGCGGCCACTGAGCACGGCAGCCCTCGAGCCGCGGGTCGACCTGTCCCGCAACCGGCTGGAGACGATGCTGAAGGTGCTCGATGTCGACGGCGCGGTGCGCCGGGTGCGGGGCGGCTGGGAGGCGACCGGCCAGCCGTGGGACTACGACGCCGAGCGCTACGCCCGGGTCGCGGCCGCGCGCGAGGTCGAGCAGGCGGCGATGCTCGACTACCTCGACAGCGACGAGTGCCGGATGCGTTACCTCCGCCGCCAGCTCGATGACCCCGAGGTCCTCGCCGACCCCACGTGGCGCTGCGGCCGGTGCGACAACTGCGGTGGGTTGTCCTTGTCGGCCGAGGTGTCGACCGAGGCGGTTTCCCAGGCTGCCGACCGGCTCGCGCGCCCCGGCGTGCCGATCGAGCCCCGCAAGCTCTGGCCGACCGGCATGGCGGCGATCGGGATCGGCCTGTCCGGCAAGATCAACCCGCCCGCCGGGGAGGGGCGCGCGATCGCCCGGTTCACCGATCTCGGCCACGGTCCCGCGCTGCGTGCGCTCTTCGCGTCCGGAGCGGAGGACGGCCCGGTGCCCGACGGCATCGCCCGTGCGATGGTCGGCATGCTGCAGGACTGGCGTCCCGAGGTGGACGCGATCGTCGTCGCCGAGTCCGAGCGGCGTCCCCGGCTGACGGCCGACCTGGCCGCCGGGCTGTCGCGGTTCCTGCAGGTGCCCGTCGTCGGGCGGTGGGCGGTCGTGGACCCGACCGTCGGCCCCGACCGCGGCGCGACCAACTCCGCCCAGCGCGTCGCCGCCGTCCACCGCCGCTGTGCCCTGCGCCTCGAGGAGCACGCCTCCGTCGACGGTGCCCGGGTGCTCCTCGTCGACGACCGCACGGTGACCGGGTGGTCGGTCACGCTCGCCGCCGCGGCGTTGCACGCGGCAGGGGCGGCGGGCGTCGTACCGCTGGTGCTGGCGACGAACGGATGAGGCTCGACATCAAATAGAACGCGTTCTACTCTCGCGCCATGAGCGTTCCCCGGTTCGACCGCCCCCTCCGCGTGATCCAGTGGACCACCGGCAACATCGGGAGCCGGTCGGCCCACGCGATCCTCGCCCGCCCGGACATGGAGCTGGTCGGCGTCTACGCCCACGGTGTGGAGAAGGTCGGCAAGGACGCTGCCGAGCTCTGCGGCTGGCCCGAGCCGACCGGCGTCCTCGCCACCGACGACGTCGACGCACTCCTCGCGCTGGAGCCCGACGCCTGCTGCTACAACCCGCTGTGGCCCGACGTCGACGAGCTGGTCCGGTTGCTCGAGGCAGGGATCAACGTGTGCACCAGCGCGGCATGGATCACCGGTGGCAAGCAGACGCCGGAGGACCGGGCCCGGATCGAGAAGGCGTGCGCGCAGGGCCGGTCGACGATCTTCGGCAGCGGCGCACACCCGGGGATGACCAATCTCGTCGGGATGGTGCTCAGCGGCTCGTGCGACCGGGTCGACGAGATCCGGATCACGGAGTCGGTCGACTGCTCGACGTACGAGTCGGCCGGCACCCAGATCGCGATGGGCTTCGCGCAGGACCCGGACACGCCCGGCCTGGCCGAGTCGGTACGACGGGAGAGCGAGGTCTTCGCGGAGTCGGCGGCCATGATGGCCGACGCCCTCGGGGTCCGGCTGGACCGGATGACCTTCGACGTGACCTTCACCCCGGCGACCGGCGACTCCGACCTCGGGTTCATGACGATCCCGGCGGGCACCGTCGGCGGGGTGATGGGCTACCACCGCGGCTGGGTGGGCGATCGCAACGTCGTCAGCGTCGGCTTCAACTGGACGATGGGCAGCCACGTGACCCCGCCGAAGCCGCTCGCCCACGGCCACGTCATCCAGGTCTTCGGACGCCCCAACATGCGCACGGTCCTGCACTGCCTGCCGCCGGAGGACTGGACCGAGCCCGGCTTCATGGGGCTCGGGATGATCTACACGGCGTTGCCGGTGACCAATGCGGTGCCGTACGTCGTCGCGGCCCCTCCCGGCATCGTCACGCTGGCCGACCTGCCGCCGGTCACCGGGCGGCTGGCGGTCTGAGCCTCCCCGGATCCGGGGCCCGGCGGCCCTAGATTGGCCGTCATGACCGACGACTCCCCGTCCGACAACCCGCCGCCGTTCGAGCCGGACGCGACGGTGATGCGCCCGCGCGAGCCGCAGCCGCCCGAGGGTGCCATCGACAACGGCGACGGTGACCCCGGGGACACCCAGCCGGTGCGTGCCGACGGGCCTCCGCCGCCCCCGCCGACGATGACGCCGGCGGACGCTCCGTCGACCCAGTTCGCTCCCGCGTCGCCGGTCACGACGGCGCTCCCGACCGGGTCCGACGGCACTCCGCTCGGCGGCTTCGCCGGCGAGCCCCCGGCGCAGCCGGGCGGCCCGATCGCGCCGGAGTTCCCGATGCACGCCTCACGGGCGGGGTTCACCGGTGCGCTCGTCGCGATCGGCACCGGCCTGCTCGCCGCCGCGGTGGTCATCGCGGCCTTCCGCGCGCGCAGCGACGGCGACCTCGACTGGTCCAACTACGGCATCGCCCTCGCCGGCACCGCCGCCCTGCTCGGGATCGCGGTCCTCGGCGCGCTCGCGAGCCGCCGGGCCGGTGGTCGGGCCCGCGAGGAGGTCGTCACCTGGCCCGGCGTGGTCGGGATCCTGGGCGTCGCGGTGTGCATCGGCGTCGGGATCGACGAGGACGACAACTGGGTCGGCTACCTGATCGGCGGCGTGCTGGTGGTGCTCGCCGCGATCGGGTACGTCGCCGCCCGTCGCGCCGCCTTCGTGGTCGTCGCCATCCTCGGCCTGGCATTGATCTACACGGTGGCGATCGACGACGTCCTGCCCGACAGCGTCGGCGACGACCACCCGCAGGTCCTCGGTGCGGTGCTGGTCGCCCTGTTCGTCCTCGTCGTCACCGCCCTCGGCTGGGCGCTCCCGAGCCGGGCGGTCTCCGGCGTCGTCGTGGGCGCGGCGGGCGTCGTCGGGTTCGTCGGGATCATGGCGTCGTTCGTCGTGTTCCGCTACGTCGGCATGTTCTTCGGCGGGATGCCGATGTTCACGGACGGCGAGGGCATGCCGGGCTTCGAGAGCGAGCTCGGCTTCGACGAGTCCGACGTGTGGTGGGTGCTCGTCCTCGCCGCCGGCCTCACCGTCATCTGGGCGCTCGCCGCCGCGATCTCCAACCACTCCGGCTTCAGCATCCTCGCGATCGTCATGCCGGCGATCCTCGTCCCGCTCGCCACGGCCGCGCTCGCAGCCGAGCACCCGTCGGTGTGGGCGGGCGTCCTGGCCGGCGCCGGTGGCGTGGTGCTGCTCGGCGGTGCCGTCCTCGCCCGGGTCCGCGGTCGTCGTACGGCCAACGAGGCCGCGACCGAACCAGGAGCTCCCGCTCGGGGCTGACGCCTGCTCGCGACGCCGCCAGCCCCGAGCGGGAACTCTCTGTCTGACCCACCCGTTACCGTCGCCATGTGAGCTTCGTTCCCGTCACCGGTCCGGCGACCTTCCGGTCCGGTGACGAGGGCGAGGCGCTCATCGAGTTCACCGACGCGGTCCCCCCGCGCCGCACGGTCGTGCTGCCGGTCCGGGCTGCGCTGCCGGTGCTGAGCCGGGCGCACACGGCCGACGACGCACACCCGAGCGTCGCGCTGCTCAGTGGTGCCGCGCTCCTCGGGCTCCGGCTGGTCGCGGCCGGCAAGGTCGCGCCGACGCAGGACGACGAGCGGGCCGGGTGGCGGGTCGACGGGCTCGGCGCGCGCGACCACGACGCCGTACGACGCCTGGCCGAGGCCCGTGCGCACGACGACCTCGACGCCGACGAGGCGGCGGGGCTGGTCCGCCGGGTCCTCGACGCGGTCGCCGACGCGATGCCCCGCGCGGCGCCCGCGGTGCGCAGCCGTCGCGCGCCGTCCCACCGCGACCCGGCGGACCCGGCCGAGCCGGACCGCCGCCCCGACGACTTCGCCGACCGTGTGCGCCGGCGCCTCGCCGAGCGCACCGCGCGCGAGGAGGCGGCCGCGTCCGCCCGCAAGCGGGTCGCGGAGCTGCCCGAGCTGGTGCGCGTCTCGCTGCGGGTCGAGGCCGACGAGGAGGAGCTGCTCGCGGGTTCGGTCCGGGTCGTGCTGCAGGTCCACGACGAGCGCGACCCGCTGCACGTCTGCGACGCCGCCGTGCTCTGGACCGGCACCGAGGAGGAGCACGGCTTCGGGCCGCGCGCCCGGATCCACGCCAGCATCGCGCTGCGCGCAGCCGCCGAGGTCTGGCCGGTGGTCGACCGCTTCCTCGGCCTGTCGGTGCCCGACCAGCTCACCCTCGACGGCGACGAGATCTCCAGCCTGCTCACCCAGGTCGGCGCGCTCCGCGACACCGGCGTCGACGTGCACTGGCCGCGGGCGCTCGGTCCCGAGCTGACGACGCGCGCGGTCCTCGACCGGCAGCGCGGGAAGGGCGAGCGCAACCCGGAGCTGCCGCTGCAGGAGAGCCCGTTCTCCGCTGAGGGGCTGTTCGCGTTCTCCTGGCAGGTCGCTCTCCACGGTGAGCCGCTGACCGACGAGGAGATGGCCGAGCTCGCCCGTGCCGCCAGCCCGGTCATCAAGCTGCGGGGAGCATGGACGGTCGTCGACCCGACCACCGCGTTGCGCGCCCGCAAGCGGCTGATCCGCAAGGCGACGGGCGCCCAAGCGCTGGCGGCGGCGCTGACGGGCACGACCGAGGTGCCCGCCGACGAGGAGCCGGGCACCGCCGAGGTCATCGTCGGTGCGAGCCTGTTGAAGGTGCGCGAGCAGGTCCTCGCCGCCGCCACCCGCGACCCGCTGCCCGAGCCGCCGGGGCTCGACGCGCGGTTGCGCGACTACCAGCGCCACGGCCTGACCTGGCTGGCCGACCTCACCGGCCTCGGGCTCGGCGCCTGCCTCGCCGACGACATGGGTCTCGGCAAGACGATCACCCTGATCGCGCTCCACCTGCACCGCCGCGCGGCGGGCCTGGCCGGCGACGCACCGACGCTCGTCGTGTGCCCGGCCAGCCTGCTCGGCAACTGGGAGAGCGAGATCGAGCGCTTCGCCCCGGGCGTCGCCGTCCGCCGCTTCCACGGCGGGTCGCGCTCGCTCGACGACCTCCGCGGGGGCTTCGTGCTGACGACGTACGGCACCCTCCGTCGCGACGCCGCCACCCTCGCTGCCGTCGACTGGGACCTCGTCGTCGCCGACGAGGCGCAGCACGTCAAGAACTCCCGTACGACGACCGCCCGTGCGTTGCGCCAGCTGCCCAACCGCGCGCGGGTCGCGTTGACCGGCACACCCGTCGAGAACGACCTCACCGAGCTGTGGTCGATCCTCGACTGGTGCGTCCCGGGGCTGCTCGGCAGCCGGCAGGCGTTCCGGCGGGTGTGGGGGGCGCCGATCGAGTCCGGCACGGAGCCGACGAAGGCGCGACAGTTCGCCGACCTGATCGGCCCGTTCCTGCTGCGCCGGCGCAAGTCCGACCCGGGCGTCGCGCCCGAGCTGCCGCCGAAGACCGAGACCGACCACCTGCTCGGGCTGACCCGCGAGCAGGTCGTCCTCTACGAGGCGTTCGTGCGCGACTCCATGGAGCGCATCGAGCGGGCCGACCCCGAGACCCGCCGCGGCCTGGTGCTCGCGCTGCTCACCGGCCTCAAGCAGATCTGCAACCACCCCGCGCAGTTCCTCAAGCAATCAGGAGCCGTCCGCCTCAGCGGGCGCTCCGAGAAGCTCGAGCTGCTCGACGAGCTGGTCGCCACCGTGCTCGCCGAGGACGGTGCGGTCCTCGTCTTCACGCAGTACGTCGCCATGGCCCGCCTCATCGAGCAGCACCTCGCGGCCGCGGGCGTGCCCCACCAGTTCCTGCACGGCGGCACGCCCGTCGCGCAGCGCGAGGCGATGGTGCGGCGCTTCCAGGCCGCCGACGACGAGCACGGCGTGCCGGTCTTCCTGCTGTCGCTCAAGGCCGGTGGCACCGGTCTCAACCTGACCCGTGCCGACCACGTCATCCACGTCGACCGCTGGTGGAACCCCGCCGTCGAGGAGCAGGCGACCGACCGCGCCTACCGGATCGGGCAGACCAAGCCGGTGCAGGTGCACCGGATGATCACCCAGGGCACCATCGAGGAGCGGGTGGCCCACCTGCTCACCCGCAAGCGGCAGCTCGCCGACGCAGTCCTCGCCCGCGGCGATGCCGCGCTGACCGAGCTCAGCAACGAGGAGCTGCGCGACCTGGTGACCCTGCGGCGGTACGCGCGGGAGGCGGCCGAGGCGGCCGCCGCCCGCTCCGGCGAGGACGCCGACTGATGCGCACGACGTACGCCCGTCGTACCCACCCACCTCGCGGGGTGCGGTCGTGGTGGGGCAAGGCCTGGCAGCGGGCGGTCGAGGAGGCGGCGTACTCCGAGGCGGAGCTGCGTCCCGGCCGCGCCCACGCCCGGCGTGGAGACGTCGGCGGCATCACCGTCGACACCGGCTCGCTCGTCGCGGCGGTGCGCGACCGCGACGACGCCTGGACCGTCGAGGTCGCCGTCCCGGTCCTCGACGAGGCCGCCCGGCGCGCCCTGGTCGATGCGGTCGCCGCCGAGTCCGGCAGGATCGCCGAGCTGCTCGCCGGGAACCTCCCGCACGACCTCGTCGAGCACGCGGAGGAGGTCGGTGTCGAGCTGCTGCCCTACGGCGGCGAGCTCGCCGCGACCTGCACCTGCCCCCACTACCTCGACCCCTGCGCGCACGCGATCGCCGTGCTCGTGCAGGCCGGCTGGTTGGTCGACGCCGAGCCGCTCGTCCTGCTCGCCCTGCGCGGCCTCGACCGCGAGACGCTGCTCGCCGCGCTGCACGCCCGTCCCCTCGACGGCTCCGGCCCGGCCGCCGGCGAGGAGCGCGTGGGCGACCTCGTCGACGACGTCGAGCTGGTCGTCGACGCCGCACTCCGGGCCCGGGCGCTGATCGAGGCGTTCGAGTCGGACCAGTCGGCGCCAGCCGACTGACGTGGCGGGCGCTCGCGGCCAGCGTGTTACATCCGCCGCCGCCGCGCCGACGACGCCGCCGCCGACGCAGCGCTCAGCGACCGATCGCGAGCGCCCGCAGCTCGGCCTGGTAGCGCGCGTACGCCGCCCGCATCGCGGCGGCCGGCCAGTCGCGGGGCAGCAGGACGGCGGGCAGGAGCGGGTCGGAGGCGAGGTGGCGGACGACCTGCGCGGCCACCGCGAGCCGGGGCGCGGGGTCCGCGGTGACGGCCAGCAGGTCGACCAGCTGCCGGCCCGCGGCCGCCCACGCGCGCAGGTCCCACAGCCCGGAGGCGAGGGCGACGGGGTCCTCGTCGGGGGTGGCCGTGAAGGTGCTGAGCACGACGTCGTCGGCGTACGACCGCGGGCGGCTGAGGTTGGCGGGGCGGGTCCAGACACCTTCCCGCAGCTCCGCCAGCCGGTACGACGCCAGCCGCTCCCGGAGCGCTGCCCGCTCCGGTCCGGGGCGACCGGCGACGACCACGACCGCGAGCTCCCAGCCGCCGTCCCACGGGGTCTCGGCGTCGAGCACGGCCTCGTCCTGCCGGCGCTGGCGTCGCGCGAGCCGCTCGCCGAGGACGTAGTCGCCCTCGGAGCGGCGCAGGTCGCCGGCCGCGACGGCGCGGGTGAGCGCGACCCGCGTCGTGGCGGCGGGGATGCCGAAGTGCTCCCCGGCGCGGACCAGGTCGGCCGTCGACATCCGGTCGGGGTGGGAGCCGAGGAGCAGGCTCAGTACCACGGAGCGCGCCGGGAGCGGAGCCAGGGCCACGGGGTCGACCACCACGCGCAGGATCCTGCCACGCTACGGATATCGACACAATCGTCGTCGAACATGTAACGTCGAAGTCATGACCGATGCCGCCGCGTGGCGCCGTCCCGCGCACGAGGGCCCCGACTCGCCGTACCGGTCGACTGCTCGCCGGAGCGAGGACGTCCCGGCCTACCGGACGCTGACCTACGAGGTCGACGGCCGCGTCGCCCGGCTGACCTTCAACCGCCCGGAGCAGGGCAACTCGATCACCCCGGACACGCCGGTCGAGCTCGCCGACGCGGTCGAGCGGGCCGACCTCGACCCGCGCGTGCACGTCATCGTGCTGAGCGGTCGCGGCAAGGGCTTCTGTGGCGGCTACGACCTCGCCGCGTCGGCCGAGGGCCTCATGGACGGGCAGATGGCCGGCGCCGCGCCCCGCGACGGCACGGTCCTCGACCCCACCGTCCAGATGCACAACCACGACCCCGCGGGCACGTGGGACCCGATGGTCGACTACGCGATGATGAGCCGCTTCACCCGCGGCTTCGCGAGCCTCCTGCACGCCGACAAGCCCACGGTGGCGAGCATCCACGGCTTCTGCGTGGCCGGCGGCACCGACATCGCCCTGCACTGCGACCAGATCGTGATCGCGGCGGACGCCAAGATCGGCTACCCGCCCACCCGCGTCTGGGGTGTGCCCTCAGCGGGCCTGTGGGCGCACCGGCTCGGCGACCAGCGCGCCAAGCGACTGTTGCTGACCGGCGACACCCTGACCGGCCGCGAGGCCGCCGAGTGGGGGCTGGCGATCGAGGCGCCCGAGCCGGAGCACCTCGAGGAGCGCACCGAGGCGCTCGTGCAGCGGATCGCCGCGATGCCGCTCAACCAGCTGATGATGGTCAAGCTCGCCCTCAACTCCGCGCTCCTCGCGCAGGGCGTCCAGAACAGCCAGATGATCAGCACGGTCTTCGACGGGATCTCCCGCCACACCCGCGAGGGCTACGCCTTCCAGCAGCGTGCCGCCGAGGCCGGCTTCCGGCAGGCGGTCCGCGAGCGCGACGCCGCGCCGTACGACGACGGCGGGCCGCTCACCAGCAACGTCACGAACCAGCCGAACCAGACGAACCAGCCGAACCAGCCCACCACCGAGGGATGAGCGCCATGACCACCACCCACGAGGTCACCAACCAGGTCCCGCCGCTCGTCGGCCACGACACCTCCGCCGACCCCGCCCTGCTCGAGGGCATCGAGCGGGAGGGCGCCGGCTGGACGCTGCCGGAGATCCGCGAGGTCGGTCGCCTCGCCGGCACCTCCGAGGCGATGGAGTGGGGCCGCCTGGCCGAGCGCGTGCCGCCGCGTCTGCTGACCCACGACCGCTACGGGCGCCGCATCGACGAGGTCGAGTACGTCCCGGCGTACCACCGGCTCATGGAGACCGCCGTCGGCCACGGCATCCACGCCGCCCCCTGGGCCGACGACCGTCCGGGCGCCCACGTCGCCCGCGCCGCGAAGTTCTACGCCTGGAACGTCGACGCCGGGCACGGCTGCCCGATCTCGATGACCTACGCCGTCGTACCGGCCCTGCGCGCGAACCCCGAGCTGGCCGCGCGCTTCGAGCCGCTGCTGACCAACCGCGCCTACGACTTCGGCCTGCGCGACCCGGAGACCAAGCGCGGCCTGATCGCCGGCATGTCGATGACCGAGAAGCAGGGCGGCTCCGACGTCCGCGCCAACACGACGACCGCGACCCCGATCGCGGGGGAGGCCGACGGCAGCTACCGGATCGTCGGGCACAAGTGGTTCACCTCGGCCCCGATGTCCGACATGTTCCTCACCCTCGCGCAGGCACCGGGCGGCCTCTCGTGCTTCCTGCTGCCCCGGGTCCTGCCGGGCGGAGAGGCCAACCCGATCCGCTTCATGCGGCTCAAGGACAAGCTCGGCAACAAGTCCAACGCGTCCTCGGAGATCGAGTACGACAACGCCGTGGGCTGGCTCGTCGGCGAGGAGGGCAAGGGCGTCAAGACCATCGTCGAGATGGTCAACATGACCCGCCTCGACTGTGTCATCGGCTCGGCCGCAGGCATGCGCTCCGCTCTCGTGCAGGCCGCCCACCACGCCCGGCACCGGGCCGCCTTCGGCAAGCTGCTCATCGACCAGCCGCTGATGCGCAACGTCCTCGCCGACCTCGCCGTCGAGTCGGAGGCCGCCACCACCGCCATGATGCGGCTCGCCGGCGCCAACGACCGTGCGATCCACGGCGACACGGGCGAGGGTGCGCTGCGCCGGCTCGCGCTCGCCGCGACCAAGTACTACGTCTGCAAGCGCGGCCCGGTCCTCGCCAACGAGGCGCTCGAGTGCCTCGGCGGCAACGGCTACACCGAGGACTTCGACCTGGCCCGGATCTACCGGGAGCTGCCGCTGCTCTCCATCTGGGAGGGGTCGGGCAACGTCGCCGCCCTCGACGCGCTGCGCGCCATCGGCCGCGAGCCGGAGTCGCTCGACGCGTTCTTCACCGAGGCCGAGCTCGCCCTCGGCGCCGACCAGCGGTACGACGACGCGGTGACCTCGCTGAAGAAGGAGCTCACGGACTTCGACGACATCGAGCTGCGTGCCCGCCGGCTGGTGGAGCAGATCGCCGTCGTCTTCCAGGCCGGGCTGCTGATCCGCAACGCCCCCACCGCGGTCGCCGACGCCTTCTGTGCCACCCGCCTCGCCCGCGACTGGGGCAGCGCCTTCGGCACCCTGCCCGCCGGCCTCGACCTCGCCCCGATCCTGGAGCGCGCCGAGCCCGGCTTCTGAGGCGCCTGCTGGGCTAGTCCCGGGTCAAAAGCACCGGGAATCGCCCGGAATCGGTGCTTTTGACCCGGGACTACCGTGCGGCGACGCCCAGGGCCGCCAACGCCATCGAGCCCAGCAGTTCGCGGAGCCGGGTGTCGGGGATGCCGTGGCCGGCGCGTGGGGTGGAGTTGAGGAGTCCGAAGGCGGCCTGTGCGGCGGCGTGCGCGCTCGGCTTGTCGAGGTCGTCGCGCAGGGCGCGCAGCTGGTCGGCCCACAGGTCGATGTAGGAGCGCTGCAGGCGGCGTACCTGCTCCCGGGCGTCCTCGGGCAGCGACTCCCAGTCGCGGTCCTGTACGACGATCAGCGGCCGCTGCGTCGTGGCGAACTCCACGTGCCAGTCGACCAGGCCCCGCAGTGCCGCGGCGGGGTCCCCGGCGGCGGCGGCGACCCGCTCGCGCCCGACCGCGAGCAGCTCCTCGCTGATCGAGGTGAGCATCTCGGACAACATCGCCTGCTTGGACGAGAAGTGCTTGTAGAGCGCCGGTCCGGAGATCCCGCAGGCCGCACCGAGCTCGGCGACCGAGACGCCGTGGAACCCACGGGCGGCGAAGAGGTCGGCTGCCGTGGCCAGGATCTGCTCACGACGGGACTCGGCCATTGCGACAGGTTAGTGGTCATCCCCGGAAGTTCTACGGGTGTCCTGCACCCCGGGCGCGCACCTCGCGGCGTTGCCGACGCTTGCGAGACGACCCGGTATGGCTGCGCGACGGCGCCTTGCGATGCACGCACCCGGCGCAAAGGCCACCCCCGCACAACTTCCGGGGATGCCCACTAGCGGGCTCCCGACCAGCCGGTTCCGACAACCAAACGGAACGGATGAGCGTCGTCGCTCCTCCTGCCACCAGCAGGAGGGAGCAGGGATGTCGTCAGCGGGTCGACGTCGGGGCGCGGGGCCAGCGCACGGTGCTGTGGGACGTGGACCCGCAGGACTGGGCCCGGCCCGGCGCCGACCGGATCGTGCGGCGCGTCCTGGGCCAGGTGCATGACGGCGCGCTCGTGCTGATGCACGACGGCGGTGGCGATCGCAGCCAGACCGTCGTCGCGCTGGAGCAGGTGATCACCCGGCTGCGGGAGCGGGGCTACTCGTACGGCCTGCTGGACTGCTGACGGCACGCGATCGGGGGTTGCCAGCACAGGTTAATGATCGTTAACCTACTGCCCGTGTCCGAGACGACGACCACCGAGCCCAGCCTCCGCGAGCTGAGCGCCGATCTCCGCGAGCGGCTCGCCCGGGTCCGCCAGGGCGGCAGCGAGGCGGCCCGCACCAAGCACACCGACCGCGGCAAGCTGCTCCCGCGCGACCGCGTGGACGGCCTGCTCGACCCGGGCAGTCCCTTCCTCGAGGTGGCGCCCCTGGCGGCGTACGGCATGTACGGCAAGGACGGCGACGACTACGCCGTCCCGTCGGCCGGTGTCGTGGCCGGGATCGGCCGCGTGCAGGGCCGCAACTGCCTGGTCGTCGCCAACGACGCGACGGTCAAGGGCGGCACCTACTACCCGATCACGGTGAAGAAGCACCTGCGGGCGCAGACGATCGCGGCCGAGAACAACCTGCCGTGCATCTACCTCGTCGACTCCGGCGGCGCCTTCCTGCCGATGCAGGACGAGGTGTTCCCCGACAAGGAGCACTTCGGCCGGATCTTCTTCAACCAGGCCAACATGTCGGCCCGCGGCATTCCCCAGCTGGCGGCGGTCATGGGCTCGTGCACCGCCGGTGGCGCCTACGTGCCGGCCATGTCCGACGAGACCGTCATCGTGAAGAACCAGGGCACGATCTTCCTCGGCGGCCCGCCGCTGGTGAAGGCCGCGACCGGCGAGGTCGTCAGCGCCGAGGACCTCGGCGGCGGCGACGTGCACGCCCGCAGGTCCGGGGTCGTCGACCACCTCGCCGACGACGACGCGCACGCGCTGCGCATCCTGCGCGGCATCGTCGACACGCTGCCGGCGCCGGCTGCCCGCGAGCGTGTCGAGGTGGAGGAGCCGCTGGAGGCGCCGGAGACCATCTACGACGTCGTCCCGTCGAGCACCCGGACGCCGTACGACGTCCGCGAGGTGATCCGCCGCCTCGTCGACGGCAGCCGGCTCCAGGAGTTCAAGCAGCTGTACGGCGAGACGCTCGTCTGCGGGTTCGCCCGCATCCACGGCCACCAGGTCGGCATCGTCGCCAACAACGGCATCCTCTTCAGCGAGTCGGCTCTCAAGGGAGCGCACTTCGTCGAGCTCTGCAACCAGCGCGGCATCCCGCTGCTCTTCCTGCAGAACATCACCGGCTTCATGGTCGGGCGCGAGTACGAGAACCGCGGCATCGCCCGGGACGGCGCCAAGCTGGTCACCGCGGTCGCCTGCTCGGTCGTGCCCAAGCTGACCGTGGTGATCGGCGGCTCCTTCGGCGCGGGCAACTACGGCATGTGCGGCCGGGCCTACGACCCGCGCTTCCTGTGGATGTGGCCGAACTCCCGGATCTCGGTGATGGGCGGCGACCAGGCGGCCAACGTGCTCGCCACCGTCGCCGGGCGCGAGGACGACCCGGATGTGGAGGCGTTCAAGCGGCCGATCCGCGAGCAGTACGAGACCCAGGGCTCGCCGTACTACGCGTCGGCCCGGCTGTGGGACGACGGCGTCATCGACCCGGTCGACACCCGGCGGATCCTCGGCATGGCCCTCGAGGTCACGACCGCGGTGCCCACGCCTGACCCCAACTACGGCATCTTCCGGATGTGAGGCAGCGATGATCACGACAGTCCTGGTCGCCAACCGCGGCGAGATCGCCCGCCGTGTCTTCCGCACGTGCCGCGCCCTCGGCATCCGTACGGTCGCCGTCCACACCGAGCTCGACGCCGACGCGCTGCACGTGCGCGACGCCGACGTCGCACTCCTCGTGCCGAGCTACCTCGACGGCGACGCCGTGCTCGCGGCCGCGAAGGAGGCCGGCCTGGCCGACGGCGGCGCGATCCACCCCGGCTACGGCTTCCTGTCCGAGAATGCCGCCTTCGCCCGTGCGGTCGCCGGCGCCGGCATCGCTTGGATCGGCCCGACGCCCGAGGTGATCGAGCAGATGGGCCGCAAGGATGCCGCCCGTGACCTCGCTGTCGCGGCGGGAGTCCCGGTCGTGCCGTCGTACGACGTCGACGACGACCCGGCCACGTTCGCCTACCCCGTGCTCGCGAAGGCCGCGGCAGGCGGTGGCGGCAAGGGCATGCGGGTGGTCCGGTCGGCCGCGGAGTTGCCCGAGGCGGTGGCTGCCGCGAAGCGGGAGGCGATCAACGCCTTCGGCGACGACACGATCCTGATCGAGAAGTACGTCGAGCGCGGCCGCCACATCGAGGTCCAGGTGCTCGGTGACACGCACGGCAGCGTCGTTCACCTCGGCACCCGCGAGTGCTCGGTGCAGCGCCGTCACCAGAAGGTCATCGAGGAGGCGCCCGCCCCCGCGCTGGCCGACGACCTCCGTGAGCGGATCCACGCCTCGGCCGTCGCGCTGTCCACCTCGGTCGGCTACGTCAACGCGGGCACGATCGAGTACCTCCTCGACGCCGCGACCGGTGACTTCTACTTCCTGGAGATGAACACCCGCCTCCAGGTCGAGCACCCGGTCACCGAGATCCACAGCGGCACCGACCTCGTCGCGCTGCAGCTCGCGATCGCGGCGGGCGAGCCGCTGCCGTTCGACCAGGGCGGGCTGCGGTTCCAGGACCACGCGATCGAGGCCCGCATCTACGCCGAGGACGCCTTCGGTGGGTTCCTCCCGCAGGCAGGTACGGCGACGGTGGTGTCGTGGCCGAGCGGCGCGCGCGTGGACCACGCGCTCGAGTCCGGGCAGGTCGTGAGCACGTCGTACGACCCGATGCTGGGCAAGGTGATCGTCTCCGGCCGCGACCGCGAGACGGCCCGGCGCGCGCTCGTCGCGGCGCTCGACGAGACCGCGATCCTCGGCCTCACCACCAACACCGGCTTCCTGCGCGAGCTCGCGGCGAGCGAGGTCTTCGCCGAGCCCGGCGGCATCGACACGGCGTGGCTGGACCGCAACGACGTCCCGGTCCCGGACCCCGCGCCCGCACGTGAGCTCGCGGCCCGGCTGTGGCTGGACGCCCACAGTGAGCCGACCGGCCCGTTCGCGGCCGACGGCTTCCGGATGGGCGGGACGGCCGCGCCGGTGGTGGTGGAGTTCACCGACGGCTCGGCTGCCGTTGCGCAATCCGTTCGATCGAACGGATTGCGCACGGAATCAGGCCCGGAACCTGCGCAAACCGTTCGATCGAACGGATTGCGCAACACAGTCGCGCGCGTCACCCAGCACCAGGTCGAGCTCGCCCTCCACGGCCAGCGGCACGTGTTCGTCCGCCCCGACGCCAGCACCGACCACGGGGTGGCGGCCGGCGACGGCACGATCGTCGCGCCGATGCCCGGCACGGTCCTCGACGTCCGGGTCGCCGAGGGTGACACCGTCGCCGAGGGCCAGGTGCTCGGCGTGGTGGAGGCGATGAAGATGGAGCTCGCGCTCAAGGCGCCGTACGACGGCACGATCGCCTCGGTCGGCGCCGTCACCGGCCAGCAGGTGGCCCTCGGCGCGGTGCTGTTCGTGGTCGAGGAGGCCGGCGCGTGAGCGGCCTGCCGATGGTGGTCCCCGAGCCCGGCCTGCCGGGGAAGGTCACCATCTACGAGGTCGGTCCCCGTGACGGCCTGCAGAACGAGCAGGCGTCGGTGCCCACCGACGTCAAGGCGGAGTTCGTCGAGCGGCTGCTGCAGGCGGGCCTGCCGATCGTCGAGGCGACCAGCTTCGTGCACCCGAAGTGGGTGCCCCAGCTCGCCGACGCGGCGGAGCTGATGACCCACCTGGCCGCCGACCTGGGCGACCGCGCGCGCGAGCTGCCGGTGCTGGTCCCCAACGAGCGCGGCCTCGACCGCGCCGTCGAGCTGGGGATGCGCCACGTCGCGGTCTTCGCGTCGGCGACGGAGACCTTCGCGGAGAAGAACCTCAACCGCACCCTCGAGTCGCAGTTCGAGATGTTCGCGCCCACCATCGCCCGTGCGGTGGAGCAGGGGATGGACGTCCGCGGCTACGTCTCGATGTGCTTCGGCGACCCGTGGGAGGGTGCCGTGCCGGTCGAGCAGGTCGTCGCCGTCGGCGCCCGGCTGCTCGACCTCGGCGTCGGCCAGCTCAGCCTCGGCGACACGATCGGCGTCGCGACCGCTGGCCACGTCCGCGCGCTGGTGCAGGCATTCGTCGCCGCCGGCGTGCCCACCGACCGGCTCGCCCTGCACTTCCACGACACCTACGGGCAGGCGCTGACCAACGTGCACGCCGGCCTGCAGGAGGGCGTCACGACGTACGACGCCTCCGCCGGCGGCCTCGGTGGCTGCCCCTATGCGAGGAGCGCGACCGGCAACCTCGCCACCGAGGACCTGCTCTGGTTCCTGACCGGCCTCGGCATCGAGCACGGCGTCGACCTCGACGCGGTGGTGGCGACGAGCACCTGGATGGCCGGGCAGCTCGGACGGCCGAGCCCGTCGGCCGTCGTACGGGCGCTGGGAACGGCCTAGGCCGTGTCTCTCGAGTCGGCGCCGTCGCGAGCGGCGTTTGCGGCCGATCTGGCAAGGCGGCGGAGCGATGGCGTGCCGGATCGCCCTCCGAGCGACGCCAACGCCGCCAGATCGAGTCGGAAACGTCGCGCAGCAGGTGGGGACTCGGGAGACACGGCCTAGTTTCCGGCTGTTCCGTCCGTCCCTCTAACGTGGGCGCATGAGTCGAGCACGCGCCTGGGGATGGGCGGCTGCGTTGCGGGACGGGTCCACGACGCGTTGGCAGGACTGGCCGGAGGACGGGACCGGTGACGGGCAGCCGTTCGCCGACGTCCTGCCCGGAGCCCAGCAGCTCGGCCTGGTGCGCCGGCTCAACGCCGTCGCCGAGGCGGCCGGCCGGCGGGTCCCGCGGGCAACGGCCGACCGGCTGCTCGGCGCCGGGGTCTCCGGTCGGGGGCGGGGTGACCTCCCCGTCCTCGGGGCCGACGACCCCGAGCGCTTCGGCCCGCGCCCGGTCGACCCGGACGCCCTCCCCGACGACGAGCTGCTGCGCGTCGCCGCCGCCCTGATCGCCGACGACGTCGCCGCCACCGCCGGCGCACCGGAGCCGGAGCGCACCCTCGTCGACCGGGCCCGTGCCGCCCACCGGCCGTGGACGAAGGCGTTCGTCGTGGTCGGCGTCCAGTGGCGCGCGGAGTACGTCCGCGCGGGCCTCGCCGCGGCCGGCCGGCCGCAGGGTGGGCGCCGTCCGACGGCGTACCTCCTCGCCGACGACCTCGCCACCGTCCTCGCCCACGCCTGGACCGCCCGCGCCTTCGACCAGGGCGGTCCGACCTGGCACGACTTCCTGCGCAACTCCTCCAGCTTCGGGCACCTGCCGCCGCGCGCCGACCTGCCGCGGATGGCGCGCTCCGCGACGCACAAGTACGGCGCCGGCAAGGTCACCGTCGTCCTCGACCCGGCCGCGCTGGCGGCTGAGCTCGGCGCTCCGCGCCTGCAGGAGCCGCCCCGGCTCGGTGTCAACGCGATCGACCTGGTCCGCCGGGTCGGTGAGCCGCTCGGCCTGCTCGTCGACGAGGCCCGGCGCCCGGGCCTGCTGCGCGCCGCCCTCGGTCCGCGGCTGGCCGACCAGGGGGGCCCGGCCCCGACGGTCCCCGCCCGCTTGGGAGGCTGGCTCAGCAGCATGGCCGAGCGCACCCGGCACGACCTCGAGGCCGCTGGCTACCCTGTCCTCGGCGACCTCGACCGGCTGCTGCCGGGCCCGCTGCCCGCGGAGCCCGTGGTCCCGGTCGACGCCGAGGTGCTGGCACTCGCGCTCGGGCTGCTCCTCGACCCGGTGACCCCACAGCAGGAGGCAGGCGCGTGAGCTCGAAGGTGCTGCTGCACGTCGGCACGCCGAAGACCGGCACGTCGTACCTCCAGGACGTGCTCTTCCGGAACCGCAGCAAGCTGCTGCGCCAGGGCGTGCTCTACCCGGCGGAGCGCTTCGACGCGCACTTCCTGGCCGCGCTCGACCTGATGCGGCTGCGGTGGGGCGGTCTCGAGCGGGAGGCCGTCGGCGCCTGGGACCGGCTCGCCGGCCAGGTCCGCGAGCACGACGGCACCGCGATCGTCAGCCACGAGATCCTCGCCACCGCCTCGCGGGGCCAGGTCAGGCGCGCGCTCGCCTCGCTCGGCCACGAGCCGGGCGGGGGCGGCGCGGAGGTGCACCTGATCATCTCGGTGCGCGACCTGGTCCGGCAGATCCCCGCGGAGTGGCAGGAGAACGTCAAGCACCGCGCGACCTTCCGCTACGCCCGCTTCCTCGAGCTGATCCGCGACCCGGAGCGCAGCCACCGCGTGGGCGCGTGGTTCTGGGGCGTGCAGGAGATCCCCGACATCCTCGCGCGCTGGGGCGCGACGATCCCGCCCGAGCGGATCCACGTCGTCACGGTGCCCCGCCCGGGCGGTCCGAAGGAGCTCCTCTGGCAGCGGTTCAGCACCGCCTTCGGGCTCGACGACCTCGACCTCGACCTCGGCACGGAGCGCGCCAATCCCAGCCTGGGTGTCCCGGAGTCCGCGCTGCTGCGGCGGATCAACCGCGCCGCCACCCGCGACCTGCCGCCGGTCCACTACCGGCCGCTGGTGCGCGAGCTGCTCGCCCACCAGACGCTGTCGAAGCGCACCGACTCGCCGCGACTGAGCCTGCCGCCGAGCGAGTACCCCTGGGTCGCCGAGCTCACCGACGCGTGGATCGCCGAGCTCGCGGAGCGCGGGTACGACGTCGTGGGCGACCTCGCCGACCTGCGCGGCACGGAGCCGGACCCGGCGCGCTGGGCCGACCCGGACAAGCCCGCCGAGCGGCAGGTGTCGCAGGCGGCACTCGAGGCGATCCGGGCGCTCCTGGTCGAGTCGGCCGAACGGCAGGCCGAGGCCGACCGGCTGCGGGCCAGGCTCGAGGACGCGCGGCGCGAGCTGATCCGCGCGCGGACCCCGCGGCTGATGCGGACGATGGAGTGGACCGTGCAGCGCCTCGAGGGCAGCCCGCGTGGGCGCCAGGCGCTGGGCGCCTACCGCAGGGCTCGGGGCAGGAACTCCCTGTCGGCGTAGCGGCCGACCTTCCACGTGCTCCACCCGTCGGTGACCAGGCCGACCGCACCGCCGACGACCGGCACCCGCCGGCCGACGGTCGTCGCGATCCGCTTGCCGATCACGCGGCCGATCAGCTCGTTCGCCAGCGCCGTCGCGATGGTCTGGTCCAGGGCAGGGTCGTGCTGCGGTGCGGTCGCCACCGCCATCGGGGGAGCGGGCAGCTGGCGCTTCCTGACCATCTTCACGACGGCCTCCTCGCCGAGGACGGTCTCCAGGATCGCGTTGCGGACGCGGGGATCGTCGAGGTCGTAGCCGCGCAGGTGTGCGATCCCGGCCACCATCCGGCACTGGATGAGGGCCAGGCCCGCGATGTTGGCGGGAGCCACGACGGCCGCCGTCACCAGGCCGCCGAGGTTGGTCACGAGGCCCTCCACACCGGCGTACGCGACGTGGTTCTGGATGACCTCCCGCACCGCCTTGTCGACGTTGCCGTGCTGCTCGCGGAGCTGGGCCTCGGCGGCCTGCGCCGCCGGCGGCAGCGGCCCGACGCCGGCGATGGCCCGGTGCAGTGCCTCCCGGACGAACGACTGCGTGAGCCCGGGCGCCAGGTGGGTCACCCGGGGAGCGATCTGCCGGGCCGCCTCGACGGCGAGGCCCTTCTTGAGACGGGAAGCCATGACCCAGATCGTAGGGTGGGAGTGTCCGCCACCCCACGTGAGGAATCCCATGCGCCTGCTCGACCGTCCGCTCGCCGCCACCGCGACGGCACTGCTCCTGGGTCTCACCCTCAGCGGCTGCGGCTCCGACGACGACAAGGCCCCGGAGGACGCCGGCTCCCCGGCCGCCGGGTCCTCCTCCGCGGCGACGGACGGCTCCGTGGACGTGGCGACCGGCAGCGCCGACGGCGCGACGTCCGCGGCCCCGCAGCCGGCCGACAGCGA
This sequence comes from uncultured Nocardioides sp., assembly GCA_964487275.1. Taxonomy (GTDB): domain Bacteria; phylum Actinomycetota; class Actinomycetes; order Propionibacteriales; family Nocardioidaceae; genus Nocardioides. The sequence continues at coordinate 40,888 of CAZAQE010000014.1, read as the reverse complement.
GCTGTGCTCCGCCCTGGCGGACATCATCGAGGTGGTCGACCCGATCGAGGGCGTCCCCGACGAGGGCCAGTGGGACGACATCCAGGACGTGTACGCCGCCCTGGGCGAGGTCGACCTGCCCGCCGGCACCCCCGCCCGTGAGCGCGAGGGGCGCGACGCGGCCGTCGAGGCGGTCACCTCGCTCAGCTGGGCCGAGGCGGAGAAGGCGCTGGCCGGTGACAACGGCGAGGTGCCCGGCCTGACGGCCGAGGAGAACGCGAAGGCCGCGGCCTTCTTCACCTGGGCCGGCCAGCAGTGCCCCTCCGTGCTCGGCACGGCCTCCGCCGAGGCCTCCTCCGTCACGACCCAGTGACGTCACGGTGAGCGCCCCCGTCGAGCCGCCGCCGACGCCCTGGGTCTTCCCGAGCCGGGAGGACCTCGCCGCGCTGCCGGTGCTCGACGACCCTGCCCTCGATGACCCGGCCGACGATCCCGACTTCGCCGCGCACGACAGCAGCGACCTGGTGGCGGTGGGGGCGGACCTGGAGCCGGGGACGCTGCTGGCGGCGTACCGCTCCGGCCTGTTCCCGATGCCCGAGGGCCGGTCCGTCGGCTGGTGGTGCCCGGCGCACCGCGGCGTGCTGCGGCTGGACGCGATGCGGGTCTCCCGGTCGCTGCGCCGCTCCGCCCGGACCTTCGAGATCCGCGTCGACACGGCCTTCTCCGAGGTGCTCGCCGCGTGCGCCGACCCGCGCCGCCCGAACGGGTGGATCGACCGCAGGATCGCGCGCGCCTACACCGAGCTGCACCGGCTCGGCTGGGCGCACTCCGTCGAGGCCTGGCGCGAGGGCCGGCTGGTCGGGGGCCTGTACGGCGTCGCGGTGGGCGGGCTGTTCGCGGGGGAGTCGATGTTCCACCACGAGACCGACGCGTCCAAGGCCGCGCTGCTCGGCCTGGTCCGGCTCCTGGCGAGCGACCCGGACGGCGCGGCGGGGCGACGGCTCATCGACGTGCAGTGGGCGACCCCCCACCTGACGAGCCTCGGCGTGGAGCAGGTCCCGCGGTCGTCGTACATCGCCGGGCTGGAGTCGCTGCTGGCGGTGCCGGACGTCGACCTCCGGAGCCTGTGCATAGGCTGAGGCCGGACGGGGCAAGGGTCTCGCCGGGGAGCCGGCGCTGGTCGGCGCCCTGCCCGCGCGGGCACATCCCGGTCCCGTGCTCCCCAGGAAAGGATTCTCTCGGATGACTCCGATCAAGCGCCCGCTGGCCACCGCCGGCGCCGCCGTACTCCTCGCGCTCTCGCTCACGGCCTGTGGCGGCGCGCCCACCGACGCCTCCGAGGAAGACTTCTGCGACGCGGTCGGGAAGACCGTCGAGGTCATCGGTTCCGTGGAGGGCGACGAGCCGACCGAGGAGGAGTGGGAGAAGGTCCAGGGCGCCTACGAGGACCTCGGCGACGTCGGCACCCCCGAGGACATCGGCGAGGACGAGCGCAACGGCTTCGAGGTCGTCGTCGACGCGATCACCGGACTCGACTACGACGAGGCGAAGAAGTCCTTCGGCGAGGAGGACGGCAGCGACGAGATCCCTGGCGTCTCGAAGGACGACGAGAAGGACGCCGACCGGTTCTTCGAGTACGTCGGGACCACCTGCCAGGACCAGCTCACGCCCGACAGCGGCTCGGACGACGCCACCTCGGACGACGCGACGTCGGACGAGGCGACCGAGATCCCGACGGAGGACCTGCCGACCGACGTGCCGTCGATCGACCCGTCGGACATCCCGACCGAGCTGTCGCCGGAGGACCTCGCCAGCCTCCAGGAGGAGCTCGAGAAGCTCACCGAGAGCGCCACGACGGAGTGATCCGCCCGGTCGGCTGAGTGCGCCCGGCGCTCAGATGACCTCAGCGGGCTGGCCGGTGTCCGACACCATGGCCCGGCCGGCCCGCTCCCACCCGATCATCCCGTCGATCAGGTTGACCACGTCGTAGCCCTGCTGGGCCAGGTAGGCCACCGCCCGCGCCGACCGGCCGCCGGCCTTGCACACGACGAGCGTCTGCGGCGCCTCGAGCTCGACGAACTCACCGAGCCGCGCCGGCAGCTCCATCAGCGGGATGTGCACCGCGCCGTCGATGTGGCCCGCGGCCCACTCGTCCTCCTCGCGCACGTCGAGGATCACCAGCCCCTCGGGGAGCGGGTCCGGCACGCCTTCGATCTCGACGGTGGGGATCATGGGGCGGAGTCTAGGCACGGTCGGCAGCGCGGCGGGAGGCGCCGGTCTGCGGGCTTGCTCGCCGCTCAGCGCCGGAGACGCGCTCGACCTGTTCTACTTGAGCAGCTTGCTCATCCGCCGGTCGGCCAGCGGCTTCCCGCCGGTCTGGCAGGTCGGGCAGTACTGCAGGCTCGAGTCCGCGAACGACACCTCGCGCACGATGTCGCCGCACACCGGGCACGGCTTGCCGGTCTGGCCGTGGACGGCGAGGTGGGACTTCTTTTCCGCCTTGAGCTCGCTGGCGGCCAGGCCGCGCGAGCGCTCGACGGCGTCGCCGAGGGTGCTGCGGACGGCGGCGTAAAGGGTGGCCAGCTCGGTCTCGTCGAGGCTGTCGGCGGGCTTGAAGGGCGACATCCGCGCGGCGTGCAGGATCTCGTCGGAGTAGGCGTTGCCGATGCCGGCGATGGTGCCCTGGTGGCGCAGCACGCCCTTGAGCTGCTTGCGGCCGGCGTCGGCGAGGATGCCGGCGAGCCGCTCCTGGGTGAAGTCGTCGGTCAGCGGGTCGGGCCCGAGGCTGGCGATGCCGGGCACGTCGAGCGGGTCCCGCACGAGGTAGAGCGCCAGCGACTTCTTGGTGCCGGCCTCGGTGATGTCGAGGCCGGGGGTGGTGCCGTCCTGCTCGTCGAGCACGATCCGGACGGCGAGCGTGGACTTCGTGCTGGGCCGCGGGGGCAGCGCCGGGACCTCGTCCTTCCACCGCACCCAGCCGGCACGTGCGAGGTGGAGCACGAGGTGGAGGCCGCTGGCCTCGATGTCGAGGAACTTGCCGTGGCGTCGTACGTCGTCGACCAGCGTGCCCTCGACCGCGGACAGCGGCGGGTCGTAGGTCTTCAGGGCGCTGAAGGCGGCGACGTGGACGCGGGTGATGGCACGACCGTCCAGCCGGCCCCGGAGGTCCTGGGCCAGCGCCTCGACTTCGGGCAGCTCGGGCACGCGGTCAGCGTAGAACAACGGCTCGACCCGGGACTTCGTCCTGATTGCGGTCGCGGGCAGTGACTCCCGCTGCGGCGCGGCGGTTGGTCGGCATGTCGCGCTCGGGAACGCGGCCACACCCCCCGTTTCCGAAAGGCCGTTCCGATGCGCCAGCGCCTCCTTCCCCGTCTCGTCCTCGCCCCGGTCGCGCTCGCGACCGCCGCCGTCGTGGGCTTCGGCCCGTCCGCCTCCGCCGACGCGGCGACCTGTGGGCAGCCGGCTGTCCCGGCGGTCTACGACACCGTCGAGCACCCCGCCGTCGTGACGCACGTCCCCGCGGCGACCCACCAGGAGTGGCGCTGGCAGCGCTCGGTCGCGACGACCGAGACCGCCTTCGGCAAGGTCGTCCAGCCGGCCAGCGGCACCTGGACGTGGAGCCGCACGGTCGACGTCCTCGAGCGCGAGCACGTGTGGACCGTGGTCGACCGCGTGTACGTCCCGGCCGTCCCCGAGACCGGGCACCACGAGACCCGCGTGGTCACCCCGGCGGTGGTGCAGACGCTGTGGGAGTACGTCCAGCTGAAGACCGGCAACACGCGCTGGGAGGTCGAGGGCTGGAACGCCGGCGCCGGCGGCAAGGGCTGGGAGTGGACCGGCGCGACCGACGAGCTCGTCGTGACGCCCGCCGTGACCGAGCAGGTGTGGGTCGTCGACAGCCCGGCCGTCCCCGAGGTCACCGAGCTGAGCCACCAGGAGACCGCCTGGGTCGCCGACGGCACCGCCCCGCCCGCCGGGTCGACCGCCACCGGCGCCACCCGGGTCGCGGGCAGCACCCCGGAGAGCGTCGACCTGCCGGAGGGCGAGACGCCGGCCGGCTCCGGCTGGACGCGCGGCGCGTGGACCGAGACGGCTGCTGCTGTCACCGACCTCGTGTGGGTGCCGCAGGGTGGCACCGCCCCCGACGGGTACGTCGCCACGGGCGCCACCCGCCCCGGGACGCCCGTCCACGAGGAGACCGCCGGTACCTCGGCCGTCGCACCCGCCGGCGACGGCTGGGAGCAGGTCGCCGGCTCGGAGACCACCGTCGTCGACGCGGCGGCGTACGAGCGGGTCGACGCGGCGGCCTGGACCGAGCAGGTGCTCGTCACCCCCGAGGTGCCGGCGACGGACGACTGCCCCGAGGAGCCCGGCGACGGCGGCGACGACGATGGCGGCGGCGACGGCGAGGTCGGCGGGGAGGACGACGGCCTGGAGGAGCCCGCTGACGAGGACCTGCTCGACGGCGACGTCGTCGTCGACCAGACCGAGGGTGAGGTCGGCGGCATCGCCTCCACCGGCGCCAGCAGCGCCGACGTGCTCCCGGCCACCGGCAACGGCACCGAGCCCTGGCTGCTCGGGCTCGGCGTGGCCAGCCTCGTCGCCGGCGCAGCGCTCGTGCGCGGGCGCCGCGAGCCGGTCCGCGGCGCGTGACGGGCCGCAGGCGCTAGCCTCGCCCCGTGCGGATGCGGACGAGCCGGACGGCGGCAGGCCTGGCGGCCGTCGTCCTCACCCTCGCCGGCCTGTCCGGTTGCGGCGGTGACGACCAGGCGGAGCCCGGCAGCCCGATCGCCGGGAAGGACCCCGGGGAGGTCCTCGCCGCATCGGTCGAGGCGATGCTCGCGCTCGACGACGCGACCTTCCGCGGCACCACCACTGTCACCAGCCAGTCCGGGCAGCTGCGCGGCAGGGGCGAGCTGGTGGTGACCGCCGACGGCACCTGCCAGTCCACCTTCCGGAGCAGGGGGCGTGGCCGGCTGGTCACCCGCACGGTCGGCGCCACGGTGTTCGTGTCCGCCGATGCGGCGATGATGCGCGGCCCGCTGCAGTACGACGCCGGGAAGGTCCGCTCGCTGACCGGCAAGTGGCAGTCGGCTCCCCGGCCCAGCTCGCACCAGTGCGACCTGGCCGAGCTGCTGCCGGACGAGGACCGCTTCGGCGACTTCGAGGACGCGGGCGCGGGCGAGGTGGAAGGTGTGCCGGTCCGGAAGCTGACCGGCCCGGACGACGACGGCTCCCCGATGACGGTCTCCATCGCGGCCGAGGGCGCACCGTTGCTGCTGGCCGTCGAGACGCAGCGGGGCGGGCAGAGCAGCTTCACGCTGGTCGCGCACGACAGCGACGTCGAGCTGGTGGAGCCGCCGGACGGCAAGGTCGTCAACACGAGCTGATCGCTCTCTCCGACACGCTAGGCGAATCTAGGGCTTGCGCTAGAGAGCCGGATAGCGTCGGATCATGGACCCGATCCGCAACCCGTACGCCCCCGGCGCCGGCCAGCGCCCGCCGGAGCTCGCCGGTCGTGACGAGCAGCTGGCGGCGTTCGACGTGGTCCTGGAGCGGGTCTCCCGCGGCCGCCCGGAGCGCTCGCTGGTGCTGACCGGGCTGCGCGGCGTCGGCAAGACGGTCCTGCTCAACGCGCTGCGCTCGGCCGCCGTCCGCAAGGGCTGGGGCACCGGCAAGCTCGAGGCGCGTCCCGACCAGTCGCTGCGCCGGCCGCTGTCCTCGGCGCTGCATCAGGCCGTCCGCGAGCTCGGGCACCCCGAGCCCGCCGAGGCCAACCACGTGCTCGGCGTCGTCCGCTCCTTCGCCCAGCGCGACGCCGGCGCCGACGCGAAGCTGCGCGACCGCTGGAGCCCGGGCATCGACGTGCCCGTCGTGCGCGGCCGCGCCGACTCCGGCGACATCGAGATCGACCTGGTCGAGCTCTTCACCGACGTCGGTGGACTGGCGGCCGACGTCGGCAAGGGCGTCGGCATCTTCATCGACGAGATGCAGGACCTCGGCGCCGACGACATCTCCGCCCTCTGCGCCGCCTGCCACGAGCTCAGCCAGAACGGCCTGCCCGTCATCGTGGTCGGCGCCGGCCTGCCCCACCTGCCCGCCGTCCTCTCGGCGAGCAAGTCCTACTCCGAGCGGCTGTTCTCCTACCAGCGCATCGACCGCCTCTCCCGCGACTCCGCCGACCGTGCGCTCGTCGCGCCTGCGTCGGAGGAGGAGGCGGAGTTCACCGCCGACGCCCTCGACGCCATGTACGACGCCACGCGCGGCTACCCCTACTTCATCCAGGCCTACGGCCGCGCCGTCTGGGACCTCGCCCCCCGCTCGCCGATCACCGGCGACGACGTGGCGGTGGCCGGACCCGAGGCCGAGCGCGAGCTCGCCGTCGGCTTCTTCGGCTCGCGCTTCGAGCGGGCGACCCCCGCGGAGCGCGACTACCTGCGCGCCATGGCCGACGCCGCCGGCGACGACGAGGACCCGGTCGGCTCGGTCGCGACGGCCGACGTCGCCGTCGTACTGGGGAAGAAGCCGCAGTCGCTGTCGCCGGCCCGTGACTCGCTGCTGAAGAAGGGGCTGATCTACTCCGGCGAGCGGGGCCGGATCGCGTTCACCGTGCCCCACTTCGGGCGCTATCTCCGCACGCAGGCCTGATCCGGCCCTAGCCTGTGGCCGTGAGCGTCTCCCGCCCGGACGTGCCGCAGCCACGCTCCTTCCTGCGCAACCTCGTCCCGACCCTGCTCTTCGTGCTGCTGTGCGGCATCGTCGGCCCGATCTTCCTCGTCATGGGCCTCGTCGTCCCCGAGGACGAGCCGGACACCGGCTGGCTGCTGCCGACCGGCATCGCGATCACCGTGCTGGACGTCGTGATCGCCTTCGCGATCGCCAACGGTCGCACCGCGAAGCAGCGCAAGCTCTACGAGCTGCGCACCCGGGGGCGGCGGGCGCGCGGTCGGGTGCTGTCGTTCGAGCAGACGGGCGTGCGGGTCAACGACCAGCCGATGCTCGTCATCAAGCTGGTGGTCGAGGGCGGCGACATCACGCCCTTCGAGGCGCAGGTGCGCAGCGTGGTGCCCGACATCCACATCCCGCTGCTGCACGCCGGCGAGCTGCCGATCCTGATCGACCCCGAGACCGACGAGTGGGAGATCGACTGGGACTTCGCGAAGCCCGTCACGCCGGTCGCGCTGCGCAAGCCGGCCGACGAGCGGCCGGTGGCCGACCGGCTGGCGGAGCTGGACGACCTGCTCGAGCGGGACCTCGTCAGCCGCGAGGAGTACGACGGCGCCCGCGCCCGCATCCTCGACGAGCTGTAAATCGGTCGCGCCCCTCAGGGGCGTCCTCGTAGGCTCGTCCCACCATGCTGATGACTGCCTGACCCGACTCGCGCCCGCGGCCCTGCCCGGCGAGTCCCCGGTGAGCACTGCTCTCGTCCGAAGGCACGTCATGTCAGCACCTTCCACCGCCACCCTCCCGCCCGTCGTCGTGCGCGACCTGTCGGTCGCGTTCGGGCGGCGTACCGTCCTCGACGGCATCGACCTCGTCGCCCAGTCGGGCCGCCGGATCGGACTCATCGGCGAGAACGGCGCCGGCAAGTCCACACTGCTGCGGGCGGTCGACGGCACCCTGCCGCGCGTGGCGCAGGTCAGCGGAACCGTGGAGGCGCCGGCCGACCGGGCCTTCCTCACCCAGGAGCCGCCGTTCGCCGACGCCGCGACGATTGCCGACGTGCTGGCGAGCGCGCTGCGCCCGTTGCGGGAGTCGGTCGCTGCGGTCGAGCGGCTCGCGGACCGGCTCGACGACCCCGCCGTCGCCGAGGAGTACGCCGCCGCGCTCGAGCACGCCGTCGCCCACGACGCGTGGGACGCCGACCGCCGCGCGCTGCTCGCGGCCGAGCAGCTCGGCCTCGACGGGCTCGACCACGACCGCCCCGTCGGCAGCCTGTCCGGCGGCCAGCGCACCCGGCTCGCGCTCGCGACCCTGATGACCCGGCGCCCGACCTGCCTGCTCCTCGACGAGCCGACCAACCACCTCGATGACGCCGCGGTGGCGCTGCTGGTCGCGTTCCTGGAGGACCTGCCCGGCGTCGTGCTGCTCACCAGCCACGACCGGGTGTTCCTCGACGAGGTGTGCACCGACCTCGTCGACCTCGACCCGGTCGGGATGGGCACGGACGGCCGCGGCGGGCGACGGTACGGCGGCGGCTGGTCCGCCTACGCCGCCGAGCGCGCGGCGGCGCGACGCCGGTGGGAGCAGGCCTACGTGGAGCAGCAGGAGGAGATCGCCCGGCTCCGCGAGGCGACCCGGATCGACAAGTCGGCGATCGCGCCGGGCCGCGGGCCGCGCGACAACGACAAGTTCGTCCACTTCTTCAAGGGCCAGAACGTCGACCGTGCGCTGGCCCGTCGCAGGAAGGACGCCGAGCGCCGGCTGGAGGAGGCCGAGCGGGACCAGGTCCGCAAGCCGCCGGCCCCGCTGCGGCTCTCGACGGGTCTGACCTCCGCTGTCGTCGACGGTGGGCGGGTGGTCACCGTGCGCGACCTGTCGGTCGCCGGTCGCCTGTCGCTGCCGGGCCTCGACCTCGCCGGCGGGGAGCACCTGCTCGTCACCGGTGCCAACGGTTCGGGGAAGTCGACGTTGCTCGGCGTCCTCTCCGGCCGGGTGCAGCCGACGTGCGGCACCGTGCAGGTCGGCGCGCAGCGCGTCGTCGAGCTCACCCAGGACCCGGTCTTCCCGGACCTGACCGCGAGCGCGGCCGACACCTACGCCGCACTGGTCGGCGCCGACCTCGCCCGGCGGCGTCCGCTGCGCTCGCTGGGGCTGCTCCATCCGCGCGAGCACCCCAAGCCCGTCGTACTCCTGTCGGTGGGGCAGCGCCGCCGCCTCGCCCTGGCGATCGCCGTGGCGACCGAGCCCGATCTGCTGCTCCTCGACGAGCCGACCAACCACCTCTCGCTGGCGCTGGTCACCGAGCTCGAGGAGGTGATCGGTGCCAGCCCCGGCACGGTCGTCGTCGCCTCGCACGACCGCTGGCTGCGGCGGCGGTGGGCGGGCGCGACGCTCGCGCTGGACTGATCCGCGTCGTACCGGACATCCCGGCTGTCAGATGCGCGAGATCACGACCGTGATGTCCGGTACGACGGGTCGACCGCGGTGGCTGGCCCGATGTCAGCCGGTGAAGGCGTACGCGTCGAGCGGATAGTGCTTCGCGGCCCACATGGTCTCGAGCGTGGTCGCGGCGCGGAACGGGACGTCGCCGTTGTCGTCGAAGTAGTAGCTGTTGGCGAGCCCGCAGGAGTCCTGGAAGAAGACCTGGTGCCGGCGGCGGCCCAGCGCCGAGGCGAAGTACGCCGCATTCGCCTCCGGCGTCACCTCGACGCGGGTGGCGCCGACCTTCCGCGCGCGGCGCAGGGCGCGGACGATGTGGGTGCCCTGGGTCTCGATCAGGTTGAAGTACGACGAGCCGTTGTAGCCGTACGGTCCGAGGATCGTGAAGAAGTTCGGGAAGCCCGGCACCGAGACGCCCTGGTAGGCCTGGAAGCGGTTCTCCTCCCACCACTTGTCGAGGTCGAGCCCGCCGGCGCCGCGGACGGTGAAGGGCGGCATGTTGCCCTTCTCGAAGACCTTGAAGCCGGTCGCGAGGATCAGTACGTCGGCGGTGTGCTCGGTGCCGTCGACGGTCCGCACGCCCGTCGGCGTCACCGCCGCGATGCCGGCGGTCTCCAGCGTCACGTCGTCGCGGTTGAAGGTCGGCAGGTAGGAGTTGGAGAAGCTCGGTCGCTTGCACCCGAGCGCGTAGCGAGGAGTCAGCTGCTCGCGGGTGGCGGGGTCGCGGACGGCCTGGCGCAGGTAGGCGTGGCCCAGCCGCTCGCCGGCGGCGGCCACCGGGACCAGCCCGGCGAAGTGCGCCGCGACCGGGAAGGTCAGCTCGACGAACGACTGGCTCGCGAGGCGCGAGACCCGCTTGGCGCCGGGGATCCGGCGCAGTGCCGTGCGAGCGACACCGGGCAGCGGGGCGTCCGGCTTCGGCAGGCACCAGATCGGCGTGCGCTGGAAGACCGTGAGGTGCTCGGCGGCCCGCGCCAGGTGCGGGATCGCCTGCACCGCCGACGCGCCGGTGCCGATGATGGCGATGCGGCGTCCGGTGAGGTCGACCGAGTGGTCCCAGCGAGCGGTGTGCATGACGGTGCCGGTGTAGTCGGCGAGCCCGTCGATGTCCGGCAGCTTCGGCTGGGTGAGCACGCCGGTCGCACTGACCACGTGCCGGGCCGTGATGGTCTCGCCGCGGTCGGTGTCCAGGCGCCACAGGTGCGCCTCGTCGTCGAAGGTGGCGGCAGTGACCGTCGTCCGCAGGCGGGTACGCCGCCGCACGTCGTACTTGTCGACGCAGTGCTCGGCGTAGGCCTTCAGCTCGCGGCCGGGGGCGTAGACCCGCGACCAGCCGGCGACCTGCTCGAACGAGAACTGGTAGCTGAAGGACGGGATGTCGACCGCGACCCCGGGATAGGTGTTCCAGTGCCAGGCGCCGCCGAGCCCGTCGCCGGCCTCGAGCAGCAGGTAGTCCTCGAAGCCCGCGCGGGACAGCAGGATCGCCGCGCCGATTCCGGAGAAGCCACCGCCGACGATGACGACCTCGTGGTCCGGCTGGTCGAGCAGCTCGGGGGTCGAGCTCATGCGAAGAGGTCCTCTCGGTGGGCGGCGGTGGTGCCGAGGATGATGCAGTCGACGTGGTGCTCGATGCCCTCGGCGCTGCGGATCCCGCCGGGGACCAGCGCGTAGACGGGCCACGAGATCAGCGTGCAGTGGGGCTCCTGCAGGGCGGCGTAGTAGCGACCGTCGACCCGTGGTCGGTGCCGGTTGAAGCGCGGGTCCGGGGTCAGGCGCCGGCGGGTCCACGGATCGCGGACCCGCAACCGCAGGTGGAGCCGCGCCGCAGGCCGGGCCAGCGCTCGGGGGAGCGGCAGGGGCAGCGGGAGCAGCCAGTCCGGCTCCTCCTGGAACACCTTGACGGACCGCGCCGTGCGCACGACCTCGGGCACGATCACCGCGGCCTCCCGCCCCGGCGCGATCACCGCGACCGACCGGCCCGTGAAGGCGCGCCCGCGCCACTGCGTGCCGCGGAGCAGCTCGCCGTCGTACCGGCTGCCCGGGCTGCTCCGGGTGGTCACGGCCGTCACGACGCGACCGGCTCGTGGGTCAGCTCGTCCACCCAGGACTGTGGCCTGCCGAGCGCCTTGACGGGGATGAAGGAGGTGAGCCTGACCATCGGGTCGGCCAGCAGGCGGTGGTATGGCGACGTGCGGTCGACCACCATCGCGGCCTGGGCCCGGAGCACGTGGTACGCCGGGATCCGCGCCGTGTGCGGGCCGCGGGAGCCGATCGTGGCGAAGCGCTTCACCGCGTTGTAGAGCTTCTGCTCGGGCAGTCCCATCGCCACGATGTTGTCGCGCATCTTGTTGATCAACGGCGTGAACACCACGATCAGGCCGAGCACGACCTGCGGCTGCAGCAGGGCCACCGACTCGATCAGCAGCTTGTGCAGCGGACCGGCGCCGATCAGCTCGAGCACCTGGAAGTCGACGGTGATGTGGCGCGCCTCGTCGGAGTTGATGTGGCGGAACACCTCGTGGCACAGCGGGTCGTGCACCTCGTCGAGGAGGAACTTCACCAGCGCACCGTCGAGCGCGCACTCCAGCAGCGGGATCAGCGTGGCCAGCCCGGTCAGCGGCAGGCTGTCGCCGAACTCGTCGAGCGTCTTGATGGCGAGGCGCACGTTGATGTTGGGCTCCGGCGGGTTGCCGTCCTCGTCGAGCATCCCCCAGCGCTTCATCAGCGCCAGCTCGGCGTTGGCGTGCTTCTGCTCCTCGGCGTGGAAGTACTCGTAGATGCGCTGGATCGTCGGCGTCGGCGCCTTCTTCGCCAGCGCGGCGAAGCCGCGCGCGCCGACGTGCTCGATCCAGACCAGGTCGGCCATGAAGGGCTTCATCTTCGCGCGCACCTCGTCGGTCATCAGCTCGGCGCCCGGGGCGTCCCAGTCGATGTCGGCGAGCGACCACTGCTTGTCCTTGATGGTCTGCAGCATCGCGTCGAAGTCGAAGGTCGTGGCGGACTTCTCGGTGGTGGTCATCGGGAGACGCCTTCCTCGTCGGGGACGAACCGGCCCAGCAGGCCGGCCGCGCGGGTGTAGGGGGCGGGCAGCAGGCGCTTGGTGCGCCAGAGGAGCTGCGCGTCGAGCTGGGGTACGACGTACAGGCGGCCCTTGTCGTGGGCGTCGAGCGTCGTGCGGGCGACCCGGTCGGCCGAGAAGCCGGCGAGACGCGCGATGCGGCGGGCCATGCCGGCGGCGCCGGGGTCGATCAGCTCGCCGTCGAAGATGTTGGTCCGCACGAAGGTCGGGCACAGCACGGTGACGGCGATGCCGGTGCCGGCCAGCTCGGCGGCGAGGGTCTCGGAGAGGCTGACCACACCTGCCTTGCTGACGTTGTAGGCGGCCATCCGGGGCGCGGCGGTGAAGCCGGCGGCGGACGCGACGTTGATGACGCCGCCGGTGCCGGACCGGCGCAGGGTCGGGACGAACACGTGGCAGCCGTTGATGACGCCCCAGAGGTTGACGCCGAGGGTGCGCTGCCAGTCGGCGAGCGGTGTCTCGCCGACGACCTTGCCGCCGGCGCCGATGCCGGCGTTGTTGACGACCAGTCGGGGCGCGCGGTCGAGCCAGTCGATCGCCGTGTCGTGCAGGCCCTGCACCTGCGCGACGTCGGCGACGTCGCAGGCCACGGCGAGCGCCTCGCCGCCGGCTGCCTCGATTGCCGTGACGGTCTCCTTGGCGGCGGTCTCGTCGAGGTCCGCGCAGACGACCCGGCCGCCGCGGCGGGCGAGCTCGCGGGCGAACGCGCGGCCGATCCCGCTGCCGGCACCGGTCACCACCGCGTCGGCGTGCTTCGTGCGTCGAGCCATGGCGTCAGGCCTCCTTGGCCGGGTGGACGGGCGGGATCAGGGTGAGCGCAGCCCGGCGGCGCTGGACCTCGAGCTGCTCGTCGATGAACGCAGCGGCGACGCCGAGCGCGCGGTCCGCCTCCGGGACGACCCGGGAGAGCGCTTGGAAGACGTGCATCTGGTCGGGCCAGACCTCCAGCCGGCAGCTGGCGCCGGCGGACTCGAGGCCACGCGCCAGCTCGATCGCGTCGGCGGCGAGCATCTCGCGCGCACCGGCCTGCACGAGGGTCGGCGGGAACCGGTCGGCCCCGTCGAAGGAGAAGCTGAGCCGCGGAGCCGTCGGCTCGTGCCCGGCGATGTAGAGGTCGAGCAGCCGCGCGGCCCGGGCCGCGGAGATCATCGGGTCGGGACGCATCCGCTCGCGCGCGGCCGCCAGCGACATGGTCAGGTCGAGGACCGGCGAGAACGCGACGAGGGCCGCGGGCGGCGTACGGCCCTCCCGGATCAGCTCGAGCGCCAGGTCGACGGCGAGGTGGCCGCCGGCGGAGTCCCCGGCGAGCACGATCCGGTCCGGGTCGTGGCCCTCGCCGATCAGCCAGTCGTACGCCGCCCGCACGTCGTCGGCTGCTGCCGGGAACCGGTGCGACGGCGCCAGTCGGTAGTCGCAGGCGAACACCGGCAGGCCGGTCTTCGCCGACAGTCGGGTGGTGATGCCGCGGTGGGTGCGCGCGGAGCAGATCGTGTAGGCGCTGCCGTGGACGTAGAGCACGACGCCGTCGTCCCGCTTCGCGCCGGGGCCGCGCACCCACTCGCCGCGGGGGGTGGGCCCGGCCGACACCGGCCGGGCGACGCGCACGACGCGGCTGCCGGCCAGGGCCGGGCCGAAGAGCGCGAGGCTGCCGGCGACGAGGTGCCGGGAGAAACGCACGCCGTGGCGGTTGGCGGGGACGAAGGTCGTCAGCGGGCGCAGCGTCCGGGCGGTCGCCTCGGCGGCGATCCGGCTGCGGACCGAGCCGCGGGCGGCGCTGCCCGTCCGTCCCTGTTTCTGAAGGCGCATGCCTTCAGATTGCATTCTGCGGGCACATGCCGTCAAGATGTTCGGGTGAAGGAATCGCGGGCAGAGGCCTCCGCGCCCCGTCGGCGCTACGGGGGGAAGTCGGCCGAGCAGCGGCGCGCGGAGCGTCGTGAGGCGCTGGTCGCCGCCGCCCTGGACATCTGGCAGGAGAGCGGTTGGGCCGCGGTCACGATGCGGGGCGTGTGCGCCCGTGCGGCCCTCACCGACCGCTACTTCTACGAGAGCTTCGCCGACCGCGACGCACTGCTCGTCACGATCTGGGACCAGATGCGCGACGAGACCCTCGCGATGATGCTCGCGGCGATCGCCCCGCACGCCGACGAGGGTCCGCTCGACCAGCTCCACGCCGCGCTCCACGCCGTCGTCCACCACATCGGCGACGAGCCGCAGCGCGCGCAGATCGTCTTCGGCGACCACGCCGGCAGCGCCGTCCTCGAGCAGCGCCGCCGCGAGACCATCCAGCTCGCGGTGACCCTGATGATCGACCTTGCTCGGCCCTACTTGCGGAAGAACATCGACGAGGTCGGCTTCCGGGTCGCCGTGCTGACCGGCATCGGCGGGTTCGTCGAGGTGATGCTGGCCTGGCGCTCGGGCCTGATCGAGGCCGAGGCTGACGAGCTGGTCGAGCACCTCGCGGCTGTCGGCGGCGGGCTGGCACCGCAGTTCCTCCGCGGCTGATCCTGACGCGGTGGAGGTGGGCTGAGAACCAACCCGGGCCTTCCTGCGTCACACCGGTCACGATCGACGTGGAAGGGTCCTGACCATGAATCGCACTGCCGCCGCCGCGCTCGCCGCCGCTGCCGTCCTCGGGACGACGGGCGGGATCACGCTCGCCGTGAGCACGGTGGGGTCCGGTGACGACGATCCGCCCGCCAGCCGGCCGAGCGGGTCGGGATCCGCGCCGGCCGACGACGGGCCGACGGCGGAGGACCCGGCGGACCTGGCCCCGCTCTACTACGCCGACGGCGCGATCCACGACGGCGCGAAGAACGTCGCCGTCCCGGGACAGGTGGCCTCCGGCACCGTCTCCTCCCTCGCGCAGGTCGAGGGCGGCTGGCTCATCGTCAACGTCGACTCCGACTCCAGCGGCGACCCGTTCTTCACCGGCACCTTCGTCCCCGAGAGCGGCGAGGCCTGGCGGATCGCGGAGTGGCGCGGCCATCCGGACATCAGCGCCGAGCGCGACCGGGTCTTCTACAGCAACGGTGTCACCTGGCACGTCGCGACCTTCGCCGACCGGACCACCGAGCCGCTCGACGTCATCGACGGTCCGGGCGAGGAGCCGTCGTACGTCGACATCGTCAACGGCCTGCCCGGGGTCGCGATCGGAACCGGCGGCCTGATCACCGGCTGGACCGACGGTGACGCGACCCGGCTCGTCGAGACCGAGCAGGACGGCTGGACCCACCAGGACTGGGGCCCGCGGGATGTCGACGTACCGCTCACGTCGCCGGACGGCACGCAGGCCGTCGCGGCCTACCGCAACGTGGACTACGCGCCGGAGCACCCGGTCGGCGACTGCCTGACGGGCGGTGCCTCCGACGACGCCGCGTCGTGGTGGAAGGAGTGCGAGATCGGCGCCGCCTCGCTCGAGCCGTGGTCGCCGTCGGGGGAGCGACTGCTGGTGACCGGTACGACGGGCGACGGTCCGGGACCGTCGTGGGTGCGCGTCATCGACCCGGCGACCGGGGAGCAGGAGAGCCAGTTCGACCCCACCGGCCTGCTCGTCGGTGCGACCTGGGCCGACGACACGACCGTCTTCACCCTGACCCTGGACGACCGGACCCTCGCGGCGGTGATCAAGCGCTGCGACACCCGCGCGGAGTCGTGCGAGGACGTCAAGCGGGTCCCGGACACGGCCGTGCTCGGGACGCGGGGCTGATCGCGCCGCGACGACCGGCGGGCCGTCAGCCGTGGACGCGCAGCAGCGGGCGGATCGCCTGCCGGGCGTGGTGGATGCGCGACTTGATGGTGCCGAGCGGGGCGTCGAGCAGCCGGGCGATCTCGTTGTAGTCGAGCTCCTGCACGTCGCGGAGCACGAGCGGCTCGACGAGGTCGGGGTTGCTGGCAGCGAGCACCTCGAGGGCCTCGAGCAGGTCGAGCCGGCTGCCCGCGATCACGCTGGTGGTGCGGGGGTCGGCGTGCACGGGGAGGTCCTCGACGGGGTGCTCGGCGGAGCGCCGCTTGAGGGTCCGGTACGTCGACCGGGCGCTGTTGGACGCGACCGCGTGCAGCCACGTGGTGAACCTGCTCCGTCCGGCGAAGGTGCCGATCTTCGTCGCGACCAGCAGGAGGGCGTCCTGGGTGGCCTCCTCGGCGTCCTGCGGGTGCAGCAGCATCCGTCCGCAGATGCGGCGTACCCGCGGCTGGATGGCGGCGAGCAGGTCCTCGAGCGCATCGCGGTCGCCACCGGCGGCGCGCAGCGCGAGCTCGTCGAGCTCGTCGGGGCCGAGCTGCTCCATGACCTGCCTCCCGAGTGCCGGTGCCGAGTGCGCTGACGGGGAGTCGCGGGCGTTTGCGCCGTCCCTCGTCAGGCACAATACGCACCGTGTCCCTGCCGGAGCGACTCGGGAGGCTCCGACGTGTCGACCGGATCGGAGCTGGTGGTTTCGCGACCGTCTGGCTCTACCACGACGACGAGCTGGACTCCCCTGTCGCCGTCAAGGCGCTGGCCGACAACTGGGCGCAGCGGCAGGACGTGTGCGACCGCTTCCTCGAGGAGGCGCGCATCCTGCGCCGCGCCGACTCCGACCACGTGGTGCGGGTCTACGACATCGGCGAGGTCGACGGGACGCCGTACTTCGTCATGTCGTACGCCGACCGGGGCACCGTCGCGGACCTCGTCGAGCCGGGCGTCCCGCTCGGCACGAGCCGGGTCGTGGACCTGCTCGCGCAGGCCGGTGACGGCGTCGCCGTCCTCCACCGCCACGGCGTGATCCACCGCGACATCAAGCCCCAGAACCTCCTGCTCCGCTCCACCCCGGGGGGCGAGCGGGTGCTGGTCGCCGATCTCGGCGTCGCGAAGGCGATGCTGCACGCGAGCGGCCTGACCCAGGTGGTCGGCACCCCGTCGTACATGGCTCCAGAGCAGGCCGACGGCGTCGGCCTCGACCTGCGCGCCGACGTGCACGCCCTCGGCGCGGTCGGCTACCAGCTGCTCACCGGCCGGCTCGTCCGCGAGGGCGGGCTCGGTGCGCTCGTGCGCCCCGAGCTCCCGCCGGCGCCGTCGGCGGTCGCCGACGTCCCGCCCGCCTTCGACTCGGTCCTGCTGCGGGCCCTCGCGCTCGACCCGGAGGACCGGTGGCCCGACGTGCCGTCCTTCGTGGCCGGCCTGCGCTGGGCCGAGCGGACGGCGGCGCAGCGCGAGGCCCTGACCGGTACGGCGGAGCGGCGCCTCCTGCCGCAGCAGGTGGTCACCACCGAGCTGGCCTCGCCGCCGCCGCGCACCGCCCTTCCCGATGCACCGGTCCCCGTCCCGACGGATGCCGGCGACGCTCCGGCCCGCAGCGCCCGCGTGCTGCCGCTCGTCGTGGGCTGCCTGCTGGTGCTCGCGGTCACCTTCGGCGCCGCCTACGGCGTGACCCGGCTGCTCGCCGGCGACGACCCGGCCGGTCGGACCAGCGAGTCGCCCACGGGCGACGGCACCGACGAGCCGACCGACGCCGACCCCGCGATCGGCGAACCGGCGGAGGACATCGACTTCCCGGCACTCCGGCTGCCCGACGGCACCGACTTCGAGACGCACGTCGTGAGGTCGGGCGCCGACGCGTGGAGCTACCCGGTGCCCGTCGGCTGGATCGCCTACCAGGTGGCGGCCGACGGAGGCGACGCCGGCACCATCCCGGCGGCACGCGTCGACAGGGTCGGCCAGGTCCGGTGGCGCCCCGCCGGCGAGCCGCTCGTCGGCGGCTACAGCCTGCGGGTGGAGGTGCTGCCGCCCACCGTGACGGTCGCCGAGATGGTCGCGGACAAGGTGCGTGCGCTCGAGGAGTCACCCGACCTGGTCGCGGTCGACGTCTTCGAGCAGACCGACGACACCGTCTACTTCACCTACCGCGACGGCAACAACCGGTTCCGCTACAACTTCTTCCGCTGGGTCGCCGACGCCGACGGCAACGCGTCGCTGGAGATCTCGGTCTCGGGCCGCGAGGCGGACGAGGCCGGGCTCGGCGCACTGCTCGACGCGGTGTCGAGCGGCGCTACGTCCCGGGCAGGGTCCCGCTGACGACGGTCGCGTCCCGCTCCTCGTCGTGGTCGACGCGAGCGAGCAGCCCGTTGTCCCTGAGTACGACGAGTGCCGCGTCGACCTGCGCAACGGCGACCTCGGAGTGCAGCGATCCCCCGGGGCGCAGCCAGTCCGGAGCAAGGGCGGCGACCCGGCGGAGCACGTCGAGTCCGTCCGCGCCGCCGTCGACGGTGCTGCGGGGCTCGTGGTCGCGTGACTCCGGCGGCATCGCGGCGACCGCGGAGCTCGGGACGTAGGGGACGTTCGCCAGCAGCGCGTCCACCTGGCCGCGCAGGTCCATCGGGAGCGGCGAGGCCAGGTCGCCGAGGTGCACGGTCCCGCCCACCTGCGCGAGGTTGCGGGCCGCGCAGGCCACCGCGGCGGGGTGGTCGTCGGTCGCGTGCAGGACGGCCCCCGGCCGCCGGTGCGCGAGCGCCAACCCCAGCGCGCCGCTGCCGCAGCACAGGTCGACCACGGTGCCGGGGCGCTCCCCGGCGAGCGCGCCGAGGGCGGCGTCGGCGATCTCGACCAGCCACGTGGTGCGCTGGCGCGGGACGAACACCTCGGGGTCGATCTCCACCCGCAGTCCGTCGAACGCGACCCACCCGAGCACCAGCTCGAGCGGCTCCCCGGCCACCCGGCGTCGTACCAGGTCCTCGAGCGCAGCGGGGTCGGGCGCCGTCTCGGCCAGGAGGGCCGCCTCCTCCTCGGCGAAGACGCAGCCGGCGGCACGGAGTCGGGCGACGAGGTCGGTCATCCCGACCACCCTAGGACGCGCCCTCAGCGAGCCGGACTCAGGCCTGCGGCATCAGGATCCAGCCGGCGACGTAGAGGACGATGCCCGCGCCGAAGCCGAAGACGACGGCGGCGACGAGCAGGAGGCGGACCAGGTTGGCGTCGATGCCGAGGTGGTCGGCGATGCCGCCGCACACGCCGGCGACCATCTTGTCGTGGCGGCGGCGGGTCAGGCGGCGGCCGTGGGTGGGCGAGTAGCTGTCGTAGTTGCTCATGACTCCACCGTGCCCGACGGACGTCGTCCGGACATCGGGGACCGACCCCGGTTCCACCCGGATCCCGACCCTGAGGGTCGTGCCCGGGATCAGCCCACCGGCCTGCGAGAATGCCCCCATGCGGCCACAGGTCGTCGCCCACCGGGGCGCGAGTCACGAGATCGCCGAGCACACCCTGAACGCCTACCTGGAGGCGATGGGCACCGGCGCCGGAGGCCTGGAGTGCGACGTGCGGCTGACCGCCGACGGGCACCTCGTGTGCGTGCACGACCGCGACCTGCGTCGTACGGCGTCCACCAGGGGGATCGTCTCCACGATGGACCTCGCCGAGCTCAACGAGCTCGACTTCGCGTCGTGGAAGAACCCCTGGTCCGACCTCGACGACGAGGCCGAGGAGGCGGACGAGGACGACGGCCGGGGCGTGCTCACCCTGCGCAAGCTGCTCGAGACCGTCGCCGACTACGACCGCCGTGTCGAGGTGGCGATCGAGACCAAGCACCCGACGCGCTACGGCGGCCTCGTCGAGAAGCGACTCGTGGAGATGCTGCGCGACTTCGGCTGGGACGAGGCCGGTGCGCCGGTGCGGATCATGAGCTTCTCGTACGCCGCCCTGCAGCGCGTCGAGCGGCTCGCGCCCGGGATCCAGCTGGTGCAGCTGTTCGACAAGCCCAACCACTGGCCGGTGCTGAAGCGGATGATCGGTCGCGACTGGATCGTCGGCCCGGGCATCAAGATCCTGCGCGACCATCCCCGGCTCCGCGAGAGCCTGGCCCGCAACTCCCGCGACATCCACGTCTGGACGGTCAACAAGGAGAAGGACCTCGACCTCTGCCTCGACCTCGGGGTGAAGGCCGTGATCAGCGACAAGCCACGGTTCATGCTGGACCTGCTCGACACCCGCTTCGGCCCGACGCAGTAGTTTTCGCCGCATGGCGAAGAAGAACCGCACCAAGACGACCGCGACCGAGACCGCCCCCGGCGAGGTCGGCCCGCGGCAGCCCTGCCCGTGCGGCTCCGGCAAGCGCTACAAGGCGTGCCACGGGGCACCCGGCGGCGGCCAGGTCTTCGTCAAGCGCCCGTTCGAGGGCCTCGCCTCCGAGACGGACGTCATCGCGATGCGCGAGCTCGTCCCGGCCGCCACCGCTGCGCTCCCGCTCAAGGGTGAGTACGCCGACCGCGTGGTCAAGCTCTGCACCCTCCTCCCGATGGCGGCGCCCGCGATGGTCCGCGACAGCGGCGAGGTGTGGCTGGGCCTGCAGGTCCAGCACGCGTTCGGTGACCCGTCGCGCGACCTCGGTGCGGTGCTGCTGGCGGCGCTCGCCGCCGAGCCCGGCGCCGGCATGATCGGCCTGACCACCGCCCCTGCTGCCGACTCCCCGCGCCTGCAGGACCTCGTCGCCGACGGCCCGCTGTCCGTCGAGGTGCACGAGGGCTTCGACTTCTGGGTGGCCGACATGGAGGCCAGCTCCGAGCTGGCCCAGGCCCTCGAGCAGGCCGAGGGTGCTGCGGCCCCGACAGCGCGGCTGACCGAGGTGACGGCGGCGTACTGGACCCGGATGGGCGCGAAGGAGCACCTGCGCTGGGTGATGCCCGAGCCCGAGGACGCGCTGCTCGACGCCCTCGCCCGCCTGCACGTCTCCGGCGACGACGTGATCGTCCCGGACGCGCGCTTCGTCGGCATGTTCCGAGCGCACGGCCTGCTCGCGCCGGTCTGGGACCTCGCCGTGGGCACCGGTCCGGAGGCCCTCGAGGACGCCGCCGTGGCGTTCAAGGAGAAGCTCGACGCCGCGCTGGCCGACACCTCCGAGCTGACCACCGAGCAGCGCTCGGCCCGCAACGGGCTGGCGAACCGGCAGGTCACGATCCGCTGAGGCGGGGTGCAGGAATCACCTCTGAGGAGGTGATTCCTGCAGCGCCCACACCTTGAGCCGCGAGTAGCCCTTCACCGACACCCGCCGCAGACGCCGGAAGCGGTACGCCGACCCGTTCGCCTCGTCGTCGGCGTGCTCGCCCGCAGTGGGCTCTGCGTGGTCGTCGTCGTGCGCGACGGTGCGACCCGACAGCGCCTCGTAGGTGCCGAGGTCGACGAGCACCGTGCTCGGCCGGGCCACGGACGTCAGCCGGGCGGCGATGTTGACGACGGGGCCGAACACGTCGCCGAGCCGGGTCACCACCTCGCCGTACGCCACTCCGGCGCGGACCGCGGGGAACGGGTCGTCGGAGTCGGCGCCGCGGGCGGTGAGGGCGAGTGCGATGTCGGCCATCGCCTCGGGGGAGTCGGCGACGATGAGGAGCTCGTCGCCGATGTTCTTGATGATCCGGCCGCCGCGGTCGACGGTCAGCTGCAGCACGGCGGCCTCGAAGGCCTCCAGCCAGGCGACCAGCTCGCGGTCGCTCAGGGTGCGGGAGCGGGAGGTGTAGCCGACGATGTCCACGAAGCAGACGGCCAGCGTCGCGGATGCGCCGGACGACGACTCCGCCATCAGCCGCGCGCCGGCGCTGAGCAGGTGGCGACGCCACACGTAGGACTGGAGCTGCTCGACGCGCGGCATCACCTCGTCGGAGACGGCGAGCAGGCCCTCGGTCGGGTCGGCGCCCATCTCGCGGGCGACGTCGGCCAGCAGCGCGACCTGCCAGTCGGCGAGCCGCGCGAAGCTGCGCCCCCAGGTCCGGACGAGTCCCTCCTGGCGGTCGGCGCTGAGCACACCGAGCCGGACCAGGTCGCTGGCGAGCTGGAGGGCGCGCACGTCCGCGTCGGTGAACGCGACGGCGTCGTCGGGCACGTGGGCGAAGCCGAGCAGGTGCCACAGCTCGTTGGCGGTCGCGAGCGGTACGCCGGCAGCGGCCGCGACCTGCTCCTGGGTGAGGTGCGGCGCCTGGCCGAGCAGGTGCTCCTCGAGCGCGCCGACGACCCCGCCGTCACGGGCGGCGGGGTCGTCGACCTGGCTCACGCGGGGCGCGACCTCAGTCGTTGCCGAAGCGCGACTGCGCGACGTCGACCAGGGCCTGGTGGAAGGCAGGCCACTCGGCGTCGAGCTCGCGCAGCGTCTCGTCGGTCAGGTGGATCGTGTCGAGCGGAGTCAGCGCGACGATGGTCGCGGTGCGCAGCTTGTGGCCGACGATCGCGGCCTCGCCGACGATGTCGCCCGGACCCAGCTGGGCGATCTCGACGCCGTCGCGGCGGACCGACACGGTGCCGGAGAGCAGGATGTACGCCTTGTCGGCGGGGGTGTCCTCCCAGATCGGCGACCAGCCCTCGGGGAGCTTCACCCGCCGTCCGGTCGCGCTGATCCGCGCGATCTCCTGCGGGCTGAAGTGCTCGAAGAACGTTGCCATGCTGACCCTTTCGCTGTGCCTGCCCGGTTGTCGCCGTCTGGTGTCGCCGCCGGCAGGCTCCCCATGCCTGAGCCGACCTTAGTCGTCTCGGGACCTCAGGGGGAGCGCCTGCGTGACAACCGTTACAACGTGTCCGGATTAGTCGCGTTATCCCGCCGTGCCGTCCCTTGAGACCGGGCAGCTCATGCACCGCGGACCGCCCCGGCCCGAGCCCAGCTCGGACCCCGCGATCCGGATGACCTCGATGCCCTCCTCCTCGAGCCGCGCGTTGGTGCCCTCGTTGCGCTCGTAGGCGACCGCCAGCCGCGGCGCCAGCGCCAGGGTGTTGTTGCCGTCGTCCCACTGCTCGCGCTCCGCGGTCACCGGGTCGAGGCCGGTGTCGATGCGGTGCAGGGTGTCGATCTGCATCGCCTTGGCGGCCGCCACCAGGAACGGCTCGGGGGCCGCGACCTCGAGCTCGGGTGATCCCGGATCGCGCGGGGTCACGGCGTACGCCGTCAGGGTGTCCGCGATGTTGGGGTACATCACCACCTTGTCGACGTCGACCATCGTGCACACGGTGTCGAGGTGCATGGTCGCGCGCTCCTGCGCGATGGGGACCGCGAGCACGGTGGTGGCCAGGCCGCCCGCGAAGACCTGCCGGGCGAGCCGCTCGGCGCCTGCCGGCGTCGTACGCTCCCCGACGCCGACGGCGATGACGCCCGGCGCCAGCAGGAGCACGTCGCCGCCCTCGACGTGCTCGAGGTGGTGGCCGTGGATCCGTCCGGTCCCGGCGAAGCGCGGGTGGAAGTGGTAGATCAGCTCGGTCAGCTGCGTCTCGCGGCGACGGGCCGGCATCGCCAGCGAGGTGATCGCGACGCGGTCGCGCAGCCAGACGGACGAGTCGCGGGTGAAGAGCAGGTTGGGCAGCGGCGCGACGAGGAAGCGCTCCTCCGCGAGCAGCGACGTGACCAGGGTCCCGGTGGCGAGGCCGGAGCGGACCTCGTCGTTGCGCACGCCCGCGGTCAGCAGGTAGGTCAGCTCCTCGGGCGAGGCGTCGCCGAACATCGCCCGCAGGTAGGCGCGCACCGGGTCGCCGAGGTCGCGCCCGCTCATCCCGGTCAGGGTCGTGTCCGTGACGGCCGCCCGGGCAGCCGGCTGGGCGAGCGTCTCGGTGAGCAGCTCGGTCAGGTAGAGCACCTCGACGTCACGGGCCCGCAGCGCCTCGGCGAAGGCGTCGTGCTCCTCCTGGGCGCGCGCCACCCACGGGATGCCGTCGAACAGGAGCCGGTCGTTGTTGCGCGGTGTGAGCCGCTGGAGCTCGGGACCGGGCCGGTGCAGCAGCACCGAGCGCAGCCGCCCGACCTCGCTGTCGGCACCGGACGGGGGCGTCGTCGCGTTGGGGGCCACCATGACGACACCCTAGGCCCGCGGGCGTCGTACGACGTGCGGCCCGCCCGTCAGCTGCGGAACGGGTCGGCGGGGTAGACCCCGAGGATCTTGACGTCGGTGGTGAAGAAGGTCAGCTCCTCGAGCGCCCGCTTCAGTCCCGGGTCGTCGGGGTGGCCGTCGACCTCGGCGAGGAACTGGGTCGCGGTGAAGTGGCCGCCGACCATGTAGCTCTCCAGCTTGGTCATGTTGATGCCGTTGGTCGCGAATCCGCCGAGCGCCTTGTAGAGCGCGGCCGGCAGGTTGCGCACGTTGAAGACGAAGCTGGTGACGACCGGCCCGTTGTCCTGGGGCGCCTGGACGTACTCGGGGGAGAGCAGCACGAAGCGGGTGGTGTTGTGCTCCTCGTCCTCGACGTCCTCGCGCAGGATCTCCAGGCCGTAGATCTCCGCGGCCAGCGGCGGGGCGATCGCGGCCTGGGTCAGGTCGGCCGCCTCGGCGACCTCACGGGCCGCGCCGGCGGTGTCGCCGGAGATGAGCGGGGTCAGTCCGAGCTCGCGGATCACCTTGCGGCACTGGCCCAGGGCGTGCACGTGGCTGTGCACCGTGCGGATGGTGTCCAGGGTCGCCCCCGGGTTGACCATCAGGTGGAACTGGATGCGCAGGAAGTGCTCGGCGATGATGTGCAGTCCGGACTCGGGCAGGAAGTGGTGGATGTCGGCCACGCGGCCCGCGATCGAGTTGTCGATCGGGATCAGCGCGAGGTCGCAGTCACCGCTCGCGACCGCCGCGAAGACGTCCTCGAAGGACGCGCAGGGGACCGCCTCGGCGTCCGGGTAGTGCTGCTTGCACACGATGTGCGAGTTGGCGCCGGGTTCCCCCTGGTACGCGATGCGGGCCATGCGGCAAGGGTAGTGGTCCGGCCACTGGTGGCGGCGCGCGTACCGTCACGCGGCGTCTCGGTTGACTACGGTCGGCCCATGGCCGTCGCCCTCTCGATCCTCGCCCTCCTGCTCGCCGCGGCGGCCCTCGTGGTCGCGCTCCGCAACGGGACCGCCGGCCGGTCGGCGGGCGTCGGCGACGACCTGCCCGCGGACGCGGCCGGGCTGCGCCGCGAGGTCGCCGCGCTGCGGGCCGAGGCCGTCGGGGCGCTGCGCCACCTCGCCGTCGTCCGCTACGACGCCTTCGACGAGATGGGTGGGCGGCTGTCGTGGTCGCTGGCGCTGCTCGACGACGCCGGCGACGGCGTCGTGCTCACCTCCATCCGCGGCCGCAACGAGGCCCGCACCTACGCCAAGTCCGTCGCCGCGTGGAGCAGCGACCAGGAGTTGTCGCCCGAGGAGAACGAGGCGGTCGCGCACGCGCGCATGGCCCGCAGCTAGTTCAACTGCGCGAGCGCGTCGCCTGTCGGCGAAGGCCGCACGGACACTCGCTCCGCTCGGCCCGCGGGCCCCCGCCGACGCGGCTTCGCCGCGGGCGCCGCGCTGCCGCGCCGCTAGTTCAACCGCGCGAGCGCGTCGCAGTCGTCCGCCGTGGACGGCTGGGCCCTGACGGGCGGCAAGGCTTGGCGCTGGGTCAGCGGGGGACGCGGACCAGCACGCGGCCGTGGATGCACTCCATGCGCAGCTCGGTGCCGACCCCGATGGTGTCGCCGTCGAGCTGGCGCGGCACCTCGCCCGCTGCCCGTACGACGACCTTCCGGCCGGTCATCCGCGCCACCGAGTCGCCGGCGTTGTGCTCGCGCCGGGTCAGCACCCGCAGCACGAGCGGGATCCAGCTGAGGAAGCGCCGCGGGTAGAGCAGGACCACGTCGAGCTGGCCGTCGTCGATGGCGGCGTCGGGCAGCAGGACCATGCCGCCCTGCAGGCTGCCGACGTTGCCGATCACGCAGGTGCGGGCGCGGTGCTTGGTGAAGGGCATGTCGTCGATGGAGATCTCGAGCTTCATCGCCGGGAACATCAGGCCCTTGAGTGCCGACAGCACGTAGGCGAGCCAGCCGACCTTCTTCTTGAGGTCCTCGTTGACGCCCTCCATGATCGCGGCGTCGAAGCCCATGCCGGCCATCACCATGAAGTGGCTCGGCTCCAGGCCGTCGCCCTCGACGGCGACCATGTCGATCGCGCGGTCCTGGCCGGTCAGCGCGATGTCGATCGCGGCCCGGATGAACAGCGGGATCTCGAGGTTGCGGGCGAGCAGGTTCCCCGTGCCGGCCGGGACGACGCCCACCGGGATGCCGGTCCCGGCGAGCTCGGCGCACACCTCGCGGACGGTGCCGTCGCCACCGCAGACGATGACCAGGTCGGCCCCGTCGACGGAGGCCTGCTCGGCCTGGCCGGTGCCGGAGTCCTCGACGGTGGTGAGGTACCACCGCGGCTCGTTCCAGCCGGCCTCGAGCGCCATCTGGGTCACCAGCGACTGGAACTGCTCGACGGACTCGACCTTGATCGGGTTGAGCACGACGGCGAGGTTGCGCGCCGACGGGAACGGCTCGGGCAGCGGGTCCGCCTTCAGGGCGTGGCTGCGGGGAAGTGGGCTGTACAGCGCGAGGCCCAGCATCAGGATCGCGACGCCGAGGAGCGTGCCGCCGACGACGTCGCTGAGGTAGTGACGGCCCAGCAGCACCCGGTCCGCGGCCGCGAGCGCCCAGGCCAGCACGGCGAGGGAGCTGATCAACCGGCGGATGCCGGCACGTCGTACGAGCATGACGGACAGCAGGATCACCAGGCCGCTGAAGGCGGCGGCGGCGGAGGCGTGTCCGGAGGGGAAGGCGTTGGAGTGCAGGAAGTACTCGGGGTCCTGCCAGATGGGTCGGCCGCGGCCGACGAGCACCTTCGTCGCGTAGGTGATCAGCGCGGTGGCCGACATCACCACGGCGATCAGCGCGCCGGCGCGGCGGTGGCCCTTGGCGAACATGGCGACCGCGAGCACGGTCGTCGCCACCGTCACCGACAGCGTCCCGAAGGCGATCTCGATGACGCGCAGGGGGACCTCGAGCCAGGCCCGGTCCGCGGCCCACGCCCGCGCGTCGGCTCCCTCGCCGTCGATCTCGATGACCGGGGGCCACTCGACGGCGACCACGAGGGCCACGACCGCGAAGAGGGCGAGGAGGGTCAGCGCGGCCAGGAGCGGGGTCCGGCGGGGACGGTCGAGCACTCCCGGAGGATAGGACAACGGGCCGCCCCCGAGGGATTGCACGTGCACGTGGGCTCGCTAACGTCGCTGGGGTGACCGACTCGTCGTACACCCCCTCGCTCCGGCGCCTGGGCCGCTCCGGCCTCGTCGTCTCCGCCGTCGGCCTCGGCTGCAACAACCTCGGCCGGCCGGGTGCGGCGACCGAGTCGCAGCGCGGCTCGGACCGGGTCGTGCGGGCCGCGGTGGATGCCGGGATCACGTTCTTCGACGTCGCCGACACGTACGGCGCCACGCCCGGTCTCGCCGAGGAGCGGCTCGGCAAGGCCCTCGGCGCCCGCCGCGCCGACGTGGTCGTCGCCACCAAGTTCGGCATGGACGCCGGCGGCGCCAACGGGCCGGACTTCGGCGCCCGCGGCTCGCGCCGCTACGTGCGCAGCTCCGTGGAGGCCTCGCTGCGTCGCCTCGGGACGGACTGGATCGACCTCTACCAGTTCCATACCCCCGACCCGGGGACCCCGATCGACGAGACGCTCTCAGCGCTCGACGACCTCGTCCGGGAGGGGAAGGTCCGCTACGTCGGCCACTCCAACCGGTCCGGGTGGGAGATCGCGCAGGCCGAGTACGTCGCCCGCGAGCTCGGCGTCGAGCGGTTCGTCTCCGCGCAGAACAACTACAACCTCACCGACCGGCGCGCCGAGCTCGAGGTGCTCCCGGCCTCGCGCGAGCTCGGGCTCGGCGTACTTCCGTACTTCCCGCTCGCGAACGGCCTGCTCACCGGCAAGTACGCCTCGGGATCCGCACCGGAGGGATCGCGGCTGTCCCGGACCCGCCAGCACCTGCTCGAGGAAGCGGTCTCACCGACGTTGCAGGCCTACTCGGCGTTCGCCCGCGAGCGGGGGGTGTCCGAGGTGACCGTGGCGATCGGCTGGCTGCTCGCGCAGTCGCCGGTGGCGTCGGTCATCGCCGGAGCGACGTCGGTGGAGCAGGTGGCGGCGAACGCGGCTGCCGACCAGTGGGTGCCGACCGAGGAGGACCTCGCCGAGCTGGACGCGCTGTTCCCGCCGCCGGAGCGGGTCGCGCTGTACTGAGGTGCAACCCCGCCTGCCATCAAACCGCCGCGCGCCCGCTCGCCCCCGGCCGATAGCCTGAGCGACATGATCGACCCGCGCATCCTCCGTGACGAGCCCGACCGCGTCCGCGCCTCGCAGGTCAAGCGCGGGGCGTCCCCCGACGTGGTCGACCGCGCGCTCGAGGCGGCCGCTGCCCGTCGTACGGCGATCGCGGACTTCGAGGAGAAGCGCGCCGCGCAGAAGTCGTTCGGCAAGCAGGTCGCCCAGGCGAAGGGCGAGGAGAAGCAGGCGCTGCTCGAGCAGGTGAAGAACCTCGCGGCCGAGGTCAAGGAGCTCGAGGCCGCCCAGGGCGCCGCCGACGAGGCGTGGACCACGGCGCTGAAGGCGATCCCCAACGTCGTCGCCGACGAGACCCCGACCGGGGGCGAGGACGACTTCGTGGTCCTCGAGGAGGTCGGGACGCCGCGCGACTTCGCGGCGGAGGGCTTCGAGCCGCGCGACCACGTCGAGCTCGGCCGGCTGCTCGGCGCGATCGACCTCGAGCGCGGCGCCAAGGTCAGCGGCAGCCGCTTCTACTTCCTCACCGGGGTCGGCGCCCAGCTCGAGCTGGCGCTGGTCAACCTCGCCATGGAGCAGGCCCGCAACGCCGGCTTCACGCAGGTGATCGCGCCGTCGCTGGTGCGGGCCGAGGCGATGGAGGGCACCGGCTACCTCGACCAGGGCGGCGGCGAGGACATCTACCGCATCGAGGGCGAGGACATGTACCTCGTCGGCACCTCGGAGGTGCCGATGGCGGCCTATCACTCGAAGGAGATCCTCGACGGCGCCAGCCTGCCGCGGCGCTACGCGAGCTTCAGCCCGTGCTTCCGCAAGGAGGCCGGCTCGCACGGCAAGGACACCAAGGGGATCATCCGGGTGCACTGGTTCGACAAGGTCGAGATGTTCGTCTACGCCACGCTCGAGGACGCCGCTGCCGAGCACGAGCGGCTGCTGGCGTGGGAGAAGGAGTTCCTCGACAAGCTCGAGCTCGCCTACCGGGTCGTCGACATCGCGGCCGGCGACCTGGGCGCGAGCGCGATCCGCAAGTTCGACTGCGAGGCGTGGATCCCCACCCAGGGCAAGTACCGCGAGCTCACGTCGACCTCCAACTGCACCGACTTCCAGACCCGCCGCCTCGACACCCGCGGCCGGTTCGGCGACAGGACCGGCCCGATCGCCACCCTCAACGGCACGCTGACCGCCATCACCCGCGCGATCGTCGCGGTCCTGGAGACGCACCAGCAGGCCGACGGCTCGGTGCGGGTGCCGAAGGCGCTGCAGCCGTTCATGGGTGGGCTCGAGGTGCTCGAGCCGGTGGCGCGATGACCGCTCCCGGCCAGCCCGGCTGGCGCCCGCGCCTGGTCGCCCTCGACATCGACGGCACCCTGCTGCGCTGGGTCGCGGGGCTCGGGATGAGCCACGAGGAGGTCACCCCGGCCGTCCACGAGGCAGTCCAGCGGGTCCTGGACAGCGGCGCGCACGTGGTCCTCTCCTCGGGTCGCGCCCCGCACAACATGACCGTCGTCGCCGACATGCTCGACCTGCACGGGCACGGCGAGAAGATCTGGATCGTCGCCGCCAACGGTGCGGTCGTGCTGCGCTACCCCCCGGCGGAGGTCGTGCACGAGGTCACCTTCGACGCGGCGCCGGCCGTCGCCGCCGTCCTCGAGAGGCATCCGGAGGCACTGGTCGCCGTCGAGGAGCGCGGCATCGGCTACCGGGTGTCCGCGCCCTTCCCCGACGGCGAGCTCGGAGGCGAGTCGATCGTCGCCGCTGTCGAGGAGATGGTCTCCGAGCCGGTCAGCCGTGTGATCATCCGCGACCCGAAGGCGACCGCCGAGGACTTCGTGAAGCTCGCCGAGGGCCTCGGCCTCCACGGCACCGACTACGTCGTCGGCTGGACCGCGTGGCTCGACCTCGCGCCGGTCGGGGTGTCCAAGGCCTCCGGCCTGGAGTACGTCGCCCAGCAGCTCGGCATCGACCGGGCGGACGTGCTGTCGATCGGCGACGGCCGCAACGACATCGAGATGCTGGAGTGGTCCGGCCGCGGTGTCGCCATGGGCCAGGCCGTCGACGAGGTGAAGGAGGCAGCCGACGACGTCACCGCCAGCGTCGACGACGACGGTGCCGCGGTCGAGCTCGGTCGCTGGTTCCCGGCCGCCGGATCTGGTGGGATGGACGCGTGAACCCCCGTCGGCTGCTCCCGGGCGCCCTGGCTGCGGCCGGCGCGGCGCTGCTGCTCCCCCTGGGCGGCGGCACGCCCGCTGCGGGAGCCACCGGCCCGATCCCGCCGGGCTGCGGAGCGCTGGACGTCACCGACACCGCTGCCGTCGTCGCCAACGCTGAGGGCGTCTCCGACGTCTTCCTCGGCCGGGTGGTGCGTCTGGACCGGGTGCAGGTCAACCCGTCGGCCACCCCGGGCGCGACCGGGAGCCCGGCCTCGAGGGACCTCCTCTACAACGTCCTCGTCGATGCACCGGTCACCGGCGACCTCGCCGCCGACCAGCGTGTCGACGTCGTGCTCGCGGGTGTCGAGGGTGACGACGAGCCGCTGCGCCGCTCCCGTCGCTACCTGTTCTTCGCCACGGGTGACGGTGCCGTGCTGCGGGCCGACGGCTGCGACGGCTATGCCTCCGGCACGATGCTCGACGCCGCCGCGCTCGAGGAGCTCCGCACGGCGCTCACGGCCGAGCCGGAGCAGCCGGACGTCGTACTGACCAGGCCGGAGGGCTCCGACGGCCCGCCCGACCTCGGCCGCATCGTCGCGCCCGGGGCGGCCGTCAGCCTGATCGGGATCCTCGGGCTGGTGCTGGTCTCCCGGCTCGGTCGCCGGGCGTAGGAACCGGCCGGTCGTCCGGCTCGGGCCTGCTCAGAGGTACATGCCCCCGGAGCGATGCTCCTCCGTCGGCTGCGGCTGCTCGCCGGGCGCCCCGGGCGCCTGCTGGTTGCCCGCCGGGCCGCCCAGTGACATGCCGGGCGGCAGCGCCCGTCGGATCTGCTCGAACTGTGCCCGCGCCGCCATCTGCTGGGCGTAGATCGCGGTCTGGATGCCGTGGAAGAGGCCCTCGAGCCAGCCGACGAGCTGGGCCTGGGCGATCCGGAGCTCGGCCTCGGACGGGGTGGCGTCCTCGGAGAAGGGCAGCGAGAGTCGCTCGAGCTCCTCCACCAGCTCGGGCGCGAGGCCCTGCTCGAGCTCGGCGATCGAGGAGCGGTGGATCGCGGCGAGGCGGTTGCGGCTGGCCTCGTCGAGCGGCGCCGCCTTCACCTCCTCGAGGAGTTGGCGGATCATGCTGCCGATGCGCATCACCTTGGCCGGCTGCTCCACCAGGTCGGTCAGCGCACGCTCGCCGTCGTCGTCCTGGCCGTCGCCGACCTCGCCCTGCTCGACGGCAGACGCCGGCACCGTGCCGATCGGCTGTCCGTCCGGTCCCACCACCACGATCTGCTCGTCACCGCTCTCGGTCATGGCTCCAACCTAACCAACGGCTGGATCTGCGGGAGATCAGGGCGTCAGCAGGACCTTGCCGATGTTGTCCCCGCCCTCGATCCGGCGGTGAGCCTCGGCCACCTCGTCCAGCGGGAGTACGGCGGACACGACCGGCTCGATCGATCCGTCGGCCACCAGCGGCCACACGTGCTCGACGACGGACGCGCAGATCCGCGCCTTGCCCTCGGTCGGCCGCGCGCGCAGCGTGGTCGCGATGACCGCGCCCCGCTTCGAGAGCAGCTGGCCGATGTTCAGCTCGGCCTTCGAGCCGCCCTGCATCCCGATGATCACGAGCCGGCCCTCGGTGGCGAGCACGTCGACGTTGCGTCCGAGGTACTTCGCGCCCATGTTGTCGAGCACGACGTCCGCGCCGTGGCCGCCGGTCGCCTCGCGGACGACCTCGACGAAGTCCTGGTCGCGATAGCTGATCGCCACCTCCGCGCCCAGCTCGCGGCAGCGGGCCAGCTTGTCCTCGCTGCCGGCGGTCGTGAACACCCGCGCGCCGAGGCGGGAGGCGAGCTGGATGGCGAAGGTGCCGATGCCGCCGGCGCCGCCGTGCACGAGGAAGATCTCGTCGGGGCGCAGCGCGGCCACCATGAAGACGTTCGACCACACCGTGCACGCGACCTCGGGCAGGGCCGCGGCCGTGACCAGGTCGATGCCCTCGGGGACCGGCATCACCTGCCCCTCCGGTACGACGACGAGGCTGGCGTAGCCGCCTCCCGCGAGCAGTGCACAGACCTGGTCACCGACGGCCCAGGTCGTGACGCCCTCCCCGACGGCGGCGACCGTCCCGCTGCACTCGAGTCCGATGACGTCGGAGGCCCCCGGCGGGGGAGGGTAGAAGCCCTGCCGCTGCAGCAGGTCGGCGCGGTTGACCGCGGTCGCGGCGACCTCGATCAGCACCTCGCCCGGACCCGGCACCGGGTCGGGAAGCTCGGTGACGACGAGGGTCTCGGGGCCTCCGGGACTGGTCTGCGTGACGGCGCGCATGGCGCCAGTCTGTCAGGGCGGGCAGTAACACGCCGTCCACCGGACAGCCCGGCAGTTGACGGCACGCTTCGGCGCCGGACGCGGCGTGTCGTTGCCGTCAAGCGGTGGGCAGTCGGGCGAACAGCGTGTTACTGCACCCGTCGCTCGGCCCGGCCGGCAGCGTGGCGGGAGGCGCGCGACGGCAGCTTGCTGCCCCCGTCATCGCGCCGGAGACACGCTCGGCCCATCAACTAGACCAAGGAGTCCTCGTCGGAGTAGTCCGCGTCCGCGAGCTCCTCGAACTCGACGTCCTCGTCCTCCTCGGACGTCGCGCCGGCTGGTCGGTCCCAGGACTCGGCGAGCGCCTGGGCCTTCGCGGCGAGGCGCTCGACCCCGTCCGGGTCGGCTCCCCGCTCGCCGGCGGCGATGCCCAGCAGGTAGGCGGTCACCACTCCAGCTGCCGGGTGGACGTTGTCGCGGGTGATCCCGGAGAGGTCGACGAGCAGGCCCTCGTCGGCCTCGGCCTCGATGTCGAGGACGTCGCACAACTCGTCGATCCAGTCGTGGAGGTTCACCCGACCAGAATGATCCGAGCCCCTCCGTCTGACAAGGCCCGTCGGCGTGTCCGGGCCGGCCGCGGGTCAGCGGCCCTCGGCCTCGGACGCCAGGTCGCGCAGGTCGCTCCACGTGTCGACGTCGCGTGCCTCGGGCCCGACGGAGGCGACGTCGACCAGGTCGAGCGGTTCGAGCAGCGCGCGGATGGCGAGCCCGTGCTGCGCCTCCCGGTCCGGCCGTACGGCGTCGAGCCGCTCCGTCTCAACGACGAGGGCCAGCTGTCGGCGTCCGTCGCGCGTCAGCACCGCACCCTCGTGGCCGACGGCCGCCTCGTGGAGCCGCCGGAAGGTCGAGGCGGTCAGGTGGGGCATGTCGACGGCCAGCACCGCGATCGTCGGGAATCGCCGCAGCAGCGAGTCGCGACCGGTCAGCAGGCCCGCCGCGGGACCGCCGAAGCGGGGATCCTCGAGCACGAAGGTGACCGGCCGCTCGGTCGGCACCTGCTGCCCGACCACCACCACCTCGCCCGCGTCGACGACCGCGTCCAGCGTCCGCTCCAGCAAGGAGCGCCCGCCGAGCTCGATCGTCGCCTTGTCGACACCGCCCAGGCGCGAGGCCTGGCCGCCGGCGAGGATCACGGCGGCGAATCCGGACAGTCCCAGCTCGATCACCGCTCCAGTCTCGCAAGCACCGACCTACCCTTGCACCGTGACCGTCCCCACGCTCCGCCTCACCCTGGTCCAGGCCGCCTCGGCCCTCGAGCCGGAGACCAACCGGGCGGCGGTCACCGACCTCGTCGCCCGGCACGCCGCGGACACCGACCTGCTCGTCCTCCCCGAGGCCTTCGCGCGCGACTTCGGTGAGGCCGGCTCCGACGTCAGCCCGTTCGCGGAGCCCCTCGACGGACCGTTCACCTCGGCCGTCGCGGCGGCCGCGACGGCAGGGGACACCACCGTGCTGGCCGGCATGTTCGAGCAGGGCCCGACGCCGGAGCGGCCGTTCAACACCCTGGTCCTGCGGGGGAGCGCCGAGGCGTCGTACCGGAAGGTGCACCTCTACGACTCCTTCGGCTACCGCGAGTCCGACCGCCTCACGGCCGGCCCGGTCGAGCCGGTCGTCGTCGAGGTCGCGGGCTGGCAGGTCGGCCTGATGACCTGTTACGACCTGCGCTTCCCCGAGCTCGCCCGCGCGCTGGTCGACCGGGGCGCCGAGGTGATCGTGGTGCCGGCGGCGTGGGTCGCCGGGCCGCGGAAGGTCCACCACTGGCGCACCCTGCTGACCGCTCGCGCCATCGAGAACACCGTGTACGTCGCCGCGGTCGGCCAGCCCGCGCCCCGGTACTGCGGCCACTCGATGGTCGTCGACCCCTTCGGCGAGGTCGTCACGGAGGCCGGCCCGGGGACACCCGAGGCTCCCGAGGTGATCCGTGCCACGGCCGAACGCTCCGTGCTCGACGAGGCCCGCCGCGTCAACCCGTCACTTCTCAACCGTCGTCTGTAATCTGGCTCCTCGTGTCCCGCGCCGCCTCCCGTACCCCCGCCCGGGTACCGCTCGAGCAGCGGATCGGCGAGTTCGGGGCCTCGCGGGTGCCGCTGGTCGCGTGGTGGGTCCTCGGCGTCGCCGGCACGGCCGCACTGGTCGCTGCGATGGTCCCCGTCGGCCCGGCCTGGCTCGGCGCCGCCGGCTCGCTGGTGATCGCGACCACCTTCTCCGCCGCCCTGGCCGCCCGCACCGGCGGCCGGCCGTTCGTCTTCGGCGCGCTGGCGCTCACCGTCGGCCTGGTGGCCGTGCTGAGCGACCAGGACATCCTCCTGACGGGTGCCGCAGTCAGCACCTCGGCCGTCGCCGCCGTCCTCGGCGTGATGTTCACGGTCCCGGCGTCGGGCTTCCTCGCCTCGGCGCGCGAGTGCGTCGTCGCCCTGGTCGTCGCGGGCGTGGGCGCGATGGCCACCGTCGGCTTCGAGCCGGCGATCCAGAAGGAGCGCTTCGAGTACGTCGGCCTGGGCCTCGCGCTGCTCGGTGCGGTCGTGCTCGTCTACCGCCTCGGCGCCGGCTTCCACGGCCTGGGCCGCCGCGGCATGGTCGTGGTCGCCATCGGTGGCGCCATCCTCGGCGTGACGTTGCTGTACGCGGAGCTGCTGCGCCACTACGGTTCCACCGGCCTGGTCGACGAGCTGCTGTCGTGGGTGCGCTGGAGCCGCGACAACCTCGGCGCGTTCCCGCGCCCGATCGAGACCGTCCTGGGCGTCCCGGCCCTCGCCTACGGCGTGCACATGCGGGCCCGCCGCCGCCAGGGCTGGTGGGTCTGCGCGTTCGGCGTGGCCGCCACGTCGCCCACCGCGACCGCGCTCGCCAACCCGGCGGTCTCGCTCAGCGAGGCCACCCTCTCCGTCGTCTACGGCCTGCTCGTCGGCCTCGTCATCGGCTGGATCCTGATCCGGCTCGACCTCGCGCTGACCGGCAACCGCGGACGCCGCAGCCGCGGGGCCGAGCGGGCCGCCGCCGTACGGCCTGAGCCGGGACGCTTCGCGCCGCTGCTGTGACCCGGCACCGGACCCGGCCCTAGACTCGGGCGGGTCCGCCGGTCGTACGACGGCCGGGCGGGCGTGGAGGGGTGCCGGAGTGGCCGATCGGAACCGCCTTGAAAGCGGTCGTAGGGAGACCTACCGCGGGTTCGAATCCCGCCCCCTCTGCTGAGGCGCAGCGAAGCCAGCCTCTGCTGAGGGGCGCTGGCTTGGGGGGGCTGCTGCTGAGGCGCAGCGAAGCCAGCCTCTGCTGAGGGGGCGCTGGCTTGGGGGGCTGCTGCTGAGGCGCCGTTCCGGCGGCTGTTTCAATTGCGCCATGAGCAACCCCATGGCCCCGTCGGTCTCCGACTACCGCCTCGCACCGCCGGTGATGGCGCGCTTCGTCGGGGCGTACCTGGTGCTGCTGGCCGTCGTCCTGCTCGGTACGACGGCAGCGGCCGTCGCGCTCGACCTCAACGCCGATCTGCTGGTCGTGGTGCTGGCGGTGGGCGTGCTCGGCCTGATCGCGCTCGCCTGGTGGCTGCGCAGCAAGCTGGTCGTGGTCCGGCTGACCGACACCGGCTACCAGGTCCGTCTGGTGCGGGCCGCCGGGGTGACCGAGGCCCGCTGGAACGAGGTGGAGGACGCCGTGGCCGCCGCGCCGAGCGACATCGAGTGCCTCGTGCTGCGCCTGAAGGACGGGCGCTCGACCACGATCCCGGTGCAGCTGGTGGCCGGCGACAAGGACGACTTCGCCCGCGACGTGCGCGACCACCTCAAGCGCGCCCACCGCTGACCCGTCGCTGACCCGGCGCTCGCGGCGAGTCCCCGGGGGAGGCCGATTGGGTGCCACACGCCGCTGCTTGTAACCTTGCTCCGCTGGCTGGTCCCTCGGGTCCGGTCGAGCGGAGGAGGCGTCGCCTAGTCTGGTCTATGGCGCCCGCCTGCTAAGCGGGTTTGGGGCTACAACCCCATCGAGGGTTCAAATCCCTCCGCCTCCGCTGCAGCGAAGATCCGCCCGGGTGACCGGGCGGATCTTTCTCGTTCCGGCGGGTATCGCATGCCGGTTGTGATAACGCGTCACGATGCCTTGCCAGCACGCGCGTGATGGACCACGCTGGGACGCAAGGAGCGTGTTCTGGGGCGGACGGGTGCCCCCTTCGACAGGAGACTCGGAAATGAAGAAGGCTGCACGTCGGTTCGCGCTGGCGACCGTTGCCCTGATCGCCTCGATCGGCATTGTCTCGCTTCCGTCGGCCGCCGAGGCCGACACCGGCTGGCCCTCCAAGGTCATGGTCAGCAAGTACCGCTGACAGCGACCCTGACGGTCGACGACCCCGGTCCGGGCCCGCCCGGACCGGGGTCGGTCGCGCTCTACGAACGGTCGGTGTCCTGGCCGGCGATGCCGAGCTGGCCCATCGTGTAGCCGAGCTGGAAGCGGGTCTCCGCGTCGTACTCCTCCTTGAGCTCGGCGACGTAGCCGGCGTACGTGCGCGGGCTGACGCCGAGCCGCTTCGCGCTGACCGCGTCGGCATGGCCCTCGATGAGCATCCGGATGGTCATCGCGCGCTGCTCCGACGCGATCTCCTTCATCACGCTCTGCCCGCCGCTCGCGAACGGCCGCCCGCGGGCGAAGGTCCGCTCGAAGACGTCGACCAGGTAGGCGACGATCGCAGGCTCCCGTACGACGACCGCCGTGGTCGGGCTGTCCGGGGCAGGGATGAGCGCGACCCGGCGGTCGACGACGATCATCCGGTCGAAGAACTCGTCGAGCGTGCGCACCTCGGCGCCGTGCTCGGTGACGTGGGCGACGTACTTGTGCGTGGCCGGGTGGCGCCGCGCGCTGTGCTGGTAGAGGGTCTTCATGACGAGCCCGCGCTGCAGGGCGGCGATGTCGCGCTCGGCCGCCTGGCTGACCGTGCGGGTGCTGCGGTTGGCCTGCGGCTGCGCGGTCAGCAGCTCCTCCTGGGCCTCGCTGACCAGCGTCGTGAGGTACGGCTGGACGGCGTCGCCGTGCAGGTAGAGGAAGGGCCCCGACTCGTTGGCTGCCGGCGAGCGGCGCCAGCTCTGGCTCAGTCCCGCGAACGCGCTCGCCCACCGCGCCGACTCGTCGATCAGGCGCGCGCCCTCGGTGCCGAGCGGGGTCACCACCCGGGACTGGGCGCTGCTCGGCTCGAGGGGTCGCCACGTCGTGCCCCCGCGGTCGCGCTGCAGCAGGCCGAGGCGCACCAGCAGGTCGAAAGCCGGCCGGGTGGCGCCCTTCTCGGTCACCCGCGGATCGTCGTCGGCGATGCCCCCCTCTGCGAGGACCTGCTCGTAGAGCGCCGCCGCCTCGCGCTCGAAGAGCTCCCTGTCCTCGGGCCTGATTCCGGGCATGGAGCCATGCTTCCACACGGCGGGGCCGCGCTGATTCGGCATCGGCGTGCCTGCTCGGCTATTCTCTACCGGTCGCCCAGCGACGAGCGCCTGTAGCTCAACGGATAGAGCATCTGACTACGGATCAGAAGGTTTGGGGTTCGAATCCCTACAGGCGCGCAGGACACGAAAGCGCAGGTCAGCCCGCTGACCTGCGCTTTCGTCGTCTCCGGGGTCGGGCACTCCGGGTCGGGTGCCGAGGCCCGGGATCACCTTGGGGACACCATGGGGACAGTCGTCTCCTGAAGGTTGGTCTGCAGCGGCGGTACAGCGCGTCGAAAAGTGCGCCGATACCCCCACGCATGACAGACACAACCGCCGCGGACACGTCGGTGACCTTCGAGCCGCTGATCGGGATCCGGGTCCTCGCCCGGTGGCTCGACGTCTCGGAGCACACCGTCAAGAAGTGGGTCACCCGCGGCCCTGAGTCCGGACTGATCCCGCCGATGGTGCCTGTCAACGGCCAGGTCAAGTTCCGGCCCGAGGACGTTCGAGCCTGGATTGACAGCAAGGTCGTGGGCGCATGAACGGCTCCTGGGGCGTCTACGAGGTCCGCGGTCGCCTCGCCGGAGGCCAAGAGTGCGCGCCGAGCAACAAGTCGGCGGTGTCCTACTTCGTCCGTTGGCGTGTCGACGGGACCAAGCGGCGGCGGTCGTTCAAAACCAAGAGTCACGCCGTGACCTTCCGCGAGGTGCTCCTCAAGGCGAAAGTGCTCGGCTGGGCCGCCGACGAACGCGGCTGGCCGATCGATCCGCAACGCCCGGCCCCGCCGGAGTCATCGGCTGCGCCTGAGTCGGAGCCCGCTGTCGGACGCACGATCGAGCAGTACGTCAACGACGTGTGGTGGCCCACCATCAGCGTCACGCTCGCCGACAAGTCGCGTCTCGGACATCGGCGCAACGCAGATCTCGCTGTGCAACTGCTCCGGCTGAAGGACGGCGATCCGCGCATCGGGCCCGGCGGCGGTCGTGGGTCTTCGATCCCGCTCGCGACCTGGACCTCCGACGACACGAAAGCGGCCTTGGCCGCGCGCCGCCTCATCAACGGCCGCACTGCCGCCCGCAACCAACGGTTGCTGGACGCCGCTGCAGGCGACCCGTCCATCACGAAGGTCGACCTCGCGCCCGAGGAGTGCAGCGCCGCCACCCTGCGCTCCTTCAAAATCACCCTCGGAATGATCGCCAAGGCCGCCGTCGCGAGCGGACAGGTCAGCGGCGAACCCATGGCCGACACCGCTCGCCACGCCCCCAAGCCCCGTCCGTCGAAGCGACGCGAGCGGCTGGTCCCCGACCTCCAGGAGCTCTTCGACCTGGCCGATGCCATCGCTGCGCTCGGTCCGCTGATGCCCGACGGCCGCCCCCGCGGCGAGCGTTTCCGGTCCCTGATCCTCGTTGCCGGTACGACGGGGCCGCGACCCGGTGAACTCGTCGCGCACCGCCCCGAGTGGATCGACTGGGGCTCGGAACCGGCCGTGATCCGCTTCCATCGGACCGAGGCGGCGGTGTACGGCGCTGTGCTCACGGCTGCTGAACGGGGCCGGCGTGAGCGTCAGTTGAAGCACTCGGATGAAGACGAGTCACGCCTGGTCCCGATGATCAGCGACGTGGCCTCAGCGCTGCGGGAACACTTCGAGCGCGGCTACGCCTCACCGTCGCGCACCTGGCTCAGCCCTACGGGTCGCGGCCACCTCGACTTCGGCAACCTGGTTGAGGACTACTGGCGGCCGGCGCTCGAGCGCGTCTTCGCGGGAACACCGAAGGCTGCGTTGCTCGAAGCCTCCCCGAAGATTCTCCGCAAGACCGCCATCACGTGGTGGGCCGACTGCGGCATCAACCAGTCGGAGGCCGCCGAATGGGCCGGCCACAGCGAGGAGGTGGCCCGGGTCTTCTACGCCTCTCGCGCCAGCACGACATTCCAGCGGGAGGCCCGGCTGCTAGAACGCAGCGATTCGTCCCGGGCATAAGCGTGACGCTGCCGGCGCCGTTCGTCCCCGATCTCGCGTTGGTCCGGCCGATAGCTAGGAGTGAGGAACCAACCCAGAAGCAACAACGAAAGGATGAAAACCCATGGAGACTCCCGGGCCTGCTCATCTCGCACAATGGATCGTCGAAGCCCACGTCCGCGACATGGAACCGCCGGCTGATCATGCCGAACTAGATCAGGTGTGCCGTCATATTTCTGCCGCATATCAGTCCATGGGGCGTGATGACCTGCTCCGGGTGATTGGTGCGCTTACGGACATTGCTACCGATTACGCCTATGAACTATTCAGTCGCGACGGCTCAGTCGACCGCGCGCTCGCCCTGCTGACTGACGGGCATCGCATGTGGGCGGTTGAACAACTGCCTGCCCGTGCGCGCTACGGATGGCATGTTGCGTCGCCGCCAGCGTGCGAGGAATGTCGCGATCGACACTTCCGGCAAGCGGTAGGGCACGCTCAGGACCTCGCTTGGGCTGCAATCACTTGCGAGGTCGCGGCGACGGATAGCAACCCCGACACCGCAGATCACTATCTCGACGGAGTGGACGAGATCTTCTCAGAGATCGACGCGCTCTCAGAGTCGCTGCTCGCGACCGTCGACCGCCTCCTCGGCGACTACGAGGCAGCCATCGGGGAGAGGCAGGACGAGGCGCCATCGCCAACCACTCTTGTCGAAGGGGCGGGGCCGTTGTCCCTCCGTGATTCGATTGACCAGCGTTGCCGTCGCATCAGTCACATCACGGCCACCGCGCTTGCGACAGAGTCCCGCGGGGTGGTGGGCTTTGAGGTGATCCTCAGTGCCTACACGTC
>CAZAQE010000013.1:0-101811 GCA_964487275.1 uncultured Nocardioides sp. | reverse complement strand
TCATCGCCGAGTCACCCGGCAGGCGGGTCGAGCTCCACGTCCACCTCACCCCCGAGTCGTTGACCGGGGAGAACCCCGTCGGGCGGTGCGACGAGCTGCGGACCCCGGTCCAGGTCGCCCAGATCAAGGAATGGCTCCAGGCACCGAACACCACCGTCACCGTGCGACCGGTGATCGACCTGGCCGACTGCCTCCCCGTCGACTCTCCTGGGAGATCCCCGACCGCCACAAGCAACGCGTCCACCTGCGCGACCATTCGTGCCGGTTCCCGAACTGCCCGAAACCGGCCGTGAAGTGCGACCTCGACCACCACACGCCGCACGGCGAGGGTGGTCCGACGTGCCCGTGCAACCTCGTCCCGCTCTGCCGACGGCACCACCGCGCCAAGACCTTCTCGACCTGGCGCTACGCGATCCTCGCCCCCGGCCACTACCTCTGGACCAGCCCCCACGGCCACCACTTCCACGTCGGACCCGCCGGCACCACCCCACTCGACGGCTACTGACCACCCCGCCCCACACCCCGCCGCCGGCGGGACCCGTGGCATGTCCGGACGCGCAGCGGGCCGGCGCACCCACTCAGAACAGCAGGCCGGCGACGGTGACCGCTCCCACGGCCAGCAGAGCGATCGCTACGAGCGCGACCAGCAGGACCAGGAGGCACCCCGCGACGGCGACCACCCCGCTGCGCACCGGCGGGTCCGGCGCCGGCAGGTCTCGCTCCGCCCCGGCAGGCCCCCGACCGCTCGCACGGAGCTCCTCCAGGTCGTCGGCGCGGGCGACGCGGACGGGAGCGGGAATGCTCCGCCAGCGGGCGTCCTCGCTGCCGAAGCGTTGTCGCCACGCCTCCATGGCCGCCCGCTCGTCGGGAGTCGCGGTGCCGGCGTCGCCTCGCCGCAGGACGTAGAGCAGTGTGCCCGCAGCCGGCAGGTCGCCCATCTCCACGTGGACACGCGCCAGCAGCTCGAGCACCTCGTCGTCCTGACGGTGCGTGAGGAGACCGTTCAACCTGTCGCGCGCCCGCCATGCCCGCCCGGCCGCGAGGTCGGAGCGCGCACGGTCCAGGGCATCACTCACGTGGCCGATCCTGCCGTCCCGAACCCGAGGAGGGTGATGTCCTCGACGTCGATCCCGCCGGTCGGAAGCGCGCCCTCGAAGCCGAAGCCGAACAGGTCGACGAGCGCGTCCTCGCCGAACTCGAGCGGGTGGAAGGGCAGCGGGTAGTCGTCCTCCTCCGCGTGCTCGCCGGCCCAGTACGGCGCCTCGAAGGCCCGACGCTCGCCGACGTCCTCGATGATCCCGTCGTCGGGCGACAGGCTGATCGAGCGGACCAGCTGACCCTCGGCGTCCCAGACTGCGTAGGCGAACCAGTCGACCACGCTGTGCATCGCCGCGACGTACGTCGTCCGGCCCGGCATGGCGCCGAGGATGGCGGGGTCGATGTCGGTCGGCCGGTCCTTCGCGACCCGCGAGGTGCAGACGATGGCGACGCCGGGGTAGACCGCCGCCCACGCCTCCCGGTCCGGCGGGTGGGAATTCTCGAGCAGGTCGCCGTAGCCGAGCTCGGTCAGCCTCGCGCCGGG
The DNA here is from genome assembly GCA_964487275.1 of uncultured Nocardioides sp. Taxonomy (GTDB): domain Bacteria; phylum Actinomycetota; class Actinomycetes; order Propionibacteriales; family Nocardioidaceae; genus Nocardioides. The sequence continues at coordinate 100,229 of CAZAQE010000013.1, read as the reverse complement.
GTTCACCCGGGCCACCAGGTCCGCGGTCGCCTCGTCGTCCAGCTCCGGCTCGCCGCGGAGCAGCGGCGGGACCGGCCCGTCGGCGTACACGACCATCCAGCACTTCGCGCCCATGCGGGCATCAAAGCACCGCCGCCCGCAGCGGATGCGCGGGACACGACCAACCGCAGGTGAAACCCGACGAGCAGGGGGCGGAGCGCGATCACCGGACGATGGTGGCAGCACCAGCTCGATGGCGCGGGCGTACGCAGCAATCCGGTTCTCCGCGACGGCGGCCGTCAGAGGAGCTCGACCGGCTCGCGCTCCCCCACGCCCGCCACCGCGCAGTCGCGGTTCTCGACGGCACAGTGCCAGGCCCAGCAGAGCTGACCGCCGGCCACGCCGACGAAGGCCGCGGTGGCGAAGCCGAGGGCCGAGGTACCGACGTGCGGGGTGACGGCGACGGCGGTGATCGCGTTGAGGACGAGCGCGAGGAAGGCCGACATCGACACCACGGCGCCGAGCCGGCCGGGGAACAGGTCGAGCAGGAGCAGCTGGATGGTCGGGTAGGTGATGCCGTTGCCGAGCGCGATCAGACTGACGCCGACCACTGCCCACGGCAGGTCCGCCGCGACGGGCGAGGCAGCGACCAGGATGCCGACGACGCCACCGACGAACGACGTCGTGCAGCCGAGCGAGGTCAGGCGCCGCGCGGTGATCCGCCCCGCGGCGCGCCCGCACAGCCAGGAGCCGAGCATCATCGCGCCGATCATCGGCACGAAGAGCTTCCAGAAGTCGAGCTCGCCCTCGCCGAGCACGTCGACGACGAAGATCGCGGCGCCTCCGATGTAGAGGAACTGCGCGCCGAAGAGCAGCGCGACGGCCCAGCCGAGTCGGTGGAACGCGGGCTCGCGGGCGACCTTCACGAGGCCGCCGACGACGTCGCCCACGCGCAGGGCGGTACGCCGCTCGCGCGGGTGCGTCTCCGGCAGCAGCAGGACCACGGCGAGCACGAGCACGACACCCAGTCCGGCCTGGAAGACGAACACCAGCGGCCAGTCGCCGAGCTGCAGGACGAGTCCCCCGACGACCGGCCCGATCGCCGGCGCGATGCCGAAGACCAGCGCGACGCGGCTCATCAGCCGCTGGGCGGTGGCCCCGGAGAACAGGTCGCGGATGACCGTCCGGCTGACGATCGTGGCGCCGCCGGCGCTGAGGCCCTGCAGCGCGCGTCCCACGAGCAGCCAGCCGAGGTTCGGCGCGAGGGCGCAACCGACGGAGGCGACGGCGTACACGGTCAAGCCGACGACCATGACCGGGCGGCGCCCCACCGCGTCGGAGATCGGACCGTGCAGCACACTCATCGCAGCGAACGCGCCGAGGTAGACCGTGACGACGAGCTGCAGCTGACCAGCGGTCGCGGGCAGTGCGCGCTCCATCTCGGCGAACGCCGGGAACGGGGTGTCGATGCTGAACGGCCCGATCATCGACAGGCAGCCGAGCACGACCGGGACGAGGACGGTCAGCCGCCGGCCGAGGCGCTCGTCGGGGGTCGTCACCGACCCATCAGATCACTCCCCCGCGACCGGCGCTGCGTCGGGGACGAACTCCAGCAGGTCGCCGGGCTGGCACTCCAGCACCCGGCACATGGCCTCGAGGGTGCTGAACCGCACCGCCTTGGCGCGCCCGTTCTTCAGCACGGCGACGTTGGCCGGCGTGAGGCCGACCCGCTCCGCGAACTCCCCCACGCTCATCTTGCGGCGGGCCAGCTCGACGTCGATGCGCACGACGATCGCCATCAGATCACCTCGTCCAGCTCGGACTGCAGGTCACGTGCCCGCGCGTCGGTCTCGGCGGCCTGGACGAGCAGCATGCGCAGGACCAGGACGAGGAGCGCGACGCCACCGACGACGAGGGAGACACCGCAGATGAGGCCGACGACGCCCGGCGCGGCCGACTCCCCGGGTGCCAGCACGACGGCCAGGCCGAACGTCAGCGCCGCCCCGGTGGCGGTCGCGGCGATGACCGTGTCGACGTAGCGGAACGCCGTGTGGGAGAACACCGTCCCGCGCCGGACCATCGTCAGCAGGCGCCAGAGGCACACCGCGACCACCTGGAGACACCCGATGCCCAGTACGACGATGACGACCAGGGGCACCCGGACCCCCGTCGGCGCGTCGTCCAGGTCGGCCCACAGCAGCGGCACCATCACGCACTGCACGAACAGCGAGCCCGTGAGCGCGCAGGCCAGCACCACCTTCAGGCCGACGACGGCGAAGCTTCCCACGACCACTCCTTCTCTCGATCTCCCTCGAAGAACGAGGCGAATACATCGATCTTCGCTCATGATCTATCGAAACTCAATAGATCACTTCGGGGGGTCCGGTCCACGGCTGCTGGCCCCAGGGACGGGTACTGCGCACGGCGACGCCTCACCGCCCCCACCTCGTTAGACTCGAGAGGATGCCGAACCACGTGTCGACCACGCTCGGAGAGATCGACCTGCACCTCGTCGCGGAGGGACGCCACGAGCTGCTCTGGCAAGCCCTGGGCGCCCACGAGCGCACCGAGCCCGAGCCGGGCACCAGCTTCGTCGTGTGGGCGCCCAACGCCCGCAACGTGAGCGTGATCGGCGACTTCAACGGCTGGGACGGCAACGCCCACCGGATGGCGTCGATCGGCAGCGGCCTGTGGGAGGCGTTCGTGCCGGGCGTGGGTTCCGGGGCGTCGTACAAGTTCGTGGTGGAGGGCGCCGACGGCGTCTGGCGGCACAAGGCCGACCCGATGGCGTTCTTCGCCGAGCCGCCGCCCGCCACGGCCTCGCGGGTCTTCACCAGCAGCCACGTCTGGCAGGACGACACGTGGCTGGCCCGGCGTGCGACCCGGCAGCCGGCCAACGAGCCGATGTCCACCTACGAGCTGCACCTGGGCTCGTGGAAGAAGCACCCCGACGGCTCCTACTGGACCTACGACGAGATCGCCCGGGAGCTGCCCGGCTACCTCGCCGACCTCGGCTTCACCCACGTCGAGCTGATGCCGGTCATGCAGCACCCGTTCGGCGGCTCGTGGGGCTACCACGTGACGTCGTACTTCGCGCCCGACGCGCGCTTCGGCGACCCCGACGGCTTCCGCCGGCTCGTGGACGCGCTGCACGCGGCCGGCATCGCGGTCATCCTCGACTGGGTGCCCGGCCACTTCGCGACCGACGAGTGGGCGCTGGCCCGCTTCGACGGCACCGCCCTCTACGAGCACCCCGACCCGCAGCGCGGCTGGCACCCGGAGTGGGGCTCCTACATCTTCGACTTCGGCCGGCCGGAGGTCCGCAACTTCCTCTTCGCCAACGCGCTCTACTGGCTCGAGGAGTTCCACGTCGACGGCCTGCGGGTCGACGGCGTCGCCTCGATGCTCTACCTCGACTACGGCCGCAACGACGGCGAGTGGCGCCCCAACCGGTACGGCGGCCGCGAGCACCTCGAGGCCGTGCAGTTCCTGCAGGAGCTCAACGCCACCGCCTACAAGCGGGTGCCCGGGATCGTCACCATCGCCGAGGAGTCGACCGCGTGGCCGGGCGTCACCGGCGCCACGTCCGGCGGCGGGCTCGGGTTCGGCTTCAAGTGGAACATGGGCTGGATGCACGACAGCCTCGGCTACCTGCGCCACGAGCCCGTGCACCGCGCCTACCACCACGGCGAGATGACCTTCTCCCTCGTCTACGCGTTCTCGGAGAACTACGTCCTGCCGCTGAGCCACGACGAGGTCGTCCACGGCAAGGGCTCACTGGTGCGCAAGATGCCGGGCGACCGCTGGCAGCAGCTGGCGACGCTGCGCGCCTACCTCGCCTTCATGTGGTCCCACCCGGGCAAGCAGCTGCTCATGATGGGCTCCGAGTTCGCCCAGGAGTCCGAGTGGGCCGAGGCCCGCGAGCTCGACTGGTGGCTGCTGCAGAAGCCCGAGCACCGGGGCATGCTCGACTTCGTCCGCGACCTCAACGCCCGCTACCTCGACCAGCCCGCGCTGTGGCAGCTCGACAACGACCCCGCCGGGTTCGCGTGGATCGACGGGCAGGACGCCGGCCACAACGTCTTCTCGTTCGTCCGCCGTTCCGGCCAGCCGGGCGTCCCCGACCTGGTCAGCGTGTCGAACTTCGCCGCGATCCCCCACGACTACCGCCTCGGCCTGCCGGTCGCCGGAGAGTGGGTCGAGGCGCTGAACACCGACGCGGCGTCGTACGGCGGCAGCGGGGTCGGCAACCTCGGCACCGTCCACGCGGAGCCGGCCGGGCCGATGGAGGCGGGCGCCCCCGGCGGCAGCCCCGCCTACGCGAACCTGGTCCTGCCGCCGCTCGCCACCCTGTGGCTGGTGGCGCCCGCAGCCCAATGACGACCACTCATCTAGAGTTTGCGCTGTGTCGGAGCAGCCGGAGATCAGCCACGCGACCGTCGACGACGGCGTCGCCCGGCTCACCTGGACCTCCGACCTCACCGAGCGCGGCTGGCAGGCCGCCGTCGACGTCGTACGACGCCAGGTGGCCGAGGCGCTGACCGACCACGAGCGCGTGGAGGTCAAGGTGGCGATCGACGACGCCGAGGCCCAGCGGATCGCGACCTGGTCGGGCCTGCGCCGGGAGGGCGTCCAGCGGGGGCGCGCCGGCGACGTCGTCGTCTACGCACGGCTGGTCGACGACGTACCGGTCCACGAGCCGGGTGGCTTCCGCGCGCTGCTGAACTCGTTCCTCCCCCGCAAGCGCGGGATCGCGCAGATGCTCGTCCGCGACGCCGACGGCCCCCAGGCGCGGGTGCTGATGTGCAACCTGACCTACAAGACCGACTGGGACCTGCCCGGGGGCGTGGTCGAGGTCGGCGAGTCCCCGCACCTCGCCGTGGCCCGCGAGGTCGAGGAGGAGCTCGCCCTCGAGATCCCCGCCGGCCGGCTGCTGCTGACCGACTGGCTGCCGCCGTGGGGCGGCTGGGACGACGCGCTGTGCCTCGTCTTCGACGGCGGCGTGCACCCCGCGTCGATCGCCGAGCGGGTCGTGCCGCAGGCACGCGAGATCCGCACCGCTGCCTTCCTCACCATCGACGAGGTCGAGGCGCGCGCGGCGGACTTCACCGCCCGGCGGGTGCGAGCTGCCCTGGCGAGCCTTGCGGGCGAGGGTCCTGCCTACACCGAGTCCGGCCGCTGAGCCGCGCCTGCGCGACGAGGACCCCCAGCACCAGCAGTGCACCGCCGGCGAGCTCGCCGGTCGAGGGCACCTCGTCGAGCAGCGCCCACGCCGAGCCGATCGCGACCGGCGGCACGAGGAGGATCCACGGCACGACCGCCGCTGACGGGTTGCGCGACAGCAGTCCGTTGAAGAGGCCGTAGCCGACGAGCGAGGCCAGGCCGGCCGTGTAGAGCGTCGACAGGGCGGCACGCCAGCCGAAGGCGTCGATCCCGGCTGCGACGGCCGCTGGGCCGTCCACGACGAGTGAGAGCAGGACCAGCGGGACGGGGACGACGAGCGCCGACCAGACGGTGAGCGAGAGCCCGCCGGTCGCCCCGGATGCTCGCGAGACGACGTTGCCGATCGCCCACATGAGGGCCGCCGCGAGGCACAGCAGCAGGGCGATCGCCGGGACGTGTCCGCCCCGCCCGAGGCCGACCACGACGAGGCCGACGACGCCGAGCACGACGCCCGCCACCTGCGGCCGGGTCGGCCGCTCGCGGAGGACGGCCGCCGCCAGGGCGATGGTCAGCACGACCTGGGCCTGGAGGACGAGGCCCGCGAGGCCGGGCGGCATGCCGGCGTCCATCGCGACGTAGAGGAAGCCGAACTGGCCCAATGACATGAAGGCCCCCACCGCCGCCACCGTGCGCCACGGGACCGGGGGCCGAGGGAGCAGGAAGACCGCCGGGACGATGACGGCGAGGAACCGGGCGGCCAGGAAGAGCAGTGGTGGCACGTCGCCCATCCCCCAGTCGATGACGACGAAGTTGAAGCCCCAGATCACGGCGACGAGGGCGGCGAGGGCCTGGTCCTTGCGGGTCACCCGACCATCGTCGCCGCCGGAACCGTGAAGCACCAGCGAATAGAATTGCGCTTTTTCATGTAGCGTTGCTGCATGATCGACCTGGACGCCCTCGCGGGACTGCGTGCCGTCGCGACCCACGGCTCGGTGGTCGCGGCCGCGGCCGCGACCGGCTTCACGCCGAGCGCGATCTCCCAGCAGGTCAAGCGGCTCGAGCGCCAGACCGGCGTCCCGCTCCTGGAACGGGTGGGCCGCGGCGTGATGCTGACCAGCCACGGCCAGCACCTCGTCGACGCCGGGGAGCAGGTCCTCGCCGACCTCGAGCAGCTCGAGGCCGGCCTGCAGCAACGGGCCGGCGTCGTCGCCGGCAGGGTCCGCCTCGCCGCCTTCTCGACCGCCATGCGCGGCCTGATCGCGCCGATCGCGCGCTCGCTGCGCGATGCCCACCCCGACCTCAGCCTCACCCTGACCGAGCGCGAGCCGTGGGACGTCGTCGACCTCGTCGCCTCCGGTCAGGCCGAGCTCGGGATCGTCCACCGATGGGGCGGCGTACCCCTCGCGGTGCCGGACCACGTGGTGATCACGCCGGTCGCCACCGACCTCGCCGACCTCATCGTGCACCGCGACGACCCGCTCGCCGCCCGGCCCCGGGTGACGCCGCACGACCTCGTCGACGTCGGCTGGATCGCCACCCCCGAGGGCACGATCTGCCGTCAGTGGCTCTCACGCATGTACGACGGCACCGGCCGCCCACCGCGGATCGCCCACGTCTCCGGGGAGTTCGAGTCCCACCTCGCGCTCGTCCGTGCCGGCCTCGGTGTCGCGCTGGTCCCGCGGATGGGACGCGGACCGCTCGGCGACGACCTGGTCGCCGTACGGGTGGAGGACCCGGAGCCGGTCCGCCTCGTCGACGCCCTGCACCGGCGCACGATGGCCGACTCGCCGGCCGTGCAGGCGGTGCTGGAGGCGTTCGCGGGGGTCCGTCAGGACGAGACGACCGTGTCCGCGCCCGGCCGCCGGTCGAGCGCCTCGCGGGCGAAGTAGGTCGCCCCGGCGACGGCACCGGGCATCACCGCGATGCCCCCGAGCGGGATCAGGAAGCAGGCCTGCACGCAGACCCCGAAGCCGAGCATCGCCCGGCGGTGCTCGGCCATCAGCTCCCGGCGCTGGGCGCGGTCCATGCCGCGGGCCTCGAGCGGGCGCGACACCAGCTCACCGGCGAGCAGCCGGCCGGCCACGACCAGGCCGATGCAGAAGCCGGCGATCGCGCCGATGACCGGCAGCAGGCCGAGCAGGAAGACCAGGATCGCCGTGCCGATGCCCATCAGCACCAACTGGGCGCCGTCGAGCGCGCCGCGCAACCAGCCGACGCCCTGGTCGGGGATGTCTCCGCCCAGCGAGATCTCGACCTCCTTCCAGATCTTCTCGTAGAAGGGGTCGCCGACGGCGAGGGTCAGGCCGGTGAAGGTGATGATCGAGAGCATGGCCGCACCGGCGAGCACCAGCACGAACAGCACGGTGCGGAAGGTCGTGCGGACGGCGCCGTACCAGTCGTCGGCGAAGGGGGTGGCCCACTCGATGACGTCGTCGGCGTACATCACGAGCACGACGAACATGGTCACGATCAGGGCCGCGCTGATCAGCGCCGGCACGATCCCCAGCAGCATCAGACGCGGCCGGTGCTTCCACAGGCGCATGCCCTGCAGGAGGAAGCCGGCACCCTGCTGGACCCCCATCGCCCGGTCCGTGGGCGTGACCGACATCAGAACAAGGCAGACGCGAGGGCCTGGCGGCCCTTGAGCACCCGCGGGTCGTCGTTGCCGACCGCGCCGAACAGGCCGAGCAGGTGCTCCCGGGCCCGGTCGCGGTCCTTGCCGGCCGTACGACGAACCAGCTCGACCAGCCGCGCGAAGGCGTCCTCGACGTGGCCACCGAGCATGTCGAGGTCGGCGACCAGGGTCTGCGCCTCGACGTCGTCGGGGTTCGCCGCGGCAGCAGCCCGGGCGGCGTTGAGGTCGACGCCCTGGGTGCGCTGCAGCACCTTGGCCATCGCCAGGCCGGCCACGGCCTCGTGGTCGGCGGGGTTGGCGTCGGCCAGCTTCTGGTACTCCGCGACCGCGGCGTCGATGTCGCCGGCGGCGAGGGCGTCCTGGGCGGGCGCGTAGCGCGGGTCGAGCTCGCGCTCCCCGTCCTCGCCGTCCGCGCCGGCGGCCGCGCCGCCGAAGGCGTTGGGCTGGTGGCGTCCGGCGATGCCCTGCGCGGTGAGCTGCTGGGCGAGCTGGTTGAACAGCGCGCGGATGTCGTCGATCGGCGCCGCGCCGGGGATCGGCTGGGTCGCAGGGCGGCCGTCGAGGATGACCAGCATCAGCGGGACCTGCGGGATCTGCATCGCCTGCGCGATCTGCGGCACCGCGTCGACGTCGATGGTCGCGGCGAGGAACCGGCCGTCGTACTCGCCGGCGACGGTGGCCACGTCACGGGCGAGCTGCACGCTCTCCGGCGACTGCGAGGGCGAGTGGAAGACGAGCACGACGGGCGCCGTCATCGACGCCTCGAGCACGTGCTGGAAGTTCGCCTCGTCGACCGCGACGGAGTACGCCGAACCGGCAGTGCCGGTGCCGGCCGGCCCGCTGCCTGCGCCGCCGGTCGGCGCACCCGCGGGCGGGGCCCCGGCGGGCCGCTTCAACGCCGAGAGGTCGATGGCTCCGGGACGGGAGAACGGCTGCTGCGTCATGGCAGCAAATCCTACGGAACGGTGGTCAGTTCGGGACGCGGGGTCCGCGCAGGCCGGCCCGCTGCACCACGCGCTGGATGGAGAGGTCGCGCTCGTCGGGCCGACCGACGTACCGGATGTCGCGCAGGCCCTGCTCCTGTGCGGCCGACTCGAAGCAGAAGTGCCCGAAGCCGAGGATCCGCCCGTGCAGGGGCTTCTTCACCGAGATGTCGAGAATCCGGCTCAACGGCATCGTGGCCAGGCTCTGCGAGAGGACGCCGTGCACGCGGAACACCCGCATGTTGGTGATCACGAACCGGTCGCGCAACACCGCCAGGCCGCCCCACGAGGCGTGGCCGAGCAGCAGGACCGCGACGACGAGGAGGAACCACGCCACCTCGACCGCGACGAACCAGCCGGCGACGAGCAGCACCGTGGCCAGCAGCGCCTCGGCGCCGGGCCGCAGGTAGGCGAACCAGTGGTGCTTGACCTCGTCGACGACGACCTCGCCCTCGTCGCGCAGGAGGTGCTTGCCGATCCTCGGGTCCCCGAGCCGCAGGACGACCCCTGCGACGAAGCTCATGGTGGGCTTCCCGGCTCAGTCCATCGCGCCGACGAAGTCGATGACGCCCGTGAACGCATCGGTCGTCAGGTCCCAGCCGGCGCTGGCGGCGCTCTTCGACGTGTCGGCCAGGCCGTTGGGGTCCGTGAACATCCAGAACCCGAGGAACACGATCACCACGAGGGCGATCACCTTCTTGGCGTCCATCGGTGGGCGTCTCCATCCTGGTCCGGCAGGCCCCGAGGGCACAGTTCGTCACATTGGTACCAAAAGCCCCACGGGACCGGTGGGAGGCGCGCGGTGCGGTCACCCGCAGGCGCGCGGCAACCCGTTGTCCGCGCCGGACGGGACGGTCCCGTCGCGCAGCCACGCGTCGAAGAACCCGCCGAGGTCCTCCCCGGCATGGGTCGCGGCGAGCGCCTCGAACTGCGCCACCGACGCGTTGCCGTCGTGGTGCGCGGCGACCCAGGCCCGCAGCAGCCCGCGCAACTTCGTCGCGCCGATCCTGTTCTGCAGCGCGGCGAGCACCATGGCGCCCCGCTCGTAGACCGCCTCGTGGAAGATGTTCGAGCGTCCCGGCGCGCTGAGGTCCAGCGTCCAGAAGGACGACCCGGTCGCGCGGCACCACTCCTGGTAGGCGCCGTCGAGCCAGGCCGCGACCGACCGCCCGCCGTGCGCGGCGGCGTAGGCGACCTCGGAGAAGGTCGCGAAGCCCTCGTTGATCCAGATGTCCTTCCAGCGGTTCACCGCGACGCTGTCGCCGAACCACTGGTGGGCCAGCTCGTGGACCACCACGCCCGGGTAGATCCACGATCCGTACGTCGGCCGGGTCTGGTTCTCGAGCGCGAAGCCGACGTCGAGACCGGTCACCAGGCCGCCCGTGGACGTGAACGGGTACCTGCCGAGCCAGGCCTGCAGCCAGTCGGTGATCGGCCCGCTGCGCCGCAGCTGCCGCATCGCGTGGGCGCGGGTGCCGGACGGCAGCTGGCGCGAGACGGCGTAGTAGTAGCGGATGCCCTGGCCGGTGCGCCCCCAGGCGACGTCGTAGCTGCCCGCCGCGAAGAAGGCGAGGTAGGTCGCCATCGGGTCGGTCATCCGCCAGTGGGTCGTCGCCCGGGTGCCACGGACCGTCCGGCTCACGATCCAGCCGTTGCTGACGACCCGCTTGGCCCGCGGCACGGTCACCCGGATGTCGAACGTCGCCTTGTCGGTGGGGTGGTCGTTCGACGGGAACCACCACGGTGCCATGTGGGGCTGGTTCATCGTGACGACCTCGTTGCGGTTCGCGAGCCAGTTGCGCTCCCCCGCGTAGGAGTACGCGCCGGGCTTGCCGGCGTAGACCACGTCGACCCGGAAGACGTCGCCGCTGTGGATCGGACGCGGCGCGACCACCTTCACCTCGTGGCCCAGCGGCTTGGAGAAACGGGCCGCCCGCCCGTCGACCCGGACCGCGGACACCGGGAGCAGCAGGTCGAGGGTGAAGCTGGTGAGGTCCTGCTTCGCGCGCATCGCGATGACCGTTCGCCCGTGCAGGGTCCGGGTGCCGAAGCCGTAGGTGACGTGGATGTTGTAGCGCAGCGCGTCGGTGCCGCCGTTGCCGTCGTAGCTCCAGTAGGGGTCGGGACCGACGGGAGAGCCCGCGGTCCCGGCGCCGACGGACGCCGTACCGGCGCGGGCGCCACCTCCCGTGAGTCCCGCGACGAGCAGGAGGAGGACAACCACGAGGACGGTCCGCAGGCGCATCGGACCACCCTACGTCGCGGATGTCGCGCAGGGGCGACATCGGGCGGTCGTCGTAAATCGGTTGCCGCCGCCCGCGGGTGTCGACCACCATCGGGAGCGTCCGTCCGCGTTCCCCGCGGACCGTCGAGAGGAGCGTGACATGTCCATGACTGTCCTCGGCCTGCCTTCAGACCGAACCCTCTCGACCCACAGGAGCACCTGTCTTGTTCCAGGAGAACCTCTCCCCTGATCTCGATCCCCGCTTCGTCTTCGACTACCGGTCGTACGACGAGGTCGAGCCCGGCCAGCGATGGTCGACCTGGCTCTCCGTCGAGCCGCTGTCCCGCGGCCCCGAGCCCCGCCCCGACTGGGTGGTCACCTCGCAGGGCGCGATCGACACCGAGCTCGGCATCCTGAAGACCGGCAAGGAGGCCGACGTCTTCCTGCTGGACCGCACCGACCCGCACGACCCGGAACAGTCGGTGGTGATGGCGGCCAAGCGCTACCGCGCACCGGACCACCGCACCTTCCACCGCTCGGCGAGCTACACCGAGGGACGCAGCATGAAGCGCTCCCGCGACGAGCGCGCGATCAAGCGCAAGAGCACCTTCGGCCGCGAGGTCGCCGCCGGCGAGTGGGCGATCTCGGAGTGGAACGCGCTCAAGCGCTGCTGGGAGCTCGGCCTGCCGGTCCCCTACCCGGTGCAGGTCGACGGCACCGAGATCCTCATGGAGTGGATCTCGGTCGACGGCGAGACCGCGCCCCGGCTGGCCCAGACCCGTCCGGAGCCGGCGCTGCTGCGCAGCTACCTCGAGCAGCTGCGCGAGGCGATGGCGACGCTGGTGCAGGCCGGCCTCGTGCACGGCGACCTGTCGCCCTACAACATCCTCGCGGCGGGCGAGCGGCTGGTGATCATCGATCTGCCCCAGCTCGTCGACCTCGTCGGCAACGCCCAGGGCTTCGACTTCCTGCTGCGCGACTGCACGAACGTGTCCTCGTGGTTCACGCGGCGCGGGCTGGAGGTCGATCCTCAGGAGCTGTTCGGCGAGCTGGTGGCACACGCCTTCTGAGGGCCCGACGGGCCGCTCAGAGGAACGACCGCACCAGGTCGTGGTAGCCCGGCGGCTCCAGCAGGAACGAGTCGTGGCCCCACGGAGACGTGATCTCCGTGTGGTCCACGGCCACCCCGCGCGCCGCCAGCTCGTCGCGGATCCGCAGCGAGTGGGCCGTCGGGAAGCGCCAGTCGGAGTCGAATGACACCAGCCGGAAGCGGGTCGACGGTACGACGCCCGGGTGGCTGCCGAAGGGGTCGAAGTAGTCCATCGGACGGGTCAGGTGGAGGTACGACAACGCGTCGAACCGTCGCAGGAAGGACTCGCCCTGGTGCTGGAGGTAGTCCTCGACCTCGAAGTCGGCGTCGAGGCGCTTGTCGCTCCCGCTGGTCGCCCGCCGGTGGCCGAACTTCGCCTCCAGCGACTGGGGGGAGACGTAGGTGATGTGGGCCATCATGCGGGCGACCTTGAGTCCGTGGCGGGGCGTGGTGCCGTGGTCGGCGTACCGGCCGCCGTGGAAGTCGGGGTCCTCGAGGATCGCGGCGCGCGCCACCGCGGAGAAGGCGATGTTCTCCGTCGTCAGCCGCGAGCTCGCGGCCACCACCACCGCCCGGTCGATCCGGTCCGGCTCCTGCAGGGTCCATTCGAGGACCTGCATGCCGCCGAGCGAGCCGCCGACCGCCGCGTGCAGCCGCTCGATGCCGAGGTGGTCGACGAGGCGGCGGTGCGCGGCGACGAGGTCGGCCATGTCCAGGGCGGGGAAGTCCGGTCCGTAGGGGCGCCCTGTCGCCGGATCGATCGACTGCGGCCCGGTCGTGCCCGAGCAGCCACCGAGCAGGTTGGCACTGACGACGAAGAAGCGGTCGGTGTCGATGGCCTTGCCCGGGCCGATCAGGTTGTCCCACCAGCCCCGCCGCTTCGCGCCGCGGTGGAGGCCGGCGGCGTGCGCGTCGCCCGTCAACGCATGACACACCATGACGGCGTTGTCGCGAGCAGCGTTCAGCGCGCCGTAGGTCTCATAGGCGACCTCGAGGCGCGGCAGGACCGCCCCGCCCACGAGGACCAGCGGGTCGCGCTCGTTGGCGAGCTCGACCCGCTGGGTCTCGACGTGTCCGATCGTGCCCACGGGCGACGAACCTACCGACGCCTCACTTCGACGCGGCGAGCGCCTGCTCGAGGTCGGCGATGATGTCCTCGACGTGCTCGATGCCGATCGAGAGCCGGACCATGTCCTCCGGCACGCCGGCCGCCTCCAGCTCCTCCGGCGTGAGCTGGGAGTGGGTCGTCGTCGCGTTGTGGATCGCGAGGGACTTGGTGTCGCCGATGTTGGCCAGGTGGCTGAACAGCTCGAGCGCCTCCACGAACCTCTTGCCGCCGTCGCGGCCGGACTTCACACCGAAGCTCACCAGGCCGCCGTAGCCCTTGCCGGTGAACGTGCGGTCGGCGACGTCCTTGTACGGGCTGTCGGACAGTCCGGGGTAGCTGACCCACGAGACGGCCTCATGGGCCTGGAGGAACTCGGCGACCGCGAGCGCGTTGGCGCTGTGCCGCTCCATGCGCAGGTGCAGGGTCTCCAGGCCCTGCAGGAAGAGCCACGAGTTCAACGGCGCGACGGCAGCACCGGTGTTGCGCAGCAGCACCGTGCGGGCCCGGATGATGTAGGCGAGGTTGCCGACGGCCTCGGTCCACACCACGCCGTGGTAGGCGGCGTCCGGGCCGGTCAGTCCCGGGAAGCGGTCCGCGTGGGCGGCCCAGTCGAAGTTGCCCGAGTCGACGATGATGCCGCCGATGGACGTCCCGTGGCCGCCGATGTACTTGGTGGCCGCGTGCACCGCGACGTCGGCGCCCTGCTCGAAGACCCGGGCGAGGTACGGCGTCGGCGCGGTGTTGTCGACGATGAGCGGGAGGCCCTGCGCGTGGGCCGCATCGGCCCAGGCCCGGATGTCGACGACGTTGATCTTCGGGTTGCCGACGGTCTCGGCGAAGACCAGCTTGGTGCGCTCGTCGACGTGCTGGGCGAGCTCCTCGGGCTTCTCGGGATCGACGAAGCGGACCTCGATGCCGAACTGCGGCAGCGTGTGCGCGAAGAGCGCGTAGGTCCCGCCGTAGAGCGTCGAGAGCGCCACGATGTTGTCACCGGCGTAGGTCAGGTTGAGCACGGAGTAGGTGACCGCGGAGGAGCCCGACGCCGTCGCCAGCGCACCGACACCGCCCTCGAGCTGGGTCATCCGGTCCTCGAAGACCGACTGCGTCGGGTTCATGATCCGGGTGTAGATGTTGCCCGGCTCCGCCAGGGCGAACAGGTTCGCGGCGTGCTCGGTGTCGTTGAACACGTAGGACGTGGTCTGGTAGATCGGCACCGCCCGCGCGTTGGTCGCCGGGTCGGGCTGCTCCTGGCCGGCGTGCACGGCGAGGGTCTCGGGACGGTGGGTCATCGTTGGCTCCTGTCGAGGGGGGGTGGGCAGCGCGCACAGACGCCGCGGCTTCAAACCGTAGTGAAGCACTCGAGAAAAGATGAACCGGCCGTCCGTCCTTCGGACCCCGGGCCCGGACGTACCTTCGGGTAGCGTCCGCCCGCGTGAGGAGCACCCGCAACAGGACCGTCGTCGTCGAGTCCCGCACGGCCACCGACCGGCAGTGGCAAGCGGGCGCCGGCGAGGCGGGCGCCGCACACCTGGCCGGTCTGGACATCGCCCGCAGCACGCTCTACTCCCCCGCCGACCTCTACGACCGCGACGCCTACGCCGACACCTTCGACGCCCGCGCCCACCTGTGGGCACGCGCCTCCTGCGGGCCCGCCGAGGCCCTCGCCGAGGTGCTCCACGACCAGGCCATCGACACCGCCCTGGCGGCCTGGGTGCGCGAGCGCGACCTCGTCGGCGTGATGGGCGGGCACGCCGCCGAGCGCGGCACCACCGCGTACGTCGACGCGGCCCGCCTCGGCCGCCTGCTCGGCGCGCGCCACGTGGTGGCCACCGGTGGCGGCCCCGGCGCGATGGAGGCGGCGAACCTCGGTGGGAGGATGGCCGCGCTGCCTCCCGAGGCGCTGGAGGACGCGCTCGGCCGGCTGGGCGTCGTACCGTCGTTCCGGCCGTCGATCGACGCCTGGGTGGGTGCTGCACGGGACGCGCTGGCCCTCAGTCCCGCGCCTCGTCCGTCGCTCGGGGTGCCGACGTGGCACTACGGCCACGAGCCGCCGAACCTGTTCGCGACGGCGGTCGCGAAGTACTTCCGCAACGCCCTGCGCGAGGCGATCCTGCTGCAGGTCTGCGACGCCGGCATCGTCTTCCTGCCCGGCGCGGGCGGGACCGTCCAGGAGGTCTTCCAGGACGCCTGCGAGAACTACTACGCGACCGAGGACGCCGTGGCGCCGATGGTGCTCGTCGGCCGGACCTACTGGACGCAGACGCTGCCCGCCTGGCCGCTCCTGCAGGCGCTCGCCCGCGGTCGGGCCATGGAGGAGCACATCCACCTCGTCGACACGGTCGAGGAGGCCGCGGCCCTCGTCGCCTGACCCCGTGTTCAGGCGGCGCGGTACGCCGTCCGGCTGGCCACCCGCGAGCCGACGACCGCGCGGTAGTGCTCCATCAGCTGCTCGTTGATCGCGAACCAGGAACGCTCCTGGACGGCCCGCAGCGCGGTGGCGCCCATGGTCGCGCGCAGCCCGGCGGCCGAGGCGAGCCGGTCCACGGCAGCAGCGAGGTCCTGTCCGTCCCCCGGCCGGTAGAGCAGTCCCGTGGCACCGTGCGCGACGACGTCGACCGGGCCGCCGGCGGCCGGCGCGACCACCGGGACCGCCGAGGCCAGCGCCTCCTGGGCCGACTGGCAGAAGGTCTCGTAGCGGCCGGTGTGGACGAACAGGTCGAGCGAGGCGTAGGCCCGGCTCAGGTCGTCGCCGTGCAGCAGGCCGAGGAAGGCGGCACGGTCGCCGAGCAGGCCCTTGAGGCGCTGCTCGTCCGGGCCGCCGCCGACCACGACGAGCCGGTAGCGCGGGTCGTCGGCGAGATGCGTCAGCAGGTCGAGCTCCTTCTCGGCGGCCAGCCGGCCGACGTACCCGACGAGCAGGCGGCCGTCCGGTGCGATCCGCCGACGCAGCTCCTCGTCCCGGTGGCGCGGGTGGAAGGAGACCAGGTCGACGCCGCGACCCCAGCGGTACACCTCCGGGACGCCGAGCTCGCGCAGCTGATCGATGCTGGCCGTCGACGGGGCCAGCGTGCGGTCCACGTGCTGGTGGATGCGACGGGTGAGCGTGGCCATCGCGCGAGCACCGCCCGGGAGGTCGTAGCGCTCGGCGAAACCGACGAGATCGGTCTGGTAGATCGCGACCGTCGGGATGCCGAGCTCGCCGGCGGCGCGGGCCGCCTGGTAGCCCAGCGTGGCCGGGGAGGCGATGTGGACCACGTCGGGGCGGTACTGCGTCATTACCTGGCGCAGCCGGCGCCGGGTCTCGAGCCCGAGCCGGAAGTCCGGGTAGAAGGGGAGGTTCGCGCCCCGGGCGCGCCTCACGCGGAACCCGGCATAGCTGTCCGGCCCGGTCGGCGCGACCAGCTGGGCGTGGTGCCCCTCGGCGGAGAGGTGCTCCAGCACGCGGCGCACCGAGTTGGTGACGCCGTTGACCTGCGGGAGGAACGACTCGGTGACCACCAGGACCCTGAGCCGTGTCGTACCGGTCTTCGTCATGCCAGCGACGCTAGGGACGGCGCGACAACGGGACGTCACCTGCCCGGAAGTGTCCGGCGACCGCCGCGTGAACGGCTGGGGTCCCGGAGCGGGTGCGGCGCAGGACGTGACCCATCTCATAGAAGGGTCGTTACGGATCCGTGGAGATCTCTCGCCGTGCCCTGATCCGCAAGACCATCGCCGCCGGAGGCCTCGCCGCCGCGGCCACCACGCTGCCCGGCGTGCTCCGCTCGTCAGCGGCCAGCGCTGCCGGCAGCAGCACCGTCCAGCAGACGTTCACGACCGGCGCCCCCGGTGCCGGCGGCTACCGTCCGGTGATCTCGGTCGCCGGCGAGGCGCACGGCCTGCGCGCCGGCCTGGGCGTCCCGGCCGCCGCGGGGCGGGCACGCGAGGGGATGATCGCGTTCGTCCAGCTGAGCGACATCCACATCGTCGACGCCCAGTCGCCGCTGCGCCTGGAGTGGACCGACCGGCTCGACGACCCGAGCCCGCTGCCCGCGACGGGACTCTTCACGTCGTCGTACCGGCCCCAGGAGATGCTGACCGGCCAGATCGCCGACTCGATGGTGCGCGCGATCAACGAGATCGCCGCGGGCCCGGTGACCGGCAAGCCGCTCGCACTGGCGATCCAGACCGGCGACAACTCCGACAACTCGCAGCTCAACGAGGTCCGCTGGAACATCGGGGTGCTCAACGGCGGCACGGTGCGGGTCGACTCCGGCAACCTCAACAAGTGGGAGGGCGTCGCCGACAGCTCCCCGCTCACCTACGACACCGCCTACTGGCACCCGCACGGCGCGCCCGCCGGCAAGCCGGTCGACCGGCCGACCGCGGAGTACGGCTTCCCCGTCGTCCCGGGGCTGCTCGACGCCGCCCGCCGGCCGTTCAACGCCGAGGGCCTCAACATGCCGTGGTACTCCGTCTTCGGCAACCACGACGGCCTCGTCCAGGGCAACTTCCCCACCAGCACCCTCCAGCTCAACCTGCTCGCGCTGGGCACCCTCAAGATCGTCTCGCCGCCGCTCGGGATCAACCCGGCCCAGCTCTTCGACGACCTGATGACCGATCCGGCGGCGCTGCTGACCAACCTGCTCGGCGGCGCGCTCAACACGGTCGTCCGCACCGTCCAGCCCGACCTCAACCGCCGCCTGCTGACCCGCAAGCAGGTCGTCGAGCAGCACTTCGCGATGGGGGGCCAGCCCTTCGGGCACGGCTTCACGGCCACCAACCGCCAGACCGGCACGGCGTACTACCACTTCGACAACGGCGCCTTCCGCTTCGTCGTCATGGACACGGTCAACCCCAACGGGTACGCCGACGGGTCGCTCGACAAGACGCAGTTCGCCTGGCTGGAGGCGCTCCTCGACCAGTCCTCCGACAAGATCGTGCTGGTCTTCAGCCACCACACGTCCGACACGATGGGCAACCCGCTCGTCGCCACCGGCGGCAGCCTCGAGGCCCGGGTCACCGGCGGTGCGGTGCTCGACGCCCTCCTCGCCCGGCCGCAGGTCATCGCCTGGATCAACGGCCACACGCACCGCAACAAGATCACCCCGCGCCCGCGCCCCGAGGGCGGCGGCCTGTGGGAGATCACCACCGCCTCGCACATCGACTGGCCCCAGCAGGCCCGGATCATCGAGGTCGCCGACAACGCCGACGGCACCCTGTCGATCTTCACCACGATGGTCGACCACGCCGGCCCGCCGTCGGCCGGCGCGGGCACCGCGAACGCCGTCCAGCTCGCCGGCCTGGCCCGCGAGATCGCCGCCAACGACTGGCACGACCACACGGACGGGACCGGCGCGCCCGAGGACCGCAACGTGGAGCTGCTGGTCGGCAACCCGCTCAGCTGATCGGGAGCGGACGCCGGCACCGTCGGGTCCACCATCGGTCGGGCGCGCTCGAGACCTCGTCGACGACCTCAGCCATCGGCCGCCCCGGGTGCGTCCGGGCCACCTGGACCGGACGCTCGGCCCAGTCGGGGTGGCGGACGAGGAGGTACTCGTCGGCTCCCGCACGCGGCGCGCCGGCGGGCACGAGTTGGACCCGCTCCCGCGACGGCGGGGTCACTCCGCGGCGGCCAGCTGTCCGCAGGCGGCGTCGATCTCGCTGCCTCGCGTGTCCCGCATCGACGCCGCGATTCCCTTGGCCTCGAGGCGGCGGACGAACTCGTCCATGTCCTCCTCGCGCGAGCGCGTGAACTGCGAGCCCGGGACCTCGTTGAGCGGGATCGGGTTGATGTGGACCCAGCTGGTGCCACGACCGTCGGCCGAGAGCACGTCGGCGAGCAGGTCGGCGCGCCAGCCCTGGTCGTTGATGTCGCGCATCAGGGCGTACTCGATGGAGACCCGGCGGCCGGTCTTGGCGAAGTACTCGTAGGCCGCGTCCACGGTCTCGGCGACGGAGAAGCGGGTGTTGATCGGCACCAGGTCGTTGCGCAGCTCGTCGTCGGGGGCGTGCAGCGAGAGGGCCAGGGTGACCGGGACGCCCTCGTCGGCCAGCTGGCGGATCCGCGGGACCAGGCCGACGGTGGAGACCGTCACGTGGCGCGCCGACAGGCCCAGCCCGGAGGGAGCCGGGTCCGTGAGGCGGCGTACGGCGCCGACGGTGGCCTTGTAGTTGGCGAGCGGCTCGCCCATCCCCATGAAGACCACGTTGGACAGGCGGCCTGGTCCGCCGGCGACGTCGCCGTTGGCCATGGCGCGGGCACCGACGACGACCTGGTGGACGATCTCGGCGGTCGACATGTTGCGCTGCAGGCCGCCCTGGCCGGTCGCGCAGAACGGGCACGCCATGCCGCAGCCGGCCTGGCTGGAGATGCAGATCGTGGCGCGGTCCTTGTAGCGCATCAGCACCGACTCGACCAGGGAGCCGTCGAAGAGCTTCCACAGCGTCTTGACCGTCTTGCCCTTGTCGGCGCTCTGCTGCCGGATCGGGTCCATCAGGTCGGGCAGCAGCGCACCGACCAGCTCGTCGCGCTGGGCGGCGGGCAGGTCGGTCATCTCGGCGGGGTCGTGGACCAGCCGGCCGAAGTAGTGGGTCGACAGCTGCTTGGCACGGAAGCCCGGCAGGCCCATCTCGACGAGCAGGTCCTTGCGCTCGGCGTCGGTGAGGTCCGCGAGGTGCCGGGGAGGCTTCTTGCGCCCCCGCGGCTCCGCGAGGACGAGGGGAAGCTGCTTCGGCTGGGCCGGGGACTCGTCGGACATCACCGACGATTGTCCCACCGACGCGGTACGGCTCCCAATCCCGCGCAGCGGGCGCTCAGGTGTCCTTGTTGAGCAGGAACCACAGCACGCCCGCCGCGACGCCGCCGACCACGATGATCGTGGCGACCATGCCGAGCAGCATGTACCTGGCGAAGCGGCGCGTGCGGTGCGGCACCAGCATCGCGATCGGTACGACGAGCAGCAACAGCACGAACGGGAAGAGCTCCTCGGCACGCTCGTAGCCGGCGATGCCCTTGGTCACCGCGGCGTACAGGCCCGGGACCACGATGATCGACGCCATCCCGGTGAAGAAGCCCGCGAGCGGGAAGAACACGGGGTGCCCGCGGTGGAACCAGTCGGGCCGCCGCGACCGCTCGGCCGCGTCGTCCGTCCCGTCCGCCAGCGCGCGGCCCTCGAATCCCCTGCTCATGTCCGGCCGATCGTAGCCAACCATCCCGCAGCCCGTCCCGCTGGCCGCCACGTGGCCCGACCTGTGACAGTAGGCGCGTGACCGACCAGCACCCCGCGCTCACCTACAGCGCCTACCTCTCGCTCGACGACGTCCTCTCCGCGCAGCACCCCCGCTCGGACGAGCACGACGAGCTCCTCTTCATCGTCATCCACCAGGTCTACGAGCTCTGGTTCAAGCAGATGCTGCACGAGATCGCCGGGTTGCAGGCCCGGCTCGAGGCGGGTGACACCCCGCGCGCACTGCACACGCTGGGCCGGGTGCTGGCGATCCTCAAGGTCGCGGTCGCGCAGGTCGACGTGCTGGAGACGATGACGCCGCGCCAGTTCACGAGCTTCCGCGGTCGCCTCGACGCGTCCAGCGGCTTCCAGTCCGAGCAGTTCCGCGAGCTCGAGGCCACCCTCGGGCGCCGCGACCGCCGGGTCTTCGAGCACTACCCCGAGGGCAGCCCCGGCCGCGAGCGGATCGCGACCGCGATGTCCCGCCCGTCCGTCTTCGACTCCTTCCTCCGCTACCTCCTCACGCAGGGGTACGACGTCCCGCGCGCCGCGCTCGACCGCGACCTCGCCAGCCCGTGGGAGCCGTCGCAGGAGGTCCAGCAGCTGCTGCTGGCGGCGTACACGGACGACGGCGGGGCGGCCCAGGTCGCCGAGCGCCTCGTCGACCTCGACGAGGGCCTGCAGGAGTGGCGCTACCGCCACGTGAAGATGGTCGAGCGGACGATCGGCGCGAAGCCGGGCACGGGCGGGTCGTCGGGCGCGACCTATCTGTGGAGCACCGTCACCCGGCAGCTGTTCCCCGACCTGTGGGCGATCCGGAGCGAGATGTGACCCCTGCGCCGCTGGCCGCCCACTACACCCGGTTCCGGGTGGCCGAGAGGCTGTTGCTGACCGGCCACTCCCACCAGGCGTGGCCGGACGTCGCCCGCGAGGGCGTCCTGGAGGCGTGGGACGACGCGGCCCTCGACCTGGGCCGGAAGTGGGAGCGGGCGGCGGCCAGGGCAGAGCGGCTGCGGGCGGGGGTGCGGGCGCTCGTCGGCGATCCTGGCGCCGAGGTCGCCCTCGGCGCCAGCGCGCACGAGCTGCTGGTGCGCTTCCTGTCCGCGCTCCCGCTGCGCACCCGCCCTCGGCTGGTCACGACCGACGCCGAGTTCGACTCCGCCCGGCGCCAGCTCGACCGGCTCGAGCACGAGGGCCTCGAGGTGGCGCGGGTGCCGGCCGCGCCGGTGCACTCGCTGGCCGAGCGGGTCGCCGCGGAGGTGGACGACCGGACCGCGGCCGTCGTCGTGTCGTCCGTGCTGTACGAGACCTCCCGGATCGTGCCCGGACTCGCGGCCGTGGCGGCCGCGTGCGAGCGGACCGGCGCGGAGCTGCTCGTCGACGCCTACCACCAGCTCGGCGTCGTCCCCCTGTCCGTCGAGACGGACGGGCTGCGCGAGGCCTGGATCCTCGGCGGCGGCTACAAGTACCTCCAGCTCGGTGAGGGCAACTGCTTCCTGCGCATCCCGTCGCACGCGGGCGGGCTGGAGCCGGTGGTCACCGGCTGGTTCGCCCACGACGGCGACCGGTTCGCCGGGTCGACGTACGACCCGACGAGCCACTACCGGGCCGCCCGTGTCCTCGACTTCTTCGACCAGCAGGGACTCACCCCGCCGGTCCTGCGGGAGATCTCGCAACGCCAGCGCGGGCTGCTGGCCGATGCCTTCGACGCCCTCGACCTGCCCGACGACCTCGTCACCCGCGACCGGGAGACCCCGGCCCGGGGCTTCGGCGGCTTCCTGGCACTGCGCTCACCGCGCGCGGCCGGGCTGCGGGAGGCGCTGGCCGGGCGCGGCGTGCAGGCCGACCACCGGGGCCAGCACCTGAGGCTCGGCCCGGCGCCGTACCTCTCCGACGAGCAGCTCCGTACGGCGATCGCCCACCTCGGCGAGGTGGCTCAGGGGATCAGGTGAAGATGCCGTAGTGCAGCAGCAGCCAGATCGGCGCGATCGTGGCGAGCAGCGAGTCCAGCCGGTCCATCAGGCCACCGTGGCCCGGGATCACCTGGCTCATGTCCTTGATGCCGAGGTCGCGCTTCATGACCGACTCGCACAGGTCGCCGAGCGTGGCCATGACGACCGCGATCAGGCCCAGCGCCACGCCGATCCACCAGTCACCCTCGAGCAGGTAGACGACCAGCGCCACGCCGGCACCGACGGTCGCGAGCGCCGAGCCGGCGAAGCCCTCCCACGACTTCTTCGGCGAGATGACCGGGGCCATCGGGTGCTTGCCGAAGAGGACGCCCGCGATGTAGCCGCCGATGTCCGAGGCGATCGTCACCAGGATGAAGGTGATGATGCCCTTCACGCCCGGGTCGTCGAGGCCGCCGCCGTCACGGCCACCCTCGGCGAGCATCAGCGCGACGAACGAGCCCAGGAAGGGGACGTAGACCAGCGCGAACACCGAGGCGGTGGCGTTCTTGACGTAGCCGTCGATGCCGCGGCGCAGCAACCAGAGCATGATCGCCAGGGCGCTGACGGCGGTCGCCGTCACCAGTGCCGCCGAGCCCCACACGTAGGCGACGACCACCATGACGACGCCGCCGACCATCAGCGGCTGCTCCGGCAGGTCGATGTCCTTGGCGAGCAGGCCCTTGCGCAGCTCCCACACCGCGACGACCACGGCGATCGCGACGATCACCATGAAGGCGGGCTTCCAGAACAACAGCGATGCGGCGATCGCGCTCAGCAGCACGACCGCGGACCCGACAGCGGCCTTGAGGTCGCGTCCGGCGCGGCCGTGGTCCTTCTTCGGGGCAGGCGTCGACGGCGAGGTCGATGACATGGGAGTGGGAGCGGCTGGAGGTCAGACCTCGAGCAGCTCGGCCTCCTTGTTCTTCAGCAGCTCGTCG
The DNA here is from genome assembly GCA_964487275.1 of uncultured Nocardioides sp. GTDB lineage: Bacteria > Actinomycetota > Actinomycetes > Propionibacteriales > Nocardioidaceae > Nocardioides. The sequence goes on along the minus strand of CAZAQE010000013.1, from coordinate 76,949 downwards.
ATGGCCTCGGTGTGCTTCTTGGTGAGGCCGTCGAGCCGCTTCTCGGCACCGGTGACGTCGTCCTTGCCGACCTCGCCGTCCTTCTCCAGCTTCTCCAGGCTCTGCTTGGCCTTCTGCCGCACCTGGCGCACGGCGACCTTGCCGCCCTCGGCCTTCTCCTTGGCGAGCTTGATGAACTCCTTGCGGCGCTCCTCGGTGAGCTCAGGGAACACGCAGCGGAGCACCTGGCCGTCGTCGGAGGGGTTGATGCCGAGGTCGGAGTCGCGGATGGCCTTCTCGATGTTGGCCTTCGCGCCCACGTCGAACGGCGACACGAGGATCACGCGCGGCTCGGGCGCGCTGAACGACGCGAGCTGCTGGATCGGGGTCGGCGAGCCGTAGTAGTCGACGAGGATCTTGCTGAACATGCTCGGGTGCGCCCGGCCGGCCCTGATCGCCGCGAACTCCTCACGGGTCGCGTCGACCGACTTGCCCATCTTCTGGTCGGCCTCGTTGAGGGTGTCGTTGATCACCGGTTCTCCATTCTTGGCTGGTCGGGCGGGTCGGGGGCAGGACTCAGCCTGCGCTCACCCGCGTGCCGATCTTCTCACCCCGGACCACGCGCAGGATGTTGCCCTCCGGCTCCATGCCGAAGACGATCATCGGGAGCTTGTTCTCCCCGCACAGCGCGAACGCCGTCTGGTCCATGATCCGCAGGCCCTTCGAGATCGCCTCGTCGTAGCTCAGCTCGTCGTACTTGGTCGCCGTCGGGTCGACCTTCGGGTCCGCGGAGTAGACGCCGTCGACACCGCTCTTGGCGACGAGCACGACATCGCACTTGCTCTCGAGCGCACGCTGGACCGCGACGGTGTCGGTCGAGAAGTAGGGCATGCCCATGCCGGCGCCGAAGATCACGACGCGGCCCTTCTCCATGTGCCGGATCGCGCGGCGCGGGATGTACGGCTCGGCGACCTGGCCCATCGTGATGGCGGTCTGCACGCGGGTCTCGACACCCAGCTTCTCGAGGAAGTCCTGGAGCGCGAGGCAGTTCATGACGATCCCGAGCATGCCCATGTAGTCGGCGCGGACGCGGTCCATGCCGCGTTGCTGGAGCTCGGCGCCACGGAAGAAGTTGCCGCCGCCGGTCACCACGGCGATCTGGACACCCGCGTCGACGACCGCCTTGATCTCGCGGGCGATCGCCTGCACGACGTCGGGGTCGACGCCCACCTTGCCACCGCCGAAGACCTCGCCCGAGAGCTTCAGCAGGACTCGCTTGTAACCGGGCACCAGGGTCCTTCCAGTCGTGTGCGGGGAGCGGTCCGAGGCTATCAGTGACCTTCGCCGGCAGCGCGTTCGATCATGGCGTCGTACCAGCGCAGGTAGCGCCGCCACGATCCGCGGTCGGGGTGGATCTCCAGCGCCAGCTCGTCGCGCGGCAGGGAGTCGGACCCGAAGTTGTCGCTCCCCGTCACCACCCGGCGGTGCCGGACGCCGTCGGACCCGGTCCACTCCAGCAGGCTGAGCTTGCTGTGGACGTCGTCGCCGTTGCGGTACTTCGCGCTGCGGACCTCGACGCCCGCCGCCCGCAGGATGGCGACGATCTCCCTGCCGATGTTCACCGAGATCACCTGCACCTTCGCCCCACCGCGCGCCTTGTCCGCGACGATCTCGGCGAGTCGCCGGCCGCGCTCGCTGTGCCAGGCGTACATCGCGAACCGCAGGACCGTGCCGCGGGCGGGCAGGCCGCGCAGCAGCGCCTGGACCGGATCGGTGTCGAGGTCCCAGCCGGGGAAGAACCAGGCCCGGTCCCTGCCGAGGACGGGCGCGTAGCCGGGACCGCGTGGCTTCTCGATGCCCACCTGGTCGCGGAAGTCACGGTCGAAGGCGCGCCAGACGTCGGCACGGTCGACGAAGACGTACATGTCGCTGTACTGCTGGGTCGAGTAGTAGGACAGGTTCGCCGAGCCGACCATCACCACGCGGCGCGCGTCACCGACCCGGGTGAAGGTCCAGGTCTTCTGGTGGGTGGCCGTCCGCGGGCCCCGCGTCGAGCCGTTCGAGAGGTGGATGAACGAGTCCTTGCGCCGGTCGGTGCCCACCTCCGCCTCCATCCTCGCGACCGCGCGGAAGTCCTTCGACGCGAACCGGTTGGCGATGATCTGCACGGAGACGCCGCGGCGGTGGGCGTCCACGAGGGCATCGGCCACCGGGTGCAGCGAGAACGACCGCGTGATGATCCGGATCCGCTCGCCCTCCGGGGTGTGCGCGATCAGCTCCAGCAGCCTGGCCACGACCTGGTGCCGGGCCGCCTCGGTCTCCGTGTCCTCGACCGGCGTGCCCAGTACGACGCCCGGGCGGACGTCGTACGGACCGGGGGCGAAGCCCGCCGGGTCGCCCCCGCCGGGCTCGTCGGAGCGCGCGCTGGTGCAGGCCGTCGCGACCAGCAGGACTGCCAGCAGGGGCCCGAGGAGCCGGCAGGTGCGCTCACCGGGGGGCGTCACTGGACGCGCTGGACCCGCTCGCGGTAGTCGCCACTGTTGTCGCCGTCGATGTCGGAGTCCGTGGTCCTCGAGATGTGGTCGACCTTCTCCTCGCCACCCTGCACCGGCTGGGCCTCGATGATCGTGTCGCGCTCGTAGGCGTGGGACTTGTCGGTGTTGCGGTAGTAGCGGTAGATCAGCCAGTACGTCCCGACCGCGCCTGCCGGTCCGGCGGCCAGCAGCCAGACGAGTGAGTCGTCGCTCGCCATCGCGATCACGTCGGCGATCATGCGGACGCCACCAGGATCGCGCCGGCGATGCCCTCGAGGAAGGTGCCGACCGTGAACGCCGCCAGCAGCAGCTTCGGCTGCGACACCGGGATGCTGCCCATCGTCTCTCCCGTCCGTGCGTTGACTGCGATGTAGTGGAGCAGTCCGTTGCTCTCCTGCTGGTAGGAGTAGAGCCAGACCGGGAGGTACATCGACACCCAGCGGGATCCACCGACGTCGACCTTCTCCTGCTCCCAGCGCACGCCCCGGTCGAACCGGCCGAGCGAGCCGTGGACCTGGGACCGGCCGATCGACAGGAGCTGGTCCTCGAGGACCGGCTGGACCGCCTCCACGTTGAGGTCGCGCTTCTCGCTGGTGAAGCCGACGAGATAGCTGGCGTTCCACTTCACGGCGTTCTTCGTGTCGAACGGCAGGATGGTGTTGACGATGTTGTTCGTGTTCGACGTGCCGAACTGGGCCCGCTCGGAGGAGCCCTCGACGGTGAGGTCGTCGACGGTGAAGCTCACCTGGCGCGTCACCTGGTAGACGTCGGCGGCGTAGTAGGTGGTCGTCCGCTTGTTGTCACCGCTGCCGGTCGTCTCGGTCCACCGCCGCGTCTCGACCTCGCCCCTGCCCCAGTACTGCGACTCGGCACGGGCGTCGATGACGAGGTAGGGAAGGTAGACCCCGAGGACGTTCTCGGGGACGAACTCCTTCTTGAACCTCCGGTGCGCGAACAGCCGGCGGCTCGAGGCGAACTCCCGGATCTTCTCGACCGCCTCCTCCTTGGTCAGCCGGAAGGGCAGGACCGCGTCGGGGACGGCGCCGTTGGGGATCTGCTGGTTGACGTTGAGCGTGTGCCGGCACCAGTGGCAGCGGGCGTTGAGGGCGTGCGCGGTGTCGACCACGACCTCGGCGCCGCACGCCTCGCACTTGAAGGTGAGCATGTCGGCGGCGTCGGCCTGGATGTCCGCTGCGCCGGTGGCGATGACGGTTCCCTCGAGCTCGTCGATCCCCTCACCGAGGCCGAACTCCTCCTCGACCCGCGCCTCGTGCCACTCGTTGCGGCAGAAGAGGCACACGAGCATGCCCGTCGACGCGCGCAGGCGGACGTCGGTCGACCCGCACTTCGGGCACCGGTTGAGACCGTCCTTGAGCGACTCGTTGACGGTCTCGATGCTCGGACCGGGCTCCGGCTCGGCCTTCGCCGCGGCCAGCTCCTCCTCGAGCGACAGCGGCGGACCGTCGAAGGTCGGCTGCTGCGGCTCCGCGGGCTCCTGCGTCACAGGCCGAGCGCCTTCGCCTTCGCCGCGTCGTAGTCCTCCTGGGTGATGAGGCCGGCGTCGAGCATCTCCTTGGCGCGCTTGAGCACCGCCATCGGGTCCTCGGCAGCGGGAGCGGCCGGGGCCGGAGCGGCGGGAGCGGCCGGGGCGGGAGCGGCCGGGGCGGGAGCGGCCGGGGCAGGCGTCGTCGGCTGCTGGAGGCCGCCGAGGCCCATCCCGCCCGTGGCCATGCCCATCCCGATCAGGCCACCGGGACCGGCGTTCTCCCCCGCGGCCTCGATGCCCGCAGCGACCGACGCCTGCAGGTTCGAGTTGCCGCGCGAGCCGGACAGGGCGTCGGCACGCTGGACGTTCTTGAGCAGCTCACGCGTGTTGGCGTCGTACTCGATGGAGACGAGGGCGACCTTGACGATCTCGAGGCCGCGGTCGGTGCGCCACTGGTAGTTCTGCTCGACGGCGGCCGAGAGGGACTGGGCGAACCCGATCGAGTCCTGCTGGAGGCGGGTGATCCGGTTCCCCTTGGCGGGGTCGTTGGTGTACATCGAGAACGCCGGAGCGAGCGAGCCGACGACCTCGTTGAACAGCTGCTCACCAGCCGGGTTGTCGATGTCGGTGAAGTCGAACGGCCGGCGGCCACCGATGACGTCGGCCGGAAGGAAGTTGCGGATGAAGGTCAGCGGATCGGTGATCTTCAGGGTGTAGGTGCCGCGGGTGATCGCGCCGACCTGGGTGTTGAGGAACGCGTCGTCCCAGTAGATCTCCGACTGGGTGCCGAACTTGTTGTTGGGCAGCTCCTTGAGCGTCACGAAGATCGCGGACTGCTGCGCGGAGGGACGGCCGCCGAACTTGAAGCGCTCCCAGCTCTGCTTGATGATCGAGTCGACCAGCCCGCCGCCGGTGAAGACGGACTGCGAGGCCGGTTCGTCGGAGTTCCAGATGTAGGCGCCCGGCTCGGCGGCGAAGCCGGTGAAGGCGCCGTCCTCGAGCAGGACCAGGCCGTAGCCCTCGGGCACGATGATCTTCGAGCCGTTCGTGATGACACCCTCGGAGCCCTGCGTGTTGCTGCCGCGGCCGGCGTTCTGGCCCTTGGCGACGGCCGGGAAGACCGCGACCGTCGAGCCGATGCCGTCCGGGACGCCGTAGAAGTCGACCCACTGGTCGGCGAGCGTGCCGCCGATCGCGCCGACAGCAGCCTGGATGAGTCCCACGTGACGATCTCCTTTGCAGACGCGTGCGTCCGCGTGTGGGCGCACGTCACGGACACATGTCCGAAGCCGGGATCCACAAACCTACCCCGTGGGCCACGACGGCACAGCCAAAAACGGACGGCCGGTGATCACCCGCAGGTGACCACCGGCCGTCGGTGCGATCAGTGCGCGATCAGGCGCCGACCTCGAAGCGGGCGAACCGCTTGACGGTGGTGCCGGCCTCGTCGAGGACGGCCTTGACCGTCTTCTTCGACTCCGAGACCGACTCCTGCTCGAGGAGCACGAGCTCCTTGAAGAAGCCACCCAGGCGACCCTCGACGATCTTGGCGACGGCAGCCTCGGGCTTGCCCTCCTCGATCGTCTTCTTGGTCAGGACGTCCTTCTCGGCGGCGACGACGTCGGCCGGGACCTCGTCACGGGTGAGGTACTGCGCCTTGAGCGCGGCCACCTGCATCGCGGCACCGCGGGCAGCGGCCTCGTCACCCTCGTACTCGACCAGCACGCCGACGGCCGGGGGCAGGTCGGCCGCACGCTTGTGCAGGTAGACCGCGACCGGGCCGTCGAAGTACGCGACGCCACCGAGCTCGATCTTCTCGCCGATGGTGATGGCGAGGTTCTCGACCACCTGGCCGACGGTGCTGTCGCCCAGCGGCAGCGCCTTGGCCGTCTCGGTGTCGGTCGCCTTGCCCGCGTCGACCGCCTCGGCGATCTGCTGGGCGGCCTTGATGAACTCCTCGTTCTTCGCGACGAAGTCGGTCTCCGACTTCAGCTCGATGAGGGCGCCACCCGCGTTGGCCACGAGGCCGGCGGAGGTCTCGCGCTCGGCGCCACGGGCGGCCGCCTTGGCGGCACCCTTGACGCGGAGCAGCTCGACGGCCTTGTCGAAGTCGCCGTCGGTCTCGTCGAGCGCCTTCTTGCAGTCCATCATTCCGGCGCCGGTCAGCTCACGGAGCTTCTTGACGTCAGCAGCAGTGAATGCCATGAATCCTCAATCGCTTTCTGGATCGGGTGGAAGGTGTCGCTCAGGCCTCGGCCGGGGCGTCGGCCGGGGTCTCCTCGGCGGCGGGCGCCTCGGCAGCCTCGCTGGACGCACCGGTGGACTCCGACGCGGGGGTGTCCTCGGTGGCCTCGCCACCGGTGGCCTCCACGGCCGCCTTCTCGGCGTCACCCTCGAGCAGCTCGCGCTCCCACTCGGCCAGGGGCTCCTCGGCGGTGGCGCTCGCGGCACCGGCGCCGGAACGGGCCATGAGGCCCTCGGCCGCGGCGTCGGCGATGACGCGGGTGAGCAGGCCGACCGCGCGGATCGCGTCGTCGTTGCCCGGGATCGGGAAGTCGACGTCGTCCGGGTCGCAGTTGGAGTCGAGAATGGCGATGATCGGGATGCGCAGCTTGCGCGCCTCCTCGACCGCCAGGTGCTCCTTGTTGGTGTCGACGATCCACACCGCGGAGGGGGTGCGGGTCATCTCGCGGATGCCGCCCAGCGACTTGTTGAGCTTGTCGCGCTCGCGGCGCATCTGCAGCAGCTCCTTCTTGGTGCGGCTGCTGCCCGCGACGTCGTCGAAGTCGATCTCGTCGAGCTCCTTGAGGCGGTTGATCCGCTGGTGCACGGTCTGGAAGTTGGTGAGCATGCCGCCCAGCCAGCGCTGGTTGACGTAGGGCATCCCGACGCGGGTCGCCTGCTCGGCGATCGCCTCCTGGGCCTGCTTCTTGGTGCCGACGAACATGATCGTGCCGCCCTTGGCCACGGTCTCCTTGACGAAGGCGTAGCTGCGGTCGATGAAGGCCAGCGACTGCTGCAGGTCGATGATGTAGATGCCGTTGCGGTCCGTGAGGATGAACCGCTTCATCTTCGGGTTCCAGCGACGGGTCTGGTGTCCGAAGTGGACGCCGCTCTCGAGGAGCTGGCGCATGGTCACGACAGCCATGATTTCTCCTGTACTTGTTTCAGTTGGTCCTGTCGTCTGCACGCGATCCGACCGCGATCCGGGGATCGGCGGACTGAGGATCGACGCCCACGGGCGATCGGGGCCACTGTTCTCAAGGAGAGGGACCTCGTCGTGGTCTGCGGACGAGCGAATTCCGGTCCAGGGCGGACCGGTGCCTCCCAGCGTACGGCGCGAGGCGGCCCACGGACCAATTGCGGCCACCCACCCTCCACAGGACGGGTCGGGGGCCCCTCCCTCCACAGGCGGCGGCGCTCTCCCGCCGGGACGCCGCCCCGACGGTGCACGCTCCCACCATGCGCCTGCCGTGGCTCCTCGTGGCCCTCACCAGCCTGGCCCTGTCCCTCTCCTTCCCGGGGAGCGTCGTCGCCGGTCCCGTCGCCGACGACGACCCGGTCGGCGTGTGGCCGCTGCTGCCCGCGCCGGAGGTGGTCGACAGGTTCGACCCGCCCGACCAGCCCTGGGGCGCAGGCCACCGCGGGGTCGACCTCGCCGGCCGGGCCGGTCAGGCCGTCCGGTCGGCGCTGCCGGGGCGCGTGGTGTTCGCCGGCCGGATCGCGGGGCGCGGGGTGGTCGTCGTCGGGCACGGGGAGACCCGGACGACGTACGAACCGGTGACGGCGACGGTGCGGGTGGGCGCCGAGGTGCCCGCCGGCGGGCCGATCGGCCGGCTCGAGCTGGCCGGCTCCCACTGCTTCCCGCGGGCCTGTCTGCACTGGGGCTGGCTGCGCGGCGAGGACTACCTCGACCCGCTCCGCCTGGTCGGTGCCGGGCCGGTGCGCCTGCTGCCCCTGTGGCGGGCACTGCCGGCGCTCGCCGCGCTGCCTGGATTCACGCTCAGGCCCGTGGATGCGCCTGCTGGTAGGCCCGCCGCAGCCGGTCGGTGGTGACGTGCGTGTAGCGCTGGGTCGTGGCCAGCGACGCGTGGCCGAGCAGCTCCTGGACGGACCGGAGGTCGGCGCCCCCCTCCAGCAGGTGGGTGGCTGCGGTGTGGCGCAGGCCGTGGGGCCCGAGGTCGGGAGCGCCGGGGACATCGGCGAGACGCCGGTGGACCAGTGTGCGCACCGCCCGCTGGTCGATCCGCCCGCCGCGGGCGCCGAGGAAGAGGGCGGGCCCCGCCCCCGGGCGCGCGAGCAGGGGCCGCGCGGCCGCGACCCACCGGTCGAGCGCAGCGGCGGCCGGGTGCCCGAACGGGACCGTCCGCTCCTTGCGTCCCTTGCCGAACACCCGGACCACGTTGCGGTCCCGGTCGACGTCGTCGACGTCGAGCGCGCACAGCTCACCGACCCGCATGCCGGTGGCGTACAGCAGCTCGAGCATCGCGACGTCGCGGGTGCCGACCGGGCTGCCGTCGTCCGCGAGCTCTGCGGCGGTGGCGATCAGCTCGTGGGCCTCGTCGACCCGCAAGACGTCGGGCAGCGTGCGGTGGGGCTTGGGCGAGCCGAGGGCCGACCCCACGTCGGACGGCACCCGCCCGGTCCGGGCCAGCCAGCCGGTGAAGACCCGCGCCGCCGTGGCCCGGCGGGCGAGCGTCGTCCGCGACAGCCCCGAGGCCTGCTGGCGCGCGAGCCAGCTGCGCAGGGTGCGCAGGTCGAGCTCCGCCGGTCCTCGGAGGCCCAGCCGCGCGGCATGGTCGAGCAGGCCGCTGATGTCGCCGAGGTAGGCGGTGACGGTGTGCGGGGCGAGGTCGCGCTCGGCGACCAGGTGACGCTCGTACGACGCCAGCACGCTCGCGGCCCACTCAGGCAGCACGTCCTCGACGTCGGCGGTCGTCACCCGCTCATGGTAAGGAGTCGCCGCGTGCCGTCACCGCCTCCCGAGCTCGGTGAGTCGCCAGCCGGTCGGCATCAGCTCCACCAGGCCGTCGGCCTCGAGCCCGCCGAGGATCCGCTCGACCTCCGTGACACCGAGACCCGCCACCAAGGCGACCGACTCCGACGGTGCCGGAGCGGCGACCGGGACCGCGTCGACCACCTGCCGCGCCCGCACGCTCAGACGGTCGCGGGCCTGCTCGGGTCCCCTCGGATCGTCGACCAGCTGCTCCCCCGCCGCACCCACCAGCTCCAGCACGTCCGCCCCGCCCGTGACCAGCGTGGCGCCGCCGCGACGAAGGAGCTGGTGGACGCCCTCGGACGCGACGCTGGTCAGTGGGCCCGGGGTTCCCATCACCACCCGGTTGAGCCGCTCCGCCCAGTTCGCGGTGTTGAGCGCACCGCTGCGCAGCGCCGCCTCGACGACGACCGTGCCGCGGGCCAGGGCCGCGATCAGCCGGTTGCGGGCCAGGAACCGGATCCGGAAGGGCGAGGCCCCGGGCGGCGCCTCGGACACCACCAGGTGGTGCTCGGCGAGGTGCTCCAGCATGGCTCGGTGGGCTGCCGGGTAGGCGCGGTCGACACCGCACGCCAGCACCGCGACGGTGGCGGCACCGGCCGCGACGGCGCCCCGGTGCGCGGCGTAGTCGACGCCGAAGGCGCCACCGCTGATCACCGGGCGCCCTGCTCCGCCGACCACCGCGGCGAGGTCGCCGGCGACCTCGTCGCCGTAGCTCGTCGACGAGCGCGACCCGACCACCGCGACCGCGTCGGCGAGGCCATCCAGGCGCCGGGGACCGCGCACCCACAGTCCCACCGGCACGCCGCCACGCTCGTGCAGGGCACCGGCCCCGTCGAGGTCGTCGAGCTGGCGCGGCCACTCGTCGTCGCCGGGGATGACGAACCGGATCCCGCGGCCGGCCGCACTGTCGAGCACCCGTTCCGGCTCGACGGTGGCCAGCCGGCCGGCGGCAGCGGTGAACACCTCCCGGAGGTCGGCGTGGGTGCGCAGCACGTCGAGGAACCCGTCCGCACCGAACTCGCGGGTCAGGCCGAGGGCACGCAGGTCGCCGGGCTCGGCGACCAGGCTGATCGTGGCCCGGGCGAGGCGCTCCTCGGCCGTGCTCATGCCGCACCCTCCACGCCCCGCACCGTGCGGAGGTCGAGCGCGTGGCCCATCCGCAGCCGCAGCGCGACCTCGACCTCGGGCAGCCCGGGCACGATGTCGCGCTTGAGCCGGACCGAGCGGAGGTCGGCGATGGTCCAGGCGAGCCGCTGGACGCGCACGGCGCCCCGGGCGCTCAGGCGGCCGCCGTAGGTCTCGTGGTCGACCCGCCGCCGGGCCTCCTCCGCGACCGGCCAGGTGTCCTTGAGCCGCGGGCTCGGGATCTGCGCGTTGAGGCGCCACCCGTGGCCGGCGAACCGCCGTCGCTGGCGCTCGCGGGCTGCCGCGACCCGTTCCCTGACCACCGCGGACGGCTCCGCCGGCTGGAACGGGTCGTTGGTCGCCGGGGAGGCGGGGCGCACGTGGCGCAGGACGTCGATGCGATCGGCGATCGGCCCCGACAGGCGCGCCTGGTAGCGCCGGCGCACGGGGTCGGGGCAGCTGCAGCGGTTGGTGCGGTTGTTGGCGGTGTAGTTGCCGCACGGGCACGGGTTGCTCGCGACGACCAGCATGCCTCCGGCGGGCAGGGTGATCGACTCGTCGCGGCGGGAGATCGTGATGTCACCGCTCTCGAGCGGCTGGCGCAGCGCCTCGATCACGTCCGCGCGGAAGAGGGGGAACTCGTCGAGGAAGAGCACTCCGCAGTGTGCGCGGGAGATCTCACCGGGGTGGACGCGCCCCTGGCCACCTCCGATGATGCTGACCTTGCTGGCGTCGTGGTGGGGCGCCGCGAACGGCGGTCGGGTGATCATGCCCGCGGCCGGGTCGAGGGCGCCGGCCAGCGAGTGCAGCGCGGTGAGCTCGAGGGACTCCTCGGTCGTCAGGTCGGGCAGGATGGTCGGCAGCCGCTCCGCGAGGCTCGTCTTCCCGCAGCCCTTGGCACCGGACAGCATCAGCGCGTGGCCGCCGGCAGCGGCCGCCTCGGCGGCGTACTTCTCGTCGAGCATGCCGCGCAGGTCCGCGAGGTCGAGGTCGTCGAGCCGGTCGGCGCCGCGCCACTGGACGAGGTGGATGCCCGACACCGGGGCGACGGGTGGCGCCTCGGGAGGTACGTCGCCGACCAGGACGGCGACGACCTGGGCCAGCGAGCGGACACCGATCACGACCACGTCGGGGACCATCTGTGCCTCCCCGACCTGCGGCTCCGGTACGACGACCCGCCGGACGCCGCGCGTGGCGGCAGCCATCACCATCGGCAGCACCCCCACGGCCGGCCGGAGCCCTCCGGCCAGGGTCAGCTCGCCGATGAACGCCGTCCCGGCCAGTTGCGGGTGCTCGACCTGCCCCGTGGCCGCGAGCACGCCGATCGCCATCGCCAGGTCGAAGTGCGTCCCGCCCTTCGGCAGGTCGGCCGGCGAGAGCAGGATCGTCGAGCGTTGCGTGGCCGGCCACTTGAGGTCGCTGTTGGTGATCGCCATCCGGACGCGGTCGAGTCCCTCGCGCAGCGCGGCGTCGGCCCGGCCGACGACGACCACGCCGGGCTGGCCGTTCGACACGTCGGCCTGCACGTCGATCAGGTGGCCGCGGGCTCCGTCGAGGGCGACGCAGTGCGTGGTCGCGAAGGCCATCAGAACAGCCCCGCCACGTGCTCGATCGCCGGCGCGCCCCGTCGCTGCAGGAGGACCGCGACGAGGTCGATCCGGATCCCGTCGGGCCGCACCCCGCGCTCCGTCGCCCAGCGCTCCCCCAGCCGCTTGAGGCGGGCCAGCTTCGCGTCGGTGATCGCCTCGTGCGGCGTGCCCGCGACGAGGCTGGTGCGGGTCTTGACCTCGCACACGACCAGCGTCGCGCCGTCGCGCAGGACGATGTCGATCTCGCCCTCGTCACACCGCCAGTTGCGCTCGAGGACGCTCATCCCGAGGGCCGTCAGGTGTCGGGCGGCCAGCCCCTCGCCGTACGCCCCGATCGCCTGCCGGGCCCGTGCTGTGGTCGTCATGCCGGCCAGCGTGGCCGTACGCGCGCCCACCGCGACCGCCCGCGCCCACGCCCTGTGGACGACCAGCCGCCGTCCACAGGCTGGCGGTGCGGAAGCGTACGGTCAGCGCACGCGCGTGACGGGTGGGGTCACCCGACCAGCCGCACGCCGTTGCAGACCGGCGTCGGCACCGCGAAGACGTCGGCACCGCCGAGCTGCAGCCCCAGCAGCTCCGACAAGGGCGTGATGATCGCGGACTGCAGGGTGGTCAGCAACGGGTTCAGCGACGCCGCGACGCCCGAGAGGATCGGGTTGAGCACCGTGCTGTAGAGCGGATCGGCATTGAGGACCGTCTTCGTCTGGTTGCCGAACAGCCCGTAGAAGACGGTCATCTGCGTGGTCCCCGAGGTCTGCGCGCTCGTCGGACCGAGGATGATCCCGCTGCCGCTGCCGACCGGTGTGGTGTAGCCACCGGGCAGCGGCACCGTGACGGTCTTGTCGAACGTGCTGGCACCCGGGGAGCTGGCCGTGACCGTGAGGCCGGTGTCCAGCTTGATCTCGGGCGGGTTCAGCAGGCTCCCCAGGCCGAGCAGGCTGAGGATCTGGTTGAGCAGGCCGCCACTGCCGAGCAGCGGCACGGTGACGTTGACGTGCGCGCCGAGCGAGGCGGTCACGTTGATGCCGCCGACGACCGCGGAGGACAGGTCGACCTTGATCGAGTCCGGCCCTGACGCATTGCAGGTGACGGCGGTCAGCGCCGCGATCGCCTTGCCGAGGTCGATGTCGACGCTGACCGTCGTCTGGTCGAGGACCACGCCGACGTTCGCGAGGCCGAGGATCGAGACGTTGATGTTCCGGGCGGGGATCGTGCCCGTGAGCGTGAGACGGACCTGGGCGGTCTCGTTCGTCGTGCCCTTGCGTCCGCACCTGGTCCGCGGCGACTCGATGACCGTGAGCGACGTCGTCGTGCTGACCAGCCCCGGCAGCGTGATCCCGAGGTTGGGGATGTTGACCGCGTGGCCCTCGTTCGCGATCAACGCCGCGCCGGTGACCAGGTCCAGCACGTTGACCTGGGCGTCGAGGGCGGCCGCGTCGGTCGGCGCCGCGTCGATGATGTCGCCGATGCTGATGTGCGGCGTGCCGGCCCCGACGGTGATGGCGCGCAGGAGGTCTGCCTCGACGAGCTTGCCCTGGGAGTCGAGGACATTCGCCGCGGCGACGAAGAGCGCGCCGACGGAGACGTTGTCGAGCTCGAGCAGCTCCTCGACCGTGCCGACCCCCAGGCCGCCGATCTCCACGAGGTCGAGCAGCGACACGTTCGCCGCGGCCAGGCCCTTGTAGCTGACCAGGTCGAGGTTGAGGCTGCTGCTCAGCAACCCGCCGAGCAGTGGGTTGAGCAGGGTTCCCTCGCTGCTGTCGAGGGACGCGATGAAGGAGCCGAGGCGGAAGCACGCGGACTCGACGGACTCGGCCACCGCCCGGCGGCCGGCTTCGCCGCTCGCGACGCCGGTGACACCACCGAAGGCGAAGTCCACACTCGTGTCGGCGGTCACCTGCACGGCCGTGGGCACGTCGGCGTCGCCGACCGGCACGAACTCACCGTCCTGCAGCTTCCCGAGGTCCCAGTCGAGGTCGGGGACGTCGCCGACGGTCTCCTGGTTGCGGGCGAGGCTCTTCGCCATCGCCGCGTCCATGGTCGACGCCAGGCCCGACTTCGTCCGGCCGTCGAGGTTGCGGGCGAGGTCGAGCGCGACGACGTCGGCGAGGGCCTGCATGTCGCGGCGCGCGGTCCGCTGCATGCCGAGGTCGACCGCGAAGGCGGCGATCAGCACGAGCACCAGGGTCAGGCCGACCCCCATGATCACCGCTGCTGCGCCGCGCTCCCCCCGGGCACGACGCCGGCGCGGCATCAGCTGACCCTCGCGACGGCGGTGTAGCGGAGGTTGTCGGGCAGCACGATGCCGACGCCCGGCACCGGCAGCAGCGGGTTGTCGTCGTACGCGTAGTCGATGGTGACCGTGGCGCACTGCACGCTGCTGTCGTTGGCGCAGGCATCGATCGTCACCGAGCAGTCGCCGACCGGGGCGCCGTTGCGCTGCAGGGGTCCGCTCACGCCGGCACAGGTCACGCCGTAGCTGTCCAGCGCCTCGTTCACCGCGTCCACGGCGTTGCCGTCGCGGTCGGCGGCCACCTGCGCGACGGCAGCGGCGCGCGCGCCCTCCGCAGCGGCCTGGCTGATCGCCTGGCGGAAGCTGAGCATGTAGCCGTAGCTGATGATGCCGAAGACCAGCAGCAGCAGGATCGGCATGATCAGGGCGAACTCGACAGCCGCGGCCCCGCGGTCAGCACGATCGCGGGAACGCTCTCGAGCGCGCTCCCCCAGCACACAACGCACCATCGGTCGGCCTCCCCGCCCTAGCTCCCATGACGCCTCCCGAGTGGCGATTGCCGCAGAATAGTGGCCGCGTTCACGATGCGGGAACGGTTCCCGGGCGATTCTGCCCGTCCGAGCGAGTGCCCCTAGTCCGTTGTGACTAGGGGCACCGGGGCACCCCGGGCGAGCACAGGCGACCGTCACCCCGAGAGCCGCGGACGCGCGCAGGTCGCGTGCACGCCGTACACGTCGGCGCCGGCGAGGCGCAGGCCGATCATCCGGGCGACGGGGCCGATGAACTCCTGGTTGATGTTCGCGACCAGCGGGGTCAGCGACTTCTCGAAGAAGCCCTTCCCGGACGTGACGAGTGCGTCGGTGATGAGCGACGTGAGGGCGGTGACGGCCGACACGTTGACCGCCTTGCCTCCGATCTTCACGCCCAGGATCGTCGGCACGATCGTGGCCGGGTCGAGGTACATCGAGGAGCCCGTCGAGATCGGCGTCTCGTCGTTCGGCGGGATCGAGAGGTCCGCGTGGCCGGTGCCGCCACCGCTCGCCGTGCCGATGCTCAGGCGCACGTCCACCTCGATGGAGACCTTGGTGTTGAGACCGAGCAGGCCGAGCAGGTTCGTGACGAGGCTCCCGAGGCCGAGGTCCTGCAGCGCCTTGAACTGGACGTCACCGCCCACGGACACGTTCGTCTCCAGCCGGTACGACGCCAGGCCGGTCGTGACGTCGACCCGGAAGGTCGACGGGTCGGCTGCCGTGTTGCTGCCACAGTGCACCGCGGGCGGGCTGACCACCTGGCCGGTCCCGGAGCCGGCGACGACCTCGAGCGAACCCGTGCCCTTGGCGGTCTGCAGCGTGCCGAGCCCGGAGATGTTGATGCTGGGCATGTTGGTGAAGATGATGCCGACCGTGCCGTCGAGCTGGGAGGTGTCGGCGACGGCCTGCTGGGAGTTCGGTGCGCCGCACGCCAGCTCGGCCGCCGAGATCAGGTAGAGGGCGCCGGTGAACTGGAAGCCGACGCCGGGGACCTGCCCCTGGATGTTGGGGACGCCGAGGAAGTACTGGCCGTCCGCGAGCCGCGCCGACGCGATGAGGTCGAGGACGTCGAGCTCGACGCCGAGGGCGGCCACGTCGGTGGGCGCGACGTGGAGCACGTCGGCCAGCGAGATGTCCCCCACGTCGGCGGTGGTCGTCGAGCCGAGGATCTTGGTCAGCGCCTGCACGGCGACGGTGTTGGCGCCCGGTTCGTTGGAGAGGGCCTCGATCGCGGCCTCCACGACGTCCGCGTAGCGGATGTTCCCGGTGAGCAGCTCCTCGGGGCTCCCGAACACCGTCGTCGCGGTGAGCTGGGCCAGTCGCAGGTCGGCATTGGCGAGCCCCTGGTAGGAGACGAGGTCGAGGTTGACGCCCAGCAGGTCGTTGAGCGGATCCAGGACGGTGCTGTCGGCCGCCCGGATGGCCGCGACGAACGATCCCAGCCGGAAGCAGGTGGTCGACGAGCTCTCGGCGACCGCGCTGCGGCCCGCGGCTCCCGACGCGGCGCCGGTCACCGCGGCGAAGGCGAAGGCGACCTCCGTGCTCGCCGAGACCCGGACCGCCGACGGCGTCCCCGCACTGAGCTCGTCGAAGTCTCCGCCCAGCATCCGGCCCAGGCTGTAGTCCAGCTCGGCGTCCTGCCCGATGGTGTCCGCGTTCCGCGCCAGGCTCTTGGTCAGGGCTGCGTCCATCACCGGCTCCAGCTCGCTGACGCTCCGCCCGTCCAGCTCCCGGGCGAGGTCGAGCGCAACCAGGTCGGCGACGGCCTGCATGTCGGAGCGGGCGACCCGCTGGAGTCCGAGGTCGACGATGAACGCCGAGCTGATCATCAAGATGGCCAGCACGACGACGGCGACGAGCGTCACCGCTCCCCGCTCGTCCTCCCGGGCGTCCCGGAGCCGTCGCCACATGGCGCCCTCCCCGATGCCGTGTCGCAGGCGGGACGAACCCCTTCCGTCCCTGACACCATTAGGTCGGCCGGGAGGGTGATCCGCGCAAGGGGTCGGAGGGAGATCAGGACGAAGGTCCTGCGCAGGTCAGGACTTCGGGAGCTCGAGGTCCGAGGTGGCCAGCTCCTCCACGTTCACGTCCTTGAACGTCAGGACCTTGACGTTCTTCGCGAACCGGGCCGGGCGGTACATGTCCCACACCCAGGCATCCGCGATCGTGACCTCGAAGAACACGTCGGTGCCCTCCGAGCGGGCCTTCACGTCCACCGAGTTGCACAGGTAGAACCGACGGTCGGTCTCGACGACGTACTTGAAGATGCCGACGACGTCGCGGTACTCCCGGTAGAGGTTCAGCTCCTGCTCGGTCTCGTACTTCTCGAGGTCCTCGGCACTCACGAGCCCGACTCTAGATGATCGGCTCCGACTTCCCCGGGCAACGGCTCGAGACCGGCCGCGCGTCGCACGTTGACGAAGCGCATCCGGTGGATCGGCGAGGGACCGTGCGCTTCCAGGGCCGCGGTGTGCGTGGCCGTGATGTAGCCCTTGTGGGTCTTGAAGTCGTACGCCGGCCACTGTTCGTCGAGCTCGAGCATGATCCGGTCGCGGGTGACCTTCGCCAGGACCGACGCGGCCGCGACGCAGGCCGCGACCCGGTCGCCCTTCCACACGGCGAGCCCCGGCACGCCGAGGCCGTCGACCGGGAACCCGTCGGTCAGCACGTACGACGGCGGGACGGCCAGTTTCGCGACGGCCCGCCGCAGTGCCTCCACATTGGCGACGTGCATGCCGAGCCGGTCGCACTCCTCCTGCGAGAGCACCACGACCGACCAGGCCAGGGCACGCCGGACGACCTGCTCGTAGCAGCGCTCCCGGGCCGCGGCGGTGAGCAGCTTGGAGTCGGCCAGGCCCGGGACGATGCCGGCCCTGCCCGGGGGGAGGATCGCCGCGCCGGCGACGAGCGGGCCGGCGCAGGCACCGCGGCCGGCCTCGTCGACACCGGCGACCGGCTCGAGGCCATGCCGGCGCAGGGCGCGCTCGTAGCCGTAGATACCGGCGTCGCGTCGTACCGTCGAACCCCGGGGCAGCGTCGTCATCGGGCCACGTCCGTCATGCTCGGTCCCGCTCAGCCACCGGGGACGGCGTCGACCTTCTCGGCCTTCTCGACCAGGTCGGCGGACGGGGAGTCGGGGACGTCGGCGAAGACCTCGGGGCGGCTGATCCAGCGCCAGCGGTCCTGTGGCCAGATCAACGTGAACACCTTGCCGACGACGAGGTCGGTGTCGACCCACGGACTCTCCGTGCAGGGATCCTGGTCGGGTGCGCACAGGTGCGCGCGGGAGTCGGCGGAGTGGCCGCGGTTGTCACCGAGGACGAGCAGCTTGCCCGCGGGGATCGGGCCGATGGTCCAGCTGCAGGGGCGTGCGAAGGCCGAGCCCTGCTCGGTGATGAAGTCGTCGACGGGCGCGTTGCAGGCACCCGGGTCGGGTCCGAGGTAGTCGGACTCGTCGATGGCCTTGCCGTTGACCTCGATCCGGCCCTGCGCGTCACAGCAGACGATGACGTCGCCCTCGGTACCGATGACACGCTTCACGAGGTGGCCGCCGGTCGGGTAGAGGCCGACCTTGGACAGCAGGCTCGCGAACCCGGTGGGGCCCTGCGAGTCGGCTGGGCCGAGCCACTCGCCGGGGTCCTCGAAGACGATGACGTCGCCCCGCGACGGGCTGCCGCCGAACCAGTAGGAGACCTTCTGGACGAGGATCCGGTCGTTCTTGACCAGGCCCGGCTCCATCGACTCCGACGGGATGTAGAAGGCCTGCACGAAGAGCGCCTTGATGAGCACCGCGAGGCCCAGCGCGACGGCGAGCAGCAGGATGCTCTCCTGCCACACCGGCAGGTGCTTGCGGGCGGCGGCGTGGCCGTGCCGCTGCCCCGCGCCACGGGCGGCCGGGGCGTCGTCGGGGCGCTCGGCCGGGGCGTCGGTGTCGTCGCTCGTCACGATGGTCGAGTCTATGCACGTCCCGGTGGGGAAAAGCACGAAGGCCCGACCGGGACGGTCGGGCCTTCGGAAACGCGGAGGATCAGACCTCGCGGCGCTCCTTGATCTTGGCCTTCTTGCCGGTGAGGTTGCGCAGGTAGTAGAGCTTCGCGCGGCGCACGTCACCGCGGGTGACGACCTCGATCTGCTCGAAGATCGGCGAGTGGAGCGGGAAGGTCCGCTCGACACCGACGCCGAAGGAGACCTTGCGGACCGTGAAGGTGCGGCCGACGCCCGAGCCGTGGACGCGGATGACGACGCCCTGGAAGACCTGGACGCGGGACCGGTTGCCCTCGACGACCTTCACGTGCACCTTGACGGTGTCACCGGCGCGGAAGGCGGGGACGTCGTCGCGCTTCGCGGCGTTGCCGAGCTCGGTGACGAGGGCGGGACTGGGGTTGCTCATGATTCTCCTCGCGAGTGCCACAGGTCAGCCGCGGTAGTAGGTGGTTCGCGGGTGGCGGCGCGGTCGACGATTCCCCTGTGGCAGAAGCGTCCGCGACACCGACGAAGAATCCTCGCACAGCCGTTGCACCCACCGGAAATCCACGACTGGAAGGATGCCGCCATGACCGGCTCCGGGGACGACGCGCCGTCCCAGCTCGACCAGCGCGACTGGCAGCCGCACGCGCGCGAGGCGCGGCCCTGGCGCCAGCGCTCCCCCCGTGGCCCCGCCGCTGATCGCCGGCTGACGGAGGTCACGGTCACCCTGCCGCCGTACGTCGCCGGGCTGGACCTGCCGATGGACCGCTCGCTGGCCGCGATGACGACGGCGAGCGCCGGCGACCTGAGCCATCTCGACCTCGTCCACGGACGCACGCTCAGCGCGCTCAACCACCTCCTGCTGCGGACCGAGTCCGTGGACTCGTCGAAGATCGAGAACGTCGACGCCAGCCTCGCCGACTACGGCCGGGCCCTGCTGGGCGTCGGGGCGAACGCCTCCGCGGTCTCGATGGCCTCGGCCACAGCCGCCCTGACCCGGATGGTCCGCGACGCCGACACGTCCCGCGCGATCCGGCAGGAGGCGGTTCTCCAGGCCCACCATGACCTGTTCCGGCGCAGCCCGTCGGAGGCGCACCGCGCCGGGACGACCCGGACGACGCAGAACTGGGTCGGCGGCAGCGACTGGTCCCCGCTCGGGGCGCTCCACGTGCCGCCGCCTCCGGAGACGGTGGCCGGCTACCTGGCCGACCTGTTCACCTACGCCAACCGCGACGACGTGCCGCCGGTCGTGCAGGCCGCGGTGGTGCACGCCCAGTTCGAGTCGATCCACCCGTTCATCGACGGCAACGGCCGGATCGGGCGGGCGCTGATCCACGCGGTGCTGCGTCGCCGCCGCGCGACGCGGCACCTGACCGTGCCGATCGCGTCTGCCCTGGTGGCGCACCGGGAGCGCTACTTCGCGGCACTCGGCGACTACCGCGACGGCACCGCCCGGACGATGGTCGCGATGCTGGCCTCGGCCGTGCGGATCGCGACCGCGGAGTCGTGGGTGACGGCCACCCGGCTGCGGGAGGTTCGCGGCGCCTGGGGCACGGCCGTCGGGGGCTCCCGGCCCGGCACTCCCCTGCACCGCACGCTCGACCTGCTGACCGAGGAGCCGATCGTGAACGCCGCCCTGGTGGCCGACCGGGTCGACGTACCGGAGGACGAGGCGGCGGCGGTGGTCGCGTCACTGACGAAGGCGGGAGTGCTGCGCCGCGCGCCGCGCTCGCGTCGGGCACCGGTCTGGCTCGCCGGCGCGGTGCTCGACGAGGTCGCCGACCTGAGCGACCGGATCCAGGCGTCCAGCCGCCGGATGCGGGCCGACTGAGCCCCGGACGCGCACAGGCCCGCCCCGGCCGAGTCCGGGGCGGGCCTGTCGCGTCCAGCGACGGGGCTCAGTCGAGCGCGTAGCCCTCGCCGTGCAGGGCGAGGTCGATACCGGCGATCTCGTCCTCCTCCTTGGCGCGGAAGCCGATCGTCTTGTCGATCGCGGTGCCGATGACGAAGGCCATCACGAAGGAGTAGGCCGCGATGGCGAAGGCCGGGATGGCCTGGACCACGAGCTGCTCGATGTTGCCACCGGTGAACAGGCCGGTGTCGATGGCGAAGAAGCCCAGGTAGAGCGTGCCGATGAAGCCGGCGACGAGGTGGATGCCCACGACGTCGAGGGTGTCGTCGACACCGATCTTGTACTTGAGCTCGATGGCGAAGGCACACACGGCGCCGGCGACGAGGCCGAGCACGATGGCCCAGATCGGGGTCAGGTTGGCGCAGGCGGGGGTGATGGCGACGAGGCCGGCCACGATGCCCGAGGCGGCGCCGACGGCGGTCGCCTTGCCCTCCTTGAAGTGCTCCACGACGATCCAGCCGACGAGCGCGGCCGCCGGAGCGACGAGCGTGTTGACGAAGATCAGGCCGATCTGGCCGTCGGCCGTGGCGGCACCGCCGTTGAAGCCGAACCAGCCGAACCACAGGATCGCGGCGCCGATGAGGACCAGCGGGACGTTGTGCGGCTGCGCCTCCTCCTTGGAGAAGCCGACCTTGCGCTTGCCGAGGACCAGCGCGAGGGCGAGCGCCGCGGCGCCGGCGTTGATGTGGACCGCCGTACCACCGGCGAAGTCGATCGTGCTCGTGTCGTAGCCCAGGTGCGTGCCCAGCTGACCCACCCAGCCGGTGAACGTGGCCGAACCGTCCTCGTTGACCACGAAGGCGAAGACCCAGGAGGCGACCGGGAAGTAGACGAGGGTCGCGAACAGGCCGACGAACAGCATCCACGGCCAGAACCGGGCACGGTCGGCGATCGAGCCCGAGATCAGCGCGACGGTGATGATCGCGAAGGTGGCGCCGAAGATGGCGCTCGCCAGGACGACACCCGCGGCGGCGTCACCGGCGAAGGCCGCCTTCGCGGCATCCTGCAGGCCGAAGTCCGAGAACGGGTTGCCGAGGATCTCCGGGATCCAGTCGGTCTCGGACGTGCCGTCGACGAAGGCCTGGTTGAACCCGAAGAGGATCCACAGGACCGCGACGAGGCCGATCGAGCCGAAGCTCAGCATCATCATCGAGATCACGGACTTGGCCTTGACGAGGCCGCCGTAGAAGAACGCCAGGCCCGGCGTCATGAAGAGGACGAGGGCTGCTGCGATCAGCAGCCACAGGACAGCAAGACTCATGGAAACAATCTCCTCGGGAGGGGACGGGCCAGACCTCGACCCACAGAGGCCGCCGTCGTTGGCGACCGATCTGCCCCGACTCTGAACCCGCACGATTTCACCGAGCGCAGGCCTGCGTTTCCGGGCTGTTACAGGTTTTCCGGGCGTGTGTCAGCCCCGTGAACGCCCGCTCACCGGCGTGGTTTGGTGAGCACGACCGCGGACGGCGGCGCCGGCAGGTCGGGTCGCAGCCGGAAGCCCGCCTTCTTGTACATCCGCTGGTTGCGCACGCTCGCCGCCCCCGTGAACAGGACGTACGACGTCACCTCGGCGGGTGCCACCGCCTGGATGTGCTCGAGCAGGATCCGGCCCAGTCCGCTGCCCTGCAGGTCCGGGGCCACCATGATCCGGCCGATGTCCCACCGGTCGCCGCCCTCGACGCGACCGCGGACGGCGCCGACGAGGCGGCCGGCCCGGCGCACCACCCACGTGTCCCACTCGGCCAGCCAGGCCCGCACGTCGTCGAGCGACTCGTGCAGCGCCGGGATGTCCAGGGTGCCGTTGTCCTGCGCCTCCTGCACCCAGCAGGCGCGCTGGAGGGTCAGGATCTCCCCCGCGTCCCCGGGCGCGGCGCGGACGATGGGGGTGCCGTCGTCGAGGACGGAGGGGTGCAGCAGGTCCGGCCGGCGCTGCGCCGTACGACGACGGGCCTCCTCGTGCCGCCAGGCCGCGACCCTGCCGTGATCGCCGCTGAGCAGGACGTCGGGGACCTCACGGTCCCGCCAGGCGCGGGGCTTGGTGTAGACGGGGTACTCCAGCAGTCCCGACGACCCGTGGGACTCCTCGACGAGCGACTCCGCGTTGCCCATGAAGCCCGGCAGGAGGCGCACGACGGCCTCCGTCACCGCGAGCGCTGCGACCTCGCCACCGTTGAGGACGTAGTCGCCGAGGCTGATCTCACGGACCTCCGCGACCTCCCGGGCGTGGTCGATGACGCGCTGGTCGATGCCTTCGTACCGGCCGCAGGCGAAGACGATCCGCTTCCGGGTGGCGAGGTCCTCGGCGACCCGCTGGTCGAACGGCTCGCCGGAGGGCGTGGTGAACACGATCGTGGTCTGCCCGTCGACCCCGAGGTCGTCGAAGGCCTCGCCCCACGGCTCGGGCTTCATCACCATGCCCGCACCGCCCCCGTAGGGCGTGTCGTCGACGGTGCGGTGCCGGTCGTGGGCCCACTGCCGCAGGTCGTGGACGTGGAACTCGACGAGCCCCTTGTCGGCGGCCTTGCCCGGGAGCGAGAGCTCCAACGGCGCGAAGAAGTCGGGGAAGATCGTGAGGTAGTCGAGCCTCACTCCCCCTCCTCCTGCCCGGCCTCGTCCTCCTCGTCGTCGGGGAACGGGCTGACCAGCCCCGGCCGGTCGGCGATGACGACCCGGCCGCCGGCGACGTCGACCTCGGGCACGAGCGCGCTGACGAAGGGCACGAGGGCCTCGCGGCGATCGGGGGTGCGGATGCGGAGCAGGTCCTGGGCGCCGTGCACGAGGCCGACCAGCTCGCCGAGGTGGGTGCCGTCGACGTCGTACGCCGCCAGGCCGACCAGCTGGTGGTCGTAGAACTCCTCGGGGTCCTCCGGCGCCTCGTCCGCGGGCACGACGGCCCGGAGCACCACGCCACGCGCCGACTCGGCCGCGTTGCGGTCGGGCAGCTCGCCGAAGGCGACGAGCAGGACGCCCTGGTGCCAGCGGGTGCGCTCGACCGTGAGGGTCCGGGCGGCGAACGCCGACCCTCGGGGCGCCTCGGCCTGCAGGACCGCCCCGACGGCGTACCGCCGCTCGGGCTCGTCCGTACGGACGTCGACCGTCACCTCACCCCGGATGCCGTGCGGCTTGCCGATCCGGCCGACCACGACCTCGATGCTCTCCACGCGTCCGAGATTAGAGGTGCGCGTCCGGGAACGACGAACGGGCGTCTCCCCGCAGGGAGACGCCCGTTCGGCTGCTTCAACGAGCGGTGCGGATCAGCGCCGGTCGGTGTCGACGAAGTCGATCCGCGTGTTGCCGTTGCCCGCGAGGGCACCGACGACCGTGCGGAACGCCGTCGCCGTGCGCCCACCGCGGCCGATCACCTTGCCGAGATCGTCAGGGTGCACCCGGACCTCGAGCACGGAGCCGCGACGCAGCTGCTTGTCGCGCACGACCACGTCGTCGGGGTGGTCGACCACTCCGCGGACGAGGTGCTCCAGCGCGTCAGCCAACACCGACTCAGGCCTCGGTGCTCTCGGCGGCAGGAGCCTCGGCCTCGGCGGCCGGCTCCTCGGCGGGGGTCTCCTCGGCAGCGGCCTCGGCCGGCGCCTCCTCGACCTTCTCAGCCTTCTTCTTCTCGGCCTTCTTGGTCACCGCCGCGCCCTTGGGCTCGTTGGCGGCCTCCTTGAGGGCCTCGTTGAAGATCTCGAGCTTGTCGCGCTTGGGCTCCTTGACCTTCAGGGTGCCCTCGGCGCCCTCGATGCCCTTGAACTTCTGCCAGTCGCCGGTGACCTTGAGGATCGCCTCGACGGCCTCGGACGGCTGCGCGCCGACACCGAGCCAGTACTGAGCCCGGTCGGAGACGACGTCGATGTACGACGGGTCCTCCTTGGGGTGGTACTTGCCGATCTCCTCGATCACGGCGCCGTCGCGCTTCTTGCGCGAGTCGACGATCACGATGCGGTACTGCGGGACCCGGACCTTGCCCAGGCGCTTCAGACGGATCTTGACGGCCACGTTTGTGGTGTCTCCTTGAGAACTAGTGTGGGTGAGGCGCGGGCGACCAGGTGGGGAACACCGGGACCCGGACTCGATGGGCGCTGCACCCACCGGTTGAGAGGGTCCGGAAGGCGCAGAACTCAGCAGCCAAGTCTGCCAGACCGGCGGGCCGTTCACGAATCCGGCCGCCCCTCGTCCCTCATCCGGCTGCCAGGTGCCCCGCGATCGCGCGGGCGATGGCCCGGTCGGGGCCGTCGAAGGTGGTGTACGCCGGCGACGTGTTGGCCTCCCAGCAGTACCAGCGCCCGTCGCTGCCGAACCTCAGGTCGATGCCGGCGAGCTCCAACCCGAGGGCCCGGGCCAGGACGAGGCAGCGGGCCGCGACCTCGGCGGGGAGGTCGACCTGCTCGATCGAGAAGCCGCCGTAGCGGTAGTCCACGGCCTCCGAACGGATCCGGTGCACGAACAGCCGCTCACCCACGACGTGCACCCGGTGCTCCACGCCGGCGACGAACCGTTGCAGCTGCGTCGGGCACCATCGCACGGCGCCGAAGTCGTCGTCGGGACCGACGGTCCGCACGATGCTGCGGATGCCGCTCACCGACTTCACCACCACGCGTCCGTGACGGGCCGCGAACGCGGCCGCCGCGGCCGGGTCGGTGGTCAGCAACGTCTCGGCGACAGCGAGGCCCGCCGCTGCGACGGCCCGGGACTGCCAGGGCTTGGAGTGGTTGCTCAGCCCTGCCGAGGGCCGGTTGAGCACCCGGACACCGGCCGGTGCCGCCTCCGCCCACTCCCTGAGGTCCGCCGCCAGCCGGGACAGGCGGCGCTGCTCGGCCGGGTCCACGGCATCGCCGAGGTCGTAGGGCCGCAGGTAGATCCCGCGGACCTCCCCGACCGGTACCTCGGCGCCGTCCACCACCAGGGACAGTCGTCCCTCGCGTCGCACCACGACCGCGGTCGCGCAGTCGGCCTGGTCGACGAACAGGTGCGGGACGCCGTCGTCGACGAGGACCTGGCGCACGGCCTCCAGGGGCGCGTCGGCGCGCAACCCGTGCAACACGATCATGACGCCACCCGCTCCCCTGCTGCACCGTGCCGAACCGCCACGAGCCGTCGTACGGCGGACCGGACCGCGCCGGTGCGGACCAGCGGAGCCGGCAGGACCGCCGCCAGGGCCGCGCCCCTGCCGCGCGGATCCGTGACGAGGAGGGCCGACAACAGCGGCGCATCGTGGGCGGCCGCCATCGCGGCGACCGCCCGGCGTGCCTCCTCATCCAGCGCGCGGCCGTCACCGGCAACGACGAAGACCTCCGTGCCGACGACCGTGACCACGACGCCGGGACGATCGGTCTCGGCCACGGCGAGGCCGCCGGCGGCGGCCCACACCGCGGTCGGCCGTGACGGTCCGGCGAGGCTGGCGGGCGAGGGGCGCACCACGCAACGGTCCCCGAGCGAGGCCAGCCAGTACCCGAGGAGTGCCGACATCTCGGCAGCGACATAGGCCCGGTGCGCCTCGTCGATCCACGTCAGCTCGGTGGCGTCCACCCTTCCCAGCAGGCCGACGACGTGACGGACCCGGTCGACCCGGAAGGGCACTCCGTCGGCGATGCCCCGGCCGGGCGGGTCCCCGGGGCCGACCGGTCCGCTCGGCAGGACCCACCCGGGCAGGGACAGGTCCGACGGGGTGAGCAGGCGTGCGCCTGCCCACCCCGCGGCGAGGGCCGCGGCCCCCGGGTCGCGCTGGGAGGCGAGGACCAGGATCACGACGACCCGTCGCCGTTGGACGCGGCGCCGCTGGCCGTGGCGACGGCGGCCTCGACCACCTCGGTCGACACGTCCGGCCGGTCCTCGGCGCCGAGGAACGGGCTGCCGAGGCTGCCGACCCGCTTCTCGATCCGGTCGAGTCGCTTGATGACCTCCTCGAGGCCCTCGACGTCGCGCACCGGGTTCACGACCAGCTCGCCCGGGTCGAGGATGTCGTCGATCTCGCGGCCCACGTGCTTGTAGATGTCGATCTCGCGGATCTCCTTGAACCTCTTCTCGAAGACCTCGTTGTCACGCAGGTGCTTGACGAGGTCGTCCTCGAAGTGGAAGCGCTTGACGATCCGGGTGGCCCGGCGCAGCGCGGCGAGGACGTCGATGCGGCCGTAGCCCATCTGGTCGTTCCAGGTGCCGTTCGGGTGACCGGCGACATTGGCGTAGGGGACGACGCCGACCTTCGCGGCCGTCTGCTCGATGATCCGCCGCACCTGGACGTTGGTGAGCGAGGAGTTCCGCGACCGGATGAGCGCGGCGAGGGCAGCGACGTGCGGCGTGGCGGCCGAGGTCCCGTTGAACCGCGGCGTGTAGTCGTTGGCCGTGTAGCCGTTGCTGCCGAGCCGGTCGGTGCTGGGGATCCGCACGCCCGGCGCCACGACCGAGATCTGCGGACCGTAGTTGGAGCCCCACGACTCGCCGTCCGGGCTCGACGGCGACTTCCGGTTGTCGGCCTGGTCGCTGGCGCCGACCGCGATCACCAAGGGGTTGGTCGCGGGATAGGTGATGCCGTTGGCGGTGTTGTGGTTGTGCGTGGCGACGCACATGACGACGCCCGCGTTGAAGGCCTCCTGGATCGCCGGGTCGATGATCGCCGGGTTCCAGGCGTTCCAGCCGAAGCTCATCGAGATCACCTGGGCGCCCTGCATCCGGGCGTACCGGATGCCGGCAGCGACCTCGGTGTCCGTCCAGCGGGAGAACGCGATCGGCAGCAGGCGGCAGCCCCCGGCCAGCCCTGCGACGCCGACGCCGTTCCCGGTGCGGGCCGCGACGATGCCGGCGCACGGGGTGCCGTGGTTGCCGGTGGGGGCACCGGTTCCCGACATCGTGCCGAGGTTGATGCCGTTGTGGACGAAACCGCCGACCAGGTCGGGGTGGCCGAGCTCGACGCCCTCGTCGAGGATCGCGACCGTCACGGCGGGCGAGCCCATCGTGAGGTCCCACCCGGTGGTCCCGGGGCCGCCGGCGCCGATCTGGCGGAGGTTCCACTGGTCGACGTACATCGGGTCGTTCGGGACGTGGGCGACCGGGACCCGCAACGGCACCCACTCGAGGCGCACCTCGACCGGGCGGCCGAGAGCGTCGCCGATCCGGTCGGGGAGGTCGTACGCCGGCGTGGCGGCCGGATCGGTCACCGTGAAGTAGTCGTGGTCGCCCAGGAGTGCGGAGCGGACCTCGTCGCGCTCGAGACCCAGCGCGACCACCTTCGCGAGGTCCTCGGCGTCGGCGACGTCCGCGTGCAGCAGGACCACGGCGTCCGCCGCCGGGGCGATCTCCTCGGCGCCCGCGCCGAAGTCGGCGCTGTAGACCGGTGCGGACCATCCCAGCGTGCCGGCCGCGGTGGCGTGCGCGATCGCGTCGCCGTCCACCTCGGAGCCGTCGGGGGTGCGGGCGAAGACGAAGTCGGGACCCTGGTTGACCGGCTGCTTGTCCTCAGCGGTCGTGGCGGCGGCGGGACCGTCCTCGGTGGCGGCACCCTCGGCGACCAGGCCGAGGGAGGAGAGCACGTCAGCTGCGGCTGCGGCTGCCGGACCCGACCGCGGCGAGATGAGGACGCGGTCGGGCTGCGGGGTGAGCTCCGCACCGGAGGGGTGCGAGAGGTGCTCGGGGTAGTGGTGCATGGTGGACTCCTTGGGGGGTGGCTCGGCCCGAGTGGCCGATCACAGTGCGGAGTCCCGGGCGGCGGGTGCTGATACATCGATCTGCGCGAACCTGCTCAGGTCTGCCCGCCGCCGACCGAACACCTGTGCGAAGAAGCCCGCACAGGCCAGGGAGGCCCACGGAATGAAGCTCATCTCTCGCACCACCGCGGCCGGTCTCGCCGCGGCGGCCCTCACCCTTGCCCCCACGGCGACCGCAGCAGCCGGCGCCGCCGCCCACAAGCCGACAGGGAAGGCGTCCTCCGTCGCGAAGTCCCAGGTGCGTCAACTGCTCAAGGACATCGCCGGCAAGGACAAGGCCCTCGCCCGCGTCGCGGTCTCGAAGGCCGTGACCCGGCTCGGCGACGACAACGAGGACGCCCTCGTGTCCGCCATCTCCGACGACCGCGCCGAGCTCGCCGACCTGCGTGCCGAGGCGGCCGCGGCGGACAGCACGTACGACGCCAGGGCCATCCGCTCGCAGGTGCGCAGCTACCGCGTCGAGCTCTTCATCCAGGCGGCCGGCGTGGTCCGCGCCGCCGAGGTGCTCGCCGTCGAGGCCGCCGACGACGAGGAGGCGCTCGCGTTCGTCGACCTCGCGCTCGAGGCCGCCCTGTCGGTCGACAGCAACGGAGCCGGGTCGAAGGCTGCCCTGAAGCAGGCCCGGGCCGACCTCGAATCCGCGCGCGCCGCGCTGGAGGAGGTCGACGAGCCGGAGGTTCCGGACGTGCCCGAGGTCCCGGAGGTGCCCGAGGTGCCCGAGGTCGAGCCGGTCGGCTGAGCCCTGCGGGCGGCCCGTTTCGCCGGGCCGCCCGACCGGGCAGGCTGGGCCCATGACGTCGTACCCCCCACCGCCCCGGCCGACCTCCCGCACCGGCATCTGGATCGGCGTCGGCCTGATGGCAGCCGCCGTCGTGGTCGCGGTCGTGGCCGCCGTGCTGGTGTGGCGCCTGCTCGACGGGAAGGTCGAGGTCGTGGCCGCCGACGGCCGGCCGCACGAGGTGACGCTCCCAGCAGGCGAGACCTACGGCACCTGGGTCGAGCCCGCGCGGCCGGCGACGTGCGCGATCGCCGACGCCGACCGTGAGGAGGTCGAGCTCGGTCCGATCGACGGGACCTACGAGGTGAACCAGTGGGACGCCGACCGCTCCTTCGACACCGGGAGCGGCGCGCTGACGGTCACCTGCACCACAGCCACCGACGACGCCGAGGTGCGGCTCGGCCCGCTGCCGAGCATCCCCGGACTGATCGGCCTGGTCCTCGGCGGGGTGTGCCTCGGGATGCTCCTCGGCACGGCCGGGCTCATCGTCCTGGTCGTGACCGTCGTACGGCGCAGCCGCCCCGGCCCTGCCTGATCCCTCAGGCGACGACCCGGCCGCGCAGCACGACGGTCGTGGGCTCGAGCAGGACGGACAGGTCCTCGGCGGGGTTGCGGGGGTAGACGACGAAGTCGGCAGGGTCGCCCTCGTCGAGGCCGGGGTTCCAGCCCAGCCAGGCCCGGGCCCGCCACGAGGCCGCGCCCAGGACGTAGTCGCTGGGCAGGCCCATCTCCGCCATCGCGCGGATCTCCTCGTGGAAGACCCCGTGCCGCGCCGTACCACCGCCGTCGCTGCCCACGTAGAGCTGGACGCCGGCCTCCCAGGCCTGCATCAGCACGTCGCGCCGGCGGGCGTACAGCCGGTCCATGGTCGCGGAGTAGGCCGGGAACTTGCTGCGGCCCGACTCGGCGAAGCCCGGGAACTTCGAGGTCTGCAGCACCGTCGGCACCAGCGCCACACCGCCGGCGACCATCCGCTCCAGGTGCTCCTCGGTCAACCCGGTGCCGTGCTCGATGCAGTCGATGCCGGCGTCGAGCAGCGGTGCGAGCACCTCCTCGCCGAAGCAGTGCGCGGTCACCTTCGCGCCGTGGGCGTGCGCGACCTCGATCGCTGCGGTGACGGCGTCGGCCGGGAAGGACGGCGCCAGGTCGCCCTCGTCGCGCGAGATCCAGTCACCGACGAGCTTCACCCAGCCGTCGCCCGCCTGCGCCTGCTCGGCGACCGCGTCGACCAGGCCGTCGGGCTCGACCTCCTGGCCGTAGCCCTTGATGTAGCGGCGGGTGCGCGCCACGTGGCGCCCGCACCGGATCAGCCGGGGCAGGTCCTCGCGCTCGTGCACCCAGCGGGTGTCCGCGGGCGAGCCACAGTCGCGGGTCAGCAGCACACCGGTGTCGCGGTCCAGGATCGACGTGCGCTCGATCTCCTCGTCGGAGACCGCTCCCCCGTCCTCGAGCCCGAGGTGGTTGTGCGCGTCGACGAGCCCGGGGAGGATCCAGCCCTCCGCGGCCGTCTCGGCGCCCGCCGGGCGCTCGTAGGTGACGTGTCCGTCGACGACGAAGAGCTCGCGCACCTCGCCGTCGGGCAGGACCGGGCCGGAGAACCGCAGCGCACTCACGCGAGCGAACCTACCAACGTCGTACGACGCCGCGGCGCCCTCCTTCGAGGAGGAGTTCCTCAGAGGTACGACAGCAGCCAGGTCGGGCTGAGCGTCGTCGCCCCGACACCGTGGACGCGCGCGTCGAGGGCCCGGTCGGCAGTGACCACGACCGTCCGGTGCCCCTGCTCGACGGCCTTCGCCGCCTCGGCGACGATGGTCGCGTCACCGTCCTTCGGCGCGTGCACCGTCCGGACGTGGGCGTCCCTCCCGGCGCGCACCCCGCCCTTGGCCTGGCCCTCGAGCACGAGCACCACGACGTCGTACGGGACGTCGGCGACGAGGAGCTGCTCGTGGAGCCGCTGGGCGGCGCCGGCCCGGTCCTTCCACCATCCGTCAGGACGGGCGCCGACGACGTTGGCGCCGTCGATGACGAGCGTGGAGCTCATCGGGTCTGCGTCCCGTCGCCCGGGCGGGGCGCGAGGACGCCGAGCTCCCGCAGCGCCAGCTGCAGGGCGACGAACCCGGTCCGGTCGAGCGTGATGTCGAGGCTCTTGCGCCTCGGGCCCTGCTCCCAGCCCGTCCACGTCGAGCGGAGGGCACCGCCGGCGCGGCAGTGCACCCTGATCCGGCGGCGGCCGGCACACAGCTGGAGGTACACCCCGGCCCGGGTGTCCGTGCTCTCGTGGCCCTCGTCCCAGCCCTGAACGCCGGCGGGGCGGGCCTCCCACACGCTGCCGACCAGCACGCGGTCGATGACGCGGAGCCGGCGGCGCCCGAGGCCGTAGGAGTGCCTCAGCAGGGCACCGTGGCCGTCGACCCGGAGCCGGCCCGGGAAGAGTCGTGCACCCCAGCCCACGGCGCCCCACACGACCATCGTGGTCGCGAAGAACGCGATCGAGCCGAGGACGACCCGGTCGTCCGGCTCTCCACCGCTGAAGGTCACCGCACTTGCGGTCGCCGCGACGAGCACGCCGAGGATGAGCAGCCAGCGCGAGCCCACCCGCTCGGGGCCCCGCCACCGGGCGGCGTCGGCGCCTGCGTGGCCGGAGTGGACCTTCGCCAGGTGGCGCTCGAGGTTGGCGCCCTTGACGCCCGCCGCACAGGCCGGGCACGGCACCGGTGCGTCAGGACGGGCGGCAGCCAGCCGCCGCGCCCGCTCCGCCGTCGTCATGGGGCTACTTCAGGAACTTCGAGAAGTCCTTCGGCAGTTGCAGGTTGTCCGCGGCGGCCTCGTAGTCGATGTCCTGGCCGATGCCGAACGGGTTCGGCTTCGCCTCGGCGGCCTTCGCCTTCGCGGCGGCTGCCTCCTGCGCGGCCTTGGCGGGGTTGCCCGACTTGCGCGCGCCCTTGCCCTTGGCCTGCTTGGCCTTCTGCTTGGCGCTGACCCGCTTGCCGCCGCCGGGACCACCCATGCCGGGCATGCCCGGCATGCCGGGAATCCCGCCGCCGCGAGCCATCTGCATCATCATCTTGCGCGCCTCGAAGAAGCGGTCGACGAGGCCGTTGACGTCGGAGACCGACCGGCCCGAGCCCTTGGCGATGCGGGAGCGGCGCGAGCCGTCGATGATCTTCGGGTTCGCGCGCTCGGCCGGCGTCATCGAGCGGATGATCGCCTCGACGCGGTCGATCTCGCGCTCGTCGAAGTTCTCGATCTGGTCGCGGATCTGGCCCATGCCCGGGAGCATCTTGAGGATGCTCGTCATCGAGCCCAGCTTCTTCAGCTGCTGCATCTGGGCGAGGAAGTCGTCGAGCGTGAAGTCGCCGCCGGTGAGCTTCTCGGCGGCCCGCATCGCCTCCTCCTGGTCGAAGGCCTTCTCGGCCTGCTCGATCAGGGTGAGCACGTCGCCCATGTCCAGGATGCGCGACGCCATCCGGTCGGGGTGGAAGACGTCGAAGTCGGTGAGCTTCTCGCCGGTGGAGGCGAACATGACCGGCTTGCCGGTCACCTGGCGGATCGACAGCGCGGCGCCACCGCGGGCGTCGCCGTCGAGCTTGGTGAGGACCACGCCGTCGTACCCGACGCCGTCGAGGAACGCCTGCGCCGTGGTGAGCGCGTCCTGGCCGATCATCGCGTCGACGACGAAGAGGACCTCGTCGGGCTGGACGGCGTCGCGGATGCCGGCAGCCTGCGCCATCATCTCGGCGTCGACGCCGAGGCGGCCGGCGGTGTCGACGATGACGACGTCGTGGAGCTTGCGCTTCGCCTCCTCGATCGAGGCCTTGGCCACGGAGACGGGATCGCCCGTGCCGTTGCCCGGCTCGGGCGCGAAGACGGGGACGCCGACCTTCTCGCCGTTGACCTGGAGCTGCTGGACCGCGTTGGGGCGCTGCAGGTCGCAGGCCACCAGCAGCGGCGCCTTGCCCTGCTCCTTGAGCCACAGCGCCAGCTTCGCCGCGAGCGTGGTCTTGCCGGCGCCCTGGAGGCCGGCGAGCATGATCACGGTGGGACCGGTCTTGGCGTAGCGCAGGCGGCGGGTCTCGCCGCCGAGGATCTCGATCAGCTCGTCGTTGACGATCTTGACGACCTGCTGGGCGGGGTTCAGCGCCTGGCTGACCTCCTCGCCACGCGCTCGCTCCTTGACCGCGGCCACGAAGTCCTTGACGACGGGCAGCGCCACGTCGGCCTCGAGCAGCGCGATCCGGATCTCCCGGGCGGTCGCGTCGATGTCGGCCTCGGAGAGCCGGCCCTTGCCGCGGAGGTTCTTGAAGGTCGCGGACAGGCGGTCGGACAGTGTGGCGAACAAGAGCGGTCCCTTTGGAGACGGGGTCGGCGAGCAGCAGCCGGAAAACGGCCGGAGTCACACTCTAGTTCAGCGACCTACACTGGCTGGCATGGCGGTGGCGGTGTTCGTGGCAGTGGGGTTGCTGCTGCTGGCTCTCGTCGTCGTCGCCGGCAACCGGGTGCTGCGCTCGGACAACCCCGTCTCGAGCGGGATGGCCGACGGCCTGGGCAACTTCATCGACGTCTTCGACCCCGCGCGCGCCCGGGCCGACCGCGACCTCAAGTCCCACGACAACCAGGGGGTGGTCACCCCCAACCCGGATGACGACGACCGCCCGGTGCGCATCGACCTCGACAGCGGCGTCGCGAAGGTCCGCCGGTCCCGCTGATCCCGCGTCACCCCGGGCTGATCGCGGCCCGGACCCGGTGGGCGGCCTCCGCTGCGCGCGTCTCCGAGAGCGCGCCGGCCGAGGCTTCCTGCACGTAGAAGACGTCGACGGCCTGCGGGCCGAGCGTCGAGACGTGCGCGGAACGGACCGTCATGTCGAGGCCGGCGAGGGCGGCGCTCACCTGGTAGACCACGCCGATCCGGTCCGCCGCCCGGACCTCGATGACGGTCGCGTGGTCGCTCGCCTCCGGTCGTACGACGACCGTGGGCGCCAGCTCCCCCTCGGCGGGCGGTCGCGGGGCCAGCCGCTGGACGGGGTCCACGCGCCGCGCGGCGATGCCGTCCAGCTGGTTGCGCAGGGCTCCCGCGTCGAGGAACTCGTCGGCGACGTCCCACACGGAGACGCCGTACTCCCCCTGCGACCAGATCCGGGCGGCCCGCACCGGGACCCGGCGCAGGGCGAACATGGCGGCGACGTCGGCGAGCAGGCCGACGCGGTCGGGCGCCACCGTGGTGACCCGGGCGCCGTCGTCGACGGGCTCGACCACGATCGACACGTTGCCCGCGAGGGCGGCCGGCGGGACCTCGATCTCCTCCACCCGGAACGCCGGAGGGACGCTGCCCTGCTGGAGGGCGGCACGGGCCCGACGCGACAGGTCCAGGACGAGGCCGGCCCGCCACGACGACCACGCCTTGGCGGAGGCCGCCTTGGCGTCGGCCTCCGTGAGCGCGGTCAGCAGCGCGAGTGCCTCCGGCGTGCCGATGTGCTCGGTCAGCGCGTCGATGGTCGCGGGATCGTCGGGGTCGCGGGTCGTCGCGATGTCGGCGAGGAGCAGGTGCCAGCGCACCAGCTGCCCGATCAGGTCCACCTCGTCGGGCGCGAAGCCCATCCGCTCGGCGATCTCGCGGGCGATCGGCGCGCCGGCCACGCTGTGCTCGGTGAGTCCGCCCTTGCCGATGTCGTGCAGCAGCGCGGCGACGACGAGCACGTCGGGCCGCGAGACGTCGCGGATCAGGGCAGAGGCCTCGACGCAGGTCTCCACGACGTGGCGGTCGACGGTGAAGCGGTGGATGACCGACGCGTGGGGAAGCAGCCGGATCCGCTCCCACTCGGGCAGGATCCGGGCGAGCGCGCCGGTCTCCTCCAGGGTCTCCCAGACGCCGAGCAGGCCGCGGCCGGCGGCCAGCAGCCGGACCATCTGCTGGCGCGCCTCGTCGGGCCACGGGACCGGCAGCGGGGGGCACTCGCGCACGAGGCGCGCCGCGGTCGGCGGGGCGAGGACGGCGTCGCGGGTGGCCGCCTCGGCCGCGGCGCGGAGCAGGAGCACGGGGTCGTGGGCCGGACGGGCACCCTTGTCGAGGACGACCTCGCCCTTGGACAGCGCCACCCCGGTCGCGA
Organism: uncultured Nocardioides sp.; assembly: GCA_964487275.1. Taxonomy (GTDB): domain Bacteria; phylum Actinomycetota; class Actinomycetes; order Propionibacteriales; family Nocardioidaceae; genus Nocardioides. The sequence continues at coordinate 42,017 of CAZAQE010000013.1, read as the reverse complement.
CCCGCTCGAGCTCGGGCCGCCGCGGCCGCGCCGCAGGAGTACGACGCACGGCGTCGTCGGCCCGCCGCCAGGCGAGGCGCGACAGGTGGGTCAGCCGACGTCCGAGCTCGCGCACGTGGCGCTGGGCGGCCCGCTCGTCCGGGAGGCCGAGGCCGTCGGCGAGCGGTCCCCAGTGCTCGGGGGCGATCCGGTCGGTCGCCCGGCCGGCCGCCTCGTGCAGCACGTCGCGGACGTCGAGCAGCTGCACCCGGCAGCGCTCGAGGTCGGCGGCCGGCACGTCGACCAGCCAGGTCGCGGTCAGGCTCTTCAGCACGGTGGCGTCGCGCAGCCCGCCCTCGGCCTCCTTGAGGTCCGGCATCGACAGGTGCGCGAGCTCGCCGATCAGCCGGTGCCTGCTGCGCACCAGCTCGTGCAGCTCGGGCAGCCGCTCCCGGGCCTGGCGCCGCCACTGGGCCAGGATCGTGGTCCTCAGCCGCAGGGTCAGGCTGTGGTCACCGGCGACGTGGCGGACGTCGAGCAGCCCGGAGGCGACCCGGATGTCCGCCTCGGCCGCGGTCAGCATCTCGGGCAGCGAGCGCACCGAGTGGTCGAGCTTCACCCCGGTGTCCCACAGGGGGTACCAGACCTGACCGGCGAACTCGGCCCATCGCTCCCCCTGCTCCTCCGCCACGCCCTCGTCGGAGACGAGGACCACGTCCAGGTCGGAGAAGGGCGCCATGTCGCCGCGCCCGTAGCCGCCGACCGCGACGAGGGCGACCCCGGCGTCGGGGCCGCCCGCTTCGTCGTACGCCTTGCTGCACAGCGCGTCGGCGGCGTCGGTGCGGGTGACGCGGTCGGCAGCGGTCATCGGGCGGTCAGCGGGTCCAGCAGGCCGGCGTCAGACGGCCGACGGGCCGGTGTCACCGGTGCGCACCCGCACGACCGACTCGACCGGGGTGACCCAGATCTTGCCGTCGCCGACCTTGCCGGTCTGGGCGGCCTTCGTGATGGTCTCGACGATCTGCTCGACGTCGTGGTCGTCGGCGACGATCTCGATGCGCACCTTCGGCACCATCGCGATGTCGTACTCCGCGCCGCGGTAGACCTCGGTGTGGCCCTTCTGGCGGCCGTAGCCGCTGACCTCGCTGACGGTCATCCCGTTGACCCCGACGGCCTCGAGCGCCTGCCGGACGTCCTCCCACTTGTGCGGCTTCACGACCGCGCTGATCAGCTTCATGGTCAGATCGTCCCAGTCCCGTGGCCGAAATGGGGGCGGGCACCGCCGGTGATGTGCAGGTCGTACGCCGCCTCGGCGTGAATCGCCTGGTCCACGCCCGCGACCTCGTCCTCCGGGTCGACCCGGAAGCCCATGGTCTTCTCGAGCACCCACACCAGGATCGCGGTCATCGTGAACGAGAACGCCAGGGTGGCCCCGGCGGCGACGAGCTGCTTGCCGAGCTGGTCGACTCCCCCGCCGTAGAACAGGCCGTCGACGCTGGTCACGTCGGAGGAGGCCAGGAGCCCGATGATGATCGTGCCGACCAGGCCACCGACGAGGTGGACGCCCACGACGTCGAGCGAGTCGTCGTACTTGAAGGTGTACTTGAGGCCGACGGCGAGCGCGCAGATCGCGCCGGCGGCGAGGCCGACGAGCATCGCACCGATCGGGGTGACCGCACCGCAGGACGGGGTGATCGCGACCAGGCCGGCGACGACGCCCGAGGCGGCTCCGAAGGACGTCGCGTGGCCGTCACGGAAGCGCTCGACCGCGAGCCAGGCGAGCAGTCCGGTGCAGCCGGCGAGCAGCGTGTTCACGAAGACGATGGCCGCGGTGTTGTTGGCGGCGAGCGCGGAGCCCGCGTTGAAGCCGAACCAGCCGAACCACAGCAGGCCGGCGCCGACCATGACGAGGGTCAGGTTGTGCGGCTTCATCGGGTCGCGGCCGAAGCCGACGCGCCGGCCCAGCACGAGGGCCGCGGCGAGACCGGCCGCGCCGGAGTTGATCTCGACCGCCGTACCACCGGCGAAGTCGAGGGCGCCCAGCTCGTTGGCCATCCAGCCCCCGACGTGGTCGCCGGCACTGAAGTCGAAGATCCAGTGCGCGACCGGGGCGTAGACCAGCACGGTCCACAGCCCGGCGAAGACCAGCCAGGTGCCGAACCGCGTGCGGTCCGCGATCGCGCCGGCGATCAGGCCGACCGTGATCACCGCGAACAGGCCCTGGAAGGCCGCGAACAGCGTGATCGGGTACGACGCGTCCGGGTCGGCCTCGAGCATGCCCTTGAAGCCGAGGTACTGGGTCGGGTCGCCGACCAGTCCCCCGCCGAGGTCGTCGCCGAAGGCGATCGAGTAGCCGACGAGCACCCACACGACCATGACCACGGCGAGCGCGCCGAAGACCATCATCATCATGTTGAGGACGCTCTTGGAGCGGACCATGCCGCCGTAGAAGAACGCGAGGCCGGGGGCCATCAGCAGGACGAGGGCGGCGGCGGCGAGCAGCCAGGCGGTGTCGCCGGCGGCGGTGTCGGCCGCGGCCACCGCGAGCTGGGGCTGGAGCAGTTCAGGCATTCGAAAACTGTGGAGGCGCATTGTTACCACCGTGTAACGCGTATCGGGATACGCGTTACACGGTGGTGAATGGCCCTTGTCGAGCGCTCGGCGCTCAGATCGCCGCGGTGTCCTTGTCGCCCGTCCGGACCCGGACGACCGTGTCGATCGGGCTCACCCAGACCTTGCCGTCACCGATCCGGCCGGTGTGGGCGGTCTTGGTGATGATGCCGACGACGTCCTCGGTGTCGGCGTCGTCGACGACGATCTCGATGCGGATCTTGGGGACCAGCGCGATGTCGTACTCCGCACCGCGGTAGACCTCCGTGTGGCCCTTCTGGCGGCCGTAGCCGCTGACCTCGCTCACGGTCATCCCGGTGACGCCGAACGTCTCGAGGGCCTCGCGGACGTCCTCCCACTTGTGCGGCTTGATGACTGCCGTGACCAGCTTCATGAGCTCTACCTCTCGCTTCAGGGGGTGAGGACCGAGGTACGACGGGCGCCGCCGCCGGTGCCGAGGTCGTAGGCGGACTCGCCGTGCTCCACGAAGTCGATGCCCTCGACCTCGTCGTCGGCCTCGAGCCGGAGCCCGATCGTGTACTTGATGGCCAGGCCCACCACCAGCGTGGCGAGCGCCGACCAGACCATCGCGAACAGCGCGACCACGAGCTGGACGACCAGCTGCTTCGGACCACCGCCGGTCAGCAGCCCGCCGTCGTTGGAGGCCAGGAAGCCGACGCCGATGGTGCCGACCAGGCCGCCGACGAGGTGGACGCCCACGACGTCCAGTGAGTCGTCGTACCCGAGCCGGTACTTGAGGCCGACCGCAAGGGCGCAGACGCCGCCGGCGACGACGCCGAGCACCATCGCGCTCCACGGGACGAGGTTGCCGCACGCCGGGGTGATCGCGACCAGGCCGGCGACGACGCCGGACGCGGCACCGAGCGAGGTGGCGTGGCCGTCGCGGAGCTTCTCGACGAGCAGCCAGCCCATCATCGCCGCGCAGGTGGCGAGCGTGGTGTTGAGCCAGACCAGGCCGGTCTCGGTGGTGTAGGCGTCGAGGTTGACGATCGAGCCGACGTTGAAGCCGAACCAGCCGAACCACAGCAGGCCCGCGCCGATCATGGTCAGGGTCAGGTTGTGCGGCTTGAAGGGCTCCTTGCCGAAGCCGATCCGCTTGCCGACCAGCAGCGCGAGGACCAGGCCCGCGACACCGGCGTTGATGTGGACGACCGTGCCGCCGGCGTAGTCGATCGGCGCGACCTCGGCGCCCTCGGGGCCGGAGAACAGCCAGTCGGCGAGGCCGCCCTCGACGCCGCTGAGGAAGCCGCCGCCCCACACCTGGTGGGCCAGCGGGAAGTAGGACAAGGTCACCCAGATCGGCAGGAACACCAGCCACGCCGAGAACTTCAGGCGGTCCGCGACCGCGCCGCTGATCAGGGCCGCGGTGATGACCGCGAAGGTGAGCTGGAAGGCCACGAACACGTAGTTGCCGGGGTCGGTCGTCTCCAGCCCGAACTGCTTGAACGGGTCGGAGAACAGCTTCGCGATCTCCTTGCCGGCCTCGCCGTCGGCCGTCAGGTAGGTCGTGCTGTACGACATCGACCAGCCCCAGAGGGCGTAGACGATGCCGACCACGCCGAGGGCGCTGAACGACATCATCAGCATGTTGAGGACCGACTTGGTGCGGCTCATCCCGCCGTAGAAGAGCGCCAGGCCGGGGGCGGTCATCAAGAGGACGAGCGAGGCCGACACCAGCATCCAGGTGTAGTAGCCGTTTTCCATGACCCGAACGTTCCTCGCGGTTGGTTTCGACCGCGGCGGGGTCGTGTTTCGGAGGTGTAACGAGTTCCGGGAGATCGTTACGCAGCGATGACGTCAGGCGGGCAAGTGCCCGCTCCCCGTCAGCTCAGCAGGGCGTCGACGAACGCCGCCGGGTCGAACGGCGCCAGGTCGTCGGGGCCCTCGCCGAGGCCGACGAGCTTGACCGGCACACCGAGCTGCCGCTGGACGGCGACGACGATGCCGCCCTTGGCCGAGCCGTCGAGCTTGGTCAGCGCGATGCCGGTGACGTCGACGACCTCGGAGAAGACCTTGGCCTGGATCAGGCCGTTCTGGCCGGTGGTGGCGTCGAGGACGAGCAGCACCTCGGTGACCGGGGTCTGCTTCTCGATGACCCGCTTGACCTTGCCGAGCTCGTCCATCAGGCCCTGCTTGTTCTGCAGGCGGCCGGCGGTGTCGACGACCACGGTGTCGACCCCGCTGTCGATGCCCTCCTTGACGGCGTCGAACGCGACGCTGGCCGGGTCGCCGCCCTCGGGGCCGCGGACGACCTCGACGCCGACCCGCTCGCCCCACGTGGAGAGCTGGTCGGCAGCCGCGGCGCGGAAGGTGTCGGCGGCGGCGAGCAGCGTGGTGCGCTCGTCGGCGACGAGGATCCGGGCGATCTTGCCGACGGTGGTGGTCTTCCCGGTGCCGTTCACGCCGACGACGAGGACGACGCCGGGCGCGTCTCCCTCGCCGCTGACCTGCAGCGCGCGGTCCATCGTCGGGTCCACGAGGTTGATCAGCTCCTCGCGCAGCACGGCGCGGGCGTCGGCGGCCTGGCCGCCCTCGACACGGAGCCGGGTGCGGAGGTTCTCGACGAGCTCCTGGGTCGGGGCGACGCCGATGTCGGCGCCGATGAGGAGGTCCTCGATGGCCTCCCAGGTGTCCTCGTCCAGCTGGTCACGGCTCAGCAGGCCGAGCAGGCCGCGGCCGAGCGCGTTGGAGCCGGCGAGGCGCTGGCGCAGGCGGACCAGCCGGGAGGCGGGCTTCTCCGGCGTCTCGAGGGTGGGCGCCGCCGGCTCGACGGGTGCCTCGGGGGCCTCGACCTCGACGGTCGGGGGCGCCGCCGGTGCCTCGACGGTGTCGGTCGTGCCGGTCGGGGCCGGGGTGATGGCGTCGGTGGGCGCCTTGTCGGGGAGGCGGCCCGGGCGTCGTACACGCGTGGTGACGAGGCCGGCGATCGCGAGCACGCCGAGGACGGCGATGCCGATGACCAGGTAGATCCACTCCTGCATGGACCCATCCAAGCAGGCCGGGCGGGCGAGCCCGGAATCGAACGGACCGGGGGCCTACTGCAGGCGGAGCAGGTCGCGCTCCTCGTCCTCGATCACCGGGGCGGCGTCGACGGCCTTGGCCATCGCGTCGCCGAGCCACGGAACACCGGGGACCTGCTCACCGCGGTGCGGGTAGGCCACGTAGAGGACCACCACGCCGGAGACGGCGAGGCTGAGCAGGATGGCCAGCAGGACGAAAAGCACGGTCGACTACTCCTCCGAGCGGGATCGGTCTTGTCCCGTCCATCCTGCCTCGCGGACCCAGCCGATCGTGAACCGGCGTGGCCCGATCCGGTCAGGGAGCGGCCGACGTCACACCGACGTCACACCACGAGCGGCGCGACGGCCGCGCGGATGACGTCGGGGATCGGGGTGACCGGGCGCGCGGGGTCGGTGTTGTCGACGTACACGTGCACGAACCGGCCCTCAGCGCACGCCTCGTCGCCGTCGCCCTGGAAGAGTCCGACCCGGTAGACCACCGAGGACGTGCCGAGCCGCTCGACTGCCAGCCCCATCTCGATCGGCCGCGGGTAGCCCATCTCGGCGAAGTAACGGCAGGACACCTCCGCCACCACGCCGATCGCCGGCAGGTCGCGGATGTCGCTGCCGGTGGCCTCGTGGAGGTGGACGTTGACCGCGGTGTCGATCAGGTCGAAGTAGCGGGCGTTGTTGAGGTGGCCGTAGACGTCGTCGTCGGACCAGCGGGTGGTCGCCGTGCGCCATGCCCTGTACGACGCCCGGGTGGGCCGGCTGCGATCCGCCTCGGTGCTGGCCGGGGCCGTCATGCCGTCTCCCTGCGCAGTCGCTGGCTGATCACGGCGGAGACGCCGTCGCCACGCATGGTCACGCCGTAGAGGGCGTCGCCGACCTCCATGGTGCGCTTCTGGTGGGTGATGACGAGCAGCTGGGAGTTCTCGCGCAGCTCCTCGTAGATCTCCAGCAGGCGCCCGAGGTTGGTGTCGTCGAGGGCGGCCTCGACCTCGTCGAGGATGTAGAACGGCGAGGGCCGGGCCTTGAACAGCGCGACGAGGAACGCGACGGCCACCAGCGACCGCTCGCCGCCCGAGAGCAACGACAGCCGCTTGACCTTCTTGCCCGGCGGGCGCGCCTCGACCTCGACGCCGGTGGTGAGCATGTCGGACGGGTCGGTGAGGACGAGCCGCCCCTCGCCACCCGGGAAGAGCCGGGCGAAGGTCTGGTCGAACGCCTTCGTGACGTCGGCGTAGGCCTCGGTGAAGACCGCCTCGACCCGGGCGTCGACGTCCTTGACGATGTCGAGCAGGTCCTTGCGGGTCTGGCGCAGGTCCTCCAGCTGCTCGGAGAGGAACTGGTGGCGCTCCTCCATCGCGGAGAACTCCTCCAGCGCGAGCGGGTTGACCTTGCCGAGCATGGTCAGCGCCTTCTCGGCGTTCTTCAGGCGCTTGACCTGCTCCTCGCGGACGTAGGGCACGGTCCGCGGCTCGGGCTCGACACCGTCCTCGGCCTCGCCCGCCGCGTCGCCGCCGGCGGGCGGCTCCAGCACGGGCACCGGCTGGTCGGGTCCGTAGTCGGCGACGAGGCCGTCGGGCTCCAGGCCGAGCTCCTCGAGCGCCTTGGTCTCGATCTGCTCGATCCGCATCCGCTGCTGGGCGCGGGCCATCTCGTCGCGGTGGACCGAGCTGACCAGCTCCTCCAGCTCCTTGCCGAGGTCGCGCAGCGCCTGCCGCACCCCCATCAGCTCCTGCTCGCGACCACGGCGGGAGTCCTCGATCGCCTGCCGGCGCTGCGCCGCCTGGGCGACGGAGGCCTCCAGCCGGGTCAGGACGTACGCCGCCGCCGCGGCGACGGCCTGACCGGCCCGGCCCTCGGCGATCAGCCGGGCGCGACGCTCGGCGGCGCGGGCCCGGGCGACCCGCTCGGCCTCGGCGGCCTTGCGCATCGCATCGACGCGGCCGTGCAGCGCGCGTGCCCGCTCCTCGGAGGTGCGCAGCGCGAGCCGCGCCTCCATCTCGGTCTGGCGAGCCGCGCGGGTGGCCTCGACGAGACGCTCCTGCTCGGTGGTGTCGGGCTCCTCCTCGCCACCGTCCTCCTCGGCGGCCGCGAGCCGCTGCTCGAGCTCGGCGAGGCCGACGAGGGCCTGCTCGCGGGCGGTCTCGGCCTGGCTGATGGCGGCCGTGAGGCGGTCGGCCTCGGCGCGCGCGGCGCGGGCCAGTGAGCCGTGCTGGCCGAGCTCCTCCGCGACCGCGGCGAGGGTGGCGTCGGACTCGTGGAGCTTGGCGAGCGCCACGTCGACGCGCTGCTGCGCCTCCGCCCGCTCGTTCTCCAGGCGGGAGAGGTCGAAGGAGAGCCGCTCCGAGGCTGCGACGGCCTCGGCGAGCAGCTCGCTCGCCTCGTCGACGGCTGCCTGCACCTCGATCAGGCTCTGCGTGGCGTGCGAGCCCCCGGAGGCGAAGTGGGCGCCGAGCAGGTCGCCGTCGCGCGTGACCGCGACCAGGTCGGGCAGGTCGGCGACCAGCGCCCGGGCACCCGGCAGGTCGTCGACGACCGCGACCTTGCGCAGCAGCCGGTTGAGCGCAGGGCGGACCTGCGCGGGGCACTCGACGACATCGGCGGCGTAGGTCGTGCCGGGCGGCAGTGCTGGCCACGAGGAGACCGACTCGGCGTCTCCTCCACCGAGCAGCAGGCCGGCACGGCCGAGGTCCTCGGCCTTGAGGTGGTCGATCGCCGCGACGGCGGAGTCGGCGTCGGTGACGGCGACCGCGTCGGCGGCGGCGCCGAGGGCCGCAGCGACCGCGCCCTCGTAGCCCGTACGGACGGTGACGAGCGCGGCGACGGAGCCGAGCAGGCCGGAGACCGTGTCGGTGGCCGCGAGGAGCGCCCCCGCTCCGTCCTTGCGGGACAGTCCCAGCTCGAGGGCCTCCTTGCGCGCGGTGAGCCCGGCCTTGTCGCGGTCGGCCTGCTGGGCCTCCTCGCGGACCTTGGCGAGCCGCTCCTCGATGTCGTCGAGGGCGGCGACGGCGCCCTCGTGCTCGGCGTCGAGGCCCTCCTCGCCGGCGTCGAGCCCGGCGACCCGGGTCTCGAGGGCCGTGAAGTCGCGCTGGGACTTCTCGGCGCGGGCGACGGCATCGGTGCGGGCCGCCTCGAGCCGCCCGATCTCCTCCTCCGAGGAGGTCGCGCGGGAGCGCAGCGTGTTGACCTGACCGTGCAGCCTTGCCAGTCCCTCGCGGCGGTCCGCGGCCGCGCGCAGCAGTCCGGCCACACGCCGCTCCTCGGTGGCCGCAGCGTCCTCCGCCGTACGACGGTCCTGGACGGCCTGCTCGAGGGCGGTCTGCTGCTCGGCGACCTGGGCGGCGATCTCCGCCTCCTGTGCGGCCAGCCGGGCCGCCTCGGCCTCGAGCTCCTCGGGGTCCCGCCCCGTGCCGGCGTGCTCGTCCTCCGACTCCGCGCCGGCGGCGTTGCGGACCCGCTCGGCCGCCAGGCTCTGGGTGCCCCGGAAGCGCTCGCGCAGCGCGTTGAGCGACGACAGCGTCTCCTGGGCGGCCGACAGCGCGGGCAGGTCCTCGCGCAGCGCGGCCTCGAGCCGCGCCTCCTGCTCGCGCGCCTGCGCGAGGGCGGCCTCGACCTCCTCGCGGCGGGCGAGCAGAACGCTCTCGTCGGCGAGCTCCTGCTCGAGCGAGGTCCGCGCGGTCACCAGGTCGTCGGCGAGCAGGCGGGCCCGCGCGTCGCGGACGTCGGCCTGCACGGTGGCCGCCCGGCGGGCCACCTCGGCCTGCCGGCCGAGGGGCTTGAGCTGGCGGCGGATCTCGCTCAGCAGGTCGTTGAGCCGGTTGAGGTTGCCGTCGGTCGAGTCCAGCTTCCGCAGCGCCTTCTCCTTGCGCTTGCGGTGCTTGAGGACGCCCGCGGCCTCCTCGATGAAGCCACGGCGGTCCTCGGGGGTCGCGTGCAGGATCTGGTCGAGCTGGCCCTGGCCGACGATGACGTGCATCTCGCGGCCGATGCCGGAGTCGCTGAGCAGCTCCTGGACGTCGAGCAGGCGGCAGGTGGTGCCGTTGATGGCGTACTCCGAGCCGCCGGTGCGGAACATCGTCCGGCTGATCGTGACCTCGGAGTAGTCGATCGGCAGCGCGCCGTCGGAGTTGTCGATCGTGAGCACGACCTCGGCGCGGCCCAGCGGCGGGCGGCCGGAGGTGCCGGCGAAGATGACGTCGTCCATCTTGCCGCCGCGCAGGCTCTTGGCGCTCGCCTCGCCCATGACCCAGGCGAGGGCGTCGACGACATTGGACTTGCCCGAGCCGTTGGGCCCGACGATGCACGTGATGCCCGGCTCGAGCTGCAGGGTCGTGGCGGACGCGAAGGACTTGAACCCCTTGAGGGTCAGGCTCTTCAGATACACGCAGGCTCCCTTCAGGGGTCCGTCAGGTCCGGTCCGACGCAGGGGGAAGCTCGGCGGTCTCAGGCTACCCCGCGGCCGGGTCGACGTCGTGCACCCGTGTGTCGCCTTCGTGCTCGTCGGTGTGCTCGTCGGTGTGCTCGTCCGTGCGCCCGTCCGCGTCCTGGTCGTCGAGGTGCGCGATGTGGCCCAACTGGCGCCAGACCAGCAGCAGCGTGGCCCCGGATCCGACGAAGGCGAACCAGAACGGCGCGGTGATCCCCCCGTGCTGGGCGATCTGGCCCCCGAGCGCGCTGCCGACGACGATGCCGCCGAAGATCGCGACGCTGTAGACCGACCCGACGCGGCCCTGGAACTCCGTCGGTACGGCGCGCTGCCGCACCGCCTGCGACAGGGTGCCCCAGACGAAGGCGTAGACGCCGAAGCCGAACATGATCAGCACGGCGACCCACGCCACCTTCGTCACCGCGAACCCGAGGTGCATCACGACCTCCAGCGCGAGGCAGGCGCGCATCAGCGTCGCCAGCGGCACGTGGCGCTCCAGCCAGCCGAAACCGAACGTGCCGACCAGCCCGCCGGCCGCCGACGCGGTGGTCAGCAGTCCGTAGCCGATGGCGCCCATGTGCAGCACGTCGAGCGAGTAGAGGACGAGGATCGACCAGGCCGCGGCCCAGGTGACGTTGAAGGTGACGATGACCAGGGCGAGGGTGCGCACCGGCGGATGGCCCATCAGCCACCGCAGGCCGTCGCCGATGTCGCGGAGCACGTGCGTGTCGACCTCGCCGCGCACCGGACCGGGCGGAAGCGCGATCCGGGAGACGAGTACGACGGCCAGCAGCCCGCACGCGACCTGGACGCCGAAGGGCACGGCCATCCCCACCGCGAAGAGCGCCGCACCGATCGGCGCTCCGGCGAACTGGTTCAGCGTGATGAAGCCGGCCTGCAGGCGGGCGTTCGCGATGCCCAGGTCGCGCTTGTCGACCAGCATCGGCAGGAAGGTGCGGTAGGCGGTGTCCGCGAACACCTCGGCCGTCCCGAGCAGGAACATCGCCACCAGGACGACCGCGATGCTGACCACGCCGGTCACGATCGAGGTGACCAGCGCTCCCAGCACGACCATCCGCAGCGAGTTGGCCAGCACGACCATCCGTTTGCGGTCCACCCGGTCGGCGACGGCGCCGGCCAGCAGGCCGAAGAGCAGCCACGGCAACCCGACCAGCAGCATCGCCATCGACACGAGCGCCGGCGACCGCGTCTGCGAGGCGACCAGGAGGGGGCCGGCCGCGAGCGCGATCCCGTCACCCAGGTTGCTCACCCAGGTCGACGCCATGAGCCGGCGGAAGTCCGGCCCGAGCCGGGCCGGAGCGACTGCTTCGACGATCCGGCTCACGAGGACGAGACGTTAGGCGCCGTAGCGGCCTTCCCGCCACCGGTTTTCCGGCCGGGACACCTGCTCGGCGGCAGTCCTCAGGGGCGCAGCAGCGCCTCGAGGTCGAGCGCCACCTCGCCGTACTCCTCCACGGCGACCTCGCCTGCAGGGCGCGCGTCGTCGAGGCGCAGGACCACGTCCCATCCGTCGCCGCTGTTGGCGAACACGTTGAGCACCCGGTTGGCACGGTCGACGGTCCAGTACTGCCCGACGCCGGCCTCGAGGTACTCGACCGACTTGCGGACCGTGTCCTCGCTCCAGGTGGAGGGCGAGAGGACCTCTGCCACCAGAACTGGCACGTCATCGACGAACACGGCCTCCGGGCTCTTGCTGGCGAAGACGGCGACATCGGGCACCCGACGGCGGCCTCCGAAGCTCCAGCCCGCGTCGGTCACGACATCGAGCTCCGCCGCGAGCGAACCTTCCAAGAGGTTCGCGAGACGTCGCTGCACCTTGTTGTGGCCGTGCGTCGCAGGCGGGCTCACGATGGCCACGCCGTCGACGTACTCCGCCTTGGGATGCTCACGCAGCGCCAGGTAGTCGTCCAGCGGCATCGGGACGTGCTCGGGCCGCGTGGGCCACGGCGGGTCGAGCAGCGACGACATGGGGACTCCGGGGTCGAGCGTCACATTCGTTCTTCTCACATGGTGCCACGAGGAGGATGTGACGACCCGGCGTCGCCCGCAACCGGCCCTCCACAGGGCCCGTACCGCCCTGAAACGGACGAACCACGTCTGCCCGTCGGGCGACGTGGTCCGTGTGGGTGGTGCACCTGAGGACGGCGGCGGAGCCTCCGTCGCGGAGTCGGTGACTCAGGCGGGCTGCATCTCCGCAGCGTCGCCCGTGAGGATCTCGGCAGCGCGGGCCGACATCAGCTTGTCGTTCTCCTCCGAGAGGCGGAGGACGAGGGACTCCAGCTCTGCGACCCGGTTGCGGAGTCGAGCGTTCTCGACGGCAAGACGGGGGTCGCGGAGGTCGCTGTTCAGGTGACCGATCAGCGCCTTGGCCATGAAGTTGAGCCTTCCGGTTCGTGAGGTCTGGCCCGGGGGTGGGGGCCGTCTACAAGAGTCCCACTTCACACGCCCCCGGTCAAACGCGCGGAGGCCTGTCCGGACAGCTGTTCAGCGCCGCCGACGGGGCGCCGGTTGGCACCTCGGGCAGAAGTACGACGACCGGTTCATGAACGCCACCCGGCGGATCGCCGTCCCGCACCGGTCGCAGGGCTCGTTCTCGCGGCCGTAGGCGTGCAGCGAGCGGTCGAAGTAGCCGGACTCGCCGTTGACGTTGACGTAGAGCGCGTCGAACGACGTGCCGCCCTGGCCGAGCGCCTCGGTCATCACGTCGCGGGCGTGGCCCAGCAGGGCGAGAACCTGCGCGCGGGTCAGCCGGTCCCCCGGGCGCTCGCCGTGCAGGCCGGCGCGCCAGAGCGCCTCGTCGGCGTAGATGTTGCCGACGCCGGAGATCAGGCCCTGGTCGAGCAGCAGCCGCTTCACGCCGGAGGTTCGCTTGCGCAGCCGGGCGATGAACGCCGCGTCGTCGAACTCGGGGTCGAGCGGGTCGCGGGCGATGTGCGCGATCTCGTGCGGCAGCTCGGCACCGCCCTCGGACACCGACAGGCCCCCGAACATACGCTGGTCGACGAAGCGCAGTTCACGGCCGTGGTCGGTGCCGGCCAGCGCGAACCGGACGCGCAGGTGGCGCTCGGCCGGGGCGTCGACCGGCTGGACCAGCATCTGGCCGCTCATGCCGAGGTGGCCCAGGATCGCGTCACCGTTGTCCAGGGGAAGCCAGAGGTACTTCCCGCGGCGGCGGGCGCCCTCGATCCGGCGGCCGGTCAGTGCGGCCACGAAGCCGGACGCACCGCCGGGATGGCGGCGTACGGGACGGTCGTGGAGGACGTCGACCAGCGTGATCGTGGCACCGGTGACGTGGCGCTCGAGGCCGGCCCGGACGACCTCGACCTCGGGGAGCTCGGGCAATCGGGGCTCCGGCTCAGCTGCCTGCGGCGAACGGGCGGCCGTTGGCGTCGAGGCCCAGCGCCGCGGCGATCTCGCCGTAGGCGGTCTCGGCGGCGCCCTGCTCGGCTTCCTTCTTGGAGCGGCCGTGGCCGTTGCCGTAGAGCTTGTCGCCGACGCGCACCTGGGCGACGAAGGTCTTCATGTGGTCGGGGCCGTCGTCCTCGATGACGTACTCGGGCACGCCCAGGCTCTGGTCTGCGGCGAGCTCCTGGAGCGAGGTCTTCCAGTCGAGGCCCGCGCCGAGCGCCGAGGCGGCCTCGATGAGCGGGTCGAACAGCCGGTGGACGACACCTGCGGACACCTCGATGCCGCCGCTGAGGTGGATCGCGCCGATCACGGCCTCGACGGTGTCGGACAGGATCGACGCCTTGTCACGGCCGCCGGTGGCCTCCTCGCCGCGCCCCAGCTTGATGTGGGCGCCGAGGCCGATCTCGCGGGCCACGCCGGCGAGCGCACGGGCGTTGACGACGGCCGCGCGCAGCTTGGCCAGCCGGCCCTCGGAGAGGTCGGGGTGGACCCGGTACAGCGTCTCGGTGACGACGACCCCGAGCACCGAGTCACCGAGGAACTCCAGCCTCTCGTTGGTCGGAAGACCACCGTTCTCGTAGGCGTAGGAGCGGTGCGTCAGGGCGCGGTCGAGCAGCTCGGGGTCCAGCGTGGGGTCCCCGAGCGCTCGACGCAGCTCGTCGTAGGCAGTGATGCCGTCGGCCTGACGCGCGTGGGACAGGTCAGAGGACCTGGCGGCGGTCGGCGCGCGCGCCGTACTGGCCGCAGGTGCCGCAGGCGCGGTGCGGCAGGTGCTTGGCACCGCAGGCCGGGTTGGCGCAGGTCACCAGCGACGGGGCGACAGCCTTCCACTGCGAACGACGGTGACGCGTGTTGCTGCGCGACATCTTCCGCTTCGGAACAGCCACTGTCTTCTCCTTGGTTCGGGTGCGCTCGGGTCGAGCGCTCGTCAGTCTGTGGGGTCTTGCTCGAGCTTGGTCAGTGCCGCCCACCGCGGGTCGATCGGTGCCTCGTGCGCGTGGTCCGGCTCGTCCGCCAGCCGCACCCCGCACTCGGGGCACAACCCGGGACAGTCGTCCTGGCACAAGGGCTGGAACGGTAGCGCGAGCACCACCGCGTCCCGCAGCAGGGGCTCCAGGTCGACCAGGTCGTCCTGCAGCATGCTGACCTCGTCGTCCTCCTCCGCCTCCGCGGAGTCCCGGATGTCGTCGTAGACGAACAGCTCCTGGAACCTCACCTCGAGCTCGTCTCGGATCGGCTCCAGGCACCGTGCGCACTCACCCTCCAGCACGGCCGAGGCCGTCCCGGTGACGAGCACGCCTTCCATGACCGCCTCCAGGCGCAGGTCGAGCTCGACCGGCGCGCCCTCGGGAACGGAGAGGACTTCGATGCCCAGATCTGCTGGAGCCGGCACTGTCCGCGACACCTCACGCTGGGACCCCGGGCGGCGGCCGAGCTCGCGAGTATCGAGCACGAGCGGCGCTCTCGGGTCCAGGCCGTTCAGATGATCACTTCCAGGTCCGGGCACAACAGAACGGAGCAACTGTAGTGGGGCGTGTGGGACGGGTCCAAATCACTCACCCCGCCCGGACGCCCGCGCCGCGAGCTTCGCGTCCAGTCGCGCCTGCACCGCGGGGGGCACCAGGGCGGAGATGTCACCCCCGAGCGAGGCGACCTCCTTGACCAGGCTGGAGGACACGTAGCCGAGGCTGGCGGTCGTCGGCACGAACACCGTCTCCACCCCGGTGAGGTGCGCGTTCATCTGCGCCATCGGCAGCTCGTACTCGTAGTCGTTGCCGCCGCGCAGGCCCTTCACGATCGCGTGGGCGTCGATCTCCCGGCAGAAGTCGACGATCAGGCCGGTGAAGCCCATGACGGTGACGTTGGGGAGGTCGGCACACGCCTCGCGCAGCATCTCGAGGCGCTCCTCGGGGTCGAAGAGCCGCGACTTGGAGATGTTGGTGCCGGTCGCGACGACCAGCTCGTCGAAGAGCGCCGCCGCCCGCCGGAAGATGTCGACGTGGCCGTTGGTGACCGGGTCGAAGGAGCCGGGACACACCGCACGCGTCATGGGGCGAGGCTATCGGTCGCCTCGGCGAGCCAGAGCGTGGTCTCGCCGTACTTCTTCTGGCGGCGCTTGCCGGTGAGCGGCGCCAGCCCAGCGGGCCAGGTCGGCTCCGGGCTGCGGCGGGAGCGCTCGACGATGACCAGGGCACCCTCGGCCAGCCAGCCGTTGGCGGCGAGGAGGGCGAGGTCGTCGGCGACCGTGACGTCGTCCAGGGGGTACGGCGGGTCCGCGAAGACGAGGTCGTACGACGACCGGGCGGTCTCGGCGAGCACGCTGGCGACCGGGCGGGCGACCACCTCGGCGACGTCGCACCCGACACTGCGGGCGTTGGCCCGGATCAGGTCGGCGGTGCGCCGGTCGGACTCCACGAGCGTCACGGCTGCCACGCCGCGGGACCAGGCCTCGAGCCCGATCGCCCCGGACCCGGCGTACAGGTCGAGGAACCGGAGGTCGTGCAGCGAGCCGCTCCACGACTCGATCGCCGAGAACAGGGCCTCGCGGACGCGGTCGCTCGTGGGACGCGTCTGGTCACCCTTCGGCGTCTGCAGGCGGCGGCCACCGGCGCGGCCGGCGATGATGCGGGTCACGGGGTACCTGTCTCCTAGGACTTGTCCACGAAGTCGGCCTGCTGCGACAGCTCGAGGTCGCGGACGGCGGCAGCGAGGCCGGGCGCCTGTCCGAGCGCGGTGTCGACGTCGAGCAGGCTCTCGGCCGCCTCGCGGGCGGCCATGATGGTGTCCTCGTCGCGCAGCACCCGCAGGTTGACCAGGCTGGAGCGGCGCCCGGCCTGGGAGGCGCCGAGCACATCGCCCTCTCGCCGCATCTCGAGGTCGACCCGGCTGAGCGCGAAGCCGTCGGTGGTCGCCGCAACCGCGTCGAGGCGCTCGCGGGCCGGCGATTCCGCCTCGGCGTGCGTCACCAGCAGGCACAGCCCGGGCAGGCCGCCCCGGCCCACCCGGCCGCGCAGCTGGTGGAGCTGCGAGACGCCGAACCGGTCGGCGTCGAGGATCACCATGGCCGTGGCGTTGGCCACGTCGACACCGACCTCGATGACGGTCGTCGAGACCAGCACGTCGAGGTCGCCCGCGGCGAAGGCCCGCATCGTGGTGTCCTTCTCGTCGGCGGGCAGCCGGCCGTGGAGGCGACCGATGCGCAGCCCCTCGAGCGCGCCGGAGGCCAGCCGCTGGACGACGTCCTCGACGGCCGCGGCGGGCGGCTTCGGCCGCTCCTCCTCCCCCGCGTCCTCGTCGGGCAGGTCGACGACGTCGACCTGCCCGGCCTCGGTCTCGTCGCCGGAGATGCGCGGGCACACGACGTAGACCTGGTGGCCCTTGCCGACCTCCTCGCGGACCCGTTCCCAGACCCGGCCGAGCCAGGCGGGCTGCTCGGCGAGCGGCACCAGGTTGGTCTGGATCGGCGCCCGGCCGGCGGGCAGCTCGGTCAGGGTCGACGTCTCGAGGTCCCCGAAGACGGTCATCGCGACCGTGCGCGGGATGGGCGTCGCGGTCATCACCAGCAGGTGCGGCGGGCTGGCCGCCTTGTCGGTGAGCGCGGCGCGCTGCTCCACGCCGAAGCGGTGCTGCTCGTCGACGACGACCAGGCCGAGATCGGCGAAGAGGACGTTGTCCTGCAGCAGGGCGTGGGTGCCGATCACGATGCCGGCCTCACCGCTCGCGAGCCGCGACAACGGTCCGGTGCGCTGGGTCTTGTTCATCGAGCCGGTCAGCAGCTCCACCCGCGTCCCGGCCCCGGAGCCGAAGATCGTGCCGCCGTCGGCCAACTCGCCGAGCATGGTGACGATGGAGCGGTAGTGCTGCTGGGCGAGCACCTCGGTCGGCGCGAGCAACGCCGCCTGGCCGCCCGAGTCGACGACCCGCAGCATCGCGCGCAGCGCGACCAGCGTCTTGCCGGAGCCCACCTCGCCCTGCAGCAGGCGGTTCATCGGGTGCGGCTGGGCCAGGTCGTGGTCGATCTCCTTGCCGACCGAGGCCTGCCCGGCGGTGAGCTCGAAGGGCAGCCGCTCGTCGAAGGCCCCGAGGAGCGCGCCGTCGCCGCCGTCGCGGATCGTCGCCCCCTGCTCCCGCACGGCCCGGCGGCGGCGGCCGAGCACGAGCTGGGTGACCAGCGCCTCCTCGAAGCGGAACCGGTGGTGGGCGCGGGCGACCTGCTCGCGGTCCTCCGGCCGGTGCACCCACTCGTAGGCGTCGGCGATCCCCGCGACGTCGTACTCGTCGCGCACGGGGGCGGGCAGCACCTCGGGGACGTCGCCGACGACCTCGCGGGCGAACTTGACGGCGCGGGCGACGTCCCAGGTCTGCAGGCCCCTGGTCAAGGGGTAGATCGGGTAGAGCGCCCCGAACTCGAGGACCTCCTGCACGGCGCTGTCCTCGTCACCGCCGTCGGTCATCCCGAAGATGCTCAGCTGCGGGTTGGTGAGCTGCCACTGGTCACGGAAGCGGCCCGCCTTGCCCAGGAAGACCCCGCGGTTGCCGACGGCGACCCGGCTCGCGTGCCAGTCCGCCATGTGCTGCGACTTCGCGAAGAAGGTCATCGTCAGGCTGGGACCGCCGGTGCGCAGCGTGGCCTCGACCCGGTACGCCCGTCGTCCGGTACGACGGTCCGTGTAGCTGTGCGTCCTCGACTCCGCGATCTCCCCCACCACGCACAGCAGCTGGCCGATCCGGAGGTCGGAGACCCGCGTCAGCGACCCGGTCTCGAGGTAGCGCCGCGGGAAGTGCCGCAGCAGGTCCCCGACGGTGCGAAGGCCCAGGCCGTCCTCGAACTTCTTGCGCTGTGCCGGCGTGGCCGCTCCCAGGACGGCCGTCAGCGGGGAGTCGAAGGTGATCGCCACCGGGGTCCCTTCCTACTCGACGGACATCAGGAGCGGGTAGCGCTCCTGGCCACCGTCGTACACCACGACGTCGACATGGGGGTGGAACTCCTCGACCCACTCCTCGGCGCGCTCGGCGAGTCCCTCGCCACCGACGCCGCTGACGATGGTGACCAGCTCGCCGCCGGCGGCCAGGAGATGGGCCAGCACGATGAGGGCGACGGCGCCGAGCTCGTCGCCGACGACGGCGAAGTCGCCGGCGACCACGCCGAGGGCGTCGCCGGCCTCGCACGGTCCGGCCATCGTCATCGCCTGCTTCGCGGCGATCGTCACCGCGCCGTGGCGCACGTGCCGCGCGGTCGCGGTCATCTCCGTCACGTCCTGGTCGAAGGCGCGGCCGGGCTCGTGGACGGCCACCGCGGCCAGGCCCTGCACCTGCGCATGCGTCGGGATCACGGCGACCCGCAGGCCGTGCCCGGCGTGGTCCGCCTCGGCGGTGCTGGCGGCGGCCAGCGCGGCGCGCACGGTCGGCTCGTCGTTGGGCAGGACGATGACCTCGCGCGCGCCACAGCCGGTGATCGCCTCGAGCAGCTCGCCGGTCGACGGCCGCCGTCCCGGTCCCCCGTGTACGACGACCGCGCCGGCCTCCTCGAAGAGCGCGGCCAGCCCCGGACCGGCCGCGACCGCCACCACCTGGCGGCCGGCCAGCGCGGGGAGGGCCGGAGCCGCCTGCTGCGCCTCCTGGCGGGCGATCTGCTCGGCGAAGTGGGTCACCCGGATCCGGTGCGGGCGCCCGAGGCCCAGTCCGGCCTCGATGGCGGCGCCGACGTCGTCGGTGTGCACGTGCACGTTCCACAGGCCCTCGCCGCCGACGACCACGACGGAGTCGCCGAGCTCGCCGAGCCGCGTGCGCAGTCTCGGAGCGACGTCGTCGGGCGCGTCGAGGAGGTACATCACCTCGTACGCGGGGCCGTCCTCGCACAGGTCCGCGCCCGCGGACGCCACGTGCGGCACCGGGATCGCGTGGCTGCCCAGCGGGGCGGTGACAGGGATCGGCCGCCGGCCGGTCAGCACGGTCTCGGCGGCGTCGAGGATCACCGACAGTCCGCGCCCGCCGGCGTCGACGACGCCCGCCTGGGCGAGGACCTCGAGCTGCTCGGGGGTGTGGCCGAGCGCCTCGCGCGCGGCGGCCGCCGCCTCGGTGAGGACGTCGCTGCTGCGCGCCCCCGGCTTCGCCGCCTGCCCCGCAGCGGCGTCGGCCGCGGCCCGCAGCACGGTCAGCATGGTGCCCTCCACCGGCTCCCCCACGGCCGCATAGCTGGCCACCGACGCCTGGCGCAGCGCGTCGGCGATCACCTCCGCGTTCCTCTCCTCGGGGGTGGCGAGCGCGATGCGGCGTACGGTCGCCCCGAGCATCTCGCTGAGGATCACCCCGGAGTTGCCGCGCGCGCCCAGCAGGGCCCCGCGCGAGAGCGCGGCGAGGACCGCGGCCCGCTCCGCGCCCGGCTGCGCCTGGGCGGCGCGGACGGCGTCGCGCGCGGCGACGACGGTGAGGTACATGTTCGTGCCCGTGTCGCCGTCCGGCACCGGGTAGACGTTGAGGGCGTCGATCTCCTCGCGCGCCGCGGCGAGGGCGTCGACGGCGATGTCGACGAATCGGATGACGGTCGTCAGGGAAATGTGACGGCTGCCGCCCGCTCCCTCGCTGGCCACGCCGGCCGTCGTCGCGTCCTCCATCGCCCTCACATTAGTGGGCGGGCAGGGGTGTCCGACGATTTCGGCCGCGGGACGTTCCTCGGCTATTCTCTTCCGGTTGCCCGAAGCGCCGTCCGCGCGCGGGCCGACCGACTTCAGTTCTGACCGAATCTCAGGAGTTACCCATGGCCGCCGTGTGCGACATCTGCGACAAGAAGCCGATCTTCGGCAACAACCGGCCGTGGTCCCGCAAGATCACGAAGCGCCGCTTCGACCCCAACATCCAGCGGGTGCGTGCGGTCGTCAACGGCACGCCGAAGCGCCTCAACGTGTGCACCGGCTGCATCAAGGCCGGCAAGGTCACCCGCTGATCCCAGCGCGACGCCGCTGACCCGCCACGCCTCGCGTGGCGGGTCAGCGCATTTTTCGAGCTGCTTGTGACGCTTCCGTGGGTGAGGTGACCGAATCCACCGGTTCATCTGTTGCAGGGTCGGCCTCGCGCGGCCACGCGCTTGTCCGCCCGCGCCGCCGCTGGCGCGGCCGCCCGGTTTGTGAGCTGTCCGGCAGGAGTGGGGAACTTTCGAGGCACCTGGTGACTCAGAAGTTCCCCATTCCCGCTCGCGACGACTCGTCAGCGTCATCGGGACCGACTCACTGCCACCATCCGTCAGCAAACGGTCCAGATCCCGCCCGCAGCCGACCTCCGGCCCCCTGCCCACCACCCAGCCCCCTCGTCGCTGCCGCTTGACGCCTCCACCGACCACCAGCCCGCAGCTGGCCCAGGTCACCCGCCGAACCGGTGGATCCCGTCACGGACTGACCCACGGATCAGTCACAAGAGCCGTCTTTCAGGTCACGGGCGCTGCAGCAGGAGGACCAACCCGCACCCGGGCTCGGCGCGCACGTCGACGAGCTCCAGCGACGCGGGCAGCTCGTCGCGAAGTTGCCGCGCCTCCTCCACCGAGCCCAGCTGCAGGAGTGCCGAACCGCCAGCGTGCAGGTGCCGGTCGATCGCGGCCACGCACTCGCGGGCCAGCTGCAGCCCGTCGTGGCCACCGTCGATCGCCAGCACCGGGTCCGCCGGGAAGCAGCCGACCTGGTCGGTGCGCACCCACGGCGGGTCGGCGACGATCACCGGGTAGACCTCCTCCGGCGGCAGGCCGCCGAGCGGCAGCTCCCGGACCTCGACGAGGTCACCGCGGCCCGTCGCCCGGGCGTTGACGACGGCGTAGCCGCACGCGACCGGGTCCACGTCGACGCACACCAGGCGCCGGCCGGTCCCGTGCACGGCCAGCAGCCCGATCTGCCCGGCACCGCTGCACAGCTCGAGCACCGGGCCCGGCGGGGCGTCCTCGAGCAGCTCGCGCGCCCAGTCGGCCTGCAGGACGGTCCACGGCCGGGGCGTGAGCACCCGGTCGTCGTACACGATCGTCAGGGGGCCGAAGGACACCGACCGGGGAGCGAGGTCGAGCCGTGCGTGATCCATGGTGCGGCGATACCCGTCGCGGCACCGGGCATCCTCAGAAGTGTGCCCACCCGGTGGGACCGTCGTACGACGCCCCGTCGACCGTGACCCTCGGTTCACCACCCTGCGGCGCGGCCCCCACGGTGCCGATCGACGTCCAGCCGTCCGGCAGCACGACGCCGGCCGGGAAGGTGGCGAGCAGCGCGTGGTCGTCTCCCCCGCCGAGGATGAACTGCAGCGGGTCGGCGCCGATGGCCTGGCCGACGGCGACGAGGGGCTCGGGCACGTCGAAGGAGCCGGTGGAGATGTCGATCGACACCCCCGACGCCTCCGCGACGTGGCCGGCCTCGGCGAGCAGGCCGTCGGAGATGTCGACCATCGCGGTGGCCCCGGCCTCCGCGGCGACCACCCCGGCGTCGTACGGCGGCTCCGGGCGGCGGTAGGCCTCCACCAGCACCCGCGGCGAGCGGAACCCGCGGCCGAGCACCGCGAGGCCGCCGGCGGCCCAGCCCTGGCGGCCGCAGATCGCGACGACGTCACCGGGGGCGGCCCCGGAGCGGAGCACGGGCGAGACCGTGCAGGCGCCGATGGCGGTCACCGAGACCATCACCTGGTCGGCGCGGCTGACGTCGCCCCCGACCAGTCCCGCACCGACCTTGGCGCACTCCTCGGCGAAGCCGCGGGTGAAGTCGAGCGCCCACTGGGCGGGCAGGTCCGCGGGCGCGGCCAGGCCGACGGTCAACCACTGGGCACGGCCGCCCATCGCGTTGATGTCGGAGAGGTTCTGCGCGGCTGCACGCGCGCCCACGTCGGCCGCGTCGGCCCAGTCCCGCCGGAAGTGGCGCCCCTCGACCATCACGTCGGTCGAGACGACCACGTGACCCTTGCGCACCCGCAGCACCGCCGCGTCGTCGCCCGGCCCGACCAGCACGTCCTCGCCCGGCGCCGTGGCAGCGACGATGTCGCTGATCCGGCCGATCAGGCCGAACTCCCCCACGTCGGCGAGGCTCGCGTCACGATCCGTCCCGGAAGTCATGGGTCCATCCCATCAGACGCCGGCGCGGGCCCCGGCAACCGGCTCTCGCCGGTTATCGACCTGCGCCGGATCGCGGTAGGTTGAGGCCGTTCCACGACCGACCAACCCAACGAAGGAGGCGTGACCCATGGTGGTTCAGGCCTACATCCTCATCCAGACCGACGTCGGCAAGGCCGCGGAGGTCGCGCGCGAGGTCGGCAACATCAAGGGCGTCACCCTGGCCGAGGACGTCACCGGCCCCTACGACGTGATCGTCCGCGCGGAGGCCCGCAACGTCGACGAGCTCGGCAAGCTGGTCGTCTCGAAGGTGCAGAACCTCGACGGCATCACCCGCACCCTGACCTGCCCGGTCGTCCACATCTGAGGATGCGCCGGACAGCAGCCCTGCTGCTGCTCGTCCCGCTGCTCGCCGCCTGTGGCGGCCCGGTCGAGGTCGACGTCCCCGACATGTCGGATGCCGACCGCGCCACGTGCGACGCCTTCACCGCGGCGCTGCCCGGGACCCTGGCGGAGCAGGAGCGCGACGAGGTGGAGCCGGACGACGCCCCTGCGGCGGCGTACGGCGACCCGGCGATCGTGGTGCGCTGCGGCGTCCCGGCTCCGGAGGGCTTCGACCTGACCGCGTCGTGCGAGCAGGCCGACGGGGTGGGCTACTTCATCCCCGACGAGCAGTACGACGACCAGGGGCTCGACCTGACCATCACCGCGGCCGGATACCGGCCGCGGGTGGAGATCAGCGTCCCCGCGGACTACCGCCCCAACGCAGGTCCGGCCGCGATGGCGGTGCTGGCGCCCCTCATCAAGGAGCACCTGACCCTGGTCGACGACTGCGGCTAACGAAGGCCGGTGTCGCGGTTCAGCGCCAGCGTCAGCAGTCGGTCGACGAGCTCGCCGTACTCGACGCCCGTGGCGGCCCACATCTGCGGGAACATCGACAGCGGCGTGAAGCCCGGCATCGTGTTGAGCTCGTTGACGACGAGCGAGCCGTCGGGCATGAGGAAGAAGTCGACGCGAGCCAGGCCCTCGCAGCCAGCCGCGCGGAAGGCGTCCGCGGCGAGGCCCTGCATCCGCAACGTGGTCTCCTCGTCGAGGATCGCCGGCACGTCGAGCTGGGTGGCCTCCTCGGGGAGGTACTTCGCCTCGAAGTCGTAGAACTCGTGGTCCCCGGTGATCCGGATCTCGGCCGGGACGCTGACCTCGACGTGGCCGTCGAGCGACTCCAGCACGCCGCACTCGATCTCGCGGGCGCCCTCTGCGGACACCTCGATGATCACCTTCGGGTCGTGCGCGAGCGCACCCTCGACGGCCGCGGCCAGCTCGTCGCGGCCGTGCGCCTTGGCGATGCCGATGCTGGAGCCACCGCGGGCGGGCTTGACGAAGAGCGGGTAGCCCAGGTCCTCGCAGCGCAGGTGGACCGAGGCCTCCTGGTCGGCCCACTCGCGCGCGGTGATGGTGATGCCCGGCATGACGGGCAGACCGGCCGCCTGCAGGGCGATCTTCATGAATGCCTTGTCCATGCAGACGGCAGAGGCGAGCACCCCCGAGCCGACGTAGCGGACGTCGCTCATCTCGAGGAGGCCCTGGATGGTGCCGTCCTCGCCCCACGGGCCGTGCAGCAGCGGGAAGACGACGTCGACGTCACCCAGCGCGCGCGGAGGCGCGGACGCCTCGCTGACGACCAGCTCGGTACCGTCGGCGGTGCGCGCGAGGGACACGGACGCCCGTTCGCCGTCGACCGACGGGAGCTGCCCGGGACCCGCGATCCGGTGCCGCGAGGGATCGTCGGCCTCCAGCACCCAGCGGCCGTCGGTCGCGATGCCGATCGGGATGACGTCGTACTTCTCACGGTCGATGGCCTGCAGCACGCTGCCCGCCGTGACGCACGAGATGGCGTGCTCGCTGGAGCGGCCGCCGAAGACGACGGCGACGCGGATACGGCGGCCAGTGGGAGCATTCATCGCGGATGACCCTACCTTTGGGGCATGCCAGGTCCCACGTTGCGCCCCGCCACGCTCGCCGTCACCGCCGGCCGGCCACCACACCAGCCGGACCAGCCGCTCAACGTGCCGATCACGATGACGTCGACCTACGTCGCGACGGGCGAGCTCGAGTACGGCCGGTTCGGCAACCCCACCTGGACCGCCTTCGAGGACGCCCTCGGCGCGCTCGAGGGTGGCCGTGCGCTGGCGTTCGCGTCGGGTATGGCCGCTGTCACCACGCTGCTGGACCTCGTCGGCCAGGGCAGCAGCGTGATCGCGCCGCAGCACGCCTACAACGGCACGGTCGCGGCCCTCGCCGACGCCGAGTCGCGGGGCCGCCTGCGGGCCACCCTCGTCGACATCACCGACACCGCCGCCGTCATCAAGGCGATGGAGGACGACGAGGACTGCGCCTTCCTCTGGATCGAGTCACCGACCAACCCGGCGCTCGAGGTCGCCGACATCCCCGCCCTCGCCGCAGCCGCCCGCGGGCTCGGCATCCGCGTCGTCGTCGACAACACCTTCGCCACTCCCCTGCTCCAGCAGCCGCTCGCCGACGGCGCCGACATCGTGCTGCACTCGGCGACGAAGTACATCGCCGGCCACAGCGACGTGCTGATGGGCGCACTCGTCGTCCCACCGGCCGGCACCGACGACGAGGTGTACGACGCCCTGAAGGCCCGCCGCGGACTGGCGGGGTCGACGCCGGGGCCGTTCGAGGTGTGGCTCGCACTGCGCGGGCTGCGCACCCTGCACGTACGGCTCGACCGGGCCCAGGCCAACGCCGCCGAGCTCGCCCGCCGGCTCGCGGAGCACCCTGCCATCGAGGAGGTCCGCTACCCCGGCTTCGGCGCGATCGTCGCGCCGGTGCTGGCCGGTGGCGCGGACGCCGGCGACTTCCTGGTCCGGGCGACCTCGCTGTGGGTCCACGCGACCTCGCTCGGCGGCGTCGAGTCGACCTTCGAGCGCCGCCGGCGCTGGAAGCTCGAGGCCGCGACCATCCCCGAGGGCCTGGTCCGGCTGTCCGTCGGCATCGAGGACGTGGACGACCTGTGGGACGACCTCGCGCAGGCGCTGGACCGCATCAACGCCTGACGTCTGCGTCCGTCGTACGGAGCCCAGGGCTGTCGCACGGCCCACCCGTCACGGGCGGGACGCAGTTCATGCGCTTCTCAGGTGTTGCAACCCCTGAGAAGCGCATGAATCCCCGGAGATCCGGGGATTCATGCAGCGCTCAGGACAGCTCCGCCTTCGTGTCCCTGTTGATGAACGCCTCCATCAGCTGCGCGGTCGTCAGCCGGCCCTGCACGACCTCGTCGACGGCGTCGACGATCGGTGCGTCCACGCCGGTCGCGGCGGCGAGGGCGCGCAGCGACGAGCAGGACTTCGCGCCTTCGGCCACCTGGCGGGTGGAGGCGTAGATCTCCTCGACCGTCATGCCCTGCCCGAGCTTCTCCCCGAAGGTGCGGTTGCGCGAGAGCGGCGAGGAACAGGTGGCGACGAGGTCGCCGAGGCCGGCCAGCCCCATCAGGGTCAGCGGGTTGGCGCCCTGGTTCATCGCGAGGCGCGCGGTCTCGGCGAGCCCACGGGTGATCAGCGACGCGGTCGTGTTGTCGCCGAACCCGAGGCCCACGGCCATGCCGACGCAGAGAGCGACGACGTTCTTGTAGGCGCCGCCGAACTCGCAGCCGAGAACGTCGACGCTCGTGTAGGGCCGGAAGGCCGGCGAGTGGACGCGCTTCTGCAGCATCGTCGCGACCGCCTCGTCGGCGCAGGCGACGACGGAGGCGGCGGGCTCGCGGCGGGCGATCTCGCGGGCGAGGTTGGGACCACTGACGACCGCGATGCGGCTGGCGCCGACGTCCCCCACCTCCGCGATGACCTCCGACATCCGCTTGAGGGTGCCGAGCTCCACGCCCTTCATCAAGGAGACGAGCACGGCGTCCTGCTCGAGGTACGGGAGGAAGGTGGGGAGGTTGTCGCGCAGCGACTGCGACGGGACGGCCAGGACGACGATGTCGGCACCGGCGAGCGCCTGCTCGGGGTCCTGCGTCGACGTGATCCGGCGCGGGAGCTCGATGCCCGACAGGTAGTCGACGTTCTCGTGGTGCTCGTTGATGCTCGCCGCGACCTCCTCGCGCCGCGCCCAGATCGACACGTCGTTGCCAGCATCGGCGAGCACGATCGAGAACGCCGTGCCCCACGAACCGGCCCCCAGGACCGCGACCTTGTTGCCCATCAGCCCGCCTTCCTCTGCTTCTTGAACCGATCCCCGTGCACGGCCATGTCGTAGCGCTCCGCCGGTGCCTGCTCTCCGCGGACCAGCTCGAGCTGGTGGGTGATCGCGGCCATGATCCGGTCCGTCGCCTCGTTGACGACGTCCCCGGTGCGCTCCTTCGCGCGGAGGTCGTCGAGCTGGACCGGCGGGCCGACCCGCATCACGATCCGCTTGCGCGGCACGGGGTGGGGGTTCTTCGTGTACGGCGCCAGCAGCTCCTGGGCACCCCACTGGCCGACGGGGATGACCGGGCACCCGGTCTCGAGCGCGATCCGGGCGGCGCCGGACTTGCCCTTCATCGGCCACATGGCAGGGTCGCGGGTGATCGTGGCCTCGGGATAGATCACGACGCACTGGCCGCTCCGGACCGCGTCGACGGCGGCGGCGTACGCACCGACGGCGTCCTTCGTATCCCGCTTGACGGGGATCTGGCCGGCGCCGCGCAGGAAGTGGCCGAGGACCAAGTTGTCGAACAGCCCGGACTTCGCGAGGTAGCGGGGCTTGTAGCCGTGGTCGTAGACGAGGTGCGCGGCGGTGAGCGGGTCGACGTGCGAGATGTGGTTGAGCGCGATGATGAAGCCGCCCGAGGTGGGGATGTTCTCTCCGCCGATCCACTCGCGCCGGGTCGTCGCCTTCAGCACGGGCTTGATGATCGGCACGGCGATGTTGAAGGCCCAGCCCCTCTTCTCCTGCAGCTTGCGCACCGTCACGAGGAAGCAGGTTACCGTCCGCCACGGACCACCACTCTCCAGACGCGCACGGAGCGGCTGGGAGGATGACGGGGTGGTCGTGCGCCCGGGCTCCTTCGCCGTGCTGCTGCCGGTGAAGTCACCGGGCAGCGGCAAGTCGCGGCTGTCCGCGCTTCCCGACGCCGACCGTCGCCGCCTCGCCGCGGCGTTCGCCGCCGACGCCGTCTCGGTGTGTACGACGACGCCGGGCGTCGCCCTCGTCGTCGTCATCAGCGACGACGCCGCCTTCGCCGGATCATTGGCCGGCGACGGCGTGGTCACGTGCCCCGATCCGGGCGCAGGCCTCAACGCCGCGCTGCGCCACGGCGCCGCGGTGGCGGCCGACCTGGCCCCGGGGCTGCAGCCGGTCGCCCTGCTCGCCGACGTGCCGGCCCTGACCGCAGCCGACCTGGCCGCAGCGCTCGGCCACGCGCTCGTGGCTGCCGGACCGTGCTTCGTCGCGGACGCCGACGGCACCGGGACCACGCTCTACACCGCGGCGTACGACGCCTTCGATCCTCGTTTCGGCGTGGGTTCCGCGGCCGCGCACCGGGCGGCGGGAGCGGCGCCCATCGACGGTCCGCTGCTGACGTTGCGCCGCGACGTGGACGACCTGGCCGCACTCGCAGCAGCCGTCACCCTCGGTGTCGGCCCCGCCACGTCGGCCGCACTCCCCGCGACACTGCGGGCCTGAGGGTCGGCCCCACCCGGAAATGGCGATCGGGCCGCCCTCCGGAGGAGGACGGCCCGATCGGCAGTGCAGCAGGTTCAGGCCTTCTTGGCCGGAGCCTTCTTCGCGGGCGCCTTCTTGGCCGGAGCCTTCTTGGCGGGCGCCTTCTTGGCAGCCGGAGCCGCCTTCTTGGCGGGGGCGGCCTTCTTGGCAGCCGGCGCCTTCTTGGCGGGGGCGGCCTTCTTGGCAGCCGGCGCCTTCTTCGCAGCCGGAGCCTTCTTGGCCGGGGCGGCCTTCTTCGCCGTGGTGGCGGCCTTCTTCGCCGGAGCGGCAGCCTTCTTCGCGGCCGTCGTCGCAGCCTTCTTCGCCGGCGCAGCGGCCTTCTTGGCAGCAGCAGCCGGAGCAGCAGCGGCCTTCTTGGCGGGCTTCGGCAGGGCCGGGAGCTTCTTCGCGCCGGAGACGACGTTCTTCAGATCAGCGCCGGCGCTGAACTTCGGGACGGCCTTCTTCTTGGTCTTCACACGCTCGCCGGTCTGCGGGTTGCGCACCCAACGGGCGTTGCGGACGGCCTTCTCGAAGGAGCCGAAGCCGGTGATGGCGACCTTCTCGCCCTTGGCCACCTGGCGGGTGATGGTGTCGAGCACCGAGTCGAGTGCGTGAGCCGCGTCCTTGCGACTGCCCTCGAAGCGGTCAGCCAGCGCATCGATCAACTGAGACTTGTTCACTACCTGTCCTTTCGAAACGCTCCGAGGGGGCGTCCCTTGGGCTTGCGGCCGAGCCCTCGCCCAGCCGTCCTTCCAGCGAACGCTAGGCACTAGTGGGCACAGTCACAATCACCACGCCGTGCTTTCCGGTCCTTTTTTCGCGGAATCGGCGCTATTTGGGCGATTTCGGGGTTTTCAGGACGTTGCGCCGGGCCACATCGTGTCGAGCGCGAACCGCTGACCAATCGAGAAGTCGAACTGCACGAGCCGCATGTCATCGAGCAATTGTCGCGTTGTCGCGTCGAGGTCCGACTCCTTCACGGGCTCTCCGGAGGCGTCGAGGAGACGACCCTGCTGGATGGCGCTGATGTGCCGGTGCACCTCGCCGAGCATCGCGAGGTACGGCGGGACGGGTGCGTCGGCAACGTCGTACAGCAGGGGGAGGAAGAAGGCCGGACTCGTGGTCGGGATCGTCCGCGGCACGTTGTGGCCGGGCTGGTTGCTCCAGATGAAGAACGGCGTGCGGTAGAGCGCGAGTCCCTTGTTGTCGCGCTTGACCGACGAGTCGTAGATGCCGGGCAGGTGGTCGCCGTAGAAAAGGACGATCGTCTTCTCCGGCCCCTTCTCGAGCTCGTCGAGGAAGGCAGCCAACGCCTCGTCGGTGTGCTCGAGGCCCCGCGCGTACTGGCCGATCCGCTCACCCAGTCCCCCGTCGGCACCACTCACCGGCACCGGGTCGGGGTAGTTGTCCTCGACGGGGATGTGGTTCTGCATGGTCACGAGATTCACCATCAACGGCTTCTCGTGCTCGTCGATCTGCGACAGCACCTCGTCGAACGCCGCAACGTCCGAGATGTAGGGGTTGTCGTCGATGGTGTCGGTCTCGCGGATGGTCGTGTCGTGGATGAACTCGTCGAAGCCCAACCGCTCGTAGACCTGCTCGCGCTTGTACATCCCGACCCGGTACGGGTGCACGGCGATCACGTCGTGGCCCTGGTCGTGGAACCACCCGACGGCCGACGGGTAGTCGTCGTGCTCCGGCACGAGCATCTGGTACGGCGACAGCATCTGCGGCCGGAACAGGCCCAGGGACTGGCCGGTCAGGGTCTCGAACTCCATGTTGGCGGTCCCGCCGCCGTACATCTGGGCGAGCATGTGGCCCGAGGCCGACGATGCCATCAGCGCGCGGGTGCGCGGGATCGGGTCGCGACCGAGCTCGAAGCCGTCGAGCTCGGTGGGGTCGGTGAACGACTCGCTGAGCACCAGCACGACGTTGACGTCGTCGAGGCTGCCCGTGCGGCCGGCGTTCGTCCGCTCGGCCAGCGCCGTGTAGCGGGCGGCCACGTCGGCCATCGCCGCTTCGTCGTACCGCTCCGGCTGCTTCATCGCGTCGACCGGCATGTTGAAGAGGAAGCCGCCGAGGAAGCCGTTGGAGCGGTAGTTGGTCTTCTGGTTCCAGTAGCGCCAGTCGTTGCCGCGCAGCTCGTAGAGGCCGCGCCACATGTTGCCCGGGTGGTTGAACTGCGCAGCCTGCACCAGCAGGACGCCCGTCAGGACCCCCACCCCGAGGCGCAGCCCGAGCACGAGGAGCACGTGCTCGCGCGACAGGGTCCGCAGCCGCGGTCGCGGGTGACGCCGCTCGATGCGGGCGGAAAGCCGGACCGCACCGACGACGATCCCGGCGACGAGCAGCCCGGCCGCGACGAGGAGGACGGGCGAGACCAGCGAGGTCAGGAAGCCCGGCTCGGAGAGGAAGTCCCGGTCGCTCGGGTAGATGGGCTCCTCGCGGTACTGCATCTTCACGAGATTGGCGATCGCGACGACGACGGCCGCCGTGAGGACCACTGCGATCGACCAGGCCAGCCGGCCGATCACGGCCCAGAGGAAACCGATCACCACCCACAGCACGAGGGTGTCGAGGTAGAAGGCGCCGCTGTCGAAGAAGAGGTCCTTGAACCAGCGCGGCAGGAACAGGCCGAGCGTGCCCGCCTCCAGCACCAGCGCGGCGACCGCCGCGGCCTGCAGGCTGCCCAGGAAGCCCCGGCGCAGCACGGCCGCGAGCGGCGGGGACGCCGTCGCGGGCGCGTCGTGCGACTCAGGCTCCTCCGTCACCCTTTCGTGGGGGCGAACGAAAGAGGACACGGGGTGAACTGTAGTTGTCCACCCCGCGCCCTCGCGTCGGGGTTTTCCCCGAGATCCCGTCGTTGAGCGGGATGGGGTTGGTCAGGCGTGCTGGGTGACCGGCTTGAAACTCGGCCGCTTGGCCTCGTACGCCGCGATGTCGGCCTCGTTGCCCAGCGTGATGCCGATGTCGTCGAGCCCGTTGAGCAGGCGGTACCGGGTGTAGTCGTCGATCTGGAAGGGCGCGACCAGGTCGCCGCAGGTCACGGTGCGGGTCTCGAGATCGACCGTGATCTCGGTCGTCGGGTCGGCCTCGACGGCCGTCCAGAGCTGCTCGATGACGTCCTGCTCGACCGGCACGGACAGCAGCCCGGCCTTGCCCGAGTTGCCCCGGAAGATGTCGGCGAAGCGGCTCGAGAGCACGACCTTGAACCCGTAGTCCATCAGCGCCCACACCGCGTGCTCACGCGAGGAGCCGGTGCCGAAGTCCGGTCCGGCGACGAGGATCGAGACGCCCTGGTACTCGGGCTTGTTGGCGACGAACTCCGGGTCGTTGCGCCACGCGGCGAAGAGTCCGTCCTCGAAGCCCGTGCGGGTGACGCGCTTGAGGTAGACCGCCGGGATGATCTGGTCGGTGTCGACGTTGCTGCGGCGCAGCGGCAGCGCCGTACCGGTGTGGGAGGTGAACTTCTCCATGACTGGAAACCTTTCGGTGATCGAGTAGCCGCCGAGGAACGAGGCGGCGTATCGAGATTCAGACCAGGTCGGCCGGGGAGGCGAGCGCGCCCTTGACGGCGGTTGCGGCGGCGACGGGGACCGAGACCAGGTGGGTGCGCCCACCCTTGCCCTGCCGGCCCTCGAAGTTGCGGTTGGACGTCGACGCGGAGCGCTCCTGCGGCTTCAGCGTGTCGGGGTTCATGCCCAGGCACATCGAGCAGCCCGCGCCGCGCCACTCCGCGCCGGCGTCGATGAAGACCTTGTCGAGGCCCTCCTCCATCGCCTGGAGGCGAACCCGCACCGAGCCCGGGACGACGAGCAGTCGGGTGCCCTCGGCGACCTTGTGGCCCTTGATGATCTCGGCGGCGAGGCGCAGGTCCTCGATCCGGCCGTTGGTGCAGGAGCCGACGAAGACCGTGTCGACCTTGACCGAGCGCAGCGGCTGACCGGCCTCGAGGCCCATGTACTCCAGCGCCTTCTCGGCGGCGATCCGGTCCTGCTCGTCCTCGAAGTCGGACGGGGCCGGGACGTTGGCGCCCAGCGGAGCGCCCTGGCCGGGGTTGGTGCCCCAGGTGACGAACGGCGTGACGTCGCCGGCGTCGATGACGATCTCCTTGTCGAACGTCGCGTCGGCGTCGGTGACCAGCGTCCTCCAGTGCGCGACCGCGGCCTCCCACTCGGCCCCCTTCGGCGCCTCGGGCTTGCCCTCGATGTAGGCGAAGGTGGTCTCGTCGGGCGCGATCATGCCGGCCTTGGCGCCCCACTCGATCGACATGTTGCAGACCGTCATCCGGCCCTCCATCGAGAGCGCCTCGATGGCCTCGCCGCGGTACTCGACGATGTAGCCCTGCCCGCCGCCGGTGCCGGTCTGGGTGATCAGGTAGAGGATCAGGTCCTTCGCCGTGACGCCCTCAGGGAGCGTGCCGTTGACCGTGACGGCCATCGTCTTCGGCTTCGCCTGCATGAGCGTCTGGGTCGCGAGCACGTGCTCGACCTCGGACGTGCCGATGCCGAACGCGATCGCCCCGAAGGCGCCGTGGGTGCTGGTGTGCGAGTCGCCGCACACGATCGTCATGCCGGGCTGGGTCAGGCCGAGCTGCGGGCCGACGACGTGCACGATGCCCTGCTCGACGTCGCCGAGCGGGTGCAGGCGGACGCCGAACTCGGCGGCGTTCTTGCGCAGCGTGTCGACCTGGGTCTTGCTCACCGGGTCGGCGATCGGCTTGTCCCAGTCGAGGGTGGGGACGTTGTGGTCCTCGGTCGCGAGGGTGAGGTCCGGGCGTCGTACCTTCCGGCCGGCCAGGCGCAGGCCGTCGAACGCCTGCGGGCTGGTCACCTCGTGCAGCAGGTGGAGGTCGATGTAGAGGAGGTCCGGCTCTCCCGGGGTCGACCGGACGACATGCTCGTCCCACACCTTCTCCGCCAGGGTCCTGCCCATGACTCGCTCCTCCTGTTTCGGGTCGCTCGCGGCACCTCTGCCGTGAACCACGTTGAAGCCTACGCTTGCATCCCAAGATCCGAGACGGCAGTATTGCCATATGGACAACTCGAGCGGCGTCGGAGTTCTCGACAAGGCGGCCCTGGTGCTCACCGCACTGGAGTCCGGGCCGGCCACCCTGGCCGGACTGGTGGCGGGCACGGGCCTGGCCCGTCCCACGGCCCACCGGCTGGCGGTGGCGCTCGAGCACCACCGCCTCGTCGCCCGCGACATGCAGGGCCGCTTCGTGCTGGGCCCGCGCCTCGCCGAGCTGTCGGCCGCCGCCGGCGAGGACCGCCTCCTGGCGACGGCCGGCCCCGTGCTCGCACGACTGCGCGACATCACCGGCGAGTCCGCTCAGCTGTGGCGCCGCCAGGGCGACCACCGCGTCTGCGTCGCCGCCGCCGAACGCCCCTCGGGCCTGCGCGACACGATCCCGGTCGGCTCGCAGCTGACCATGCGCGCCGGCTCCGCCGCGCAGGTACTGCTCGCCTGGGACGACCCGGAGCGGATCCACCGTGGCCTGCAGAACGCCGCCTTCTCCGCGGCCGAGCTGTCGGCGATCCGGCGCCGCGGCTGGGCCCAGTCGGTCGGCGAGCGGGAGCAGGGCGTCGCGTCGGTGTCCGCGCCCGTCCGCTCCCCCGGAGGCAAGGTCATCGCCGCCGTGTCCGTCTCCGGCCCGCTCGAGCGACTCTCGCGCCAGCCCGGCCGCATGCACGCACCTGCGGTGCTCGCCGCGGCCGAGCGGCTCTCGGAGTCGCTGCGCCGCGCCGCGGCGGAGTAGACCTCAGAACAGCGCTTCCTGCTCCAGGCCGAGCAGCACCTGCTTGCGGTCCAGCCCGCCGGCGTACCCGGTGAGCGTGCCGTTGGCGCCGATCACCCGGTGGCACGGGATGACGATCGGGATCGGGTTGGCGCCGTTGGCCGTGCCCACGGCGCGGGACGCGGCGTTGCCCTTGCCCAGCCGCGCCGCGATCTCGCCGTACGACGCGGTCTCGCCGTAGCCGATCTTGACCAGCTGGTCCCACACGTCGCGCTGCCAGCTGGTGCCGACCGGGGCCAGCGGCAGGTCGAAGGTGGTGCGCTCGCGGGCGAAGTACTCGCCCAGCTGGCGCGCGGTCTCGACGAGCAGCGGCGCATCGTCCGCACGCGGACCGCGAGGACGGCCGTCGTGGTCGCGGAACGGCGAGAACTCGATCGCGGTGATCGCGCCGTCCCGCTCCACGATCCGGAGCGGTCCGACGGGCGATTCGATGACGGTCCACATGGTTGGTTCATCCTTCCAGTGACGCGGACAACGCGGTCCACAGGTGGAGCAGGGCGTAGGAGCGCCAGGGCGCCCAGGAGTCGGGATCGGCTGCGCCACCGGCCGGCAACGCAGCCAGCGCGTTGCGGACGCCCACATCGGTCGGCAGCCAGATGTCGGGGTGACCGAGGGCCCGCAGGGCGATGTAGTCGGCGGTCCAGGGCCCGATCCCCGGAAGCGCGAGCAGCCGCGCGCGGACCTCGGCACGGTCGGGGCCACGGTCGAGCACGAGCTCGCCCTCGGCCAGGGCGGCAGCGAGGCCGACCAGCGCCCGACCCCGGGCGCGCGGCATCCGGAAAACGGTCGGGTCCATCGCGGCGACCGTGGCGGCATCCGGGAAGAGGTGGGTGAGTCCGTCGATGGCCGTCGTCACCGGTCGTCCACGGGAGGCGACGAGTCGTGCGGCGGCCGTCCGCGCGGCGACCACTGTGACCTGCTGGCCGAGCACCGCCCGCACGGCGATCTCGCTGCCGGCGACGTGTCCCGGCACCCGCAGACCGGGCCGGGCCTCGACGAGCGGGGCGAGCGCCGGGTCGGCGCCGAGGTGCGCGTCGACCGCCACCGGGTCGGCGTCGGCGTCCAGCAGCGCGCGCATCCGGGCGACGGCCGCGGCCGTGTCACGCAGGTCCTCCAGCGCCAGCCGCAGCGGGACGTACGACGTCCCGGTGCCCTCGACGTCGGCGAGATCGACCCGGGCGGTGCCCGGGCCGTGGGGCAGGTCGAGGGTCCGGGCGTACCAGCCGGAGCCGTCCGGGCCCACCTCCGCGACCTCGACGCCGGGGATCGCCCGGTCGGCGAGGAAGCGCAGCAGCGCGCTCCCGCGGAACGGCGTGCGGACCGCGACGCGAAGCTCGATGCCGCCCGCCGACGGCCTGCTCGAGGCGCGGCGTCCGCGGAGCTCGCTCGGCGAGGCGGCGTACACCTCCTGCATGGTGTCGTTGAACTGCCGCACGCTGGAGAACCCGGCTGCGAACGCGACGTCGGTGAGGGTCAGATCGGTGCTCTCGACGAGCGCGCGGGCGGTCTGGGCGCGCTGGGTGCGGGCGAGCGCGAGCGGACCGGCGCCGAGCTCGGCGGTCAGCAGCCGCGAGAGGTGGCGCGAGGTGTAGCCGAGCCGCGCGGCCAGGCCCTCGACACCCTCACGGTCGACGACGCCGTCACCGATCAGGCGCATCGCGCGACCGGCGACGGTGGCGGCGACGTTCCAGTCGGGGCTGCCGGGGGTGGCGTCGGGCAGGCAGCGCTTGCAGGCGCGGTAGCCCGCGCCCTGGGCCGCGGCGGCGGTGCGGTGGAAGGTCACGTTGGCCGGGGCAGGCGTGCGGGCCGGGCAGGAGGGCCGGCAGTAGATGCCCGTGGTGCGGACGGCGGTGTAGAAGACGCCGTCGAAGCGGCGGTCGCGGGACTGGACGGCCGTGTAGCAGCGGTCGAACTCCAGCTGCGTCACGTCGTCGGTCCGCGGCGGCGTCGTCTCCATGGCTCCATCCTGCCCCGCTCCACCGACATCGACTGGCGGAAATCGGACACGACGAGTTGCTGCCACCGCGGCTCGGGTTCTGCCACGCTGTCGCCATGGCGGAGACCCCGAGCAGCACCCACGTCAACCCGCTCGACCTGCTGATCAAGTCCCAGCAGGTCGCGCTCAAGCTGACGACCGACATCCTGCGCACCGTTCGGGACACGGCGGTCGACGCCGTCACCCAGCCCGACGAGCTCGCGAAGCAGGTCGGCGAGCTGGCCGGGGCCGTCGCCGGCATGGCCACCGCCGTCACCGGCATCGCCGGAGCGACCGCCCAGCCGCTGCAGGACTTCATCGTTCGCCAGCGCGAGCTGGCCGACACCGTGCACACATTGGCCGAGGCGCAGGCCGAGCTCGCCGGCGTCGTCGCCAAGCTCGCCGAGCGCCACGCCGAGGCCGTCGCGGCGCTGGAGAAGGTGACCGCGCCGATCTTCACGATCGTCGGGACTGAACCGACACCGCCCAAGACCCGGGCGTCGAAGAAGACCGCCGCCGCCCGGCAGGCGCCACGGAAGGCCGCGTCGCCGAAGGAGTGAGCGGCTCAGCCCCGCACGCGGTCGTAGGCCGTGAGGCCACCCGCGATCCCGACCGCCCCGAGCAGCCAGGCGAGCACGCCACCGGTGTCGGTCGCGATCAGGACGACAGCCGCGAGGACGCAGACGACCGCCTGCACGAGGTAGAGCCACGCGAGCAGGTCCCATCGCGAGCCGGCACGGGCCGCGATGCGCCGCATCGCCTCGAGGCCGCGCTCGTCGTGGAAGGTGCCGTCGAACGCCTCGCCGGTCTGCGGGTCCCAGGCCTCGAGGCCGGTCTCCTCGGCCGCGATACGTACGACGTCCGCCACCGTGCGGTGGAAAGCGGTCGGGTCGTCCTGCTCCCAGTACGGGTAGGAGACGGTGCCGCCGTACACCTCGAGATCGACCGAGATCGGCACGGACTCCCCCGAGATGCCGCTGACGCCGTCGGCGTCGTACCGCGTCCAGGTGTCGAGGTCGGCGAGCCGGAGCGCGATCCGGTCGAGCCGTTCCCGCATCGCGGCCAGTCGCTCCGGTGGGGCCGGCGCATCCTCCTCGACCAGGGACTCCCAGCGCTCGACCGCAGCGTCCCAGTCCTCGCCGTCGGCCCGATCGACCAGCAGGATGTCGTAGCTCACGCCGCCATCGTGTCAGGCGATGGGGGTGCAGCGACCGGGAGCGGCCTGGACGTGTCGTGCCGGCGAGTTCGGGCAAGGCCGGACGTCGAGGCTTGCCGGGCCGGCCCCGTTGGCCCGGAAGTGCCCGCGGAAATGCCGAAGGGCCTGGTCCGGAGACCAGGCCCTTCGTGTTGTACCCCCGACCGGATTTGAACCGGCGTTACCGCCGTGAGAGGGCGACGTCCTAGGCCGCTAGACGACGGGGGCACGCTGTCTTCGGCCTGCTGGCCTCGACAACGAAGAGAACTCTAGAGGATCCCGTTCGCGGAGGACAAATCGGGCCGACATCCGGGCGCCGACGAGGAGAACAGGCACCGTCGCCGCCCCCTCGGCGGGCCCGGAAGGCCCGAGAAAACGGCGAAAGCCGGGCTGCTGCCCGGCTCTTCGCGATGCTCTGGCTGGTCTACTAGGACTCGAACCTAGACTGAGGGAATCAGAATCCCTAGTGCTGCCAATTACACCATAGACCACTGCTGCCGACCGTCGTCCGCGAGGACTTCGATCGACAGGAAACATTACACGCGGGTCCTCTGGGACTCCAAAATGGCCGCCGTCGTCCGGCGTCGGACCCCCATCCGGCGCGCGGCCCAGAGGGTCAGCGCCAGGTAGGACAGCGACTGCACGAGGGTCACCGGGATCGACCACCACGTGCCATCGCTCGGCATCAGCGTCTCGGTCATGTCGCCGAACGCGATCGCCAGCCCGAAGGCGAGGAAGTTGTTGAGCACGTGCATCGCGATGCCGGCCTCGAGGCCACCGGTCAGCAGCACCAGCACGCCCGCCACGATTCCGAAGGCGAGCCGGTCGAAGAAGATCGGCACGTCCTGGCCCAGCCCGTGCGCGAGCGCGAACAGCACCGCCGGTACGACGACCGCCACCGTCGCGCTGACCGCGGCCGGCAACCGGGCCGTCATCCCGCCGCACGCCTGCGCCAGGTAGCCACGGAACACGAACTCCTCCCCGGCCGCCTGCAGCGGGGTCAGGAGCAGCACGACCAGCAGGAAGTCGCGGCTGGCACTGGTCCACGGGTTGGCCGCACCGGTCAGCTCGACCGTCCCGGCGCCCTGGTCCGGCAGCAGCGTGGAGGCGCCGACGGTCACCGCGAGGGCGACGAACGCCAGGCCGAAGCACACCAGCAGCCAGCGCCAGCGCAGGGCACCGGCGACCGAGGCCACCCAGCCCGGCCGGAGCCGGTGCAGGGCGAAGGCGACCAGCAGCGCCGCCGGGATCGCGGCTGCCCAGCCGATGTTGATGAGCGCGAGGTAGGAGGGCGTCGCCGTGTCCCCCGACAGCTTGTCGGTGATCTCGTCCGACGAGTTGCCCGCCACCGCCAGCCACAGGGTGACGACGACGCCCAGCAGCACCTGGCCGGCGACGAACAGCACCACCAGCAGGCCGATGCCGACCGGCGGACGCCAGGCACCCGCCGGCCCCAGCAGCTGGAGCCGCTCGTAGGTCAGCCCCTGCCCGGGAGCGGCAGGCTCAGCCGAGGGCACGCTGCAACCGCCCGAGGCTGCGGTCACGGCCGAGCAGCTCGAGCGACTCGAACAGCGGCGGGGAGATCCGCCGGCCGGTCACCGCCACGCGGACCGGGCCGAAGGCATTGCGCGGCTTGAGGCCGAGCCCGTCCACGAGGGCCGTCTGGAGAGCCGTCTGGATGGCGTCGGTCGACCATGTCGGCAGGGCCGCCAGGGCGTCGTACGACGCCTGCAGGACGGGGATTCCGGCCTCACCGATCTGCTTTGCCGCGTCTTCGGCGTCGACCTCGAAGGCGTCCTCGTCGACGAACAGGAAGTGGAGGAGCGCGCTCGCCTCGGACAGCTTGTTGATCCGCTCGGCGATGAGCGGCATGGCCAGCTCGAGCAGCTGCGCGTCCGCGTCGTTGACCGGATCGCTGATCACGCCGTCGGCCTTGAGGAAGGGAATGACCCGGTGGGTGATGTCCTCGACGGACAGCTGGCGCATGTGCGCGGCGTTGATCGCGTCGCACTTCTTGAGGTCGAAGCGGGCCGGGTTGGCGACCACGTCGCCGATCTCGAACGCCTCGACCATCTCCTCGAGGCTGAACACGTCGCGGTCGGCCGCGATCGCCCAGCCCAGCAGGGCGAGGTAGTTGAGCAGGCCCTCGGGCAGGTAGCCCTGGTCGCGGTAGGCCAGCGCGTGCGCCTCGGGGTCGCGCTTGGAGAGCTTCTTGTTGCCCTCGCCCATGACATAGGGCAGGTGGCCGAAGGCCGGGGTCGCCTTCGCGATGCCGACCTCCTTGAGCGCCTCGTAGAGGGCGATCTGGCGCGGCGTGCTGGACAGGAGGTCCTCACCGCGCAGCACGTGGGTGATCTCCATCAGTGCGTCGTCGACCGGGTTGACCAGCGTGTAGAGCGGGTCGCCGTTGGCGCGGCAGAGGGCGAAGTCGGGGACGAACTCGGTCTCGAAGGTGACGTCGCCGCGGACCAGGTCATGCCAGGAGATCGACCCGTCGGGCATCCGGAAACGCACGACCGGCTTCCGGCCGTCCGCCTCGAACGCCGCCACCTGCTCGGCACTCAGCTCGCGGCAGAAACCGTCGTAGCCCTGCACCTTGGAGCCGGCGGCCTTGCGGCGCGCGGCGGCCTCCTCGTTGGTGCAGTAGCAGTCGTAGGTGAAGCTGCTCTCCTTCAGCTTCGCCAGCGCGTCGGCGTACTTGTCGCTGCGCTCGCTCTGGAAGTACGGCGCGTGGGGGCCGCCCACCTCGGGGCCCTCGTCCCAGTCGAGGCCGAGCCAGCGCATCAGGTCGAGGATCGAGCGGAGCGACTCGTCGGTGCTGCGCTCCTTGTCGGTGTCCTCGATGCGGAAGACGAACGTGCCGCCGTGGTGGCGCGCGAACGCCCAGTTGAAGAGCGCCGTGCGGATCATGCCGACGTGCGGGCTGCCCGTCGGCGAGGGGGCCATCCGGACGCGGACGGGGGTGCTGGGGGTGCTCATGCGCGTGCTTCCACCTTGTTGATCAGGGTTCCGAGGCCTTCGATCGAGACCTCGATCTCGTCACCGACCTCCATCGGTCCGACGCCCTCGGGGGTGCCGGTGAGGATGACGTCGCCGGGCAGCAGCGTCATCACGCTGGAGACGTGCGCGATGAGTGCCGGCACGTCGAAGACCATGTCGGCCGTCGTACCGTCCTGGACGACGTCGCCGTTCAGGAACGTCTGGACGCGACGGCCCTGGCTGAAGTCGTTCGGGTCGAGGTCGGTCTCGATCCACGGCCCGAGCGGGCAGAAGGAGTCGAAGCCCTTGGCGCGGGTGAACTGCCCGTCGGAGCGCTGGAGGTCGCGGGCGGTCACGTCGTTGGCGATCGTGTAGCCGTGGATCACGTCGGTCGCCTGCTCGGGTGGCACGTCCCGGCAGATCCGGCCGATGACGACAGCGAGCTCGCCCTCGTAGTGCACGTTGCTGCTCTGGCGGGGGTACTGGATCGCGTCGCCCGGCCCCACCACGCTGGTGTTCGGCTTGAGGAACATCAGGGGCTCGGACGGTACGTCGTTGCCGAGCTCGGCCGCGTGGGCGGCGTAGTTGCGGCCGATCCCGACGACCTTGCTGCGCGGCAGGACGGGCGCCAGCAGGCGGACCTCGTCGAGCCGGTACTCCTTCTCGAGGAGCTTGATGCCGACATAGAGCGGGTCACCCGCGAGGCCGACGATGACCGCGTCGTCGCCGGGCTGGCCGTACTCGTCGAGGTCCCCGGTCAGGACGCCGTAGGAGGGCTCTTCTCCGGTCGTGAATCTGACGATGCGCACCCGCCGAGCCTATCGACCTACGCTTGCTGCTCGTGACAGTGCCGGTCGAGGAGGGGCAGCTCGTGACGTGGCAGGAGCGGGCCGAGGCCCACGCCGCGCGCATCGACCGCTACGTCGCGCCCCACCTCGCCCGCCGGGAGACGAAGGTGAAGCACCCGGTCTTCGACTTCCTGTTCACCTACTATTCCCACCGCCCGTCACAGCTGCGGCGCTGGCACCCGGGCTTCGGCGTCGTGCTCGAGGACGCCGCCGAGTACGACGGCCTCAAGGGCTACGGCCCGGCCGGCTCCGGCGTCACCGTCACGCCGTCGTACGTCGCCGCGCAGCTGCCGATGATCACGGCGATCCACCGGCTGCTCAGCGCGACGGCCGCCCGCGCACCGCACTTCGGCTGCTTCGGCCTGCACGAGTGGGCGATGGTCTACCGGCTCAGCGAGGACCAGACCCGCCACGCGGACTGGCCGCTGCGCCTCGGTCCCGCCGGCACCGACGAGGTCGTCGAGAGCCACCGGATCGCCTGCTCGCACTTCGACGCCTACCGCTTCTTCACTCCCCCGGCCCGCCCGCTCAACACCCTCTCCCCCGGCCGCGACGACCGGCCCGCCTTCGAGCAGCCGGCCTGCCTGCATGCCGGGATGGATCTCTACAAGCACGCGTTCCGGCTCTCCCCGATGGTCTCGTCGGACCTCGTCGCCGACTGCTTCGAGCTGGCCTGGGACATCCGCACCCTCGACATGCGAGCGGCGCCGTACGACCTGCTCGACCTGGGCTTCGAGCCGGTGCGGATCGAGACACCCGAGGGCAAGGCCGCGTACGTCGACGCCCAGCGCTCGTTCGCCGAGCGCGGCCGGCCGCTGCGGGTCCGGCTGGTCGAGGAGTGCGAGAAGCTGCTGGCTGTCGTCCGTCGCTGACCTCGCCGAGGCAAGGAGGTCGCGCAGTTCCCGTCGCGAGACCCGCTGCTCTGGTGCACCTGCTGTGCCTTGCGGTGTGTCGGTGGTCGGGTCTTCATGCGCGGC
>CAZAQE010000012.1:0-106300 GCA_964487275.1 uncultured Nocardioides sp. | reverse complement strand
CGGCAGCGTGGCGCCCCGCGCCGAAGGCGCACGATGGTGCGCCCGCGGACCGAGCGGAGCGAGGACCGTGCGGTGCGCCATCGTCGGCGACACTCTCGGCCCAGACAAACGCATCGGCTTGCCGCCAGGCAGAGCCAGCCATCTCCGGAGACGACTGCGGCGCGGCAGCGTGGCGCCCCGCGCCGAAGGCGCACGATGGTGCGCCCGCGGACCGAGCGGAGCGAGGACCGTGCGGTGCGCCATCGTCGGCGACACGCTCGGCCCATTGGACTAGCTCTGGTTGAAGAAGTCCCGGTCGGCGATCCGCTGCTTGTCCTCAGCCGCGACGGTGACGTTCGGCGGGGACAGCAGGAACACCTTGTTGGTGACCCGCTCGATGCTGCCGCGAGTGGCGAAGATCAGCCCGGCAGCGAAGTCGACGAGGCGCTTGGCGTCGGTGTCGTCCATCTCGGTGAGGTTCATGATCACCGGGATGCCGTCGCGGTACTGCTCCCCCACGGCGCGCGCGTCGTTGTAGGTGGTCGGGTGCAGCGTGGTGATCCGGGACAGCTCAGCCACCTCGGGCTGCGGGGCGACCGCGACAGGGCGTCGCCGCTCGTCGAGGTCGGCCACGGGGCTGGACGGCACGGCGCGCACGGGACGGGCAGGGCGCGGCTCGCGGGTCTCCCGCGCGGGGGCCCGCTCGGCGACCTCGTCGTCGTACTCGTCATAGCCGGTGTCCTCCAGCAGGCCGAGGTACTCACCGATCCTGCGCATCGCACCGCTCATGACTGTTGCCTCCGTGTTCCCTGGCCCCGGGTCTCGGGAGCCTGTGGTGGTGTTGTGGACATTACTGGACCGAGGGCCTCGAACCGAGGACCGCGGAGCCGACGCGAACGTGTGTCGCGCCAGCGGAGATGGCCGCCTCGAGGTCGCCGCTCATGCCGGCCGAGAGGTGGGTCGCCGAGGGGTGGCGCACGAGGAAGTCGGACCTGATGGCGGCCAGCCGGGCGAAGGCCTCGGCGGGGTCCTCCCCCAACGGCGCCACGGCCATCAGGCCGCGCAGCGCGAGGTGGGGCGCTGCCTCCACCTCGGCGGCCAGCGCCTCGAGCTCGTCGGGTACGACGCCGGCACGATGATCACGTCCCGGCGGGTCGAGGCTCACCTGGATCAGCACGTCGACCTCGCGCCCGGTCTCGGCCGCCCCGCGGTCCAGCCGCCCGACCAGGCCGGGGCGGTCGACGGACTCGACCACGTCGGCATACCGGGCGACGGCGGCGGCCTTGTTGGACTGCAGGCCGCCGATGAAGTGCCAGCGAAGGCCCAGGTCAGCGCACGCGGCGGCCTTCGCCTCGGCCTCCTGATGGCGGTTCTCGCCGACATCGGACACGCCGAGGTCCGCGAGCAGCCGGACGT
Organism: uncultured Nocardioides sp.; assembly: GCA_964487275.1. GTDB lineage: Bacteria > Actinomycetota > Actinomycetes > Propionibacteriales > Nocardioidaceae > Nocardioides. Next base: position 104,905 of record CAZAQE010000012.1, on the reverse strand, counting down.
CCGAGGCCGGGAAGAACTTGGTGACGACGACGAGCGCCACGTCGGCGGGGTCGCGGCTGGCGGCATCGGCGGCCCGGGCGATCCGCCCCCGGACCGCCGCCAGGTTCGCCCGCAGCTCCTCGAGGCGCGCGGTCATGTGATCCACACCAGGCCCGCGAGCCGGCCGGAGTCCTGGCCGTCGCGTCGGTAGGAGTGGAAGCGGTCGTCCTCGAGGGTGCAGCCGCCGACCACGGTCACGGCGACGTCGGCGGCGGCGAGCTGCGCGGCGACGCCGGCACCGAGGTCGAGGGACGGGGTGCCCCACGTGGTCTCGGCGTACGTCTCCGGCACCACGGCGGCGACCTCGTCGCGCATCTCCCCGGGCACCTCGTAGCAGCCGCCGCAGATGTGCGGGCCGATCCACCCATGGACGTCGACGGCACCGAGCGAGCGCATCCGCTCCACGGTGCGGGTGACGACGTCGAGCTCCACGCCACGCCGGCCGGCATGGGCAACTCCCACGACGCCCGCTGACGCATCGGCCAGCAGGACCGGGACGCAGTCGGCGACCCGGACCATCAGGGCAGTACGCCGCTGCGTCGTCACGAGACCGTCGGCGACGGGGACCCCGCCGGTGTCGTCGCCGTCGACGGTCGCGACGTCGTCACCGTGGACCTGGCTGGCGCGGACGATCGTGACGTCGAGTCGGCTGCCCACCTGGTCCAGGACGGCCTCGATCTGCTCACCCTCCTGCAGGTCGAGGCTGGCGTCCGTGAACGCGACCTCGACCCGGGCCCCGCCGTCGGCGGGGTCCGGGTCGAGGTCGTGGCTCTCACGGAAGGCGAACAAGGCCCATCACTTCAGGAAGTCGGGCACGTCCAGGTCGTCGCCGTCGTCGAACTTGATTGGCGCCGGGTTGGTGCGCGCGCCGACCGGCTGCGGCTCGGCCGGGGTCGGCGCGGACTCGACCGGAGCCTGACGGGCGGGCGTCGCCGGAGCAGACTGGCTGGAGGGCGCGGAGGGGGACGCGGGGCGGGAGGCCGGCGCGGCGGACTGCTGCGGGCGGCGGATCGCCGTCTCGTCGCGACGCTTCGGCAGGCCACCGTCGAAGCCGGCGGCGATGACGGTCACCCGGACCTCGTCACCGAGGGCGTCGTCGATGATCGTGCCGAAGATGATGTTGGCGTCGGCGTGGACCGCGTCGGCCACCATCGCGGCTGCCTCGTTGATCTCGAAGATGCCGAGGTCGGAGCCACCGGCGATCGAGAGCAGGACGCCGTGGGCGCCGTCGATCGAGGCCTCGAGCAGCGGGCTGCTGATGGCCATCTCGGCGGCCTGCAGTGCGCGGTCCTCACCGCGTGCGGAGCCGATGCCCATGAGGGCGGAGCCGGCGTTGCTCATGACCGCCTTGACGTCGGCGAAGTCGACGTTGATCAGGCCGGGGGTGGTGATCAGGTCGGTGATGCCGGAGACGCCCTGCAGCAGCACCTGGTCGGCCTGCTTGAAGGCGTCGAGCATCGACACGTTGCGGTCCGAGATCTGCAGCAGCCGGTCGTTCGGGATGACGATGAGCGTGTCGACCTCCTCGCGGAGACGCTCGATGCCCTCGTCGGCGGACTTCTTGCGGCGGGCGCCCTCGAAGGTGAACGGACGGGTCACCACACCGATGGTCAGCGCGCCGAGCGAGCGGGCGATCCGGGCGACGACGGGGGCGCCACCCGTTCCGGTGCCGCCACCCTCGCCAGCGGTCACGAAGACCATGTCGGCACCCTTGAGCACCTCCTCGATCTCCTCCGCGTGGTCCTCTGCCGCCTTGCCGCCCACGTCGGGGTTCGCGCCGGCGCCGAGGCCGCGGGTGAGCTCGCGACCGATGTCGAGCTTGACGTCGGCGTCGCTCATCAGCAGCGCCTGGGCGTCGGTGTTGATCGCGATGAACTCGACGCCCTTGAGGCCGACCTCGATCATGCGGTTGACGGCGTTGACGCCACCCCCGCCGATACCGACGACCTTGATGATGGCCAGGTAGTTCTGTGCAGCTGCCACGGCGGCTCCACCTCTCCGGTGTGTCCGAAATGAATGTGTGTCCGTTCACCGACGTCGGCGGCCGGACCGCTTCCCCGTGGCCAGCCGGCGTGTCGACAACCCTTACCCTCAGCCTGAGGGTTATAGTTATGTCAACCTCGTCGCGATGAAGACACTAGGTACGGCGGGCGGCACGATGGCGCAGACACGCCGCGGCGAGGCCCCATCGGTCACACTTCTCAGGCATTTCATGCGCTTGTCGGGCGTTGCAACGCCTGACAAGCGCATGAATCCCCGGTTAGCCGGGGATTCATGCAGCACCGGCCCCGGGTCACTTCGTCGTGGGTGAGCCGGGGACCGACACGTCGTACGTCGTCGCCTTGCGCTTGAGCAGCTGCAGCAGGACTGCGGCCTTGTCCTCGGACTGGTCCGCGCTCCCCCACTTGACCAGCCGGTCGTCGCGCAGGTGCAGCAGGATCTCGTCGACTGTGCGGACCTCGACGAAGGTGACCATCGAGGCGACGTCGCCGTCGAGCGAGGACACGACGGCTGCACCCTCGCGCAGGGCGTTCTGGTTCGCGCCGCTCCCGACCCGGATGCGCGGCAACCCCTCACGAGCCCGCGCGGGGGCCGGGAAGGACATGCCGTCGACATCGAGTGCGACGACCCGGTCGCCGAGGTCGAGCACCGCGATCGGTGTCCGTTCGGTGACCTCGATCCGGATCTCGTGCGGCCACTGGCGTGACACGTCGACCTTCTTCACCGCGGCGAGCGACTTCACCCGCTTCTCGATCGCCTCGAGGTCCACGCTGACCAGCGGTCCGCCGGTGGGCACCTCGGCCGCGGCGAGGACCTGCCGGTCGGTCAGCAGGTCGTTGCCCACCAGGTCGACGCCCTCGGTTCGCAGCCAGGACGAGAACCACAGCGCGTAGACACCGAGGCCGACGAGCAGCAGGGCCAGCACGGCGGCGAGCACCTTGCGCAGGCTGATCCAGCGCCGCGCCCGCTGCCGGCGGGCGAACGCCTTGCGGGCCCGGTCCTGTGCCTTCTCGTGGCCGGTGGGTGCGGGGCGGCGGCGCAGGCTAGCCACCCGTGGTCCCTCCGAGGGCGGCGAGCACCTCGGGCGCGACGGTCGTCACGTCTCCGGCGCCGAGCGTCAGGACGAGGTCGCCGGGCCGGGCCAGACCCACCAACGTGGGTACGACGTCCGCCCGGTCGGGCACGAACCGGACCCGGTGCGCGGGCAGCGGCACGGCGCCGGCCACCAGCGCGCCGGTCACCTCGGGGTCGGGGTCCTCGCGGGCGACGTAGACGTCCATCACCACGACCTCGTCGGCGGCCGCGAGCTCGCGGCCCATCTCTGCACCGAAGATGCGGGTGCGCGAGACGAGGTGGGGCTGGAAGCAGACGAGCAGGCGCTGGTCGCCGGTGACCAGGGACCGGGCGGCCTCGAGGTCTCCGTGGATCTCGCTGGGGTGGTGCGCGTAGGAGTCGTAGACCCGGATGGCACGGTCGGCCTCGCCAACCGATCCGACCAGCTCCATCCTGCGCTTGGCGCCCCGGTGCCGGGCGAGCCCGCGGATGAGCGCCGCCGGCTCGGCACCGAGCTCGAGGCCGACGGCGAGGGCGAGCAGCGCGTCGATCGCGTAGTGGCGGCCGGGGACGGCGAGCTCGACCTCGCCGAGGTCCACGCCGCGCGCCTCGACCCGGAAGCGGGTACGACCGCCCTCGACGACCAGGTCGCGGCCGCGGACCTGGGCGCCCTCGGCGAAGGAGACCGTGACGTCGGCGAGGTCGGCCCGCTCCGCGACGGTGACCCGGGTGCGCCGGGCGAACTCGGCGAAAGCCGCCTCGTAGGCCTCCTCGGTGCCCCAGTGGTCGAGGTGGTCGGCGTCGACGTTGGTGATCGCGGCGATCTCAGGGGTGTAGACGAGGAAGGCGCCGTCGGACTCGTCGGCCTCGACGACGGCGACCTCGCCACTCCCCAGGCGGGCGTTGGTGCCGAGGCTCTCGACCTCGGCGCCGATCGCGAAGGTCGGGTCGAGCCCCGCCTCCTGCAGGGCCACCGTGAGCATCGCGGTGGTCGTGGTCTTGCCGTGGGTGCCGGCGATCGCGACGACGCGCTTGCCGATCAGCACCGACTGGAGCCCGGCCGAGCGCGGCCACAGGCGCAGCCCGCGGGCAGCTGCCTCGACGATCTCGGGGTTGTCCTCGCGCGCGGCCGTCGTGGCGATGACCGTGTCCGCACCGTCGAGGTGGGCCGCGTCGTGGCCGACGTGGACGGTGATGCCCTCCGCGCGCAGCGCCCGAACGACGGCGGAGTCGTTGGCGTCGCTGCCGCTGACGGCGACGCCCGCCTGGTGCATCAGCCGGGCGATCGCGGACAGACCGGCGCCGCCGATGCCGACGAGGTGGACGCGGCCGAGCCGGTCGGCGGGGAGGATCTCGTCGGGGACCGGGATCTTCACCGGGCGACGTCCTGGATGATCCGGGCCAGCTTCTCGTCGGCGTCGCGGGGCACGAGGTGCGCGGCCGCCGCCCCCATCGCCTCCAGACGGTCGCGGTCGGTCGCCAGCGCCGGCACGGTGTCGGCGACGTAGTCGGCGCTGAACGCCGCGTCCTCCACCAGGAGCGCTCCCCCGGCCTCGACGACCGGCTTCGCGTTGAGGGCCTGCTCCCCGTTGCCGATCGGGAGCGGGACGAAGATCGCGGGGACACCGCTCGCGGACGCCTCGACCACACTCGAGGCGCCAGCCCGGCACACCATGAGGTCGGCGGCCGCGAGGGCCAGGTCCATCCGCTCGACGAACGGCAGGACGACATAGGGAACGCCGGTCGGGGCGGGCGCGGACCAGCTGGGGTCGCTCGCGCCGTTGGGGCCGATCACGTGCAGCACCTGCACACCGCCCGAGCCGAGCGCGGCCGCGGCTCCGCTGATCGCCTGGTTGAGCCGCCGGGCGCCCTGCGAACCGCCCGTGACGACGAGGGTCGGCAGATCGGGGTCGAGGCCGAAGAAGGCACGCGCCTCGGCCCGGAGCGCCGCCCGGTCGAGGGTCGCGATCATCCGGCGCAGCGGCAGGCCGACGTACTCGGCCTTCCTGAGCGGGGTGTCCGGGAAGCTCACCGCGACGCGGGTGGCCACACGGGCGCCGAACTTGTTGGCGATCCCGGGCAGGGCGTTCTGCTCGTGCACGACGAGCGGCAGCTTGCGGCGACGGGCGGCGACGTACGCCGGCATGGAGACGTAGCCGCCGTAGCCGACCACCACGTCGGGGCGGACCTCGTCGATGACCTCGAGCGCCGCCTTGACCGCGGCACGCAGGCGCTGCGGCACGAGAGCGAGGTCCTTCCCTGGCTTGCGCGGCAGGGGCACCGGCGGCACCAGGCGCAGCGGGTACCCGGCTTCCGGGACGACCTTGTTCTCCAGGCCACGCGGCGTCCCGAGGCAGGTGATCTCCGCCTCCGGGTCGAGGCGGCGCAGCGCGTCCGCCGTCGCGAGCAGTGGCGAGGTGTGTCCCGCCGTTCCCCCACCGGCCAGAAGAATCCTCACGCGGGAGAACCTACCCGCGGGCCGAGAGCCCGGCAGAACGGGCCCGCCGCCGCTGGGCGAGCGCACGCGCGGCAGCGGGCTCGCGGCGGGCGAAGCCGATCACCAGACCGAGTGCGGCCAGGGTGGGCAGGAGGCTGGAGCCGCCGTAGGAGACCAGCGGGAGCGGGATGCCGATGACGGGGAGCAGGGCCAGCACCATGCCGACGTTGATAATCATCTGGCACAGCAGCCAGACCACGATGCCGAAGGTGCAGTAGCGGACGAACGGGTCCTTGGTCTCCCGCGCCACGCGGATGCCGGCGTAGGCGAGGACCAGGAAGAGCGAGATCACCAGCAGGGTGCCGATCAGGCCCAGCTCCTCACCGAGCACCGCGAAGATGAAGTCGGTGTGCGCCTCGGGAAGCTGGCCCCACTTCTGCTGACTGGCGCCGATGCCCTCGCCGAACACGCCACCGCTGGCCATGGCGTACAGGCCGTGCGCAGGCTGCCAGCCCGTGCCGTGGTAGTCCTTGAACGGATCGGCGAAGTTGTAGATGCGGGCCAGGCGCTCGCCGTCGGTCGCCGCGAGGCCGAGCGCGAGCACGCTGACTCCGGAGAACGCGAGCGCGAACAGCTTGCCCGGCGCCCCGACCACCCACAGCATCGCCACGAGCAGTGCGAAGAAGACCAACGCGGTGCCGAGGTCGCGACCGACGACGACGAGCGTCGTGGCCAGCACCATGCCGGGCACCACGGGCACCAGCATCTGGTGCAGGTTGCCGAGGCGACGCTCCTTGTTGGCGTAGATGTGGCTGGCCCAGATGATCAGCGAGAGCTTGGCGATCTCGGACGGCTGGATCTGGACCGGTCCCAGGTCGAGCCAGTTCCTGTTGCCGTTGATCTCGACACCGATCTTCGCGGTCAGCGCGAGCAGCAGCAGCGAGACGGAGAACGCGGGATAGGTCAGCCCCCGGACCCAGCGCACCGACACCCGCGAGGCGAGGAAGGCGCACGGTACGCCGATGAGCACCCACATCAGCTGGCGGCGCACGACCGTGTAGGAGTCCCCGGTCTCGCGGTAGGAGTACACGCTCGACGCGCTCAGCACCATGATCAGGCCGATCGTGAGCAGCAGCGCGGTCGCACCCAGGAGCAGGTAGTAGGTCGTGAGCGGCCGGTCGAGGGCGTCCTTGAGCGCCGCCGTCCAACCGGGCCGTCGTACGGACGCACGCAGGGAGGGGCGCAGCGCGAGGCGCTGGCGGAGCTGCGAGCGCAGGTTCTCCGGGTTCGCCGTGGTGATGACCCGTCCCCCTCCTGCCCGTGGCCAGCCGCGCTAGCTCTCGCCGATGTAGTCCCGGACCGCCTCGGCGAACGCGTCACCGCGGGCGGCGTAGTCGGAGAACTGGTCCATCGACGCACATCCGGGCGCCAGCAACACGGTGTCGCCCGTCCGGGCGACCTCGGCCGCTGCCGCGACGACGCGCCTCATCCGGTCGTCACCGCCTACGTCCCCAGTCTCGGTGCTGTCCACGTCGATCACCGGCACATCGGGAGCGTGTCGCGAAAGGGCCTGCCGGATGACGTCGCGGTCACGGCCGATGAGGACGACGGCGCGCAGCCGGTCCCCCACCTGCCGGACCAGGTCGTCGAAGCTCGCACCCTTCGCCAGTCCTCCGGCGACCCACACGACCGGGGCGAACGCCGCCAGGGACGAGGCGGCGGCGTGCGGGTTGGTGGCCTTGGAGTCGTCGACCCACGTGATGCCGGAGTGCTCGGCGACGACGGCGATCCGGTGCCCGTCGGGCTGGAAGGACCGCAGGCCGTCACGGACGGCTGCCTGGCTGACGCCGTGGGCCCGCGCCAACGCGGCCGCGGCGAGCGCGTTGGTGACGAAGTGCGGCGCACGGGAGGCGAGGTCGTCGAGCGTGCACAGCTCGGCGGCGCTCGTGGCACGCTCCTCGATGAAGGCGCGGTCCACGAGGATGTCCTCGACGACGCCGAGCATGCCGGGACCGGGGACGCCCAGGGTGAAGCCGATCGCACGGGCGCCCTCGACGACGTCGGCGTCCCGGACCAGCTGCTCGGTCGCCGGGTCGGCGACGTTGTAGACGCACGCGCGCTGGACGCCGTGGTAGATCCGCCCCTTGTCACGGGCGTAGTCGTCCATGGCCGACGGGCCGTCGTACCAGTCCAGGTGGTCCTCGGCGACGTTGAGGACCGCGGCGCTCTCGGCGGCCATCGTGTCGGTGTAGTGCAGCTGGAAGCTGGAGAGCTCGACGGCGATGACGTCGTAGGGCTCGGGGTCCATGACGGCCTCGGTCAGCGGCAGGCCCACGTTGCCAGCGGCGACGCTGCGCAGCCCGGCGGCGCGCAGGATGCTGTCGAGCATCTGCACCGTGGTGGTCTTGCCGTTGGTGCCGGTGATGCACAGCCAGGGCGCCGGGTGGTCGGGGTCGCGCAGGCGCCACGCCAGCTCGACCTCGCCCCACACCGGGACCTGCCGCTTGCGGGCGGCCGTGATGATCGGTGCGTCGGGGCGGAAGCCCGGCGAGACCACCAGCAGGTCGATGTCGTCGGGCAGGACCGAGGTGGCGCCCTCGTGGACGTCGATCCGGGCGCCCAGCACCTCGAGCAGCTCGACACGCTCGAGGATCGTCGGGCTGACCGACTCGGCAACGGCGTGCACGTCGGCGCCGAGGTGGAGCAGGTTGTCGACGGCGGCCGCGCCGCTGGTGCCGAAGCCGGCGACGACGGCGCGGACACCGGCCCAGGAGTCCTTGCGGCCCAGCGTGGTCGGGTCGGGTCGGGTCGGGTCGGAGGTCACAGGCGCGACACCCACTCGGCGTAGAAGATGCCGAGGCCGGTCGCGACGAACAGGCCGGTGATGATCCAGAACCGGATCACGACGGTGACCTGCTCCCAGCCGAGCATCTCGAAGTGGTGGTGGATCGGCGCCATCCGGAAGATGCGCTTGCCCTTGGTGAGCTTGAAGAAGCCGACCTGCATCATCACGGAGACGGTCTCGAGGACGAAGAGCCCACCGAGGATCACCAGCAGGAGCTCGGTGCGGGTGAGGATCGCGAAGCCGGCCAGCGCGCTGCCCAGCGCGAGCGAGCCGGTGTCGCCCATGAAGATCTTGGCGGGCGAGGCGTTCCACCACAGGAAGCCGAAGCAGGCACCGGTGATCGCCGCAGCGATGATCGCCAGGTCGAGGGGGTCGCGGACGTTGTAGCAGGTGGCGCTCGGGTCGTCCTGGCAGAACTGGTTGTTCTGCCAGATGTTCACCAGGGTGTAGGCGCCGAAGACCATCACCGAGGCGCCGGCCGCGAGGCCGTCGAGGCCGTCGGTGAGGTTGACCGCGTTGCTGAAGCCGGCGACGAACAGCCAGATCAGCAGGATCGCCAGGATCGTGGGCAGCACGAACCAGTCGAGCTCGCGCAGGAAGGAGACCTTCTCGCTCGCGGGGGTGCGGCCGTTCTCGTCCTCCAGCATCGGTGAGAGCGCGAGCCAGCCGAACACCAGTGCGATGATGGTCTGGCCGGCCATCTTGGCCTTGCTGCGCAGGCCGAGGCTGCGCTGCTTGGAGATCTTGATGAAGTCGTCGAGGAAGCCGACCAGGCCCATGCCGACGAACAGGAAGAGCAGCAGCAGCGCGGACGCGCTCGGCGAGGTGAACGTGATCAGCTTCGCCGCGAAGTAGCCGATGACGGCGGCGAGGATGATCACGACGCCGCCCATCGTGGGCGTGCCGCGCTTCGTGTGGTGGCTGGTCGGGCCGTCGTCGCGGATCTCCTGGCCGTAGCCCCACTGCGTGAAGAGGTTGATCACCACGCGGGTGCCGAGCAGCGAGATCAGCAACGCGATGCCGCCCCCGAGCAGGATGGCTCTCATGGCGTCGTCTCCTCCAGCAGGTGCTCCGCAACCCATTCCAACGCGGCGCCACGGGACGCCTTGACGAGGACGACGTCCTCCGGTCCGGCATTCTGCCGCACCCAGGCTGCAGCTTCCTCACGGCCCACCGTGACGATCACCTCACCGGGCCCGGCAGCCGCGGCCTCCGCGATGCCCCGGGCGGCGTCACCGACCACCACGACGACGTCGATGCCGAGCTCGGCGGCGACGGTCCCGACGGCGCGGTGGCCCGCGTCGTGCTCCGGGCCGAGCTCCTTCATCTCCCCCAGCACCGCCACGGTACGACGACCGGGCGTCGCGCGCGCGATGGCGTGGACCGCCTGCAGCGCGGCCGCCATGGAGTCCGGGTTGGCGTTGTAGGCGTCGTTGACCACGACCATCCCGTCGGGTCGCTCGGTCACCTCCATCCGCCAGCGCGAGGCCGACTCTGCCCGGCCGAGCGCCTGGGCCACTGCCGGCAGCGAGAAGCCAGCAGCAATCGCCATCGCCGCCGCCGCGGCGGCGTTCTGCACCTGGTGCAGGCCGGTCTGGCGCAGCTCGACCGTGCAGAGCTCGCCGTCGAGGTCGAGCGTGAAGGCGGGGCGCCCGAGCCGGTCGAGGCGGACCTCACGCCAGCGCAGCCGGCCGGTCTCCCCGAAGGTGAGCACGCGCGCCCGGGTCCGGGGCGCCATCGCGGCGACCAGCGCGTCGTCCGCGTTGAGCACCGCGGTGCCGTCGACGCCGAGGGCCTCGACGATCTCCCCCTTGGCCTGCGCGATCTGCTGCCGACCACCGAACTCCCCCACGTGAGCCGTGCCGACGTTGAGGACCGCGGCGATCGACGGGGGTGCGATCCCGCACAGGTAGGAGATGTGGCCCACCCCCCGGGCGCCCATCTCGACGACGAGGTGGCGCGTCGACGCATCGGCGCGCAGCACCGTCAGCGGCACTCCCAGCTCGTTGTTGTTGTTCCCGGTGGTTGCCACGACGGCCGTGTCGCCGGCGAGGGTGCGCAGCACTGCTGCGAGGTAGTCCTTGGTGCCCGTCTTGCCCTGCGAGCCGGTCATCGCGTGGACCGTCACGTCGAGCCGGTCCACGACGTGACGGGCCAGGAGCCCCAGCGCCACGACCGGGTCGTCGACCACCACGGTCGGCCGGCTGGTGGGGCGGCTGCCGAGGACCGCGTGCGCAGCGGCGGCGTACTCGTGGCCGTCGGTGCGCTCGCCGACCAGTGCGACGAAGAGGCCCTCCGGGACGGGCGTGCGGCTGTCGACGTACGCGGGCCCGGACACGAGCAGGTCCTCGCCGTGCAGCGCCCCGCCGACGACGGCGGCGACCTCCGAGAGGCGGAGCGGGATCATCGGGCCAACACCTCCCGCACGACCTCGCGGTCGTCGAAGGGGTGGACCACGCCGGCGACCTCCTGCCCCGTCTCGTGGCCCTTGCCGGCGACGACGACGACGTCACCCGGTCCGGCGCCGGCGATCGCCTGCTCGATGGCGGTACGACGATCAGCCACCTCGACCACCTCGGCCGGGCCGCCACGGGTGCCCGCCAGCACCTCGGCCCGGATCGCGGCGGGGTCCTCGGAGCGAGGGTTGTCGTCGGTGACGACGACGAGGTCGGCCAGCCGGGCGGCGATCTCGCCCATCACCGGCCGCTTGCCGGTGTCGCGGTCGCCACCGGCGCCGATCACGATGACGAGGCGGCCGCGGGTGACCGGCCGCAGGGTGCGCAGCACCGCCTCGACCGCGTCGGGCTTGTGCGCGTAGTCGACGACCACGGTCAGGTCGCGCCCGGTCGGGATCCGTTCGAGCCGGCCGGGCACCCCACCCGAGGCGGCGATGCCGTCGGCGACGGCCTGCGGGTCGAAGCCCGCCTCGGCCGCCGCGGCGATGGCGGCGAGGGCGTTGGCGACGTTGAAGTCCCCCGGGAGGGGTACGACGCCCGCGACCCGCACGCCGTCCGGCCCGTGCACGGTGAACCGCGACCCGTCGGCCCCCAGCGCGACGTCGACCGCGGTCCAGTCGGCCGACGCGGTGAGCCCGTAGGTCCGGACCGGGATGGTCGCCTCCTCGACGAGGCGGCGGCCGTGCTCGTCGTCGATGCAGACCAGGCCGAGCGACGCGTGCTCCGGCGTGAAGAGGGTGGCCTTGGCGGCGAAGTAGTCCTCGACGTCGGCGTGGAAGTCGAGGTGGTCACGACCCAGGTTGGTGAAGACGGCGACGTCGAAGCGCACCCCGTCGACCCGGCCCATCACGAGGGCGTGGCTGGAGACCTCCATCGCGCAGGCGGTCACGTCGAGCTCCCGCATCCGGGCGAAGAGCCCGTGCAGGTCCGGGGCCTCCGGCGTGGTCAGCGCGGTCTTCACCTCCTCGCCGGCGATCCTCGTGCCGACGGTGCCCACGACCGCACTGCGCACCCCGCTGGCGAGCAGGCCGCCGTCGAGCAGCCGGGTGACGGTGGTCTTGCCCTGGGTGCCGGTGACGCCGATGGTGCGCAGGGCGTCCGCGGGCCGGCCGTAGACCAGTGCGGCGACGTCGCCGAGCACCTTGCGCGGATCGTCGACGACCAGCACGGGCAGGCCCCACCCGCCGGCCTCGGCGGCACCGGCCGGGTCGGTCAGCACGGCGGCGGCGCCGGCGGCGGCGGCCTGCTCCGTGAAGGTCGCACCATGGGCGCGGGAGCCGGGCAGGGCGGCGTACAGGTCGCCGGTCTGGACGCGTCGGGAGTCGAGGGTGACGCCGAGGACGGAGACGCCGGGGTCCACGGCGGCAAGGCCCAGCACCCGGGCGACGTCGTCGAGCGGCGTCATTGTCGGGTGGGCGGGGCGGGTCGGGCGGCTCACCACTCGACCGGGGTCTGGTTCGGCTTGCCGCCCGTCGGCGGGACGCCGTAGCGGCGCAGGGTGTGGCTCATCAGCTTCGAGAATGCCGGACCGGCGACGCTGCCACCACCACTGCCCTGCCGCGGGCTGTGCACGACCACGTAGATCGTGAACCGCGGGTCGTCCGCCGGGGCGAAGCCCGCGAAGGAGACGGTGGTGCTGCCGTCGTAGCCGCCGTTCTCACCGACGCGCTGCGCGGTGCCGGTCTTGCCGGCCACGCGGTAACCCGGGACGGCCGCGCCGGGGGCGACGCCCTCCTCCGGGTCGAGGACCCGCTCCATCATCAGCATCGTCTCGCGGGCCGCGTCGGCACTGATCACGCGCGTCGTCGCCGCGACGTCGCTGCCGACCTTCCCGCCCTTGTCGGTGGTCGCCTCGCCCTGGACGAGCGACGGGGCGATCCGCACGCCGCCGTTGGCGATCGTGTTGACCGCAGCGGCCATCTGCACCGCATTGACCGACAGCGACTGTCCGAAGGCGATGCGGTCGCCGACCTGCGAGGTCCACGCCGCACCCTGGGGCAGGATGCCCTTCGTCTCGCCGCCGAGGCCGACGTCGGTGCGCTGGCCCAGGCCGAACGCGGTGAGGTAGCGGCGCAGCTGGCCCTTGCGGAACTCGTCGGCTGCGAGGACCGTGCCGACGTTGGAGGACTTGGCGACGATGCCGGCCAGCGTGAGGCGGAGCATCCCGTGGTCCCAGTAGTCGCCGATCGGCCGGTCCTGGCGGTTGAGCTGGCCCGGGACCCGGAACTTCTGCTCCTTGAAGGCCAGCCCCGCGTCGACGAGCGAGCTCACCGTGAGCACCTTCTCGACGGAGCCCGGCTCGTAGACGTCGGTCAGTGCGGACGACTTGTAGAGCGAGTCGTCGTAGCGGTAGGGGTCGGAGGCGTCGTACGTCGGGTAGTCGGCCAGCGCCAGCAGCTGGCCGGTGCGGCTGTCCATGATCACTGCGATGCCGGACTTCCCGGCCGCGCGGATGACGGTCTGCTGCAGGATCCGCTGGGTGTAGAACTGCAGGTCCCGGTCGATGGTGAGCTGCAGGTTGCGACCGTCGACCGCGGGCGTCACGGTGTTGTCGCCGAGCGGGATCTGGTTGCCGGCGCCGACCTCGTAGGTCGCCTCGCCGTCGGTGCCGGAGAGGTACTTGTTGAACGACGTCTCGAGGCCGGCGAGTGCCTGCGCCGAGCCGTCGTCCTTCGGCGTGCCGAGGAAGCCGAGCAGGTTGGCGGCGACGTCGTCGTTGGGGTAGATCCGCAGCGGGTCGCGCTCGGTCGTCAGGCCGGCGAAGGGACGGCCGTCCTCGTCCTCGAACTGCTCGCGGATGTCGGCGACGACCTTCTCCGCCTTGCTCGCCGGGACCTGCCGGGCGACGTACTGGAACCGGCTGCCCTCGACCCGCAGCCGCTCGAGCGTCTCGAAGTAGTCGATGCCGAGCCGCCGGGCGAGGACGGTCGCGAGCTCGGGCGCCACCTTCGCGGTGACGGCCGGGTCGGCGATGATCATCCGGCCGTCGACCGTCTCGGCCAGCGGCTCGCCGTTGCGGTCGAGGATCTCGCCCCGGGTCGCCGGGAGGACGACGCGCTCCGACCCCTCGGCGGCGGCCATCTGGGCGTAGGAGTCGGGATCCAGGCCCTGGAGCTGGACCAGGCGCCCGGCGAAGACCGAGAGCACGATGGCGATGAGCAGGAACCCGACCTGCATGCGCAGCTTCGGGGAGCCTCGCCGGGGACCGTTCCCGCGGCGGGTGCGGAGGGTGCTGGGTCGGCTCAACGCTCTCGTCCTGGTCGGTGGCGGGGCACGGGTCCCCCGGTCGGTCCGACCCTAGGCGGAACGCTCACCGATCTCCGGTGGGCGCGCCGTCGGTCGCCGTCTTCGGCTTGGCCTTCGCCTCCGGGACGACCTTCCTGACGTCGTCCGGCCGCCTCAGCTCGGCCGGCTTCTTCGGCCCCGGCATGTGGAGCGGGATCGCGTCCCCGCCGGAGGCCGGGGTGGGGTCGCCCGTGATCCGGCCGGTCGACAGGTCGAGCACGCCGGCCGGCGTCGACGGGATCACCATCCCCATGTCCTGGGCGAGGCGGGCCAGCCGCTGCGGCTCGCGCAGGGCCTGGATGTCCATCTCCAGCGCCTCCTGCTGGGCGCCGAGGTCGGTGGCCTGGTTCTCCAGCGCGGTCGCCTTGAACGACGCCTGCTGCATGGAGGTGTTGAAGAGCAGCAGCCCGACCACGCCGGCCAGCAGGATGACGCTGACGAAGGCGACGAAGGGCACCCGCGGGGCGCGCTTGCGGCGGGTCCGCGGCACCACGGTGAGCCGGGCACGCTCCAGGGCGGCCTGCGCGATCCGCGGCGCAACGGACTGCAGGCGGCGGATCTGCGGTGCGGTGCTGCTCATCAGAGGACTCCCTTGCCCTGGGTGCTGCCGGACCTGCTCGACGGGGTGGAACGGATGCGCTCGATCGCGCGGAGACGGACGGACGCGGCGCGGGGGTTCTCCTCGATCTCCTCCGCGTTCGCCTGCTCCGCACCCCGGGTCACCAGCCGGTACGACGGCTCGGCGCCCTCGGGCACGAAGGGCAGGTCGTCGGGGACGTCGAGCCGGGTGGCCTCGGCAAAGACCCGCTTGACCAGCCTGTCCTCCAGCGAGTGGTACGACTCGACGACCACCCGGCCCCCGACGCCGATCGCGTCGACGGCCGCCGGCATCGCGCGGCGCAGCACGCCGAGCTCGTCGTTGACCTCCATCCGCAGCGCCTGGAAGGTGCGCTTGGCCGGATGGCCGCCGGTACGACGGGCGGGGGCCGGGATGACGTCGTACAGGAGGGCGACGAGGCGGCCCGACGTCGCGAACGGTTCGACGGCCCGCTCCCGGACGACCGCGTCGGCGATCCGCCGTGCCATCTTCTCCTCGCCGTACTCCTTGAGCACCCGGGCCAGCTCGGCCGCGCTGTAGGTGTTGAGGACGTCGGCGGCGGTCGGTCCGGTGCTGCCCATGCGCATGTCGAGCGGAGCGTCGACCGCGTAGGCGAAGCCGCGCTCGGGCAGGTCGAGCTGCATCGAGGAGACGCCGAGGTCGAAGAGCACCCCGTCGACCTGGTCGAGCCCCTGGTCGGCGATCACGTCGGCGATCTCGTCGTAGACCGCGAGCACGCCGGTGAACCGGTCGCCGTACGACGCCAGCCGCTCCCGGCTCATGGCCAGCGCCTGCGGGTCCCGGTCGATGCCGATGACGCGAGCGTGCGGGCAGCGCTCGAGGACGGCCTCGCTGTGGCCGCCGAGACCGAGGGTGCAGTCGACCAGCACGGTCTGCTCGTCGTCGTCGATGCCCTCACGCTCGAGCGCGGGCGTGAGGAGGGAGACGACCCGGTCCAGCAGGACGGGGACGTGGCGCGGGCTGCCCATGGTGGCCTCAGCGCCCCGTGGATCCGGAGAGCAGGTGCGTGAGCACGAGGAGCAGGGCGCAGCCGACCGAGACGGCCGCGGAGAACGACATGACGAGCAGTACCTCGCGCGCCTGCTCGCGGACGCGGGGCTGCGAGCGCTGACCGGAGACGTCCGGTGCGTGCGTCCGCATCACGCTCATGGCTTCGACCCTTCGACCCTGAATCCGGAACTGCTGCTGGAACTGCTGGAAATCGCGCAGATCCGCAGAGCCAGGTCCCTGCCCGCTCCCGTGCCCGGTGTGTTCGGGTGCCGTCTGGTGCCGGGGAAGGTGCCCCAGAAGGCCGGGTGGCCCCGTGGTCGTGGTGACCGCCTGGTGCCGGGGAAGGTGCCCCAGGTGGTCCGACATCGGGGTGTCGGGAGCGGGAGCGGGCTGAGACCTCGTCCTGCGGATCCGCTGTTGTGTTGTGCGTGGTGCTGCTCGGCGGCTAGTCGTCGTCCTCGTCGAGGTCGGCGAACTCCTCCAGGGCCTCGAGCTGGAACTCCCGCCACGCGGTGGGGTTCCAGATCTCCAGCCGGTCCCGGACACCGATCACGACCACGTCGCGCTCGAGCCCCGCGTACTCCCGGAGGTGCGCCGGGATGCCCACCCGGCCCTGCTTGTCCGGGGTGCTCTCGTCGCCACCGGCGAAGAGAACCCGGGCGTAGCGCCGGGCGGCGCGGTTGGTCATCGGCCGCGCGGCCTGCCGCTCGGCCTCCGCGGCGAAGACATCGGTCGGCCACACGACCAGGCACTTGTCCTGTCCCTGTGTGACCACGAGGCCCTCCGCCAGTCGATCCCTGAACTTCGCCGGGAGGAAGAGGCGGCCCTTGTCGTCGAGCTTCGGGGTGTAGGTGCCCATGAAGAGCATCGGGCCACCCCCCGCCGTCCCACCGGACTCCGCCGTTCCTCCACTTTCCCCCACAGTACTCCACTTTCCTCCACCGTCAACCACCGACGCTCCCCGAATCGGGGCGTGTCGCTCCCCTGCGCGCCGAAAAGCCGCAGGTCAGCGCCGTGGAGCGGGGTGGAGGAACGGGGTGGAGCGAAGTGGAGGGAAAAGTGGGGAGAAGTGGAGAGAGCCGGGACATCCGGGGACGTCAGAGGGAGCGCGCGGGTCGATCCGCCGGGTCCGACGCGCTGCAGCCACCGGCGCCGTAGGGTTGGTCCACCGAGGGGACGCACGACGAGGAGTTGCCGTGGAGACGCCGACCAGCCCACCGATGAGCCCGCCGCCGGGCCCACCCGCGACCGCCGTTGCGCCCGCACCAGCGGTCGCCGACGTGGACACCGTGGCCCGGGTTGCCAGCCAGATCCGGGCCAACGTCGAGAAGGTGATCGAGGGCAAGGGCGAGGTCGTCGGCGCCGCGATCGTCGTGCTGCTCGCCGAGGGCCACCTGCTGATCGAGGACGTCCCCGGTGTCGGCAAGACGATGCTGGCGAAGGCGCTGGCCCGCAGCATCGACTCGACGGTGCGGCGCGTGCAGTTCACTCCGGACCTGTTGCCGTCCGACATCACCGGCGTCTCCGTCTTCGACCAGTCGACTCGCTCCTTCGAGTTCCGCCCGGGCGGCGTGTTCGCCAACATCGTGATCGGCGACGAGATCAATCGCGCGTCGCCGAAGACGCAGTCGGCACTCCTCGAGTGCATGGCCGAGCGCCAGGTCACCGTCGACAACGTGACCTACCAGCTCGAGTCGCCGTTCATGGTCATCGCGACCCAGAACCCGGTGGAGATGGAGGGCACCTATCCCCTGCCGGAGGCGCAGCGCGACCGGTTCCTCGCCCGGGTCTCCATCGGCTACCCCGTACCGGCCGCCGAGATCGCGATGCTCTCCAGCCACGGGACGGTCAACCCGCTCGACGACCTCGAGCCGGTCACCAACAGCGCCGAGATCCGCAAGCTGTGCACCATCGTGTCGCAGGTGCACGTGTCCGACGCCGTGCAGCGCTACGCCGTCTCGTTGACGGCCGCAACCCGCAATCACCCCGAGCTGCTGCTGGGGGCCTCACCCCGCGCGACGCTCCACCTGGTCCGGGCAGCCAAGGCGCGTGCCGCCCTGCACCGCCGTGACTTCGTCCTTCCCGACGACGTGCGCGCGCTGCTCGGGATGGTCCTGGCCCACCGCCTGCTCCCCAGCGCCGAAGCGGCCGTCGGCGGGCGCGGCGCCGCATCGATCCTCGAGGGCATCGCGGCCCAGGTCCCCGTCCCCGAGCCCGCCGCCTGACTGCCACCCTCCCTCGATGCTGCGTTCCGCGTTCTCCTCGCTGACCCTCCGCGGGCGGGCCTTCATCGCTGCCGGCGTCACGGCGATCGCGTGCGCCGTCCTGTTCGGGCAGGAGTCCCTCACCCGGGTCGGCGTCCTCGTGCTGGCCCTGCCCCTGGTCGCGGCACTCGTCGTCAGCCGGCGCCGCCACGACCCGACGGTGTCCCGCACCGTGTGGCCGCGACTGCTCCGCGCCGGCGAGTCCGCGCGCATCGACCTGACCATCTCCAGCGACCGGCGCCGGGCCGACGGACCGCTGCTGGTCGAGGACACGCTCCCCTACGCGCTGGGCAGCCGGCCGCGGTTCGTGCTCCAGGGGTTGGGCCAGCAGTGGGAGCGCACGGTGACCTACCCGGTCCGCTCGGACATCCGCGGGCGGTTCGAGGTCGGGCCGCTCAGCGTCCGCATCACCGACCCGTTCGGGCTCGTCGAGCGGCGTCGCCAGATCGGCGGCACCGCCGAGCTCGTCGTCACGCCGCGGGTGCTGCCGCTGCCGGCGATCCCGCTGTCGGGCGGCTGGCAGGGCGCCGGCGAGCACCGGCCGCAGGCGTTCGCCTCAGGATCCGCCGAGGACGTCAGCGTGCGCGAGTACCGCCGTGGCGACGACCTGCGCCGTGTGCACTGGCGCAGCTCGGCCAGGGTCGGCGACCTGATGGTCCGCCGCGAGGAGCAGCCCTGGGAGGCCCACGCCACTGTCGTGATCGACAACCGCCAGCACGCCCATCGCGGGCAGGGCCCTGCCTCGAGCTTCGAGTCCGCCGTCGTCGCCGCGGCGTCCGTCGTCGTCCACCTGGAGAACCACGGGTACGCCGTCCAGCTGGCCACGGCGACCGGCGCGGCGGCCGACGGGTCGGAGCAGGCGTTGCGCACGCTCGCGGTACTCGCGCTGACCCAGGCCGCCACCCTCGACACCAGCTGGTCGGGCGACCAGGCCCGCGGTGGCGTCGTCGTCGCGATCCTCGGCGCCCACGTCGCCGGTGACACCCAGGCACTGCGCCGGATCCGCCACGACGCAGGAGCCGCCCTGGCCGTCGCGCTCGACGTGGAGCAGTGGTCCGCCACGCGGACCAGCAACGGCCCCGCCGCGGCCGCGGCACCCCTTCTGGCGATCGGCTGGCGCGCCGCCGGGGTCGGCCCTCGCGACCGGCTCGACGCCGCGTGGCGCGACCTGGGCCGCGCACCCTCCCGCGGAGGGATGCGACCGTGACCGCCGCCCGGAACCCCACCTCCTTCTCGTCCGCGCTCCTGCTCGGCTCCGTCGCCCTCGTCACCACCTGGGTCGCCCTGACGGCGTGGCAGGGCTTCGTCACCGAGCCGGGCTCGTACCTCGGCCGGGTCGCCGTCGCCGGCGCGGTGGTCGTCATCCTCGGTGCCGTCCTGCGGTGGCGGGCGGCTCCGCGACTGGTGACGATCGGTGCCCAGGTCCTCGCGGCCGTCGTCGTCGTGTCGTGGCAGATCACCGGCTCGGCCGTTCCCTCCGGGGGCACCGCCGCGGAGATCGGCGACGCCTTGTCGGCTGCCGTCGACTCCGCGCGCACCTACAGTGCTCCGATCAGCCCCCGCGTGCCCCCGCTGTGGCCATTGCTGCTGGTCTGCGGCGTGGTGTTCGTGGTCGTCGTCGACGCCGTCGCCTGCACCTTCCGGCGGGTGCCCGGGGCGGGTCTCGCGCTGCTCGCGATCTACTCCGTGCCGAGCGGCCTGCTCGACAAGGGACCGGGCTGGGGCAGCTTCGTGCTCGCCGCCGCGGGCTTCCTGCTGCTCCTCCACCTCGACGCGCGCGAGACGCTGCAGCGTTGGGGACGCGCGCTCGGCCCCGACGACGCCTCGCCCTGGGGTCAGGGCAATCCCGTCCGCGAGGCGGCGCGGGCCGGTGCCGGCCGGATCGGCATCACCGCCACCGTGCTCGCCCTGGTGGTCCCGGCCTTCGTCCCGGTGCTCAGTACCGACTTCTTCGACCTGGGCGGCGGGAGTGGGAGCGGCGACATCCGGATCCGCAAGCCGATTGCCGACATGCGTCGCGACCTGGAGCGCGGCGAGGACGTGCCGATGGTCCAGGTCCGCACCGACGACCCCGACCCGTCGTACCTCCGCATCTCGGTGCTCAACCGGTTCACCGGCATCGAGTGGAGCAGCGGCGACCGGGACGTGGCCCGGGAGAACACCGCCAGCGGCACCCTGCCCGAGCCGGTCGGCCTGTCGTCGTCGGTGCCGCTGGCCCGGTACGACTACCGCGTCCGGATCAGCGACAGCCTCGACTCGACGTGGCTGCCGACCCAGTTCCCCGCCGCCGCGATCGACGCCGAGGGCGACTGGCGCTTCGACCCGACGACGATGGACTTCCTCGCCGCCGACGAGGACCTGGACACCCGCGGCATGGACTACACGCTGACCGCCCTCGAGCCCGACTACGGCACCGACGGGCGGTACTTCCGCGACCCGGCGGGCGGCGCCGTCCCGGACGAGCTGCTCGAGCTGCCTCCGGGGATCCCGGCGCTGGTGCGCGACCTGGCCCGCAGCGTGACCGCTCCGGCGGCCAACGACTACGAGCGCGCCGTGATCCTCCAGCGCTTCTTCCGTGAGACGGGTGGGTTCACCTACGACCTCGAGGACGCGCCCAACGGCACGGGCAACGGCACCCTCGAGGCATTCCTGGCCCCCGACGGCCGGGTGGGCTACTGCGAGCAGTTCGCCTCCGCGATGGCCGTCATGGCGCGGATCCTCGGGATCCCGTCACGGGTCGCCGTCGGCTTCCTCGAGCCCGACCCGATCGGCGACGACGTCTACGAGTACAGCAGCCACGACCTCCACGCCTGGCCCGAGCTCTACTTCGCCGGGGCCGGCTGGGTGCGCTTCGAGCCGACCCCGTCCGGCCGAGTCGGGTCGGTTCCCGACTACACCCGCGCCTCGGCTCCCGGCTCCGGCGCCGAGGACACGGGCGCCGCGACCAGCCGGTCCGCCTCGAGCGGCGGCACCGCGACCGTGGCGCCGAACACGGCCGCGACGAGGCCGACCGAGCCGAGCGATGCGGCAGCCGAGGACGTCACCGGGGACGAGGGCCGCACCGGCCGGACCCTGGCCATCGGCGGCGGGCTGCTGGTCCTGGCACTGCTGGTGGCAGCACTGCTCCTGGGGCCTCGCTCCGTTCGCGGCACCGCGCGGCGATCCCGGCTCGGAGGTGGTCCCGACGAGGTCTGGGCCGAGCTCCGCGCCACCTCGATCGACCTCGGCGTGCCGTGGCCCGAAGGCCGCTCGCCGCGCGAGATCGGCACCGTGCTGGTCGACCACCTGGCCGACCCCGACGCCGCGCCGGTCGAGCGCCCGCGCACCGGTCCCGACGTCGCCCCCCGGGCCGCCGACGCCCTCGAGCGCCTGGTGGACGCCGTCGAGCGCACCCGCTACGCCCGGCCGGGCTCGCCCGCTGCCATCGCCGTCGTCGAGCGAGCCGCGACGGAGGCCGACGCCGAGCTGGTCGTCGCCTCGCTCACCGCCGGCGTCACGCCGAGCGCCCGCCGCCGCGCCCAGTGGCTCCCCCGGTCGGTCTGGTCACGGTTCAGCTGGCGCCGCGCCTGAGCCCACCGCCGGGCGAACCAAGCCACGTACGGAAGCCAACTGCGGCGCGGCAGCGCGGCGCCCGCGCGCAGCGCGTCGAGCTCGGCCCGCGGGCCGAGCGTGCGAGGGCCGTGCGGTCGGGCTCGACCGGCGACGCGCTCGCGCGTTGGAACTCAGAAGCCGCCGCGCTCGCGGCGGCGGCGCCAGCGGGCCTGGAGCGTGTCCATGAAGCCGGAGGACGACTTCCCCCCACGAGTACGACGCCCGCGGCCCCCGTCGATCACACCGAACCCGGAGGGGTGGGCAGCGACGGTCGGGTCGGCACCGCCCGCGCGCTGGCCGCGCAGCGCGGACAGCAGGACGGTGGCGGAACCCAGCATGACGACGAATCCGGCGACGCCGACGGGCCAGTACCCGCTGACCGCGCCGCCCATCATCACCGCGACGCCAGCGGCGAAGGCGACGCCGGCGAGGATCGCTCGACGGCGGGCCGCCAGACGCTGGGTCGTCCCGCGGAGCGTCGAGGCGAACTTCGGGTCCTCCTCGCTGAGGGCGCGCTCCATCTGCTCGAGCAGGCGAAGCTCCTCTTCTGAGAGTGGCACCGTTTCCTCCGACGAACGTGGGCTGTTCTCCAAGTGTAGGCAGGCGAATCCCAAGGGGGTAGGCCGTCCCGGCAATTTGTGGCCATCCGGTGATCAGCGGATGGCCTGAACGGGCCATCCCGGTGGCCGCGGGGCCGAGTCGGCGGCCGTGAGCAGGCTCGCCCGGCGCACGGCCGAGGAGCCGAACCGGTCGGCGGCCCGGTCGATCGCCCGGTCGGCGTCGGACCAGCCAGGGTCCCGCTCCCCCAACGCCAGCTGGCGCGAGTCGCCGTCGCGGACCCGGCGCAGGCCCTCGACCCGGACCCCGACCAGCCGCACGGAGGGTCGGCGCGGCGCCACCGCGTCGAGGAGCGTGTCGAGGAGGCAGACGGCCGTGTCGTAGACCTCCTGCGTGACGTCGGTCGGCTCGGGCAGGGTGCGGGAGCGGGTGACGGTCGTGAAGTCGCTGAAACGCACGGTGAGGGCGACGGTGCGGCCGACCCGGCCGGCGCCGCGGACGCGCGCGGTGACGCGAGCGGCGAGGCGGAGGACCTCGCGGTGCAGGCGCGCCCGGTCCGTCAGGTCGACGGCGAGCGTGTGCTGGGACCCCATGCTGCCCTCGGGCTCCCCCTCCCCGAACCCGAAGACGCCGGCGCCGCCGGGCCGCAGCTCGGACCGGTCGGTGCCCCAGACCAGCTGGTGCAGGTGAGCGCCCAGGTGGCCCCCGAGCATCCGGCGCAGCTGGTCGGGCTCGATCGCGGCCACGTCACCGACGGTGACCAGGCCGAGCCGGTGCAGCCGCTGCCTGGTGGCCTCACCGACGCCGTACAGGACACCGACGTCGAGGGGGTGGACCTCGGCGACGAAGCGCTCGGGCCGGATGACCCGCACCCCGTCGGGCTTCGCGAGCCTGCTGCCGAGCTTGGCGACGGACACGGTCGCAGCGATGCCGACGGAGCAGGTGATGCCGTGCTCGGCGCGGATGCGCGAGCGCAGCCGCTCCGCGATCGCCTCCGGCGAGCCGAACAGTCGGCCCGCTCCCCGGACGTCGAGGAAGGCCTCGTCGAGGGAGGTCACCTCGACGACCGGGGTCACGGCCCGGAAGGTCTCCATGATCGCCTTCGAGACCGGGGTGAGCAGGCTGAAGTCGGGCGGCATCGTGACCGCGTCCGGGCACAGCCGGTGCGCCTCGACCCCGGACATCCCCGAGCGGATGCCGAAGCGCCGGGCGGGGTAATTGGCCGACAGCACGACGCCACGGTGCCCGCCGCCGACGACCACCGGCCGGTCATGGAGCTCCGGGCGGTCGCGGATCATCACGGAGGCGTAGAACGCGTCCATGTCGACGTGCAGGATCGGGCAGACCGGCAGCCGGCCCGTCATGGGTCACCGCCGACCGGCTCAGGCGCGGGTGGCGAGCACGTGCAGCTGCGTCGCGAGCGGGAGGTACTCCTCGCGTGCCGCGACGGCGCGCTCCAGGTCGACGAGGGCAGCGGCCGCGCCGGGCTCGAGGTCGACCAGCGCGGCCGGGACCAGGTCGGTGAAGACCCGGACGCCGTGGATCGTGGTGGGGACGAAGCCGGCCGTGGCGAGCAAGGCCTCGAGCTCGCCGGACGTGAACCGCCGACCGGTGCGGCCGTCGACCGGCTCCTGGTCGTCGAGCAGGCTGCGGGCCTGCTGGAAGTGGCCGGCCATCGCGCGCGCCACCACCGCGGCGTGCCGCTGGCCGACGACGAGGCTGAGCAGGCCGCCCGGCCGCAGGACATCGCCGATCCGGGCGAGGGCGAGCGCCGGGTCGACGACCTCGAGGACGCCATGGCAGAGCACGACGTCGGCCGAGCCGGACCCGACGACGTCGACCAGGTCGGTGACGTCGCCCTGCAGGCCGCTGACCTCGAGGTCGACCTCCTGGGCGCGGCGGGCGAGCGCCGCGAGGGCGTCGGGGCTGGGGTCGACGACGCGCACGCGGTGTCCGGACTCGGCGAGTCGTACGGCGAACCCGCCCGTCCCGCCGCCGAGGTCCACGACGTCCCGCGGGCCGCCGGCGAGGGCTGCCTCGAGGGCGTCCCAGACGACGGCAGTCCGCACCGAACCGCGCTGCTCGCGAGAGGCCATGCACCGAACACTAGTGGGGATCCCAGCCGATCAGCCCGCCGCCCGGCCGAGGACCTGCACGCTGATCGCGGCGTGCGGGGCCAGGCCGAGCGATTGCTCGACGAGCGCCAGGAACCGGTCGGCGTCGCGGACCAGGTCGTCGGCCTCGCGCTCGGACACGGCTCGGGTCGAGCCGGCTTCGGCAGCCGCCCGCTTGGCCGCGCCGGCGGCGAAGAAGGTGGCCCACTCCCCCATCTCGGGCGCCACCTCGGCCAGCAGCACCCACGCATTCTTCTGGGTGCGGCGCCGGGTTCCGGCCGGCCGCGCGCGGGCTGAGAGCAGTGCCGCCGCGGCACGCAAGGCCGCCACGTGGGCGCAGGCGTAGCGCGTCGCCACGTCTGCCGCGGCGACGGCCTCGCTCAGCGACTCGGCAGAGCGGAGCAGGTAGTTGTGGGTGGTCGCCGGCAGGGTGTCCGGACCGAACGGGGAGGACGGGGCCACGGGGTTCTCCTTCGAATGTCATTCGAACACATGTTCGAACAGTTCGAAGGTACACCCGCCCTCCGACGCAACGTCAAGGACGCGTTCGCCCTGCGCGTCAGGAGTCGCTCGGCCCCGTGGACGCCCCAGGGTTGCGCACGAACGCCCGGCTCTGCGGGTGCCACAGGAAGACCAGCGTCACGGCACAGATGACCGCACCGCCGATCGCCGCCCAGTCGACGAGGCGCGGCGGGTCGGTGCGGACGGTCGCGACCGTCACGAGGAAGACGCCGACGACGACGGCGGCCAGCGAGTGGCGCGCCCAGTTGTGGCCGGTGCGGAACAGCGCGATGAGGGTGGCCGCGAGGACCGCCGTCACGGCGTACAGGACCAGGATCACGGGCACGAACTCGACCGGCTGGACCGTGCTGTCGCCGACCTGCATGGGCGACCACACCGCCCCGAGGTCGTCCCTCTGGACCACCACCATCACGCACACGGCGAGACCGGCGGCCACCAGGAACCACAGCAGCCAGCACGCGACGTCGACCGCCGGTGGTCGCTTGGTCATCCATTCCTCCTGCATCGACCTGCACCGACCCGGCCTCGATAGGGTCTCCCCCATGTCGGCCGAGCATCCCTCGATCGCCCACTTCCGCGCGGAGCACCAGCGCCGCGGAGGACAGGGCGAGATCGTCATTCTGCCCGACTCCGTCCACACCGCCGCACTGGCCGCCGAGGCACTCGGCTGCGCGGTCGGGGCCATCGCGAACAGTCTGCTCTTCGACGCCGACGGATCCCCCGTGCTGATCCTCACCTCCGGCGCCCACCGGGTCGACACCTCGCTCACGGCCGAGCGGGTCGGTCGAGGGCCGTTGCGCCGCGCGACCCCGGACTTCGTCCGGACCCACACCGGACAGGTGATCGGCGGCGTGTCGCCGATCGGCCACCCGGCGCCCGTGCCGACGTACCTCGACGGCTGGCTGGCCCGCCACGACGTCGTGTGGGCCGCGGCGGGCCACCCGGCGGCCGTCTTCTCGACGTCGTACGACGAGCTGCTCGCCCTCACCGGCGCGACGCCGATCGAGGTGGGCTGAGCCATGGCGAGAGTCATCGTCGTCGGCGGCGGGCTCGGGGGCCTCGCGACCGCGGCCAGGCTGGGCAAGCAGGGCCACGAGGTCGCGCTGCTGGAGGCGAGCCACCAGGTCGGGGGCGCGCTGGCTCCGGTGGAGCGGGAGGGCTACCGGTGGGACGGCGGCCCGGCGAGCACGCTGCTCCCTGCCGCCCTGCGCGATCTGTTCCGCAAGTCCGGGCGGGCGCTGGAGAAGGACCTGGGGATCGAGCTCGAGCCGCTGACCGTGCTGCGCGAGCACCGGTTCGCCGACGGCACGTCCGTCGAGCTGCCGGGCGGCTCGAGGGCCCACCAGATCGCCGCGTTCGACGAGCTCGGTGCGGGCCTGGGCGAGGTCTGGGCACGCCACGTCGACATCTACGGCGCCGTGTGGGACCTGCTGCGGCGCCACTACGTCGAGGCACCCGCCCGGCCCGCCGACCGGCGCAGCCTGCCGAAGGAGCTCGACGACCTCTTCAACATCCGCGAGACGCTGTACAAGCGCCTGCGCCACGACTTCCGTGACGAGCGGCTCGCCCTCGTCGCCGGCCACGTCCCCACCGCGGAGGGCCACGACCTGCGCAACGTCCCGTCGTGGGTCGGGGTGAGCTCCTACCTCGAGCAGACCTTCGGCGGCTGGCGGGTCCCGGGCGGGATGGGCCGGATCGTCGAGCTGCTGGAGTCCCGGCTGGCGCTGCGCGGGGTCACCGTTCGCACGGGGGTCGAGGTGGCCGACGTCGTCGTGCGGGACGGGCGCGCCGTCGCCGTCCGCACCAGCGAGGGCGATGCCGACGCCGATGTCGTCGTGGTCGCGGTCGACCCGCGCCGGCTGCCGGCCCTGGCGCCGTACGTCGAGAAGACGATGCCGGCCATCCCGCCGGTCGTCTCGCACCTCGGCCTCGCGGGCGACGTGCCGCCGCTCCCGCACGAGATCATCTTCAACGCCGAGCCGATGATCGTCGTGCGGCCGGGCGTCGCCGCCCCCGACGGCGGGGCCGCGTGGACGCTGCACGGGCGCGGCAAGATCGCCGAGGACATGGTGGCTGCGCTCGCCCGGCACGGCCTGGACGTGCGCGACAACATCGTCACCCGGATCGACCTGAGCCCGCGCGACCTCGTGCAGCAGTGGCGTGGGTCGCCGATGGGTGTGCTGTGGCAGGGACGCGGCACCGTCCGGGCGCGGATCGGGCCGGAGACGCCGGTCCCCAACGTCTACCTCGCCGGAGCCCATGGGGCGCCGGGCGCGGGGGTGCCGTTCGTGACCCAGTCAGCGGCGCTGGTGGCAGGCCTGGTCGGTTCCGCGTAGTCGGCTCCGCCGATCCGGGCGCCGATCCGGGCGCCGACCCGGGCGCGGGCGCGCTCGGGTCACACGGTGATCTGCAGCGCCTCGAAGATCTCGAGGGTCGCCTTCGACCGGTTCAGCGTGTAGAAGTGCAGGCCCGGCGCGCCACCCGCGAGCAGCTCGTCGCACAGCTCGGCCGCGATCCGGATGCCCGCGGCCCGCACGGCCGCCGGGTCGCCGTCGTACGCGCTGATGCGCTCGACGATCTCGTCGGGCACGCTCGTACCGATCAGCTCGCCCTGGCGACGGATGGCACTGAGGTTCAGGATCGGCATGATGCCCGGCAGGATCGGGATGTCGACACCGCGCTCGCGCACCCGCTCGACCAGGGAGAAGTAGTCGGACGCGCGGAAGAACATCTGGGTGACCGCGAACTCCGCGCCCGCCTTCGCCTTGGCCACGAGGACGTCGGCGTCGTGGTCGAGCGACTCCGCCGACGGGTGGCCCTCGGGGAACGCCGCCACGCCGACCCGGAAGGTCCCCCGCGCGCGGGCGAGCTCGACCAGCTCGATCGCGTAGTTGAGCCCGCCGTCGGTGGGCGTCCAGTCGGCGCGCGGTCCCTCCTGCGGGTCGCCGCGCAGCGCGAGCACGTGGGCGACGCCCTCGGCGTCGTAGGCGTCGAGGATGCCCTCGAGCTCCTCACGGGTGTGCCCGACGCAGGTGAGGTGGGCCATCGGGATCAGCGACGTCTCCCGGGCGATCCGCCCGGTGATCGCGACCGTCTTGTCGCGCGTGCTGCCGCCGGCGCCGTAGGTCACGGAGACGAAGGTCGGCTGGTAGGGCTCCAGGGCGCGGATGGCATCCCACAGCTGGGCCTCGCCCGCCTCGTCCTTCGGCGGGAAGAACTCGAAGGAGAACGAGCGACCGCCCTCGCGGATCAGCTCCCCGAGGGAACGCCCTGCACCAGTCACCATGCGCCGAAGTGTAGGTGGGCGGGACCTCCCGGACCCGGGCATCTCGTCAGGTGTGACGGTTCACTAGTCTGTCGCGGGTGAGTGAGCAGCGGTGGGACCCGACCTCGTTCCGGGCCGACGTGCAGGCCGCGCTCGACACGTTCCTGGCCGAGCAGACCGACCGCCTGGCCCCGCTCGGCGCCGACGCCGCGCGCCTGCTGACCGAGGCGCGCGCGACGGTCTCCGGCGGCAAGCGGTTCCGCGCCGCCTTCTGCCAGTGGGGGTACGCCGCCGTCGCCGGGGTGCCCTCCGGTGACGACGCCGCCGCCGTGCTGCGGGCGTCCGCCGCGCTCGAGCTGCTGCACGCCAGCGCGCTCGTCCACGACGACCTGATGGACGCCTCCGACACCCGTCGCGGCCGCGCCGCCACCCACCGCGGTTTCGAGGCCGAGCACCGCGCCGACGGGTGGCGCGGCGACCCGGTGCAGTACGGCGCCGCGGCGGCCATCCTGCTCGGCGACCTGCTGCTGTCGTGGGCAGACGAGCTGGTCCGCCGGTGCGGCCTGGGCTGGGACCGGGTCGGCCCCGCGCTCGACGTCTTCGACCTGTGCCGCTCGGAGGTGATCGCCGGCCAGTTCCTCGACGTCTCCGTGCAGGCGCGCGGCCGCGCGTCGGTCGAGCAGGCCACGACCGTGCTGCGCTACAAGTCGGCGAAGTACTCGATCGAGCGCCCGCTCCACGTCGGAGCCGCGCTCGCCGGCGCCGGTGCGGCCACGCTCGACCGGCTCACGTCCTTCGGGCTGCCGCTGGGTGAGGCTTTCCAGTTGCGCGACGACCTGCTCGGCGTCTTCGGCGACCCCGCGACGACGGGGAAGCCCGCGGGCGACGACCTCGTCGAGGGCAAGCGGACGGTCCTGGTCGCGCTGGCGCTCGACGGGGCTGACCCGGCGGATGCGGCCCGGCTCGACGCGGCCCTCGGGACCGCCCTCGCCGAGGCCGAGGTCGAGGAGCTGCGCGCGATCATCGACGGCAGCGGGGCCCGCGCCCGCGTCGAGACGATGATCGACGACCTGGCGACGCAGGCGGTCGACGCGCTGCGGGCGGGCCAGGCCGGCGAGGGCTGGGACGCCGGCGCCTGCCAGGTGCTCGAGCAGCTCGCCACCGCGGCGACGCGCCGCACTCGCTGACCCGGGAAGCGGTCGTCAGCGACGCCCCAGCACGGCGAACATGGTCACCGCCATGAACGCCTCGCGGGCCTCCTGGGCGGTGCGGACCTCCGCCAGCAGCCCGTCGGCCTCGGGCTGCGTGACCACGCCGGCCGCAACGGCCTCGTCCACGGTCTTCTGCATGAGGACCATCAGGGCCGCGATCGGCGGGACGACAGCCGTGGCGGCGATGTCGGGGTCGACCGCGAGCCCGGCCCGGGCGAACTGGCCGGGCAGGTGCCGCCCGGCGTGCGGGTTCGGGGACCGCGCGTCGCGGAAGTCCGAGAGCCGTCGCACCAGGTCGGGATCCCCGGGTGCCTGCACCGCCGTTCCCCAGTCGGAGTCGATGACGACGACACGGCCGCCGGGCCGCAGCACCCGCGCGAACTCGCGCACCGCGCCGGCCGGGTCGGTCAGGTGCTGGAAGACCCGCTCGCAGCGGATCACGTCGACGCTGGCGTCGTCGAACGGCAGGGCCGTCGCCTCTGCATCGAGGTAGGTCGCGGCCGTCCCCGCGGACCGCTCGACCGCCACGGCCCGGAGCCCGGGGTGCGGCTCGACGCCGATCGCGCGTCCCGTCTCCCCGACGGCGGTGGCCAGGCGTCGTACCTCGGCGCCGGTGCCGCTGCCGACGTCGACGGCGGTCTCGCCCGGCTGGGGAGCCAGCGCCGTCATCGCCCAGTCGCGGAGCCGGAGGACGCCCGGCAGGGACTCCTGCATGTCGAGGACGAACACCTGCCCCGCGGTGTCGGCGGCGGCATCCTCGGCGACGTTGCCGCGGTGGAAGGACGTGGGCGTCAGCCCGGCCAGTGCATCGGTGTCGGCCATGAGCCGAAACTAGCCACGTACCTCGGGGTTGACCATGGCCCGGACGGGTGGCCCTTCACTCCAGGAGGGGTACGACGTCGTCCGGCCCCGGCCCGCGCAGGAGGACCTCCACCGCGGGGTCACCGTCCGCACGGTTCCCGAGCACCTCGACGACCACCCCGAACCGACGGGGGTCGGCGTGGGCGAAGCCGCCCCACGCGTCCCAGAGCAGCACCGTCGGCCCGGCGAGGTCGCGCAGGCAGTCGTTGAGCGCATCCAGGTTCTGCCCGTAGTGGTCGGGGAACACCAGCGCCTCGCCGATCGCCCGGAGCACACCGGCGACCGTGTCGAGGACCGCGCCGTCGACGTACCCGAACGCCCAGCCGGCGTGCTCGACGGCGTGCCGGACGTCCGCCACGTCGAGCGCGGAGTCCCACCGGTGCACGCCGGGGGCGTGCCGGCCGGCAAGGACCGCGGCCAGGCCGCTCACCGCCGGATCCTCTCGAACGACTCGTAGTGGTCCCCGGTCCAGTAGAGCTCTCCCCCGTCGCCGGCGATGATCCGCCGGGCGCCGCGGTGGTCGAGGCCGGGGGTCTCCACCGTGTACTCCGCGTAGTAGCCGCGCTGGCGGTCCGGGAGGATGCCCTCGAAGTTGCCGAAGGCGGAGCCGTCCTTGCCGGGGTAGGGGAACGGGCCGCCGGCGTCGATCAGCCGGACGGTCTCAGTGGCCTCCGGCGGCAAGTCGGCCAGGTCGACGTAGGGGATGCCGTCCTCGTCGGCACTGCCGACCGACGTCGCCGAGCTGGTCGACGTGGACCTCGGCGTCGGGCTCGCCGGCTGCGACCCGCCCGGCGTCGGCGTCGAGCTCGACGACACCCGGTCCTCGGCCCGCGAGCCGCCGTCGTCGTCCCCCTGCGCCTGCAGCCACCACACGGCGACCAGCAGCAGCACGCTGGCGACGGTCGAGAGGACCTGGGTGGTCCGCTTCCCGAGTCGCGGCACCGGGGCAGTCCTCAGAACCCGAGGGCCTGCGCGCGGCGCTTGACCTCGGCGCCCCGGTTCTCGTGGAGCGCGTCGATCGGGCGTCCGGGCAGGTCGGCGTCGAGGAAGATCCACGCGATGCACTCGCGGTCGTCGAAGCCCTGGTCGTGGAGCAGCGTCAGCAGGCCGGGCAGGCCCTTGACGGGCTCGCCGTCGACGAGGAAGAGCGCCGGGATCCCCTGCTTGACGCCCTGCCCGGGCTCCCCCGGCACCGCAGCGGCGAGCTGGTGGTCGCGCACCATCGTGCGCACCTTGGCGGGGGTCACGCCGATCTGCTCGGCGGCCTGGTCCCAGTCCAGCCACTCCTCGACGAGGGCGGAGAGGTCCTGCTCGGCCAGCGGTACGTCGCTCATGGGGCCATCTTCCACGAAGAAGGGCGCCAAGATCACACCGGCGTGGCCACCGGGCGCGCGTGGCCACGCGCCGTACCATGGCCGTTCCGGTCACTTCCCCGGCCGGACCAGAGGAGCCTGCACAGGAGGGTCGCTGTGCACGACGACAAGCGTGCCCGCGGCGAGAGCGCCGCGCGGCCCGGCGACCCCGCACGAAGCCCGCGGACCGAGGACCACCAGCTCGGCCGGCTGCTGGACGGGCGCTACCGGATCGGCCCGCGGATCGCACGGGGCGGCATGGCGAGCGTCTACGAGGCCGTCGACACCCGCCTCGACCGGACCGTCGCGGTGAAGGTCATGCACCCGGGGCTGGGCGACGCGACCACCCAGGACGACTCGTTCGCCCGGCGCTTCGTGCGCGAGGCGAAGTCGGCGGCCGGCCTCTCGCACCCCAACGTCGTCGCGGTCTACGACCAGGGACGCGACGAGAGCGGCGACGGCACGACGTACCTCGTCATGGAGTACGTCCCCGGCCACACGCTGCGCGACACGATCACCAAGGAAGCGCCGATGTCGCCCGAGCGGGCGCTCGCGATCCTCGACCCGGTGCTCTCCGCGCTCGGCGCCGCCCACCGCACCGGGCTGATCCACCGCGACGTGAAGCCGGAGAACGTCCTGATCGCCGACGACGGCCGGATCAAGGTCGCCGACTTCGGCCTGGCCAAGGCGGTCAGCGCCGAGACCCAGCACACCGCCACCAACGGCGTGCTGATCGGCACCGTCTCCTACCTCGCCCCTGAGCTCGTCGTCGAGCAGCGCGCCGACGCCCGTGCCGATGTGTACGCCGTCGGCGTGATCCTCTTCGAGCTGCTCACCGGCACCAAGCCGCACACCGGCGAGACGCCGATCGCGGTCGCCTACCGCCACGTGCACCACGACGTCCCGGCGCCGTCGTCGGTGGTGCCGGGCATCCCCGACTACGTGGACGCGCTCGTCGCCCGCGCCACGACCCGCGACCCGAGCCTGCGCCCGGCGGACGCGACCGTGCTGCTGCACCACGTGCGCCGCGTCGTGCACGCGCTGCACGACGGCGTCCGCTCGGACCCCGAGCTGGTCGACGACCTGCTGCCGGCCGCCCGTCCCGCCGGCGTCGACGAGATCGGGGCCGACACGACGCCCGAGCCGGTGAGCTCGCTGTGGGACGGCTCGCCCGACCTGCTGCCCGCGCCCCGGCAGCGCCCGCCCGAGCCGCGGCAGCATCCGCGCGAGCCCGACCTCGGCGAGGAGCGGACCTCGGTCATCGCCGGTCCGGCGTCGCCTCCCCCGCCGGTCGACGGAGGCCGACCGGTGCGCGAGCGCAGCCGGCGCGGGCTCGTCCTGGCGGTGGTGCTGGTCGTCCTGGTCGCCGGCCTCGCGGCCGGCGGCTACTGGTTCGGCTGGGGGCGCTACACCTCCACGCCCGGCGTGGTCGGGCTCGAGCAGGCGGCTGCGGAGACGAAGCTCGACGACGCCGGCCTGGGCGCCGAGATCGAGCAGGTCTACTCCGACAGCGTCGAGCCGGGCGTCGTCGTGTCGACCGACCCGAGGCCGGGCGACCGCATCCTGCCGGGCGACGAGGTCACCGTCACGGTGTCGAGGGGCCCCGAGGTCTACGACGTCCCCGACCTCGCCGGCCTCACCGTCGAGGAGGCGGAGACCAGGCTGGCCGAGGTGAAGATGGTGCTCGGCCGCCAGGTCCCGCGCTGGTCCGAGACCGTCCCGAAGGGCCAGATCGTCCGCAGCAGCCCGGCCTTCGGCTCGGAGGAGTCGAAGGCGCTGCCCGTCGACACCGCCGTCGCGGTCGTCGTCAGCAAGGGCAAGCAGCCGATCAAGGTCGGCGACTGGGCCGGCAAGGACGCCGAGAAGCTCGAGAAGGCCCTCGAGGCCAGGGGCCTGCAGGTCAAGGTCACCGACACCGAGTACAGCGACGACGTCCCCGAGGGACGGGTGATCAGCCACACGCCGAAGTCCGGCGTCGTCTACAAGGGCGACGAGATCGGGCTCGTCGTGTCGAAGGGCCCCGAGCTGGTCACCGTGCCCTCGGTCCGCTACATGTCGACCGACGACGCCGTCGAGAAGCTCGAGGACCTCGGTTTCGAGGTGAAGAAGGAGCGGGCGACGATCTACCTCTCCGGCAACGTCGCCTGGGACACGAGCCCGGGCTCCGGCACCCGCGCCCGCAAGGGCAGCACGATCGTCCTCTACGTCGTCTGACGGTGTCCGCATGACCGACCACGACGGACGCCGTACGACCCTGCTCGCGACCGTCGCCCTGCTCGCGATGACCGCATGCTGGGGTTCGACGTTCTTCCTCATCAAGGACCTGATCGAGCGGGTCCCGACCGTCGACTTCCTCGGCGTCCGCTTCCTCGTCGCCGGTGTCGCCATGCTGGCCCTCGCGCCCCGGGCGATCGCACGCCTCTCCCCCGAGGTGCGGCGCCGCGCGCTGGTCCTCGGCTGCCTGTACGGCCTCGCGCAGATCCTCCAGACCGCGGGCCTCGCCCACACCCCCGCCAGCGTGTCCGGCTTCGTCACCGGCCTGTACGTCGTCGCGACGCCGCTGTTCGCCGCCGCGATCCTGCGCACCAGGATCACCGGCATGACGTGGGCGGCGGTGCTGCTGGCGACGGCGGGCCTGGGCGTGCTCACCCTCGACGGGTTCTCGATCGGCTACGGCGAGGCGATCACCCTCGTCGCCGCGCTGCTGTACGCCGCCCACATCGTCGGGCTCGGCGCCTGGTCCACGCCGGCCGACGCGCTCGGCATGTCGATCCTGCAGGTGCTCGTCATCGCGGCGATCTGCATGGTGGCCGCCCTCGTGAGCGGTGCACCGGGCGTCGTACTCCCGGACCGCGGAGCGGACTGGGCCTCGCTGGTCTACATGGCGCTCGTGGCCGGCGCCGCGGCGATCCTCGCCCAGACCTGGGCGCAGGCCCACCTGCCGCCGACCCGCAGCGCGATCATCATGAGCATGGAGCCGGTGTGGGCGGCCTCCTTCGCCGTCCTGCTGGGCGGGGAGCCGGTCACGGGGCGGATGGTCGTCGGTGGGCTGATGGTGCTCGCCGCCATGGTCGTGGTCGAGACGCTGCCCCGGCGCAGGATCGAGGCCGAGGTCACCCACCTCGCGGTGTGACGTCACCTCTGGCCTTCTGCGCCGGACGGGCGCACCATGGGGGTCTGGGGGGTGTCCCTGAGGAGTCACCATGGCTGGTCACATCATCCACGTCCACACCACGATCCCGGCGCCGCCGGAGCAGGTCTGGGACGTCATCACCGACGTCGCGCATGCCGACCAGGTGCTGCGCAGCGTCAGCGACTCCGAGGTCCTGACCGAGGGTGCGTACGGCGTCGGCACGGCCTGGCGCGAGAAGCGGACCCTCTTCGGGCACCACGGTCCCGAGCAGCTGCAGGTCGTCGAGGCCGAGGCACCCGTGCGCACCGTCGTCGAGGCCGAGGTCGGCGACGACGTCATCCGCACGGCGTACCGGCTCACGCCCGCTGGCCCGGACCGGCACAGCACCCGGCTGGCGATGACCACGACCGTCGAGATGAGCCACCGCTCGGCGATGTCGCGCGCGATGTGGGCGATGTTCGGCGGGTTCAGCTACGACCGCAGCCGCAAGGTGCTCGAGCACGACCTGGAGGACATCGAGGCGGAAGCCTGCCGCCGCGCCACCGCGACCGGCTGACCGGCTGACCCGACGACGCCGTTGGGCCCCGGGCTGGTCCGGGTCTTCCGCACGCGCCCGTGCGGTCGGGGTACGGTGAGCCCGCGATGACCACCCCGACGTACTGCAGCAGCTGCGGGCACCAGCTCGGGGTCGGGCGGTTCTGCACCAACTGCGGCAGGCCGGTGCCCGGCCGACACCCCGAGGCGGTGCCCGCTCCCGACGCACCCCCGGCGCCTGTGGCCGAGGGCGCCGCGCCACCGACGGCCATCGTTCCCCCGCCCGTCGGGCAGCTGCCACCGTCGCCGCGCTACCCCCTCTTCGCGGACGCGTCGCCCACCGCCGCGCCGCCCGCCGACCCGTACCCGACGGTGGTGCGCCCCGCGGCAGGAAGTACGACGTCGTTCCCGCCGGTCAGCCGGCCCACCCTGCCGCCGGGCGACGAGCGCCGTGCGGCGCCGGGATGGCTGCCGTGGCTGGTGGCCCTCGTCCTGCTCGCGCTCGTGGCCGGCATCGGGGGCTACCTCCTCGTGAGCTCCGGCGACGACGACAGCGCCGATGACCGCGCCGGCGACCGCGCCGGCAAGGAGCAGACCACGGACGGCCCGTCGGGCGGCGGCGCGACCGAGCCGGACCAGCCGGACAGCTCCGGGAGCGGTGGCCCCGTGGCCGCGCCGGACCCCGCCGACGTCGTCGACCTCACCGCGGGCGTGGGCGCCGAGGTCCCCGCCGTCGCGCCGCCCAGCCGCGACCGCGCCAACCGCCCGGTGCGCTTCGTGCCCGAGAACATGTGGGACGACAGGCCCCGCACCTCGTGGCGGATGCCCGGCGACGGCGCGGGCCAGACCCTGACCTTCGATCTCGGCCAGGACGTCGTGCTCACCGAGGTCGGCATGATCAACGGCTACGCGAAGGTGGACGGGCCGGACAACTGGTACCGCGGCAACCGGCGGATCCGCGCGGTCCAGTGGGAGTTCGACGACGGCACCCGCATCACGCAGGAGTTCGCCGACGGCCAGCAGATCCAGATGGCCGACATCGGCCCGGTCGCGACCCGCACCGTCCGGGTGCACCTGCTCACGGTCACCCCGCCCGGCAAGGGCGCCGACGGACGCGACTTCACCGCGATCAGCGAGATCCGGTTCCTGGGGGCCCCGGCCTGACAGCTGGTCGGCCGACGCCGCGGACGCGCCGCTGGCGCGCGCGGCCGCAAGGCGGCGGCCCGAAGGCGACCTCAGGGGCGAAGCGGTCGTCGAGGGCCGCCAACGCCGCGGACGCGCCGCCAGGCGGCGCTCACTTGCGGCGGAGGTTCTCCGCGACCTGGAAGGCCAGCTCGAGGGACTGCACCCGGTTGAGGCGCGGGTCGACGACGGACTCGTAGCGGTGGGCCAGGCCCAGCTCGTCGAGCTGCTCGCCCCCGCCGATGATCTCGGTGACGTCGTCGCCGGTGTTCTCGACGAGGATGCCCGCCGGGACCGTGCCCAGCGCACGGTGCACCTCGAAGAAGCCGATGACCTCGTCGAGGACGTCCTCGAAGCGGCGCGTCTTGTAGCCGTTGGACGCCTCGAAGGTGTTGCCGTGCATCGCGTCGCAGACCCACGCCACGTCGACGCCCTCGGCGGTGACCTTCTCGACCAGCGGCGGCAGGCCGTCGCGGATCTTGCCCGCGCCGAAGCGGGTGATGAAGGTCAGCCGGCCCGGCTCGTTGGTCGGGTTCAGCTTGGCAGCGAGGGCGAGCGCGTCGTCGGCGGTCGCGGTCGGGCCGAGCTTGCAGCCGATCGGGTTGCGGATGTGGCTGAAGTACTCCACGTGCGCGCCGTCGAGCTGGCGGGTGCGCTCGCCGATCCACACCATGTGGCCGGAGACGTTGTAGGGCTGCTCGGTGCGCGAGTCGATGCGCGTCATCGCGTGCTCGTACTCCAGGAGCAGAGCCTCGTGCGAGGAGTAGAAGTCGACGCGGTGGAACTCGTCCGGGTCGGCGCCGATCGCCTTCATGAAGGTGAGCGCGCGATCGATCTCGGCGGCCATCGCCTCGTAGTGCTGGCCGACCGGGCTGTTGCGGACGAACTCGGAGTTCCAGGTGTGCACCTGGCGCAGGTCGGCGTAGCCGCCGGTGGTGAAGGCGCGCACGAGGTTCAGCGTCGAGGCCGACGCGTGGTAGACGTCGAGCAGGCGCTGGGGGTCGTGGCGGCGCGACTCCGGGGTGAAGTCGAAGCCGTTCACCGCGTCGCCGCGGTAGGCCGGCAGGGTCACGCCGTCGCGGGTCTCGCTGTCGGAGGACCGGGGCTTGGCGTACTGCCCGGCGAGGCGGCCGACCTTGATGACCGGCACCGACGCGGCGTAGGTCAGCACGACGGCCATCTGCAGCAGGACACGCAGCTTGTTGCGGGTGTTGTCGGCCGTCGCGTCGATGAACGTCTCCGCGCAGTCGCCGCCCTGGAGCAGGAAGGCCTCGCCCCGGCTGGCCGCCGCGATCTTGGCCTTCAGCTCGTCGCACTCGCCCGCAAAGACCAGCGGGGGAAGCGTCCGCAGCCGGTCGACGACAGCGGCCAGGGCGGCCGGGTCGTCGTACGTCGGCTGCTGCTTCGCGCCGATGGCGTGCAACTGCTCGAGGGACGGGAGGGTGCTCACCCCCCAAGGGTACGGCGCGCGGGTGGCACCCGCCGACTCGGCGGGCACCCGTGGACGCCGCCCCGGTCAGCGCAGCGTGCGCGGGTCGTCGTCCATGTGGTCGATGTCCGCGAAGTGGCCGCCCTCGGGCTTGTAGAAGGTCCGGGTCAGCAGCCACAGCACGATCCCGATGCCCAGCAACCCGGCGGCGATCCGGTACTGGACCATGTCGGCCTCCAGACGCGCCCACGGGCCGAGCAGGTAGGCGCAGCACACGGCTCCCGCGACCGGTACGACCGTCGGGGCGCGGAACCCACCGGGACGGGTCGGGTCGCGCCGCAGCACCAGGCAGGCGACGTTGACGATGGTGAAGACGGCGAGGAGCAGCAGGGCCGTCGTGCCCGAGAGGGCGGCCACGATCGTGCTCTCCGACCCCAGCCGGACGTAGACGATCAGGCCGAGTGCGAGCAGCGTGGTGAAGACGATGGCGAGATACGGCGACCGGCGGCGCGGCAGGACCTTCGCGAGGACGGGCGGCAGGACGCCCTGCTTGGCCATGCCGTAGATGAGGCGGCTCGCCATGAGCATGTTGATCAGCGCCGTGTTGGCCACGGCGAAGACGGTGAGGAAGGGGAAGATCTCGTCGATCGCCAGGTCGGGCGCGCCGATCTTGACGACGTCGAGGAGGACACCTGCCTCGTTGGACGGACTGCCGATCTTGTCGGTCGGGACCACGGCAACCACCGAGATCGCGACCAGCATGTAGATCACGACGGCGATGCCGAGCCCGGTCAGCATCATCCTCGGGAAGATCCTCTCCGGCTCCTTGGTCTCCTCGACCATGTTGACCGAGTCCTCGAAGCCGACCATGGAGAAGAACGCGATCGCCGTGGCCACGGTGACCGCCATGAACAGGCCCTTGTCGTCAGGGCTCTCGAAGACGGTGACGCGGTCGAGGTCGCCGTCGCCCTTGCCGATCACCCAGATGCCGATCCCGATGACGATCGCGAGTGCGAGCATCTCGACCAGGGTCAGCACGACGTTGAACTTCACGCTCTCCCCCACGCCACGCAGGTTGATCAGCGCGAGGAGGACCATGAACACGAGGGCGACGACCAGCACGAGCCCCTTGCCGGGTGTCTCGTCACCCAGGCCGATCAGCAGGTTGGAGGCGACCAGCCCCGATGCCGTCGAGGCGCTGGTGATGCCCGAGCACACCACCGTGAAGGCGACCAGGAAGGTCACGAAGTGCACGCCGAACGCCTTGTGTGCGTAGAGCGCAGCGCCCGCGGCCTGCGGGTACTTGGTGACCAGCTCGAGGTAGGAGTACGCCGTGAGCGTCGCGATGGCGAACGCGACCAGGAACGGCAGCCAGGCGATACCGCCGACCTGCCCGGCGAGGCGCCCGGTGACGGCGTAGACGCCGGCCCCGAGGATGTCGCCGACGATGAACAGCAGCAGGAGCCCCGGGCCGAGGACCCTCTTGAGCTCCGGCTGGTCGTGCTGCTGACCGGTCGGTCCTGATGCTGTGGTGTCGGTCGCCATGGACCTGTCCCCTTCCCGAGTCGGAACTCGTCTGTCAGGCCCTCACCTTCGCGCAGCGGCCGCCGGATGTGAAGCATTCGGGACCTGCGGCGCGGCGGCCACGTCCAGCCGCCGCAGCAGGAGGAGGCAGGCCTCGGCGAAGGGGTTGCCGGCGGTACGGCGCTGCACCTCCGCCCAGTCGACCTGCTCGCGCACCGCACGGGCAGCCGGGATGACGGAGGTC
This sequence comes from uncultured Nocardioides sp., assembly GCA_964487275.1. Classification (GTDB taxonomy): domain Bacteria; phylum Actinomycetota; class Actinomycetes; order Propionibacteriales; family Nocardioidaceae; genus Nocardioides. Next base: position 65,396 of record CAZAQE010000012.1, on the reverse strand, counting down.
AGGTCGCAGGCGTGCTCCTCCATCGCCCCGAGCTTGTCGGCCATCAGCACGGTCGCCGGGAGGACCGGCATCTGCACCGACTCGACCTCCATCACGTCGGCATCCACGAACCGGTCGCGGTCGATCGGGTCGCCGTCGACGCGGAAGATCACGTCGACCATCGCGTCGTCGACGAACACCTTGAACAGCCAGTCCTCCGGGGGTTGTACGACGACCAGGTCGCGATCCGCGAGCAGGTCACGCGCGCGCAGCGCGTCCTCCTCGGCGACCATGAAGTCGACGTCGTGGTCCGGCTCGGGGCCGCCCCGGGCCCACAGGCCGTAGCTGCCCGCGAGCGCGAAGGCGAGCTCGCCCTCCTTGAGCGCCACGGCCACCAGCTTGAGTGCCGCGCGCAGCGCGTCCTGCCCACCACCGGCCGGACGCGCTGCGCCGGACGAGGCGTCGTCGTGCACCATCCGCCATCACCTCGGGCCGGAGGTACCCCCGGGTCCGATCCCCATGCCGCCCGGTACCGCGGTCATTCCCGGGTACCAGCCGGGGATGAGGCTGGTCTCCTTCAACATCCTCAACGGACGCACCCAGCACGACCAGGACGTCGACCCGCGAGTGCTCGCCGAGGCCGTGCGGGCACTCGATCCTGACGTGCTCGCCCTGCAGGAGGTCGACCACAACCAGCACCGTTCGGGGCACTCGGACCTCACCGCGATCGCCGCCGACGCCATGGGGGCTCCCGAGCACCGCTTCGTGGCAGCGCTCGCGGGCAGCCCCGGCGCCACCTGGACAGCCGCCACCGGCCGGGAGCAGCCCGAGGACGCGGCGTACGGGATCGCGCTGCTGAGCAGGTTCGAGGTGACCGGCTGGGAGGTGGTCCGGCTGCCCGTGCTGCCGACCCGGGTGCCGGTGCGCTTCTCCGGCCAGCTCCTGCCGACCCTCGTGCGCGACGAGCCGCGGGTCGCCGTCGCGGCGTCCGTGCGCACGCCCGACGGCGAGGTCACGGTGGCGACCACGCACCTGTCCTTCGTGCGCTGGTGGAACGGCCGCCAGCTCACGCACCTGGTCCGCGCCCTCTCGGGTGCGCGGCGCCCGCTGCTGCTGACCGGCGACCTCAACATGGACCTCGCCCGGGCGGAGCGGATCTCCGGGCTCCGGCCGCTCGCGGCGCACCCGACCTTCCCCGCAGACCACCCGGTCGAGCAGCTGGACCACGTGCTGGCCGATCCGGCGCTCCCGGCCCGGTCGGCCGCGCGGCGGATGGCGCTCTCCGACCACCGGGCGCTGGTGGTCGACGTCGACCTCGCGCCCGACGGCTCCGGGGAGCAGGACGTCAGCCGAAGAAGACCTGGGCCTCGGCGTACTCGCGGGGGCTGACGACCTTCAGCTGCCCGGTCCCCTCGATGAGCGGCACCCGGACGATGTCGGTGCCACGCAGGGCCACCATCACGCCGTACTCCCCTTCCGCGACCGCGTCGATGGCCTGCAGGCCGAACCGGGTCGCCAACCACCGGTCGAACGCCGTGGGGGTGCCGCCGCGCTGGACGTGACCGAGGACGACGGCGCGCGCCTCCTTGCCGGTGCGCTGCTCGATCTCCTGCGCCAGCCGGTCGCCGATGCCGCCGAGGCGGACGTGCCCGAACTCGTCCTTCTCGCCGCTGGCCAGGGTCATCCCGCTGCCGTCGGCCGGGACGGCGCCCTCGGAGACGACGATGATCGGCGCGTACTCGCTGCGGAACCTCGTCTCGACGTGCGCGCAGACGGCCTCGATGTCGAACGGCACCTCGGGGATCAGCACGGCGCTGGCGCCGCCGGCGATCCCGGAGTGGAGCGCGATCCAGCCGGCGTGGCGCCCCATCACCTCGACGACGAGCACGCGGTGGTGCGACTCGGCGGTCGTGTGGAGCCGGTCGATCGCCTCGGTGGCGATGTTGACGGCCGTGTCGAAGCCGAAGGTGAAGTCGGTTCCGGAGAGGTCGTTGTCGATCGTCTTCGGGACGCCGACCACCTTGACGCCGAGGTCGGCGAGCTTCGTCGCGACACCGAGCGTGTCCTCGCCGCCGATGGCGACGAGGGCCTCGACGCCGGCGGTGGCGAGGTTCTCGCGGATCCGTTCGACGCCGCCCTCGACCGCGAACGGGTTGGTCCGGGACGAGCCGAGGATCGTTCCGCCGCGGGGCAGGATGCCGCGGCACTGCTCGATCCCGAGGGGCATGGTGACGCCCTCGAGCGGCCCCCTCCATCCGTTTCGGAAGCCGACGAACTCGAAGCCGTGCTCCTTGACGCCCTTGCGGACGACGGCCCGGATCACGGCGTTCAGCCCGGGACAGTCGCCTCCACCGGTCAGCACTCCGACGCGCATGGTCATCAACCTACGCCCCGTTCCTACGCCCCGAGGCGCAGGCCGGTCTCGCCGTCGAAGACGTGCACGGCCTCGGGGTCCACCGCGAGCCGCACCTGCTGCCCGCGTTGCAGGCCGGTTCGCTGGTCGAGGCGTACGACGACCTGCGGCACCGGCTCGCCGGCCGGGAGGTCTGCGAGGTCCACCCCCGGTGGCGTGGCGTAGAGGTAGGAGTCGGCGCCGAGCTCCTCGACGACCTGGACCGTGACGGCGAAACCGGGATCCTGCGGGCCGACGACGCGCCAGGCTTCCGGGCGGACGCCCAGCGTGACCGTGCCGGTGGCGCGAGCCGCGGCGGAGCGGGTGATCGGGAAGTCGACGCCGTCGACGACTGCGACGCCGTCGCCGGCCGTCTTCCCCGACAGAAGGTTCATGGCCGGCGAGCCGATGAAACCGGCGACGAAGGCGTTCGCCGGACGGTCGAAGAGGCCGAGGGGCGTGTCGACCTGCTGCAGCACGCCGTCCTTCATCACGGCCACCCGGTCGCCCATCGTCATCGCCTCGACCTGGTCGTGGGTGACGTAGACCGTGGTCACGCCGAGCCGGCGCTGGAGGGCCGCGATCTGGGTGCGGGTGGACACGCGCAGTTTGGCGTCGAGGTTGGACAGCGGCTCGTCCATGCAGAAGACCTGGGGCTGGCGGACGATCGCCCGGCCCATCGCGACCCGCTGGCGCTGGCCGCCGGAGAGCGCGCGCGGCTTGCGGTCGAGCACGCCCTCGAGGTCGAGCAGGCGGGCAGCCTCGGCGACGCGGGAGCGGCGCTCGGCCTTCGGTACCCCGGCGATCCTGAGGGCGAAGGCCATGTTGTCCGCCACCGAGAGGTGGGGGTAGAGCGCGTAGGTCTGGAACACCATCGCGATGTCCCTGTCCTTCGGCGCGACCCGGGTGACGTCGTGGTCACCGATGTGGATCGCTCCGGAGGTGATCGGCTCCAGACCGGCCAGCATCCGCAACGACGTCGACTTGCCGCACCCGGACGGGCCGACCAGCACCATGAACTCGCCGTCCTCGATCGTCAGGTCCAGCGCATCGACCGCCGGGCGCGCCGCTCCCGGATAGGCGTAGCTCGCCCGGTCGAACCGCACCTGTGCCATGTCCGCTCCTCTCCCTGGCCCACCGGCACGTGCCGGTGACCCGGCTCACAGTAGGCCAGCGTTCCACCCACGTCCAGTGGAAGCGCTTTCATAATCTGCCGCCATCAGAATCGCGCGTGCTTGGTGGCGCCCTTGACGCTTGGTGTGACCCATGTCATGGTGTGCGGGCCGCTTGAATGGAAGCGCTCTCACCAACCGCCGGGCGCCGTGGCGGCAGATGTCCGCCTCATCGCACACCCCCCCGAGGAGCAAGACCGTGCACCACACCACCGCCGGCCCCCGCCGGTCCACCCGTCTGGTCGCGTCGGCGGCCGTCGCCAGCCTCGTCCTCACGATGAGCGCCTGCGGCTCGGACGACGACCCCACCAAGTCGGCCGAGCAGGAGAAGCTCGGCGAAGGCGAGTCGCTCACGATCACCACCTTCGGCGAGTTCGGCTACGACGCCCTCATCGAGGAGTGGAACGAGGCCCACCCCGACATCCAGGTCGAGCAGACCAAGGTGTCGCTGTGGGACGACTGGAAGAACGAGCTCAACACCAACCTCCAGGCCGGCAGCGGGCTGCCGGACGTCGTCGCGATCGAGGGCGACTTCATGCCCGCTCTCGTCGCCGCTCCCGACCGCTGGGTCGACCTGTCGTCCGACGAGGTCGAGGGCCGCTGGCTGGACTTCAAGGAGAAGGCGGCGACGACGCCCGACGGCGCGCTGCTCGGCTACGCGACCGACGCCGGCCCCGAAGCGATCTGTTACCGCGCCGACCTGTTCCGGAGGGCCGGGCTGCCCACGGACCGGGACGAGGTGGCCGCGCTGATGACCACCTGGGACGACTACTACGCGCTCGGCGAGAAGTTCGTGGAGGCGGTCCCCGACACGGCCTGGTACGACGCCTCCGGCTCGATCGCACAGGCGATGCTCAACCAGGTCGAGTTCCCGTTCGAGAAGGCGGACAACACCGTCGACGTCGAGAACGACGAGCTCAAGACCGTCTACGACACGGTGACCGGCTACGCCCCCACGCTGTCGACCCGGGCGGCGCAGTGGGGCGACGACTGGAGCGCCGGATTCAAGAACGACGGCTTCGCGACGATCCCCTGCCCCGGCTGGATGCGCAGCAACATCAAGGACAACACCGGCGATCCGGCACCCAAGGGCGTCACGTGGGACATCGCCGACGTCTTCCCGGGTGGCGGCGGCAACTGGGGCGGCTCCTACCTGGCCGTGCCGAAGTCGTCGACGCACCAGGACGAGGCCCAGGAGTTCATCACCTGGATCACCGCCCCGAAACAGCAGCTGAAGATCTTCGCCAGCCTCGGCAACTTCCCGTCGCAGGTCGCGGCCCTCGAGGACGGTGAGCTGCTCAAGGCGACGGACCCGTACTTCAACGACGCGCCGGCCGGCGAGATCTTCTCCAACCGCGCGGCCGCGATCGACGTCCAGCCCTATCACGGCCCGCTGTACTCCGACATCCTCGGCAAGTTCCAGGACGCGATCAACCGGGTCGACCAGGGCACCGATCCGAAGAAGTCGTGGGACACCTTCCTGTCCGACGTCGCTGCCCTGCAGTGACCCGGACTCCCCCGTCGCCCACCCCACCGAGCGAGTGATCGAGACCCGATGACCAACCGCACCGCACCCGCCGGGGACGTCGCCACCGCGACGTCCCCGGCGGACCGGCCACCGGAGCCCGCCGGGGGCGAGGAGACGGCCCGCAACCGCCGGCTGGTCCGCCGGCAGCGCCGGTCGCGCTGGGACGTGAAGCTCAGCCCGTACCTCTACGTCTCACCGTTCTTCGTGCTGTTCGCGATCGTCGGGCTGTACCCCCTCCTCTACACGGGCTACCTGTCGCTCTTCGACTGGAACCGCGCCTACTACGTCCGTGGCGACTTCGTGGGGCTGGACAACTACACGTTCGTGCTGAGCGACCCGGTCTTCCGCAAGTCGCTGGTCAACACGTTCTCGATCTTCCTGATGTCGTCGATTCCCCAGGTCGTCCTGGCGGTCGCCGTCGCGGCGCTGCTCGACACCCGCCTGCGCGGACGCACCTTCTGGCGGATGAGCGTCCTGCTCCCCTTCGTCGTGGCGCCGACTGCGGCGGTGCTGATCTTCGGCAGCCTGTTCGCCGACCGCTACGGGATGATCAACCAGCTCCTCGGCGAGGTGGGGCTCGAGCCCATCCGGTGGCACGTCGACCGTTGGTGGAGCCACTTCGCGATCGCCGGCATGGTCAACTGGCGCTGGACCGGCTACAACGCGTTGATCTTCCTCGCGGCGATGCAAGCCGTGCCGCGCGACCTCTACGAGGCGGCGGCGCTCGACGGCGCGGGGAGGATCCGCCAGTTCTTCGCCGTGACCCTGCCGATGATCCGGCCCACGATGGTCTTCGTCATCATCACCAGCACCATCGGCGGGCTGCAGATCTTCACCGAGCCGCGACTGTTCGACGACACCCCGAACCGCGAGGGCGGTCCCGACCACCAGTACATGACCTCGACGCTCTACATCTACGTCAAGGGGATCGAGGACCAGTTCTACGGCCGGGCGTCCGCCGCGGCGTGGATCCTCTTCCTGGTCATCGTCGGGATCGCGCTGCTCAACTTCGCCGTCACCCGCTTCCTGACCCGCCGGAGCGTCTCATGAGGAACCGTCCCGGCTTCCTGGTCTACGGCCTGCTCGGCGCGTTCGTGCTCGGCTCCGCGCTCCCGCTCTACTGGTCCTTCGTCATCGGCTCGCACACGAAGGCCGACGCCAACAGCTTCCCGCCACCGCTGCTTCCCGGGGGCCACTTCGTGGAGAACGCCCGTCGGGTGCTCGACACGGTCGACTTCTGGCAGGCGATGCTCAACAGCCTGCTGGTCGCCACGGCCTGCGGGGTGGCCGTCGTGTTCTTCTCCACGCTCGCCGGCTACGCCTTCGCCAAGCTGTCGTTCCGCGGCAGCAACGCGTTGATGGGCTTCGTGGTGATGACGATGGCGGTGCCGACGCAGCTCGCGATCGTCCCGTTGTTCATCCTGATGCGGGACTACCGACTGCTCGACACCCTCGCTGCGGTCGCGCTGCCGACCCTGGTCACGGCGTTCGGCGTGTTCTTCATGCGGCAGTACCTCGTCGACGCCGTCCCGACCGAGCTGATCGAGGCGGCCCGGATGGACGGCTGCACGATGCTGCGCACGTTCTGGACGGTCGCGGTCCCCGCCGCGCGTCCGGCAATGGCGATCCTCTTCCTCTTCACGTTCATGCAGGTCTGGACGGACTACATGTGGCCGCTCGTCGCGCTGCAGGAGACCGAGACCCTCCAGATCGCCCTCGACCGGCTCGCGCTGACCGGGCAGGGCCAGACCACCGACTACGCACTCGTCCTCGCAGGCGCTGGGATGTCCACCCTCCCTCTGCTCCTGCTCTTCGTCCTCGCCGGCCGCCAGCTCGTGACCGGCATCATGCAAGGAGCCGTCAAGGGATGACCTCCCCCCTCACCGCCCCCGCCACCGCCCCCGCCCCCTCACCCAGCGGCGAGTGCCTGTTCCCGGCCGACTTCCTCTGGGGAGCGGCCACGGCGTCGTACCAGATCGAGGGCGCGGCGGACGCCGACGGACGCACGCCATCGATCTGGGACACCTTCAGCCGGGTGCCCGGCGCCGTGCGCAACGGCGACACCGGCGACGTCGCGTGCGACCACTACCGCCGGATGCCGGAGGACGTCGCGCTGATGCGCGAGCTGGGCCTGCGCTCCTACCGCTTCTCGATCGCCTGGCCCCGGGTGCGCCCCGACGGCGGCGCGGCCAACCCGGCCGGCGTCGCGTTCTACGACCGCCTCGTCGACGAGCTGCTCGACAACGGCGTGCTGCCCTGGGCGACGCTCTACCACTGGGACCTGCCGCAGGCGCTCGAGGACGCCGGCGGCTGGCTCGACCGCGACACCGTCGACCGGTTCACCGAGTACGCCCTGACGATCCACGACGCGCTCGGGGACCGCGTGCACCACTGGACCACCTTCAACGAGCCGTGGTGCAGCGCCTTCCTCGGCTACACCGGCGGCCAGCACGCGCCCGGCCGGCAGGAGGGCGTCGCCGGCGTCATCGCCGCCCACCACCTGCTGCTCGCGCACGGCCGCACCATCGACGAGCTGCGCCGGCGCGCCCCTGGGGACCAGCTCGGCATCACCCTCAACCTGACCGTCTCGGAGCCGTACGACGCCAGCCAGCCGGCCGACGTCGCCGCCGCCGAGCGGGTCGACCAGCTGTGGAACCGGGTCTTCCTCGACCCCCTCCTCCGCGGCCGGTACGACGACGGGCTGGCCGCCCACACCGAGGGCATGACCTGGCGGGGGCAGGTCTGGCAGGACTTCGTCCGCGACGGCGACCTCGCCCTCGTCTCCGCCCCGCTCGACTTCCTGGGCGTGAACTACTACCACGGGGACGCGGCGTCCGGACGCCCGCACGCGGCCGCCGACCTGCTCGGCTCGCGGATCCCGCATCCGACCCGGCCGACGAGCAGCCCGTTCCCGGGCGGGCAGGACATCGTGTTCCCGCGCCGCGGCCTGCCGGTGACCGGCATCGACTGGGAGGTGCAGCCGGAGGGGCTGACCGAGCTGCTCGTGGGGCTGCACCACGACTACGACCTGCCCCCCGTCTACATCACTGAGAACGGCGCGGCCTACCCGGACGAGGTGGCCGCCGACGGCAGCGTGACCGACACCGAGCGGCTCGGCTACATCGACAGCCACCTGCGCGCGCTGCACGCAGCGATGGCGGCCGGCGTCGACGTCCGCGGCTACTTCGCCTGGTCGCTGCTCGACAACTTCGAGTGGGCCTACGGCTACGAGCAGCGCTTCGGCATCGTGCACTGCGACTTCGCGACGCAGCGGCGTACGCCCAAGGCGAGCGCGCTCCATCTCGCCGAGGTCGCCCGCACCGGCCGCCTGCCGGAAGTCGGTTAACGTGCCCCGGGTGAACCGACCGCCGACCGACTCCTCCGGCCAGGCCGCGGCGCCGACGCTGGACGAGGTGGCGGCGCGGGCCGGCGTCTCACGGGCGACCGCGTCGAGGGCGATCAACGGCGGCAACCGCGTCTCCCCCGCCGCCCTCGCAGCGGTCGAGGCGGCCGTCAGCGAGCTCGGCTACACGCCGAACCCCGCGGCGCGCAGCCTGGTCACCCGGCGCACCGACTCGGTGGCGCTCGTCGTGCCGGAGCCCGACGAGCGGGTCTTCTCCGACCCGTTCTTCGTGCACACCCTGCGCGGCGTCAACCGGATGCTCGCCACCCGCGACCTGCAGCTGGTCCTCCTCCTCGCCCGGCCGGGCGAGGAGGAGCGACGGCTGCTGCGCTACCTCGGAAGTCGGCACATCGACGGCGCGATCGTCGTGTCCCACCACCGCAACGACCGGCTCGCCGACCACCTGGCGGCCCTCTCGCTGCCGTGTGCCTTCGTGGGCCGGCCGTGGACCAGCGCTGACAAGGTCGCCTACGTCGACACCGACAACCTCGCGGGCGGCCGGGCGGCCACCGAGCTCCTGGTCGAGCGCGGCTGCCGCCGGATCGCCACCATCGCGGGTCCGGGCGACATGGCCGCCGGCATCGACCGGCTGGAGGGCTGGCGAACCACGATGCGCGCCGCCGGCCTCGCCGACGACCTCGTCGAGCACGGCGACTTCACCGAGGCCGGCGGCGAGGCCGCGGCCCGGCTGCTGCTCGCGCGCGCTCCCGATCTCGACGGCATCGTCGCCGCCTCCGACCTGATGGCTGCCGGCGCACTACGGGTCCTCGCCGAAGCCGGGCGCAGGGTGCCCGACGACGTCGCCGTGGTCGGGTACGACGACGTGGGGGTCCCCGAGCGGACCTCCCCCGCGCTCACGACGGTGCGCAACCCGATCGGCGAGATGGCCGAGCAGGCAGTCCGGCTGCTCCTCGAGCAGATCGACGACCAGCGCGGGCCGCGCCCGATCCGGGTGATCTTCCCGCCGTCCCTGGTGCGCCGCGACTCCGCCTGATCCCCCGCTCCCTAGGCTCTGGCCATGACCTTCTCGATCGTTGCCCGCTCCGCCGACGGCGAGTCGTGGGGCGTCGCCGTGGCCTCGAAGTTCCTCGCGGTCGGCTCCGCGGTCCCCGCCGCGGTGGCCGGCGTCGGCGCCCTCGCCACCCAGGCCGACGCCAACGTCGCCTACAAGGGGCTGGCGCTGTCCCACCTCGACCAGGGCGCGACCGCACCGGTCGCCCTGCAGCGACTGATCGAGGAGGACCCCGGCCACCCGCACCGGCAGGTCGGCATCGTCGACCTCGACGGCGCGGCCGCATCGCACACCGGGGCCGAGTGCATCCCGTGGGCCGGCAGCCTGACCGGTGACGGCTACGCGATCCAGGGCAACTGCCTCGCCGGGCCCGAGGTCGTCGAGGAGATGGAGCGCGCCTGGCTCGGGAGCGACCCCGGCGCGCCCCTGCAGGACCGCCTGATGGCCGCGCTCGCCGCCGGGGACGACGCCGGCGGAGACCGGCGCGGCCGCCAGTCCGCGGCGATCCTGGTCGTGCGCGACGAGGCCGGCTACGGCGGCCTCGACGACGTCGCGGTCGACCTGCGGGTCGACGACCACGAGGCCCCGATCGACGAGCTGCGGCGGCTGTTGGCCCTCCACGAGCTGTACCTCACCGCCTCGACCGAGGAGGAGAAGGTCGTCGTCGACGACGCACTGCGCAACGAGCTCGACCAGTTCGCAGCCGCCGCCGGGCACCGCGACTTCCTCACCTGGGTCGGCACGGAGAACTACGAGATGCGGGTCGCGCCGGACCTGTCCTGGATCGACCGCCGGATCCTCGCCACGGTGCGGGGTGACGCGTGAGCGACTGGGACGACCGCTGCGCCGCCTTCACCGAGGCGGCCGACTGGTTCGTGGCGACCTGCGCGCTGATCGGCGACCGCTGGGACGGGCCCGGACTGGGCGACTGGGACCTCCGTGCGCTCGTCGGCCACACCAGCCGGGCGCTGCTCACCGTCGAGGACTACGCCGCTCGCCCGGCCGACGACATCGCGGCGGACTCCGCGGCGGCGTACTTCCGGGCTGCGCGCGTGTTCGCCGACGGTCCGGACGTGGCGGAGCGCGGGCGCGGCGCCGGCCGCGCTCTCGGCACGGATCCGGCCGCCGAGGTGGCCGCGATCGCCGAGCGGGTCGTCGCACTGCTGCAGGATCTCGACCCGGAGCAGCGGGTGACGACGATCGTGGGCGGGATGCGGCTGCTCGACTACCTGCCGACCAGGACCTTCGAGCTCGCCGTGCACACCGCCGACGTCGCCGCCGCGATCGGCGCGCCGCTGGACGTCCCTGCCAGCGCGGCCCGGGACGCGCTGGCGATTGCCGGCGAGCTGGCGATCGCCAGCGGCAGCGCCGGCGCACTGCTGCTCGCGGCGACCGGCCGCCCGCCCGCGGGGACGCTCACCGTCCTCTGAGGGTCCGCCTCAGGGGGACCGCCTCAGGCGAGCCGGTCGAGCGCCCTCTGCGCAGCGTCGCGCTCGGCGGTCGCGGTGCGCAGCTCGGCAGCGGCGCCGTCGCGGACCTCCTCCGCCTCGGCCAGCTCCTCCTCCAGCCCTTCGGCCTCGTCCTCGAGGTCGGCCAGCCTGCGGCGCAGCTCGTCGATCCCGGCCTGCACCTGCAGCTGCCGGGCCTCCAGCCGCTCGATCTCGCCCGCGGCCTCGTCGTGCGTGGCCCGCGCCGCGTCGTGCTCCTCGACCGCCGCCGCCAGCCGCTCCTCGGCGGCCGCGCGTGCCTTCGCCGCCTTGTCCGGATCCGGTACGACGTGCAGGTCGGGCGGTCCCGGGACCGGCGCCTCCCGCGGGGTCGCGCTGAACCCCAGCGCCTCCGGTACGGCCAGCGCCGCGGCGAGGCCCGCCTCGTCCATCGCCTCGACGCCGGTGGTCGCCAGCGCGGTGACGAGGAGTCCGCTGCGCACCGCCCGGCCGCAGCCCTCGTCGACCATGGCGGCCGTCAGCGTGGCCTCGACCTGCTCGGCCACGGCATCGGTCACCCGGAGCCCCTCCTCGGCGGCCAGCCGGCGCGCCTGGGTGGTCACGGCGGCGGTCACCTGGCGGCGCTGCCTCGTCAGGGCCCGCAGCTCGCCGGCCGACATCGCCTGCTGGGCCTCGCGCAGGGCCGCCCCCACGTTGAGCACCTGGTCGACCTGGGCCGCCTCGCGTCGTACCAGCAGGTTGACGACCCAGGCGGCCGTGCTGGGCTTGCGCAGTGCCTTCACCTGCGCGGCCGGCGGCGTGCCCTTGAGCTCCTTCGCCCGCGCGTCGCGCGCCGGCGTGAACTCGGCGAGCGGCAGCGCGTAGAGCTCGTCGGCGATCTCCAGCAGGTCGGCCACAGCCCCGATCCTGTCAGGAACTCCCGGGCAGGTCGCGGATGCCCGCGCCGATCATCGCGACCGTCAGGTCGACGAGCTGGTCCCGGTCCACGCCGTCGGGGCGGCCGAGCGCGATCCGCAGGCAGGTCGAGACGAGCACGCCCATCAGCATGAACACGACACCCTCGAGCTGCTCGGCCGGCAGGTCGGGCCGGTGGCGCCGCGGCAGCAGGGAGGCCAGCCGGTGCAGGTCGGCCTCGATCTCCGGGAGGACGTTGGCGTTGTTGCCGGCCGGCAGCTGGTCCACCATCGCGGTGATCACGCCGCGGTGCCGCTCGAAGCCGTCGACCAGGGTGACGACGACCAGCCGCACCGCGTCGTCGAGGCCCATCTCCAGTGCGTCGACCACGCTGACCATCAGGTCGTCGCTGATCGAGCGGACCGCCTCGTCGCGGAGCACCTCGATGAGCTCGTTCCGGTCGTTGAAGTAGCGGTAGAAGGTGCCGCTGCTGACGTGGGCCCGCTCGACGACCGCGGTCGTGGTCAGCCCGTCGGCGCCGCGCTGGTCGAGGATCCGCACGGCGGTGTCGAGCAACAGCCGGCGGGTCTGGACCGCCCGGTCCTGACGGGGGCGGGCACGCTGCTTCTGGGCCACGGCGCTCCTGCCGAAGAAGTGAATGGAAGGTGAGACATTCTCACTTTAGCCTCGGTCCATGGCGACCGAGCAGCTGCCCACCGCAATCCCGACCAGCCTGCGCCGCGTCGACGAGGCACGCCGCAGGTTCGGAGCGTTCACCGACACCTACCTCGCCGCGATGTGGGTCGGCGACCCGCTCGCAGACGCCTTCGTGGCCGACTTCCCGAAAGTGGGACACGGCAAGGCGATGAGGATGCTGCGGCAGGCCTGCCGCGAGGGCATCGACGCCGTCGACGACGCGCCGGACTCGCTGCGCGCGCTCTTCGCCGCGCTCGACGACGTGCCCGGCTGGCTGGACGCGGAGCGGATCTACCGCGACAGCGAGCACACCTCCCGCTACTCCCGCGCCTCCGGCATCGTCCTCGGCGCCGCCTCGCTCGTCAGCGGCTACGCCAACTCGGCGGCCTCCCGCCCGCTGGAGCTGACCGGCCGGTACGTCGAGAACGCCGGCGCCCGGACCATCGAGGTCGGCTCCTGGCTGCTCGCGGTCAACCAGCCGGGCGGACTGGACCGCTACTCCGACGGCTTCGAGCTCACGGTCCGGGTGCGGATCATCCACGCGCTGGTCCGCGCCGACCTCACCCGCCGGCCGGACTGGGACAGCGTCGCGTGGGGCGTCCCGATCTGCCAGGCCTATCTCGCGTACACGCTGGTGGAGTTCACGCTGATCCCGCTGCGCGCGATGCGCCGGATCGGGGCGCCGTACCTCCCGCACGAGGAGGACGCCGCCTACGCCCGCTGGCGCTACCTGGGACACCTGCTGGGCATCGACGCGGCCCTGCTCCCCCGCGACGCCGCGGAGCAGGAGCGGCTCGAGGAGATCTACCTCCTCACCCGCCCGGTGGTCGACGACTACTGCCGCTCGCTGGTCGCGAGCATCAACCGCGAGTTCCTGGTGCCCGAGATCGAGGGCGTGCTGCCGCGCCGGCTCGCCCCGCAGGCGCCGCGGGTGGTGCACGCCCTGGAGCGGCTCTTCCTCGGCGACGAGATCGCCGACGACCTCGCGATCCCCCGCACCCGGCTGACCCGTGTGATCGCGCGCACCGGCCCGCTGCTGTCGGCGGTCAACCACCGTCGCGACCTCCGGGCGTCCTCCCTGCCGCGCCGCACCCGCAAGGGCAAGGCCTACGAGGTCGAGCAGGAGCAGCGGCTGCGGCGCGACTGGAACGTCCAGCACGACCTGGTCGACGCCTCGCCGTCCGGCGGCCGCCCGCACCCGGCCCGGGGCGACTGAGCCGGCAGGACCGGCAGGGCCGGCAGGGCCGGCAGTCAGTCCTCGTCGTCGGCGTCGAGGCCCTGCTCGATGGCGTAACGGGTCAGCTGCACGCGGTTGTGCATCTGCAGCTTGCGGAGCGTGTTCTGCACGTGGTTCTGCACCGTGCGGTGCGAGAGCACCAACCGCTCGGCGATCTGCTTGTAGGACAGGCCCTTGGCGACCATCTTGAGGATCTCGGTCTCACGGTCGGTCAGCTTCTCCCCCGGCGGCACCTCCGGCTGGTTCATCCGCCGGAACTCCCCGAGGACGAGCGCGGCCAGGCCGGGCGTGAAGACGCTGTCGCCTGCGGCGACCCGTCGTACGGCGGCCAGCAGCTCCTCGCGCGACGCCGACTTCACCAGGTAGCCGGTCGCGCCGGCCTTCACCGCCGCCAGCACGTCGCCCTGCTCCCCCGACGCCGACAGGATCAGCACCCGGGACGAGGGATCGTCGGCGAGCACGGTCGCCGTGACCTCGACGCCGCTCAGCTCCGGGATCTGGAGGTCGAGGACGACGACCTGCGGCCGGGTCGCCCGGAACCGGTTGATCGCCTCGGTGCCGGTCGCGGCGACCGCGACCACGTCGAAGCCGTCGGCCTGGAGGTCGCGCTCCACGGCGTCACGCCACATCGGGTGATCGTCGACGACCATCACCCGGATCCGGTCCGTCATGGTCAGGACCCTAGACGATGGAATCTCCCGCGCCGGTGCAGCAGCGGGTCGTCGTCCTCGCCCACCTCGGCGTGCTCGACCACGACCGCCACCTCCACCGACCAGCCCACCTCACGCTCGCCGTCGAGGCGAACGTCCGCCCAGGTGCCGGCGGACGCCAGCCGCGGGCCGTGGTCGGTCACCAGGAAGCTCGCCTGCCGGAACGGCCCGCCTGGCGCGGGCGCGGTGCCGGCGAAGGCCTCGGCCAGCTGGCGGTCCGGCCACGACAGCAGCTGGACCACCGCCGTGCCGGTGTCGCGCAGGGTCTCCAGCAGGTCCGAGTCCGGGTCGAGCAGCGCGAGCAGCCGCGCCTCCTCACCGAGAGCGACCATCAGCGAGGTGACGGTCAGCCCGGCGCGGGTGGCCCCCTCCCCGGCCGTCCAGAGCGTGACCGCTCCGCCCAGCCGGCCGCGCAGGCGTCGTACGGGGTCGGGGCGGTCGTCGGCGAACGGGTGCGTGCTGTGGATGGTCACGGTGCCGCCTGTCCTCGGGGGATCCTGAAGGTCCACTCCGTGCCGTAGCCGCCGGAGTCGAGCTCGGCGGTGCCGCCGAGGTCGCGGACCCGGCCGCGGATCGACTCGGCGACGCCGAGCCGGCCCTGCGAGGACGCGGCCTCGAGCCGTCCGGCGGGGATGCCGGGCCCGTCGTCCCGCACCGACACCTCGACCCGGTCCCCCAGGTCCTCGAGCAGCACCCACGCCGGTGCGCCCTCGCCGACGTGGCGGTCGACGTTGTCCAGGCACGCCCGTACGACGGCCACCAGCTCGTCCACGACCGCCGACGGCAGCTCGACCGCTCCGGCGGGCAACGCGACCTCCGTCGCGGGACGCGTCCCGAGGCGTCCCAGTGCGGCGGCGAGGTCGGCCCGCCCGGCGCCCCGACCCTTCGCAGGGACGGCATCCTGGGAACGGATCAGCGTGCGCAGCGCCTGCTCCTGCTCGCCCGCCAGCCGGCCGAGCTCCGCGGCCTCGCCACCCAGCTCGCCGCCGCGGCGCTGGACCAGCGCGAGCACCTGCAGGACGCCGTCGTGCACGACCCGGGCCAGGCGCGCCCGCTCCGCCGCCGCTGCCGCCTCGCGCTGCGCCTCGTCGCGCTCCGCGGCCATCGCCTTCAGCGACTCACAGACGAAGCCGACCATCGAGCCGCCGAGGAGCAGCAGGAAGACGTTGCCCCAGTCCTTCTGGGCGACCTGCTCCCGGCTGAGCAGGTCGACCGCGCCGAGCACGACGGCGGCGACGGTGCCGCCCCGCCAGCCCCACCGGACCCCCCACGCGAGCAGCGCCCCGATGATCCAGTAGCTCGGGATGGTCGCGTTGAACCACGGACCCTTGGCGATCGGCGTGGCGAGCAGCATCGCGACCGCGAGGGCGAGGTCGACACCCAGCAGCACGGGGCCGCGGCGCTCGGGGGCGGCGTACACGGGGATCAGGACGAAGGTCGCGACCACCATGATGGCGACGCAGGTCCAGCCGAGGACCGGTCGGTCGTAGTTGTTGCGGTAGGCGTTGATGACCACCGTGTAGGCGAGCACCGCGACCCGCAGGACCGCGAGCGCGCGGAACATGCGGTCCTCGACCGCGAGGGCCGCACGGGTGGGCGTCAGGAGGCGATCTTCCGCTCGTCGCCGTGGTCGGCCTTCTTGGACTCGGCCTTGGCGCGGCTGGCGTACATGTCGACGTACTCCTGCTGGGAGAGCCGCATGATCTCGTACATGATCTCGTCGGTGATCGAGCGCAGGATGAAGCGGTCGTTCTCCATGCCGGCGTAGCGCGAGAAGTCCATCGGCTTGCCGAAGCGGACGGTCGGGCGGGTGATCCGCCCGAACTTCTTGCCCGGCGGCGCCACCAGGTCGGTGCCGACGACGGCGACCGGGATGACCGGAACGCCGGTCTCGAGGGTCAGCCGGGCGATGCCGGTCTTGCCGCGGTAGAGGCGGCCGTCGTGCGAGCGGGTGCCCTCGGGGTAGATGCCGAACAGCTCACCCTCGGCCAGCACGCGCTTCGCCGACACGAGCGCGCCGGACGCGGCGTCGCCGCTGGTGCGGTCGATCGGGATGTTGCCCGTGCCGCTGAAGAAGTTCTTCTGCAGCCAGCCCTTGATGCCCGGCGAGGTGAAGTACTCGGCCTTGGCGACGAAGCGCACCATCCGCGGGATCACCAGCGGCATGAAGAGCCAGTCGGCGTAGGAGAGGTGGTTGCTGGCGAGGATCGCCGGACCCTTCTCCGGGACGTTCTCGACACCTTCGGCGCGCGGCCTGAAGACGACCTTCAGGAGCGGCCCGAGTGCGATGAACTTCAGGAACCAGTAGAACACCCTGACCGCACCTTTCCCGTTGCAACCCGGCGCCCACCCGATGGAGCGCCGCCTGCATCGCAGCGTAGTGCCTCCGGGTGCACATGACGTATCCCGGCCGGATCCGGGGAGACACCTGCATGCGGCACAATCGCGCCATGTCCACGAGCCCCGCGCCGCAGACCGAGCCCCTGACCGTCGCCGCCCGTCCGGAGCTGACCGGCGGACGCCGGATCGGTGTCCTGCTGAGCCATGGCTTCACCGGCTCCCCGGCCTCGATGCGGCCGTGGGGAGAGCATCTCGCCGCGCTCGGGTACGGCGTCGTCGTCCCCCTGCTGCCGGGGCACGGCACGACCTGGCAGGACCTCAACACCCACCGCTTCGCCGACTGGTACGGCGCGATCACGTCGGCCTTCGACGCGCTGCGCGCCGAGCACGACCAGGTCGTCGTCGGCGGGCTGTCGATGGGTGGGGCCCTCGTGCTGCGGCTCGCGGCCGACCGGGGCGACGAGATGGCCGGGGTGATGGTCGTCAACCCCGCGGTCGCGACCGGGCGCCTCGACGTGAAGCTGCTGCCGGTCCTCAAGCACCTCGTGCCGTCGTTCCCGGCCATCGCCAACGACATCAAGAAGTCCGGGGTCGACGAGCTCGGCTACGCCCGGACCCCGCTGAAGGCGATCCACTCGTTCATGGGCAGCTGGCCCGCGCTGATCGCGGACCTGCCGCGGGTCAAGGCCCCCCTGCTGTACTTCCGCTCGCCCGAGGACCACGTCGTCGACGGCAGGTCCGAGCCGATCATCCTCGGCGGTGTCTCCTCGACCGACGTGACCCGCATCGAGCTGCCGGAGAGCTACCACGTGGCCACGCTCGACAACGACGCCCCGACGATCTTCGAGGAGTCGGCCTCCTTCATCGCCCGGGTGACGGCCTCCTGAGCTGTCCAGCCCCGGCGTAGGCTGGCGGGGTGCAGCGGGAGCAGCCTGACGAGGACGCCGCCTGGCGGGCCATCGTCGACAACTACGGCGAGCGGGTGCTGGAGCCCGAGCCCACGCCCGAGCCCACCCCCGAGCCGGCCCTCCCCGCACACCTGAGGGACGAGGAGCCCGAGGAGCTGCGGTACGACGCCGACGAGTCCTTCGTGCCGCCTGCTCCCCCACCGCTGCCACGCCCGCCGGCCGACCGGCTGCTCGCCTGGATCGGCGTCTTCGGCTCGCCGGCGGTGCTGCTGTTCTTCGTGGTCACCGGGATCGGGATGCCGCAGCTGGTGGGCTGGGCCCTGGTCGGCGCCTTCCTCGTCGGCTTCGGCTACCTGGTGATGCGGATGCCGAGCGACCCGCCCGACCCCTGGGACGACGGCGCCGTGCTCTGAGGCCGGTCCGTCAGGGCCGGCCGTCGCGGGCCAGCAGGGCAGCACCGATCGCGCCGGCCTCGGGCCCGAGCGAGGCGGGCACGATCTCCGGCACCGGCCGGTGGTCGGTGCCCTGCAGCGAGTCGCGCAGGCCCGCGCGGGCCGGGGCGAGCAGCAGGTCGCCGACCGCCGAGACCCCGCCCCCGACGATGACGACCTCCGGGTCGAAGGCCGACACCAGGGCCGCCGTACCGACGCCGAGCCAGAGCCCGACCGAGGCGAACGCCTGGCGCGCGACCTCGTTGCCGGCGAGTGCCATGGCCGTGACCTCGGGCCCGTCGAGGTGACGGCCGAGCGCGACCCGGGTGACCCGTTCGAGCGCGCGTCCGCTGCAGTACTGCTCCCAGCAGCCGTGCAGGCCGCACTCGCAGGCCAGGCCGCCCGGCACGGCCTGCATGTGGCCGAACTCCCCCGCGAGGCCGTGGGCGCCACGGACGAGGCGGCCGCCGAGGATGAGCGCGCCTCCGATGCCGGTCCCGATGGTGACCATCACGGCGGAGTCGAAGCCGCGGGCCGCACCGGCCGTGAGCTCTGCCCAGGCCGCGCAGTTCGCGTCGTTGTCCAGGACGACTGGCAGTCCGGTGAGCTGCTCGAGCCGCGCCCGGACCGGCGCGTCGCGCCAGGGCAGGTGCGCGCCGAAGAGGTAGTTCTCGCCCGCCGCGTCGACCAGCCCGGCGGCCGAGATCCCCAGCCCGGAGGGCGATCCGGTCAGCGACACGTCCGCCGCGGCGGCGACGATGGCCTGCTCGACGGCAGCCTCGGGCGCGGTGCGCCCCGGCATCGGCCGGGTCACGACCTGCTCGACCTCGCCGGACGACGCGATCCGCACGGCGAGCACCTTGGTGCCGCCGACGTCGACGCCGATCCAGTGCTCCGGGTCCATGGCGCGGTCGTCCGGTCCCTGTCGCGTCCGTCAGATGCGAGCCAGGTCGGCGGCGCCGATGACACCGGCCCGGTTGCCCAGCTCGGCCAGCCGGATCTCCGGCGTCGGCCGGTAGCCACGGCCACTGAGCTCGTGCTCGAAGGTGGCGCGCAGCGGCGCCACCAGCAGGTCGCCCGCCTCACTCACACCGCCGCCGATGACGATGACGGCCGGGTCGAGGACGGCGACCAGCGAGGCGATGCCGTGACCGAGCCAGTGGCCGAGCTGCTCGAACTGCTCGATCGCGAAGCGGTCACCCTCCTGGGCGGCCGCGGTGATCATCGGACCGGTGATCGCGTCCGCGTCGCCGCCGGCCCGGTCGACGAGGTCGCGGGCGAGCAGGGAGTTGGCCGCCACCGCCTCGCGGGCGGCGCGGACCAGCGCAGTCCCGCTGCCGTACTGCTCGAGGCAGCCGCGATTGCCGCAACCGCACAGCTTGCCCTCGGGTACGACGTTGAGGTGGCCGATCTCGGCGCCGACACCGTGCGCGCCGCGGAGCAGGTGGCCGTCGACCACGACGCCGCCGCCCACGCCGGTGCCCACGGTGACCATCAGCTGGTCATCGACGTCGCGGCCCGCGCCGTACCGGAACTCGCCCCAGGCCGCGGCGTTGGCGTCGTTCTCGACGACGACCGGCAGGCCGGTGAGGCGTGCGAGGTCGGCGCCCAGCGGTTCGTTGCGCCACGCGATGTTGGGGGCGAAGAGCACCGTCGAGCGGTCGGAGGCGACATAGCCCGCGGCCCCGACGCCGACGGCGGTGATGCCGTGCGCGGCAGCGAAGTCGCCCACGAGCCGCGCGGCGGCGGTCTCCATGGCGGCCGGATCGGTGGCTGGAGACTCGACCCGCGCCTCGGCGACGATCGTCCCGTCGCCGTCGACGACGGCACCGGCGATCTTGGTGCCGCCGATGTCGATGCCACAGGTCAGTGCGCTGCTCACGGTGTGTCTCCGGCTTCCGGGTCGTCGGCGTCGAGGTCGATCTTCTCGACCTCGGGCCCGCGAGGCTGACCCGGGGTGCCCTGCGCGGCCGGAAGCGTCTCCATCAGCCCGGCTGCGGCCTGGAGGAGCGAGGATGCGGCAACGACGAGGTGCGCCTTCACCTCCGGAGAGGTCTGCCGGACCGCGTGCACCACCCGGCACACCGGGCAGTAGCGGCACTCGGCGCTGCCGGTCGCGATGTGGTCGTTGAGCTCGTGCGCCATCGCCGCCGCCTGGCCGGCGAGGTCGCCGAGGCCTCCTGCGGCATCGCCGGTCTGCTGCCTCGCCAGGTCCGCGAGCGCACCGAAGAGCTTCATCGCCTCCTCGCCCACGCTGCCGACGTCGTGCTGAGGATGGCCGGGACCGGGCTGCCCGGGCTGCTGGTCGTCGCTCATCGTGCCTCCAGGACCGGTTCGGCGAAGCGGACCCGCAGCTCGCCGTCGTCGACGCGCGCTCCCGCGACCCGCAGCCGGGCGAGGCCGGGGGGCAGCGTCAGCAGGCGCCGGTAGGAACCGACGGTCATCACCAGCTCGTCGCCGTTGCGGGCGAGGTCGACCTCCGCGCGGCTCACGAACGGCAGGGCCAGGTGGACGACGGCTCCCCCGCTGTCCGGACGGGTGACCCGGAAGGGGCCGTCGCCGACGGGCGCGGCGAGCGGGTCGGCGTCGTCGTACAGCGCACTTGCGAGGGCCGCGAGCGCGTCGACGCCGACAGGTTCACTGGTCTGGTACTCCGAGGTGAAGACCGGGAGCCCGCTGAAGGACTGGGCGACCTCGGCCAGGACCGCGGCCTGCGCCTCGACCCATGCCGCGCGCCACGGGTCGGCATCGTCGGACGGGAAGATCCGGTTGGCGACCACGCCGTCGACGCGGTAGCCGAAGAGGCAGAGGCTGGTGAACGCCCGTCGAGCCTCGGCGAGCACGACCTTCTCCGGCGTCAGCACGAGGCGGACGCTCGCGTCGGGCCCGGAGAGCAGCTCGTGGACGTCGTCCAGCTCCGCGTGCAGCCGCGTGATCGCGTCGAAGACGGCGTCCCCGGGCATCGGTACGCCGGCGGCGCGGTTGAGCACGGGGCGCAGCGCCTTGACCAGCCGGCGCTGGATGGGCAGCAGGCGCTCGATGTACCAGCCGAGCGCCTCCGGCAGGGCCAGCAGGCGCAGCGTCTCGGCAGTCGGTGCGCAGTCGACGACGATGACGTCCCACCGCCCTGAGCGGGCATGCTGGCGCAGCTCGAGCAGCGCCAGGACCTCCTCCGCTCCCGGGATGACGGTCATCTCCTCCGCCGCGACGGGGTCCATACCGGCTGCGTCGAGGACGGAGAGCAGGTAGCGCTGGATGTCGGCCCAGGACTGCTCGAACCGCAGCTGGGCGTCGACCTGCTGGAGGAAGAGGCCGGGCGCGACCTCCGTCGGCTCGGCGCCCCGGTGGGCGGTGCCGAGGCCTGCCGCGCCGTACGCGTCGGCCAGCGAGTGCGCCGCGTCGGTCGAGATCACCAGCGTGCGCAGGCCGCGGGCGGCTGCGAGCGCAGCCGTGCCGGCGGCGACGGTGGACTTCCCGACGCCGCCCTTGCCGGTGAACAGAACGATCCGCACGGGCTGGTCCGTGTCCGCGCTCAGGCGCCGGACTCGACGCGCTTCTTCAGGCCCTTGAGCGCGGTGTCGATCAGGATCTTCTCGCCCTTGCGCTTGAGCATGCCGATCAGCGGGATGGAGACGTCGAGGGCGAGACGGTAGGTCACCTCGGTGGTCGTCGGGCCGGTCGCGCGCAGCACGTAGGCACCCTCGAGCGCCTTGAGCATCTTGCCCTCGACGAGCGTCCAGGTGACCTGGTCGTCACCGCTCCAGTCGTAGGCGAGCGTGTACTCGTCCTTGATCGGCGAGACGTCGAGGGCGAAGAACACCTCGCGCGCGCGGCCGCCCTGCTTCGGGTCGTCGGCGTCGTACGACGATCGCACGTCGGCGACGGTGACCCCCTTCGCCCACGTGGGGTAGGCCGGGAAGTCCGCGATGACGGCCATCACGTCCGCGGCGGGGGCGTCGACAACGATCGACGAAGACGTCTGTTCGGCCATGCCGGAAGGCTACCGGACCGCTCCCCTGCCCGGTGGCGCGCCCGACGTGACGCAGAACTCGCCGGCGCGACGGCGGTAGCCTGCGATCGTGCGCGAGTACTCCACCCCGCAGACCGTCACCGTGCCGACGACGGGCAATCTCACCGACGACGTCGTCCGCAATGCCACCGAGGCACCCGACACGGTCCAGTTCAGCCGGCCCGACGGCACGGGCGGCTGGGAGGACGTGACCTGTGCGACCTTCATCACCGAGGTGTCGGCCGTCGCGAAGGGCCTGATCGCCGCGGGCATCGAGCCGGGCGACCGGGTCGCCCTGATCTCGCGCACCCGCTACGAGTGGACGCTGTTCGACTACGCGATCTGGTTCGCGGGCGCGGCGACCGTGCCGATCTACGAGTCCTCCTCGGAGGAGCAGATCCGCTGGATCCTCTCCGACTCGGGCGCCCGCGCGATCGTCGTGGAGGACGCCACCCACCTGGCCCGGGTCGGTTCGGTCCGCGGCGACCTGCCGGACCTGGCGCACGTGTGGTCGATCGACAGCGGCGCGGTCGCCGAGATCGGCCGCCTCGGCGGCTCGGTGGCCGACGACGAGCTCGAGGCGCGTCGTACGACCGCGGGGCCGGGCGACCTGGCGACACTGATCTACACCTCCGGCACCACCGGGCGCCCCAAGGGGTGCATGCTCACCCACGACAACTTCCAGAACGAGCTGTGCGTCGCCGTCGCCGAGCTGGAGCGCCTCTTCCACACCGACGACGCCTCGACGCTGCTCTTCCTGCCACTGGCGCACGTCTTCGCCCGGATCATCCAGGTCGGCTGCATCAAGGCCCGCGCGCGGCTGGGCCACAGCGCCGACATCAAGACCCTGCTCCCCCAGCTGGCGACCTTCCAGCCCACCTTCATCCTCGCGGTCCCGCGCGTCTTCGAGAAGGTCTTCAACACCGCGTCGCAGCGAGCCACCGCCGACGGCAAGGGCCGGATCTTCGACCGCGCCGTCGAGGCCGCCATCGCGTACTCCCGCGCCCTCGACGGCGGCCGGGTGCCGGTTCGGGTCCGCGCGCAGCACGCGCTCTTCTCCCGGCTGGTCTACGGCAAGCTGCGCAGCGCCCTGGGCGGCCGGTGCGAGTTCGCCGTCTCCGGCGGAGCCCCGCTCGGCGACCGGCTGGGCCACTTCTACCGCGGCATCGGCGTCACCGTCCTGGAGGGCTACGGCCTCACCGAGACGACCGCCGCGCTCACCGTGAACCTGCCGGACGCCCAGAAGGTGGGCACCGTCGGGCGCCCGATCCCCGGCACCGCCGTACGGATCGCGGACGACGGCGAGCTGCTGTTCAAGGGCGGCCAAGTCTTCACCGGCTACTGGAACAACCCGGACGCGACGGCAGAGGCGCTCCGCGACGGCTGGTTCCACACCGGTGACGTCGGCGAGGTCGACGACGAGGGCTTCGTCCGGATCACCGGCCGCAAGAAGGAGATCCTGGTGACGGCGGGTGGCAAGAACGTCGCGCCGGCCGTGCTCGAGGACCGGGTCCGCGCAGCCGCACTGGTCAGCCAGTGCCTGGTCGTCGGCGACGGGCAGCCGTTCATCGGCGCCCTCGTGACGATCGACGAGGAGGCCTTCCCCGTCTGGGCCGAGCAGCACGGCAAGAGCGGCAAGGTGGCCGACCTCGTCGACGACGAGGACCTGCGGGCCGAGGTCCAGGCGGCGATCGACGAGGCCAACAAGGCGGTGTCCAAGGCCGAGTCGATCCGGAAGTTCACGATCCTCCCGACCGACTGGACGGAAGAGGGCGGACAGGTGACGCCCAGCCTCAAGCTGAAGCGCAACGTCGTGATGCGGGAGAGTCGCGAGGAGATCGCCGCCCTCTACGAGTGAACCGGCACGACCAGACCCTCCCGGCCCGGGCCGATAGTCCCAACGGGCCATGCCCCGGATCTCGATCGTGCATCAATCGCCGGGTCTTGCCGTTTTCCCTCCCCCTGTGGCGTTCGTCTCGCTAGCCTCAGCCTGCGCTGCATCCGGGGAGCAGTCGACTCATCACATGGGGAGCGGGAGGGCTCTGAAGTGGATCGTCGCAAGTTGTTGCTCGTCGTCGCAGCGGTGGTCGCCGCACTCGGCGTTGCCCTGGTGTTCGTCTATGCCCGCGGCGCGGACACGCGCGCAGCGGACAAGTACGACACCGTCGAGGTGCTGACCGCCTCGCAGGAGATCCTGCCGGGCGAGAGCCTCGAGGACGCGCTGGAGAACGGCAAGGTCCAGCTGACGCACATCGCGAAGGCGCAGCTGCTCGAGGGCGCCAGCGAGGACTCGGAGCCGTTGCGGGACAAGGTCGCGCTGACCACCATCTACGCGGGCGAGCAGCTGATCCCCGTGAAGTTCGGGGCGCTCGAGGACGTCAAGGCGGCCGCGGTGCTGCCGATCCCGACGGGCAAGCTCGCCATCTCCATCGAGGTCGAGGACGACGCCCGCGTCGGCGAGTTCATCCGGGCCGGGGCCCAGGTGGCCATCATCCTCACGCGGCCGAAGGGGAGCTCGGCACCGATCGACAGCCGGGTGCTCCTCGAGCGGGTCACGGTCCTCGCCGACGGGCTCGAGACGTCACTCGAGAACGACGACGAGTCGGCCGACGCGAACGACGAGATCCGGCGACTGATCACCGTGGCCGTCAGCCAGCGCGAGGCGGAGAAGGTCCGGTTCGCCGAGAAGGCAGGCGACCTCTCGATCGGCCTGCTGAACGACGGCAGCGACGTGAAGCGCGACGACGGCGTCAACAACGACAACCTCTTCAAGTGAGGTGAGCGGAGATGCCCGTCATCGTCGAGGCTGATTCCGCCTCCATCGCTTCCTTGCTCGACCAGATGCCGACCGGGTCCCACTCGGTCGCGTCGATCGACCGGATGCACGCGTGGCTCGACCAGCACAGTGACGAGTACGTCGTCGTGCTCGGCCCGGGCGTGAGCATGCCCACCGCACTCGAGTGCGCGGAGGACCTCCGGATCAAGCGGCCGACCGTCAGCGTCGTCCTCGTCCGGGACCACTTCGACACCGAGGTGCTGACGCGGTCCATGCACGCCGGGGTCCGCGACGTCGTCGTCGCCAGCAACGACGACAAGGCCCTGGCCCGTGCCGTCGAGCGCGCCCACCAGCTCTACCAGGCCCTGCGCGGTCCCGGAGGCGTCCGGCAGCTCGGCCGGGTCGTCACCGTGTTCTCGCCCAAGGGCGGGGTCGGGAAGACGACGTCGTCGGTCAACCTGGCGCTCGCGCTGACCGACCGGGGTGCCCGGAAGGTCTGCCTCGTCGACCTCGACCTCGCCTTCGGTGACGTCGCGATCACGATGCAGCTGTTCCCGACGCACTCCATCGAGCAGGCGGTCGGGTCGGAGGACTCCGTCGACCTGGCGATGCTCGAGGGCCTGCTCACCCGGCACGAGGACTCGCTCACGGTGCTCGCCGCGCCGGCGCACCCCGACGTCCGGGAGCGGATCACCCCGCTGCTGATCTCGCGCATCCTGCGCGCCCTGCGGGACGGCTTCGACTACGTCGTGGTCGACACCTCACCGTCCTTCGACGACGCGACGCTCACCGCCCTCGACGAGACGGACGAGTGCGTCATCATCGCCACCCTCGACGTCCCGACGCTCAAGAACGTCAAGGTGGCCCTCGAGACGATGGACATGCTGAGCATCGCCCGCGGCCACCGGCACCTCCTGCTGAACCGGGCGGACGACGAGGTCGGCATCAGTGTCGAGAAGGTCGAGAGCATCCTGGGGATGCCGGTCACCTCGCAGGTGGCGACGGCCGTCGACATCGCCGCAGCGACCAACTCGGGTACCCCGATCGTGTCCCACAAGCCGCACCACCCGGCCAGCCAGGCGTACTTCCACCTGGCCTCCTCGGTCACCGGCGAGCCGGTCTCCGCTCCCGCGTCGGCACAGGCTGCCGCCGCCGCCGAGCCGACCCGGTCCCGTGGCTTCTTCCGTCGCGGGAGGAACTCATGAGCAGCCTGTCCGAGCGCCTCGCGGCCGCGCGCGCCGAGGCCGCCCAGCAGGGCAAGCACGCCGCCGAGGTCCCCGAGGTCGAGGCACAGGTCGAGACCGCCGAGACCCCGGCCCCCGCCGCAGCCCCCGCCGCGGCACCGAGCCTCGAGAAGCTCCCGACGGGGTCGGGATCGGCCGCGACGACCGGGCCGCTGTCGGCCCGCGCGGCCGCTGCCAGCGCCGAGAGCAGGCCGGCCTCCCGTCGTACCCTCGCCGGGCAGGAGGTCGACCGGATCGAGGACCTCAAGTCGAGCGTGCACGCCGAGCTGCTCAAGCAGCTCGGCCCCCACCTGTACGACGCCGAGATGGACCAGGACGAGCTGGACCAGACCGTCCGCAGCGTGCTCTCCGAGGTGCTCGGTGCGCAGGACAGGCCGCTCAGCGCGGCCGACCGTGCCCGGGTGACGCAGGAGATCACCGACGACATCCTCGGCTACGGCCCGATCGACCCGTACCTGCGCGACCCCGAGGTCTCCGAGGTCATGGTCAACGGTCACGACGACGTCTGGCTGGAGCGGGACGGCCGGCTGGTCAAGGCCGACGCCCACTTCGCCGACGAGGCCCACCTGCGCCGCACGATCGACAAGATCGTCTCCCGCATCGGGCGTCGGGTCGACGAGTCGTCGCCGATGGTCGACGCCCGCCTCCCCGACGGCAGCCGTGTGAACGCGATCGTGCCGCCGCTCGCGATCGACGGGTCGGCGCTGACGATCCGGAAGTTCTCCACCGACCCGCTGACCGTCCAGGACCTGATCAACTTCGGGTCGCTCACCCCGCAGACCGCGGACTTCCTCGACGCCTGCGTGCGCGGACGGCTCAACGTGATCGTGTCCGGGGGGACCGGCGCCGGGAAGACGACGACGCTGAACGTGCTGTCGTCCTTCATCCCGAGCGACGAGCGCATCGTCACCATCGAGGACGCGGCCGAACTCCAGCTGAAGCAGGACCACGTGGTCCGGCTGGAGTCGCGGCCGGCCAACATCGAGGGCAAGGGCGCGGTCACCATCCGCGACCTGGTCCGCAACAGCCTGCGCATGCGCCCCGACCGCATCGTCGTCGGCGAGGTCCGCGACGCCTCGGCGCTCGACATGCTCCAGGCGATGAACACCGGCCACGACGGCTCCATCTGCACCCTGCACTCCAACGGCCCGCGCGACACGCTCGCCCGCATGGAGACGATGGTGCTGATGGCCGGCATGGACCTGCCGATCCGCGCCATCCGGGAGCAGGTCGCGTCCGCCGTCGACCTGATCGTGCACCAGACGCGGTTCAAGGACGGCTCGCGCCGGATCACGCACATCACCGAGGTGGAGCGGATGGAGGGCGACATCATCACCCTCCAGGACGTCTTCGTCTTCGACAACAGCGCCGGATTCGACGAGAACGGCCGGGTCCTCGGCCGTCTCCGGTCGACCGGCCTGCGCCCGAAGTTCATCGAGAAGCTGGCCTACGCCAACGTCGCCGTGGACCCGACGATCTTCCGGACGGACCGGCTGTGATGGCCGTCCGGCGGCCCCTCCTCCTGCTCGCGGCGACCCTCGCCGCGCTGGCCCTGCCGGTCGGTGCGGCATCGGCGGAGGACGGCACGATCGCGCACGTGGAGTCCACCGGCGAGGGCCTGCGCGTCCTGGTCAACGTCCCCGAGGGAGCGCAGGTCGACCTCTCCGGTGTGGAGGCGACGCTCGACGGCGAGGACCTCGCTGCGACGGCGGTCACGGCCGGCTCCGGGACGGACGTCAGGCGGACGACGATCCTGGCGATGGACACCAGCCAGTCGATGAGCCGCCAGGGCCGCTTCGCCGCGGCCAAGGAGGCAGCGAGGACCTACCTCGACACGGTCCCGGCCGACGTCGAGGTCGGCATCGTGACCTTCGACAACGACGTCGAGGTCGCCCTCGCGCCGACCACCGACCGTGGGGCGGCGAAGGACGTCGTCGACGACCTTCGCCTCGCGAGGGACACGCTCCTGTACGACGGAGTGGTCGCGGCGATCGACGCTGCCGGCGATGCCGGCCAGCGCACCGTCCTGGTGCTCTCCGACGGCGCCGACACCGGCGGGGCGTCGGACCTGACCGACGTGACCGACGCGATCACCGGCAGCCGGACCCTCGTCGACGTGGTCAGCCTCGGCCAGGCCGGGAAGGCCCTCGAGCCCCTGGCGGCCATGGCCGAGGCCGGCAGCGGACGCGTGATCAAGAGCAGCGGCGACGCCCTCGCCGACGACTTCCGCGCCGAGGCCGACGTACTGGCGAGCCAGATCCTCGTCACCGCTCCCCTGCCGAGCGGCTTCGACGCCTCGCAGGCGACGGTCCAGGTCGTCCTCCCCACCGCGGGAGAGCCGGTCGTCGCACGCGCACTCGCCCCCATCCAGTCAGCGTCCGGCGACGAGGAGGTTCCGTCTGCGCCGGAAGCCCAGCTCGACACGCCGGGCGGCTGGAACGCACCCGCGTGGGTCCTCTACGTCGGGATCGCCGTGCTCGGCGTCGGCCTCGTCACCGTCGCCGTGCTCCTGGTGCCGGGCCGTCCGGCCCCGATGAGCATCGCCGAGCGCGTCGAGGCCTACAGCACCCGGACCCGCGGCGAGCCGGCCAAGGAGACCAGGCAGTCCGAGCCGGTGCTCGAGCAGGCGAAGGCGGCCGCGGCAGGGGTCCTCGAACGGAACCGTGGCCTGAACGATCGGCTGGCCCACCGGCTCACCGCCGCCGGCAGTGGCTTCAAGCCCTCCGAGTGGCTCCTGGTCCACGTCGGCGTGGTCATCGGGGCCGGAGTGATCGGGCTCCTCCTCGGCAAGGGCAGCATCGTCGTCGGCGTCCTGTTCATCATCATCGGACTCGTCGTGCCGCCGATCTACCTGCGGTTCCGTGCCGCGCGCCGGCGCCAGGCCTTCGACGATGCCCTGCCCGAGGTCCTGCAGCTGATCTCCGGGGCGCTGAGCGCCGGTCTCTCGCTGGCCCAGGCGGTCGACACGGTCGTCCGGGAGGGGCCCGAGCCGATCGCGTCCGAGTTCAAGCGTGTGCTGGTCGAGGCGCGCATCGGCATGCCGCTCGAGGACGCCTTCGACGGGGTGGCCGAACGCTTCCAGAGCAAGGACTTCGCCTGGTCGGTCATGGCGATCCGGATCCAGCGCCAGGTCGGCGGCAATCTGGCCGAGCTCCTGAACAACGTGGCGTCCACGATGCGCGAGCGTGCCTACCTCCGGCGTCAGGTGAAGTCGCTCTCGGCCGAGGGACGCATGTCGGCCGTCATCCTCTGTGCGCTTCCACCGTGCTTCGCGCTCTATCTCTTCGTCTCGAACAGGGAGTTCCTCGATCCGCTGTTGACCGATCCCCGCGGGTGGATCATCTCCGGAGCCGGCGTGATCTGGCTGCTCGTCGGCGTCTTCTGGATGTCACGACTCGTGAAGGTGGATGTCTGATGCTGCTCGTCATCGCGGCGCTGTTCCTCGTCGCGGCCATCGTGACCCTGAACGCGGCCTTCGCGAAGGGTGAGAACCCCGACCGCCTCGCCCGTGCCCTGCAGGCTCTGGAGCAGCAGGGCGGGGGCACCGAACAGCTCGCCGCCGAGGCCGACCGCTCGTTCGCCGACCGGGTGATCGAGCCGATGCAGGCCCGGGCACTGAGCCTCGGACGACGGATCACCGGCGTCAACCAGGCCGAGCGCATTCGCCTGAAGCTCGAGGTCGCGGGCAACCCGCGTGGCTGGACGATGGACCGGGTCGTCTCGCTCAAGGTCCTCGGCGCGGTGGTCGTGCCCGGCGCCGCCCTGTCGTACGGCGCGGTCCTCGGCGCGAGCTTCACCTGGCTGCTCCTCCTGGGAGGACTCGGCGCGGTGCTGGGCTTCTTCGCCCCCGACCTGTACCTGTACCAGGTCGCCTACAACCGCACCGACCAGATCAAGCGGACGCTCGCTGACGCCGTCGACCTCCTGACCATCAGCGTCGAAGCAGGGCTCGGATTCGATGCCGCGGTCCAGCAGGTGGCGCGCAACACGGAGGGTCCCCTCGCTGAGGAGTTCTCCCGCGTGCTGCGCGAGATGCAGCTGGGCATGAGCCGGGCGGAGGCGCTGCGTGCTCTCGGTGACCGGTCCAACGTCGACGACCTGAAGACGTTCGTCGGGTCGATGGTGCAGGCCGACGGGTTCGGGATTCCGATCGGCCAGGTGCTCCGGGTCCAGTCGAGCGAGATCCGGGTGAAGCGTCGCCAGTACGCCGAGGCGAAGGCCCAGCAGGTGCCGGTCAAGATCATGGTTCCCCTGGTCCTCTGCATCCTCCCCTGCCTGTTCGTGGTGGTCATGGGCCCAGCCGTGCTCAGCGCCATCGATGCGTTCAACAGCTGACAGCGCCTAAGGTCAGATCGTGGCCAGTAGTCAGACCTTCGCGGTCGTGGGAGCGTCGCGCTTCTTCGCGCTCCTGGCGATCGGTGGACCCATTCTCTGGTTCCACCAGGAGGCCGGTCTCCTGGCCCTCCTCACCCTCAGCGCAGTCTGGGTCTACCAAGGAGTCACGGCGACCCGGCGTGATCTCGAGCTGTCCCTGAGCCCGACGACCGAGGCGGCGACGGTCGGCATCATCTGCGCCCTCGGCATGCCCAATGCACCGTCGATCCTCGCGGCGCTGGTGGTGCCGCCGCTCTACGCGACTGCGGCAGCCGGCGTTCGGACGATGATCCGCGCCGTCCTCGTCGAGTCGATCGCGGTGATCGCGCTCGCGTTGATGTGGTGGGAGGAGATCACCTCGGAACAGGCCGTGTCGACCTTCACCTGGGTGATGGCCGGTCTCGGTCTGAGCTTCATCGCCAGCGTCACCTTCTCCACCGACCGCGCTCCTGACCCGCTGGCGCCGTACCGCGACGCCCAGGAGCACCTGCGCCAGCTGCTGGCCCTCGCAGGCAGCCTGAGCTCGGGACTCGACGTGGGCGCGCTGGGCGGTGAGCTCCTGAGCGAGGTGAGTGACAGGATCCCCAACCGGGGACTCGTGCTCTACGTCCCGCGCGGAGAGGCACTGAGTCCGGTCGCGTCGACGGTGGATCTCGACCCGGGCGACCTCGCCGCCTGCGAGACGCTCGCCAACGATGTCCGGCTGAACCCCGACGGCACGAACTCGGTCATCATCGGGCAGGGTTTCGCCTTCCGCGTGAGCGAGCAGGCCATCGTCGCCGGCCTCCGACCGACCGACAGCGACCTCGGCCGGAACCTCTTGCTCAAGGAGGTCATCGACGACCTCGGCGACAATGCCGTCAAGCTGGACGCCGCCTTGCTCTTCGCCCAGTTCCGCGACGCGGCGACCGCCGACGAGCGCAACCGGCTGGCCCGCGAGATGCACGACGGTGTCGCCCAGGACATCGCGTCCCTCGGCTACCTCGTCGACGCCCTTGCCGCGCGTCCCGCCGACGAGCAGCAGGCCAAGGTGCTCGCGATGCTGAGGGAGCGGGTATCCGTCGTCGTCGCCGAGGTACGGCGTTCGGTGATGAACCTGCGCACCTCCATCGGCGAGGCCGAGAGCCTCGGCGCGGCGATCAGCAATGTCGCCCGCCACCTGTCCGAGTCGTCGGGCATCCCGATCCGGGTGCGGCTCGACGAGCAGCCGCAGCGCCTGCGCCCGGAGGTCGAGGCGGAGCTGTTCCGCATCGCCCAGGAAGCCATGAACAACGCCGTCAAGCACGCCCGCGCGACCTCCATCGACGTCCGGTGCCAGGTGTACGCCCCCGAGGCCATCATCACGGTCACCGACGACGGCGTCGGGCTGCAGAGCGCCCGGAGCGACTCGCACGGCCTGAAGATCATGCGCGAACGTGCCAGACTGGTCGGAGCGGAACTCGTGGTTCGCGACAATGCCAGCAGGGGGCTGACCGTGTCGGCGTCCCTGAAGGTTCCCCGTCACTCGGTCGGAGCCAATCCGGTCGACACGACTCCCGAGGAGATGTCATGAGCGACAACATCACCGTCCTGCTGATCGACGACCACGAGCTCATCCGGAACGGCCTCGGCGCCGTCCTCGACCTCGAGCCGGACCTCCAGGTGATCGCGACGGCAGGATCGGTCGCGGAGGGCATCAAGCGCTACCACGAGGTCCTTCCGGACGTCGTGGTCACCGACCTCCAGATGCAGGACGGCACCGGTCTCGACGTCGTCCGGACGCTGCGCAAGGAGAGCGACAAGGTCGGCCTCGTCGTGCTGACCATGCACTCCGGGGACGAGCAGATCTTCGCGGCCATGCAGGCCGGCGCCTCCGGCTTCGTCGGCAAGGACGCGCCGTCCACCGAGGTGATCAAGGCAGCGCGCCACGCCGCCGTCTCCCCCAAGGCCTTCGTGTGCGCCGGCCTGGTCGGCGCGATGATGCGCCGCCAGTCCGCGGAGTCCACGGCCCTCACCGAGCGGGAGCACGACGTCCTGCTCCTGCTGGCCGAGGGTCTCAACGCCGCCGCGATCGGCCAGAAGCTGTATCTCTCCGAGTCGACGACCAAGTCGCACATCGCCCGGATCTACCAGAAGCTGGGGGCGGCCAACCGCGCCCAGGCCTTGGTGACGGCCATGCGGATCGGCCTCCTGTCGACCGTCCAGCCCGCTGCGCGCTGACCCCCTGTCCCGGAGGCTCCGAACTCGACGGAAACGTAGTCAGAACTGACTACGAGCGAGGAGACGAACTCCCGATCCGGGGGTCGCTGGATTCCGGCAGAGTTCTCGTCATCGGGGAGCACTCCCCGGGGACACAGAACACCAGTGCATAGGAGAACCCCGATGGTCCAGTACCTCCAGATCCTGCTCAACGCCCGCTTCGCCAAGATGGAGGAGCGCGGCGCCAGCGCCGTTGAGTACGGCCTGCTCGTCGCCCTGATCGCCGGCGTCATCGTCTTCGCCGTCCTCACCCTGGGTGGCACCCTCGAGGGCGTCTTCAACCAGACGAACACCGACATCCAGCCCGCCGCCAACTGACCAACAGAACGTGGCGCCTCAACGGCCGCGCTGTCGCCCGACAGCGCGGCCGTTGCCACTTCCCGCAGGCAAGGAGACGAGCATGGACCTGGCTGCACTCGTTCGTGTCCTCCTCGGAGCTGACCTCGAAGCGGACGACCGCGGCGCGAGCTCGGTCGAGTACGCGCTGATCGTCGGCTTCATCGCAGCCGTGATCGTCGGAGCCGTCGCAGCGTTCGGTTCGAGCGTCAACGACCTGTTCGGCGTGGACTTCAATCCCTGACGCGCGCCATCCCGATGCGCTCCAGCACGGTCGGGTGGGACCCGAACCAGAACTGGGACCACGCCGGGGGCGTGGGGTCGGCACGGGACCGCAGCGCGAGACGGCGCTGGAGCGCGACGAAGGCCTGCGGGTCGTTCGTCTGCTCCAGCGCCGTCTCGTCTGCCCGGGCCTCGATCTTCCGACTGATCCCGTTCTGCACCGGTGCCGCTGCCAGCGTCGCGATGGCGACCAGGGCGAGCAGGCAGGGCACCGCCCCCGTCCTCCGCAGGTCTCGCCGGCCGTCCGCCGCCAGCAGGAGGCCGAGCAGGCCCACGCCGACCAGCGCACCGGCCGCGCCGAGCGTCGTCCCGGTCACCACGTCGCCGTGCTTCGCATGGGCCAGCTCGTGGGCCACGACCGAGAGCACCTCGTCGCGCGGCGTGTCGTCGACGAGGTTGTCGTAGAGAACCACCCGCCGCGTGTGGCCGAAGCCCGAGACGTAGGCATTGAGTGTCGTCGTACGACGGGACGCGTCGGCCACCAGCACGTCGTCGACCGTGACGCCCTCACGGTCCGCGAGCGCCAGCACCTCCGTCCGCAGCGGTCCGTCCGGCAGTGACTCGAAGCGGTTGAACACCGGCTCGACCAGCACCGGATACACGAACGATCCGAGGACGACGAGCGCGGCGGCGACGACCCCCGCGACCGCCGGCCACGCGCGCGGCCACCGCCGCACGGAGCCGACCAGCGCGATGACCGCGATCGAGGTCGTCACCACGGTGATGAGCTCACCCTTGACGACGTCGGCCGACCAGGCCGACCAGGAGCCGGCGGCAAGGCCCTCGTCGAGCGCGAGTCGACGCAGGGCGATCGCGAACGGCAGGGTCACCAGCCTGCCGACGACGGTCAGGGCCGCCACGACGAGGACGATCCGCACCCACCACCAGCCGGGCACCCGCTCGGCCCACTCCCGGCCACGGCGGCCGAAGCCGAGCCAGCAGGCCACGGCGAGCGAGACGGCGAGCGAGGACCAGCTCCAGGTCCGCGCCCAGCGCGCGTAGTGCTCGGCGCGCTCGACCTCCGAGAGGGAGAAGACCGAGGACGCCTCGGCCGGCGGCGGCATGCCGCCGGGGACCGGCTCCCACGGCACCCGCGAGGAGGCCACGAAGAGGAACACCGCGAGGCCGATCAGGACGGTCCCGAGCGCGACCCTGCGCGCCGCCCGTGCGTTGTCCACTCCCCTACTCTGGCACGTCGGCAAGGGCGGCCAGCCGGGCGCGCCACGCGGCCGTCAGGTCGGCCTCGCTCCAGCCGAAGTGGCGGCGCAGCGCGGCGTCGACCGCGGTCCCGCCGAGCACGTCCTCGTAGAACGCGACGAGCGCATCGGCCCCGCCCTGCTCGGCCAGCGTCTCCGTGACCTGCCACGCGGCCTCGTAGAGCGTGCCGAGGTGACTGGCGCCGGTGTCGAAGTCGCTGTCGGCCGGCAGCGCGTCCGGGAGACCGTCGCGCCGGACCTGGCTGATCACCTGGGCGGCCGTCTGCGCCACCGGGAGCGCCACGTCACGCAGGGCGACGTGGTCGGCGAAGCCCTCGACCAGCCAGAGCGGCACCCCGCGCGCGAGAGCGGCCCCCGTGACCGCGTGGACGGCCTCGTGCGTCATGACGACCTGTGCAGCGACGGGGTCGAGGCCGTCGTACACAGCACGGTTGAGGAAGACATGGACCGGGCTGCGCGGAGCCGTGGAGCCGTCGACGGGCGCCGTCACCGCTGCGATCGCGTCGTAGGCGCCACGGTCGGCGCCGAGCGCGCGGTGCAGCTGCTCGCCGTCCGCCGGTACCTCGACGACGAGGCCGTCGCCCCGACCGAGCAGCGGTCCGGTGGCCGCGACGGCACGGCGCGCTCGACGCGCGAGCACGTCGATGTCGGATGCTTCGCCTGCTGCCATGACGAGCGCCCCCGGCGTGCGTCGTACGACGACCGGGCCGGTCAGCCACAGCGGAACGCGCTTCGCGTCCGCGCCGACCGCGGCGATCGAGCGCCCTCCGTCGGCGAAGGACACCGGGACCTCGGCCCGCGCGGACGCGCGGTCGAAGCCGTCGAGGCGCCAGGTGACCGCGACCAGGCCGTCCCACGCATCGTCACCGGCGGTGGTGCCGGTCTCCGTGATGTAGGCCAGCGTGACGTCGGTGAGCCGCAACGCCGCGACGTTGCCGGCGATCGCGGTCAGCAGGTCGGCTGAGGTCCGGTCCGCTCCGAGCTCCCCTGCGGCCGCCGGGTCGTCGAGGTCGTCCTGCAGCGCCGCCAGCGTCGCCGCAGCCGCCGCCGGATCAGCGACCTCGCTTCGCTCCGCGGGCGGTGGGGCGACGTACTCGTCACCCGAGCACCCACCGGCGAGCAGGGCTGCGGTCAACAGCACCCCGGCGAGCGCCGGGGCCGGGCCCCGGCGGGTCACCCAGGCCGGACCGCTCCGGCGTAGGGCATCTCGTCGACGCTCGACACCTTCACGCCCGCGCCCGGGTTGGCCGCGTGCACGATCATGCCGTTGCCGAGGTAGATGGCGACGTGGCTGACCGGGCTGTAGTAGAAGACGAGGTCACCGGGCTGCAGGTCGCTGCGCGACACCGGCGCGCCGGAGCCCATCTGCGCCCGGGAGGAGTGCGGAAGGCTCACGCCGGCCTGCGCGTAGGCCATCATCGTCAGACCCGAGCAGTCGAAGGCGTTCGGCCCGGCGGCACCGTAGACGTAGGCGTCGCCGACCTGCGCGAGCGCGTAGGCGATGGCCGCCTTCGCACGACCGGAGGCCGGGATCGAGGCGGCGTCGGGCGCGCGGTAGCCGCCGCGGGAGAGGATCTCGGCGCGCTCCTCCTCCTCCAGCTTGGACAGGAGGGCCTTCGCCTCGGCCAGCTTGTCGTCGGCGCTCTTCTTCTCCTCGGCCAGGTCCTTCTTCAGGGCCTTGACGTCGGCGCGGCGCTCCTCGGTCTGCTCACGGCGGATGCTGTAGGCCTCGAGCTCGTTGTCGTAGTCCGACAGGAGCGAGTCCTGGATCCCGTCGACGGTCGACAGGGTCGTCAGCTCGTCGAGGAATCCGGCGGAGTCGGAGGCGAGCAGCTCACCGGTCGCGCCGAGGCCGCCGTTCTGGTAACGCTGGATCGTCGCGTCGCGGACGTCGGCACGGACGCCCTCGAGGACGTCGCCCTGGCGCGACTGGTCGGCCTCGAGCGAGTCGAGGTCGCGGTTGAGCTCGGCAAGCTCGAGGCGGGCGTCGTTGTAGCGCTCCGAGGCCTGCTCGGCCTGGTGGAGCAGGCGGTCGACGCGGTCGCGCACCGTCTCGATGTCGGGCTCCGCCTGCGCGGGGGTGGTCGGGGAGCTCACCGACAGGGCGATCGTCCCCGTCAGGGCCAGTGCGGCAAGCGAAGCGGTGGTGCGTCTGCGGCCGTTCAGCACGTGCTGGCGGTCCCCTCTGGTGTCGTACGCCTACCGGGTGAGCTGACGGACTCGGGCACGACTCGCCCTACCCGCACTCCCTGCTCCCCCGCTGCCCGGTCGGGCTCGCGAGGTCGCCCCTCGTGCGGGATTCACCCCAGAAGTGGTTGGTTCCCCGGCTCCGGTGCCGCGAACGGCCCCGGACTCAGCGCGGTGCCCGCGCGGATCGGTCGATCCACTTCCACGGACACCTGAGCGAGCAGCCTAATCGTGGCCAGCAGCGAGGCCAAACCCTGCCACGCGTGTTGTGGACACCAACCACGAGACACGGATCACACCAGTCCCAGCCGTCCCACCAGCCCCACGATGTGTCGCCACAGCGTCGCTCACGCGGACTCGACCTCAGGTGCCGACACCGGCCGGACGAGCCGTAGCGGGGGCACGAGCCCGCCCTCCGCGAGGACGTCGAGCGCCCGCAGCTCGTCGTCGTCGATCATCAGCTCCGGCGGCGGCCCGAGCAGCACCGTCACCACGCAGTCATGGCACGCGAGACCCCGCACCACGCAGGTGTCGCAGTCGATCCTCGTCGTCATGGGGCGAGAGTGACAGGAGGGGCCGACACAACCCACGAGTCGTCCAGCGGGCCCGCGGACACCCGTCCCGTCGACCCGCCCTCGGGACGCCTGCGCCATTGCGTCGGTGGCACGGCCTACCGTCGTCGGCATGACCTCCGCCGCGCTTCCCGCCCCCCGGTGGGAGGA
This sequence comes from uncultured Nocardioides sp., assembly GCA_964487275.1. Taxonomy (GTDB): domain Bacteria; phylum Actinomycetota; class Actinomycetes; order Propionibacteriales; family Nocardioidaceae; genus Nocardioides. Next base: position 27,861 of record CAZAQE010000012.1, on the reverse strand, counting down.
CCAGCGTTCCTTCGAGGAGCTCGGGCGGCCGCTGCGCGACATCACCTTCTGCGTCGTCGACCTGGAGACGACCGGCGGGTCCGTCGGCGACGGCGACCGGATCACGGAGATCGGCGCCGTCAAGGTCCGCGGCGGCGAGGTGCTCGGCGAGTTCCAGACCCTCGTCAACCCGCACACCTCCATCCCGGCGTTCATCGCGGTGCTGACCGGCATCACCAACCGCATGGTGGCCGATGCCCCGTCGATCCGCGCGGCACTGCCGGCCTTCCTCGAGTTCGCCGCCGGCACGGTCCTGGTGGCGCACAACGCCCGCTTCGACGTCGGCTTCCTGCGCCACTTCGCTCAGGAGCAGGACCTGGCCTGGCCCGACTTCGAGGTCCTCGACACCGTGAAGCTGGCACGCCACGTCGTCAGCCGTGACGAGGCGCCCAACCACAAGCTGTCCTCGCTGGCACGCCTGTTCCGGGCCTCGACGACGCCCAACCACCGTGCGCTCGAGGACGCCCGTGCGACGGTCGACGTGCTGCACGGTCTGATGGAGCGCCTGGGCGGCCTCGGGGTGCACACCCTCGAGGAGCTGCAGGGCTACAACGCGCGGGTCGCGTCCACCTCCCGGCGCAAGCGCCACCTCGCCGACGCCCTCCCCCACGCTCCGGGCGTCTACCTCTTCCGCGACGACCGCGAGCGCGTCCTCTACATCGGCACCTCCCGCGATCTCCGTCGCCGGGTCCGGTCCTACTTCACCGCGTCGGAGAAGCGCACCCGGATCGGCCAGATGGTCCAGCTCGCTGCCTCCGTCACCGGCATCGAGTGCGCCACCCCGCTGGAGGCCGAGGTGCGCGAGCTCCGGCTGATCGCGGAGCACAAGCCGCCGTACAACCGGCGCTCGCGGCACCCGGAGAAGGTCACCTGGCTCAAGCTGACCCGCGAGCCCTGGCCGCGGCTCTCCCTGGTCAAGCGGGTCCTCGACGACGACGCCGACTACGTCGGCCCGTTCTCCTCGCGCGCCAGCGCCGAGAGCTCACTGGCGGCGCTGCACGAGGTGTTCCCCATCCGCCAGTGCAACGAGCGCTTCGGGCGCAAGCCCTCGCGCTCACCCTGCGCACTCGCGGAGATGCACCGTTGCCTCGCCCCGTGCGACGGCAGCGTCGACGAGCAGTCGTACGGCGCCGTGGTGCGCCAGCTCCAGGACACACTCCTGCGCCGGCCCGACGACGTGGTCGACCTGGTGCAGGCACGGATGGCTGCACTGGCCGACCAGGAGCGCTTCGAGGAGGCGGCCCACCACCGTGACCGGCTCGCCGACTTCATCCGCGGCTCCGCCCGCAGCCAGCGCCTGGCCGCGCTGACCGGCTGTCCGGAGGTCGTCGCCGCGCGCCGCGAGGACGACGGCCGCTGGGCGGTCCACGTGGTCCGGCACGGCCGCCTGGCCGCCGCCGGCACGATCCCGCCGGGTGCCGATGCCGTCGCGTGGGTGGAGGCCCTGCGGCTCACCGCCGAGACCGTGCTGCCCGCACTCGGCCCCACCCCCGCGGCCACCGCCGAGGAGACCGAGCGGATCCTGCGCTGGCTCGAGGCGCCGGGTGTGCGCCTGGTCGACGTCGTCGGCGAGTGGACCTGTCCCGTTCGCGGCGCCGCCCGGCACGTGCCGGTCCTCACGGTCACGCCCCAGGTCTCCTAGGGTGGCCCCATGATCACCGCCATCGTGTTCGTCCAGGCAGAGACCGCGCGGATCCCCGAGGTGGCGGCCGCCATCGCCGCGCTGGACGGCGTCAGCGAGGTCTACTCCGTCACCGGCCAGATCGACCTCATCGCGCTGGTCCGGGTCCGCAACCACGACGACATCGCCGCGGTGGTCTCCGACCGGCTCAACAAGGTCGACGGCGTCGTCGACACCGAGACCCACATCGCCTACCGGGCCTACTCACGCCACGACCTCGAGGCGACCTTCTCGCTGGGCATGGACTGAGCCGACGACTGCGTGGCGGTCAGCGGACGGCGGCGCTCACGGCCGACCGGGTGGCCGCGTTGTACCCGGCCTTGCTCCCCGTCACCACGAGCGTCACCCGCTTGCCACGGGCCCGTGCGGGCAGCTTCAGGTACGACCTCGTTCCGCCCGGCGCCGCGACGTAGGTGCTGCCGATCTTCCAGCGGTACCTGAAGGAGACCGGAGCCGGCCCCCAGTACGGGGTGTAGGCACGAAGCGTGTAGCCGACCCGGGCCGTTCCGGAGATCCGCACGGCACCGACCGTGAGTGCGCCGTTGGCCACGGGGGCGGTGGGAGCACTCGACGCAGTCAGCGGCTCGTAACCGGTCCTGGTCCCGGTCGCCCGGACGACGATCGGCAGGCCCGCCGTCGTGCTCGTCGGCGTGTAGTAGCGACTGGTTCCGGACTGGACCAGCGTGGCCCCGGCGTACCAGGCGTAGGTGAAGGTGGAGGCGCTGGGGACCCAGTCCGTGACGTAGGCGGCCAGACGCGCGCCGACCTTCGCCGTTCCGCTGATCGTGGGCGTCCCTCCGGCCATCGGCGCACCCTTCACGGTCACGCTGGTGGTCTCGGCCACCGCAGGGTCGTAGCCCGGCTTCGAGCCGTGGACGACCACCGTCACGGGCTTCGCCACGTCCGTGGACGTCGCGGTGTACGTCGGCTGGGTCGCGCCCGAGATGGCGACACCCGCACGTCGCCACTGGTAGGTGAAGCTGGTGCCGTCCGGCCAACCGGAGCCGGCGTCCACCGTCAGCACATCGCCCACAGCCGGCGGCTCGCCGTCCTCCTGCGGAAGGATGGCAGGTGAGCCCACCGACTCCATGACGTCGCCGACCACCTTGGGCGTGGCCACGCTCGTCCACGCCCTCTCGTCGAAGCCGCTGCGCTTCGCCGCAGCGCGCACGGTGATCGCCTTGCCGCGCTGGGCGGCTCCCAGCGTCAGCGCGCTGCTCGTGGCGCCGGAGATGATCGATCCGTCGGCGTACCACTGGTAGGACCACGAGTTCTGCAGCGGACGGGTCGGGACCGGCGTCACGGTGACGACCTCGCCGACCTTGGGGCTGCCGTCGTGGTTGATGGTCGGGGTCGAACCGTCCTGGAAGACACCGGCGAGGATCGCGGTGGTGACGTACCACCGGTCCGGGTTGGTGCCCGCTTCGGCCGTGTTGGGGAAGGTCGCGATCGGGCGGCCGTCGACCGCACCGCTCACCAGGACGATCAGGCAGTGCCCCTTGTCGAGGTTGGTCGGCACGTAGGACTGCCGATCGGCGTCGGGGATGGCCACCCAGTTGTTCATGTCGCTGTTGTAGGGGCCCGAACAGGAGACCTTCGTGCGGTACCAGCGGAACCGGAGGTCGGTCGGCGCGGCCGGAGCGGGGTGCGTCCAGCCGTTGTCGGCCGCGTCGTAGCTCTCGATCTCGGCCGTGCTGGGGAAGGGGTCGTAGCTGAGGGGGTAGCCGACGCGGCGTTCGCCCTTGATGCTGCCGTCGCCATAGGGGTTCGCCGGTTGCGGCGCAGCCCCGGCCGCGCAGCTTGTCGTCAGGCGCACGTTGTCGATGAAGGCCGCGGAGTCGGTCTCGCCGTCGATCTCCTCACCGTGCGGGCCGTCGGCCACGGAGATGTCGATGACATCCGCTCCGCCGGAGAAGTCGAGCGGCACCCGCGCCGTGTCGCGCGTCGTGACGTGGTCGAGCGGGGTCCAGCGGGCGAGCCGCGGCACCTCGAGCTGGCCGCCGAGGACGTCGTCGGTCGTGCCTGGCCGGTGCCAGTAGCCGATGGCGTTGGTGGTGTAGGTTCGCGGCTCCGCCGCCCAGCCCTCCTGCTGGAAGTAGCCGCGGCCGGCGTTCCTGGCGTACTCCGTCGACGGATCCGCGCGACGAACGACCGACAGGCTGTCGGCGGGCGTCTCCGGCGTGAAGGCACGGACGGTCTCGTCGGTGCCCATCGCGAAGTCGATCAGCAGGCAGCCCGCCGCCGTCGACGGGTCGACCGACAACGTCAGGGTCGAGATGTCGGGCGCGTTGTCAGCCCCGACGTCGGTGCTGGTCGGATGCGGGTCGGCACCCCACTCGTCCGCGGACGTGGTCGGGTCGTCGATGGCCAACGGGGTCGACAGCATCACGGCCTCGGCGTCGCCGGTGGAGAGAACGAGGTACCCGCCGCCCTTCGACGGGAAGTCGTTGAACGCCTGGGTCTCGACCGCGCCACTACCACTGACCGCGGCCGACACGCCCGTGGGCAGGTCGAGTGCCGCACCAGCGGACGCCGGGTCGACGTCGGCGGAGGCCGGACCCGCCAGCGGCACGACCGCCATGGCCGACCCGCCGAGAACCGTCACCAGTGAAGCCAGCAGACTGCGTCGCAAGGACACTGTTCCCTCCCAAGAACAAGAACGCCGGGCTGAGTTCTCGCCGCTCCAACGACAGGCCCACCCGGCAGCACGAGCACGCTATTCGACCGTTGGTCGCAGAGGGACCGACTTCGGGACATTGCCTCTAGTTCTTTGTGACCAGAGGGTCGAGACCGGATCCCGTATCCCGCGCACGGCCGGATGGCTACGTTGACCGGGTGCTCTTCCGCGGCCAGGTGACGACGTGGCGCGACCGCCTCGTCGTGTCGCTCGTCTGTGCGGTCTTCATCCTTCCCGCGATGTTCCTGCTGCTCGGCCCCACACCTGCGAGGTACAGCTTCCAGATGTACTCCGGGTACGGCGTCATGTCGGCGCACTGGCAGGACCGCGGAGGGCGCACCCACGTCGTCCGCCTCGGCGAGCACATCGCGGCTTCGCGCGTCGAGGTCGACTGGACGACCTTCCTGCCCGAGGAGCTCTGTGCGCGGATCCCGGACGCGGTGCGCGTCGAGGTCCGGCGTCTCCAGCCGGATCGTCTCGAGCGCCGGAGCGTCGCATGCTGACGACCGCGCGGACTGCTCCTCGTGCGGTCGCTGTCGGCCGGGTGCTGCTCGCCGTCGGCGCCGTGCTGACCTGCTACGAGGGCGGCCAGCTCGTCGCCAGCTTGCAGGCGGATCGCGTCACGACTCCGGTGTCCGCCGCGCTGCCCTCGATCGAGGCACTTCCGCTGGGCGCCTGGGCGATCGTCATGGGCGTGGCCAGCGCGCTGCTGGCGCTCGGTGTGTTCGCACCGGCCAGCGCGACCACGATCGCGGCGGGCAACCTCCTGCTGCTGGTCGGCGACCACCAGCTCTACAGCAACCACCGCTTCCTGCTGGTGCTGCTCTGCGTCCTGTTCGCGCTGGCGGAGACGGACCGCGCGTGGGCGATCGGCGCCCGCTCCCGTCGCGACACCTCCGACGGCCTCGTGCGCTGGTGGCCGCAGCTGCTCGTCATCGCCACCATCTCGGCCTGCTACCTGTTCGCCGGCCTGAGCAAGACGAACCCCGAGTTCCTGTCCGGCGCCCCCATCGCGTCCCTGTCGCCGGGATGGGTGCCGGCAGAGCTGGCGGCCTGGGCAACCGTTCCGACGGAGATCGCGATCGGGCTCGGGATCTGGTGGCGGCCGGTGCGCCGCTACGCCCTCGCCCTGGGAGTGATGCTGCACCTGTCGATCATCGTCCTGCTCGGCAGCCCGCTGCCCTTCACCGCGTTCGCCCTGCTCTGCTTCTCGGGCTACCCGCTGGTGTGGACGATGCCCGACCTCGATCAGGAGGAGGCGGCGGCGATCCAGCGGTCGAGCGTCGCCTGAGCCGCCCCGGAGTCGATCGCCTCCGCAGCGCGGTGGATGCCGGCGGCCAGGACCTCGTCGACGGCACCACCCGGGGCGTCGTACACGGCCAGCGCGGCGCCGGCGTTGAGCAGGACCGCCTCGCGGACCGGGCCGGGCTCCCCTGCCAGCAGCCGTCGTACGACGTCGGCGTTGTGCTGTGCGTCGCCGCCCCTCAGGTCCTCGGGGGTCGCCGGCGCGAGCCCGTAGGCAGCGGGGTCCACCTTCGCGAGGGTCACGGTGCCGTCGTGGACGACCCACAGTGCGGAGGTCGTGGTGGTGGTCAGCTCGTCGAGGCCGTCATCGCCGCGGAACACCCAGGCGTCGACGCCCCGGGCGGCGAAGACGCCGGCCATGACGGGGGCGAGCTTCGGGTCCGCGCACCCGATCGCCTGGGCAGCCGGCTTCGTCGGGTTCGCCAGCGGCCCGAGCACGTTGAAGGCGGTGCCGATACCGAGCTCGCGGCGCGGGACGGCCGCGTGCCGCATCGCCGGGTGGAAGGCAGCGGCGAAGCAGAACGTGATGCCGGCCTCGATCGCGACCTCGGCCACCCGGTCCGCGGGCAGGTCCAGCCGCACGCCGAGCGCCTCGAGGACGTCGGCGGTGCCGGCCTGCGAGGAGGCCGACCGGTTGCCGTGCTTGACCACGCGCGCCCCGGCGCCGGCCGCGACGATGGCCGACATCGTCGAGATGTTGACCGAGAACGATCGGTCGCCGCCCGTACCGACCACGTCGAGGAGGCGACCCGGGACCGAGATCGGCGTCATCACGCCGTACATCGCGTCGACCAGGCCGGTCAGCTCGTCGATGGTCTCGCCCTTGGCGCGCAGCGCCACGACGAAGCCGGCGATCTGGGCCGGCGTCGCCTCGCCGGCGAGGATCTCCCCCATCGCCCAGGTCGCCTGGGCAGGCGTCAGGTCCTCCCCGGCGACGAGCGTGCCGAGGACGTCAGGCCAGGTCATCGCGGCGCTCAGGCAGGAACGCGGGCGCGCAGGAGCGACACGACCGCCTCGGCCAGCTGGATCGGGTCGATCGGGTGCGGCACCGCGGCGTCGGCGCGCGACCACGTCGCCAGCCACGCGTCCTGCGGCCGGCCGGTCAGCACCAGCAGCGGCGGGCAGTCGTAGATCTCGTCCTTGAGCTGCTTGGCGATCCCCATGCCACCGGCGGGCACGGCCTCGCCGTCGAGGATCGCGAGGGCCAGGTGGCCGGCGTCCATGTGCTGGATCACGACCGGCTCGGTCGCCACCTCGACGTACTCCAGCTCCGGCAGGTCCGGGTGCGGGCGACGGCCCAGCGCAAGGATGACCTGCTCGCGGGTGTGCACGTCGTCGCTGTAGACGAGCACCTTCAGAGACTTCGGAGAGCTCACCCGCGCGATGCTACTCGGCCCCGGCGTCGCCCGGTGGCCGGGCCTGCGCACGCGCGACCTCCTGGGCTCGGAGCTCCTGGCGCTCGAGCCGGTCCAGCCGCCGGTCCTCACGCTCTGCCTCCTTGAGCGAGGAGCGGACCCACTGGACGAAGAGCACGATGAAGAACACCACGCCCACGAGATCGCCGGCGCCCCACAGGATCCCGCCCGCGAGGTTCTGGTCGTCGTACGGGTCCGGCAGCCAGGCCCCCATCGGGCCGTCGTGGAGCGATGGGTACCAGTCCCCGCCCAGGAGCGTCTTCTGGCCCATGATCGTGACCCCGAGGAACGCGTGGAACGGCAGCGTCATCACGGTCAGCAGGACCCGGAACGGATGGGCCACCCGTCCCGGCAGCGGGTCCACACCCACGATCGGCCAGAAGAAGAGCGCACCGACGGCGACGAGGTGGACGTGCATCATCTCGTGCACGTAGGCCGAACGGAGCGACGCCTCGTACCAGCCCGAGAAGTAGAGCGCCCACGGTGAGATCACGTAGAGGCCGAAGGCCAGGGGCGGGAAGCCGAGCACCTTCGCCACCCGCGAGTGGAGTACGGCGAGCAGCCAGCCGCGCGGCCGACGGGGCAGCGTGCGCAGGGCGAGCGTCACCGGCGCGCCGAGGGCGAGCGAGAGCGGCACCACCATGGACAGCACCATGTGCTGGACCATGTGCACGCTGAGCAGGACCGTGTCGTAGGCGGCCAGGCCGGACGAGGTGGCGAGGTAGAACGCCAGCATGCCGACGCCCCACGCGATCGAGCGCCCGACCGGCCACGCGTCACCGCGTCGCCGCAGCGTGAGCACGCCGAGGACGTAGAGGCCGGTCGCCCAGACCGTGACGACCAGCGGCAGCGGCGCGAGCCCCCACTCGGACAGCAGCGCCCCCGCGTCGAACCTCGGGAGGTCATCGACGGCCGCGGCGGCCGTCACCACCAACCCCACCAGCAACCTCCTCGACCCGGCGCACCCGATCCGGACACGTTTTGCAAACCCGATCGAGCGTAGGCGGACGGTGGTGAATGCCCATAACGGGGGGTCGGGATGCCGTCACCGGCGGTTACCGCCATAATGGCGCCCGTGGCGATCTCAGCTTCGGCATCTCTTCCTGCCTCGCGCCTGCACGGCCAGCACGACCGACCCAGCATGGTGGCGGTCGGGACCATCATCTGGCTGTCCAGCGAGCTCATGTTCTTCGCGGCGCTCTTCGCGTCGTACTTCACGATCCGGTCGGTCTCGCCGGAGATGTGGGCGGAGAACACCGCGCTGCTCAACGTGCCGTTCGCGAGCATCAACACGACGATCCTCGTGCTGTCGTCCTTCACCTGCCAGTTCGGCGTCTTCGCCGCGGAGCGCGGTCAGGTCGGACGCACCGGCACGCTGCTCCAGGTCGGCAAGTGGGGCCTGCGCGAGTGGTTCATCCTCACCTACGTCATGGGCGCGATCTTCATCGGCGGCCAGGCGCTGGAGTACGCCGAGCTGATCCACGAGGGTGTCACCATCCCGAAGGACGGCTACGGCACGATGTTCTACCTCACCACCGGCTTCCACGGCATCCACGTGACCGGCGGACTCATCGCCTTCCTCTTCGTCCTCGGCCGCACCTACGTCGCCCGCCGGTTCACCCACGAGCAGGCGGTCAGCGCGATCGTCGTCTCGTACTACTGGCACTTCGTCGACGTGGTGTGGATCGGCCTGTTCGCCACGATCTACCTGATCAAGTGACGGTGGCGCCGCAGATGACGAAGAACTGTTGGACCCCCAGCCCGACCCGGACCCGCAAGGACTGATTGTGCGCCTTCTGAACCGCTCCGCCGGTCGCCTCTCCCGGCACCGCCGCGGCCCGCTCGCCGGCCTCGTCGTGCTCGTGCTGGGCCTGCTGCTGACCGGTGGCCTGTACGCCGCCTTCGCGCCGGCCCAGGCCGACTCGAACGCCGACCAGGAGGCGCTCGTCGAGGAGGGCCGCGAGCTCTTCCTCATCGGCTGCGCCTTCTGCCACGGCCAGAACGGCGAGGGCGTCCTCACCCAGGGCGGCACGCAGTACGGTCCGGCCCTGACCGACGTGGGCGCCGCCGCCGTCGACTTCCAGGTCGGCACCGGCCGCATGCCGATGGCCCAGCCGGGCGTGCAGGCGCCCCGCAAGGAGGTCGTCTACACCGAGGAGGAGATCGCCGCCCTGTCGGCGTACGTCGCCTCCCTCGGCACCGGCCCGGCCATCCCGGACGCGGACCTCTACGACACCGACAGCCCCGGCGACCTCAACGGCGACGGCAAGGAGGACGAGGAGGACAAGACGCTCCTCATCAGCCGCGGTGGCCAGATCTTCCTCGCCAACTGCACCGCCTGCCACAACTTCGAGGGCTCCGGCGGCGCCATGCCGCGCGGCGGCTACGCCCCGAAGATCCGCGGCGTCGACTCCAAGCACATCTACGAGGCGATGCTGACCGGTCCGCAGTCGATGGACACCTTCTCCGACGGCAACATCCCGCCCGAGGACAAGAAGGCCGTCATCGCCTACCTCGAGAAGCTCGACGAGCAGCCCAGCTACAGCGGCTTCACGTTCGGCAGCCTCGGGCCCGTCAGCGAGGGCATCACCGCCTGGCTGGGAGGCATCGGCGTCCTGGTCGGCTTCGCGGTCTGGATCGCGGCCCACACCACCCGCTCGAGCAAGAAGAAGGACGAGGCGGCAGCGTGAGCGACGCACACAACAACGACGAGCACGGCGCAGAGCTGGTGGCTGCCGGCCCGATCGCCGACCCGGGCCTCCCGGAGCACCAGTGGCGACCCACCGACGTCGACCCGGCGAAGGAGAAGCGCGCCGAGCGCCAGGTGGCCGCGCTGTTCGGCCTCTCGGCCGTCTGCGTGATCCTGTTCCTGGTCTCCTACTTCACCCTCGACATCGGTGACAACTGGCACGTCGTCGGAGGCTTCGGCGCCTCGACGATGGCGCTGGGCGCCACGCTCGGCCTGGCCCTGCTGTTCATCGGCATCGGCGTCATCCACTGGGCCCGCAAGCTCATGGGTGACCACGAGATCGTGGAGCTGCGCCACCCGGCCCGTTCCACCGACGAGGACCGCGAGGCCACCGTCAACGCGCTGACGGTCGGCATCGAGGAGTCGGGCATCGCGCGCCGGCCCCTGATCCGCAACTCGCTGCTGGGCGCGGTCGGCCTGCTCGGCCTCCCGGCCGTCGTCCTGCTGCGCGACCTCGGCCCGCTGCCGGGCAAGAAGCTCTACCACACGATCTGGGGCGACGGCACCGCCGACAGGCCCATGCGGATCGTGCGCGACGGCATCTGGACCCCGATCCTCGCCTCCGACCTCGAGATCGGCGACCTGGTGAACTGCCAGCCCGACGCCCTGCACAACCCGGAGCGCTACGACATCGACCCGAGCGAGGTCGAGGGCGTCAACCTCCAGGTCCACAAGTCCAAGGCGTCCCTGGTCCTGCTCCGCATGAACCCGGCCGACATCAAGCCGGGCAAGGACGCCAAGGGCGACAGCCGTGACAACTGGGACCACGAGGGCATCGTGGCCTACTCCAAGATCTGCACCCACGTGGGTTGCCCGATCTCGCTCAACGAGCGGACGACGCACCACCTGCTCTGCCCCTGCCACCAGTCCACCTTCGACCTCGCCGACTCCGGCAAGGTGGTGTTCGGCCCCGCCGGCCGTCCGCTGCCCCAGCTGCCGATCACCGTCGACGACGAGGGCTACCTGGTCGCACAGAGCGACTTCGACGAGCCGGTCGGCCCGAGCTTCTGGGAGCGTGACTACTATGACCGTTGGTGACATGAGCAAGGTCGCAACGACCAACGGCTCCACCCCGGCGCCCACCAAGGGCGCGCAGCGCGCCGGCGCGATCGCCAACTGGGCCGACGAGCGGCTCGGCCTCGGCACCGCCATGAAGAAGAACCTGCGCAAGGTCTTCCCGGACCACTGGTCCTTCATGCTGGGCGAGATCGCCCTGTGGAGCTTCGTCGTCCTCCTGCTGACTGGTGTCTTCCTGACGCTGTGGTTCGACCCGAGCATGGCCGAGGTCCACTACAACGGCTCCTACGACCCGCTGCGCGGCGTGGAGATGTCGAAGGCCATGGCGTCCACCATGGAGATCTCGTTCGACGTCCGCGGCGGTCTGCTCATGCGGCAGATGCACCACTGGGCGGCGATGATCTTCATCGCCTCGATGATGATCCACATGCTCCGCGTCTACTTCACGGGCGCCTTCCGCAAGCCGCGCGAGCTCAACTGGGTCATCGGCTGCCTGCTGCTGCTGCTGGGCACCATCGAGGGCTTCACCGGCTACTCGCTGCCCGACGACCTGCTCTCGGGCACCGGCGTCCGTGCCGCGGACGGCTTCATGAAGGCCTCCCCCGTGGTCGGCACCTACATGTCGTTCTTCCTGTTCGGTGGCGAGTTCCCGGGTGACTCGATCATCCCGCGGTTCTACGTGATGCACATCCTGCTGATCCCGGGCATCCTGCTCGCCCTCGTCGCGGCCCACATGCTGCTGCTCGTCTACCACAAGCACACCCAGTGGGCCGGCCCCGGCCGCACCGAGGAGAACGTCGTCGGCTACCCGATGCTCCCCGTGTACGCCGCCAAGGCCGGTGGCTTCTTCTTCATCGTGTTCGGCGTGATCACCCTGCTGGGTGGCCTGTTCTCGCTGAACCCGGTCTGGAAGTTCGGCCCCTACGACCCGTCCAAGGTGACGGCGGGCTCGCAGCCCGACTGGTACATGGGCTGGCCCGACGGCCTGCTGCGCATCATCCCTGCGTGGGAGACGCACATCTGGGGCGTGACGATCTCCTGGAACGTCATGCTGCCGATCCTCGTGATGCCGCCGCTGATGCTGATGGTCCTGATCGCGCTGCCGTTCCTGGAGTCGTGGATCACGGGCGACAAGCGGGAGCACCACCTGCTCCAGCGCCCGCGCAACGCCCCGACGCGCACGGCGATCATGGTCGCGCTGATGACCTTCTACGGCCTCTCGTGGGCCGCGGGCGGCAACGACATCATCGCGATCAAGTTCGACCTGAGCATCAACCAGATCACGTACTTCATGCGCGGTGCGGTGTTCATCGGTCCGGTCATCGCCTTCATCATCACCAAGCGCTGGTGCATCTCGCTCCAGCGCCACGATGAGGAGAAGCTGCTCCACGGCTACGAGTCGGGCGTCCTGGTCCGCTCCCCCGAGGGTGCGTACGCCGAGAAGCACCTGCCGCTGCCGGAGGCGAAGGCCTACACGCTCACGGCCCGCGACGACGACCCGACGCCGGAGACGGTCGAGGAGATCGAGGCCTCGGGTCTGGCCGGTCGCCAGGTGCGGCTGCGCAAGCTGCGGGCGAGGCTGCAGGCGGCGTTCTTCGCCGACAACGTGCAGAAGCCGACGGCCGAGGAGCTGCACGACGCGCAGCACCACGCCGAGCACGAGCTGCACGAGCTGGAGTCGCAAATCGCGGCCGGCCCGAACCGTCACGGGCCCACCGAGGACCACTGATCGACCACGAAGGGCGCCGCTTCCACCGGGAGCGGCGCCCTTCGTGCATCTCCGGGTGCGGGACCGGTTGAGGATCCCGCCCTGGACGGCCGGGGCACCCCGGACCGGCTCGGGGTCCCCTGCGGTCGCCGGGGCCGCCAGACGGCCGCTCAGGCCGCTCCCCGGACACACGCAGCGCCGCTGACGTCACGTCAGCGGCGCTGTGGGTTGTGCTGCACTCCCCTGCGGGGGCGAGGGATCAGCCGAGGGCGGAGCCCGCCCGGTAGCTCGCCCACGAGATGTTCCAGTCGCCGTAGCCGTTGTCGGGCTCCATCGGACGGTCCGTGCCGACGTACTCGACCACGTCGCCGCGGCGGGTCATGGAGTACAGCCAGCCGGCGTTCTCGGTGGACATGCCCGTGCAACCGTGGGAGACATTGGCGCTGCCCTGCGAGCCGACCGACCACGGCGCCGCGTGGATGAACTCCCCCGAGTTGGTCAGACGCATCGCCCAACGCACGTCGTCGATGTCGTAGGCCTCGGCGGAGCCCGCGGGGATGCCCACGGTCTCGGAGTTCATCCGACGGGTCTCGAACTTCTCCATGATGACCTTGACGCCCGAGCGCGTGGTGAAGCCGGGCTTGCCGGTGGTGATCGGCAGGGTGCGCAGGAGCTTGCCGTTCTCGAAGACCTTCATCTGGTGGGTCTTCGCGTTGACCTTGTAGATGTGCGCGTCGCCGACCTCGAAGTCGACCTCACGGTCTTCCTGGCCGTAGATGCCGCCGCCCGCCGGTACGCCGTTGATGTCGACGTCGACGCTGACCTTCGTGCCGGCCTTCCAGTAGCTCCTCGGGCGCCAGTGCGCCTCGGTCGAGCTCACCCAGCGCCACGAGCCGGCCTGCTGTGGCGTGGAGGTGACGGTCATGTTCTTCTCGAAGGCGGCCCGGTCGGTGACCGGGATGTCGAAGGTGACGACCACTGGCATGCCGACGCCCACCGTCTCGCCCTGCAGGGGCGCCACCGAGGGATAGGTCTGCTGGTCGAGTCCGAGGTCCTGGGTGCGGAACGGGGTGACGCTCTCGACCGTCGAGCCGTCGCTGCTCTCGGCCACCGCACGGATGCGGTAGCGGGCACCGGGCTCGAGCCGGTCACTGGCGACCCAGCGCGTCCCGTCGACGATCCTGCCGGTGACCTTGCCCGCCCTCGAGGTCACCGTGACCGAGCTGAGCGTGCCGTCGACCGCCGTCACCCGCAGCAGGGTGCTGACCGGGACGGCCGTGGCACCTGCCGTGACGTTGGTCGTGAGCCTGGCCTCGGTGACCGCGGCTGCCGTCGTCTCCGGGCTGTCGTCACCGCCGCCGCCCGGTGCGAAGCCGGAGCCGTCGCAGCCGGACGCCGCCACCGCCAGGACCGAGAGCACAGCGAGGCCGCGGACGGTGCGGGAGCGGCGAAGGGTCGTCAACACCGGCAAATCGTAACTGGCTGTCCCACGGAAACCCGTCTCAAAAGCGCGTTGGCGGTGTCACACCTGATGTGTGACACCGCCGACAGCGCTGGGGGCTCAGTGCGCGTACTCGCCCCGGTAGTACTCGAAGATCCAGCCGGTGACGGCCAGGGCGCCGAGCACGAAGCCGATGATCATCAGCCACCAGGCGAGGACCGCCGTGGCGAACACGATGATGCCGAGCGTCGCGGCGCACCACAGCGGCCACCACGAGTACGGCGGGAAGAAGCCGAGCTCGCCGGCGCCCTCCGCGATCTCGCCGTCCTTGCGGTCCTCGGGACGCGCGTCCATCCGACCGGCGTGGAAGCCGAGGTAGAGCGTGACCATCGCGCACAGCAGCGTGGTCATGACCAGCGCGGACGTGCCGGTCCAGTCGGCGCCGGAGTCGCCGGCGTCGGTGATGAACCAGTAGGCGGGGCTGACCAGGACGAGGAACACCGTGGTCACGCCGAAGATCCATGCCTCGATCTTCATCAGGCGTCAGCTCCCTTCTTGTCCAGCGCGACGGCCGGCTCGTCGTCGTACATCTCGATCGCGGCGATCTCCGGGTGGTGGAGGTCGAACGCGGGCGACTCCGAGCGGATCCGCGGGATCGAGTGGAAGTTGTGGCGCGGCGGCGGGCAGCTCGTGGCCCACTCCAGCGACCGGCCCCAGCCCCACGGGTCGTCGGTGTTGACCAGCGGACCCTTGCGGGAGACGTAGACGTTGTAGAAGAACGGCAGCATCGAGGACGCGAGCACGAACGCCCCGATCGTCGAGACCTGGTTCATGAACTCCCAGTCGTCACCGGGCAGGTAGTCGGCGTAGCGACGCGGCATGCCCTCGACGCCCAGCCAGTGCTGGATGAGGAAGGTGGTGTGGAAGCCGATGAACAGCAGCCAGAAGTGGATCTTGCCGAGGCGTTCGTCGAGCATCCGCCCGGTGAGCTTGGGCCACCAGAAGTAGAAGCCGGCGAACATGGCGAACACGACCGTGCCGAACACCGTGTAGTGGAAGTGCGCCACCACGAAGTAGGAGTCCGAGACGTGGAAGTCGAGCGGCGGGCTGGCCAGGATGATGCCGGTCAGGCCACCGAAGAGGAAGGTCGTGAGGAAGCCCACGGACCAGAGCATGGGGGTGTCCATGCGCACTGATCCGCCCCACATCGTCCCGATCCAGTTGAAGAACTTCACGCCGGTCGGGACCGCGATGAGGAACGTCATGCCGGAGAAGAACGCGAGGTTGACCGCTCCGGTGACGAACATGTGGTGCGCCCACACCGCGACCGAGAGGATCGCGATGCCGAGCGTCGCGCCGACCAGGCCGATGTAGCCGAAGATCGGCTTGCGGCTGAAGACCGGAAGGATCTCGGAGATGATGCCGAAGAACGGCAGCGCGATGATGTAGACCTCGGGGTGCCCGAAGAACCAGAACAGGTGCTGCCACAGGATGGCGCCACCGGTCGAGGTGTCGAACACGTGGGCGCCGAGCTGACGGTCCGCCTCGAGCGAGAGGAGCGCGCCGGCGAGG
This sequence comes from uncultured Nocardioides sp., assembly GCA_964487275.1. GTDB lineage: Bacteria > Actinomycetota > Actinomycetes > Propionibacteriales > Nocardioidaceae > Nocardioides. Next base: position 12,257 of record CAZAQE010000012.1, on the reverse strand, counting down.
ATCGGGAACGCGATCAGGACGAGGATCGCCGTGATCAGCACGGTCCACACGAAGATCGGCATCCGGAACATGGTCATGCCCGGAGCCCGCATGCAGATGATCGTGGTGATGAAGTTGACCGCGCCGAGGATGGTGCCGAGACCACCCATCCACAGGCCCATGATCCACAGGTCGCCGCCGACGCCGGGGCTGTTCACGGAGTCGGAGAGCGGCGTGTAGGCGAACCAGCCGAACGAGGCCGCACCCTGCGGGGTGAGGAAGCCGGCACCGGCGATCAGTCCTCCGAACAGGTACAGCCAGTAGCTGAACATGTTCAGGCGCGGGAACGCGACGTCTGGTGCGCCGATCTGCAGCGGCATGATCGCGTTGCCGAAGCCGAAGAACAGCGGCGTCGCGAACAGCAGCAGCATGATCGTGCCGTGCATGGTGAAGAGCTGGTTGTACAGCTCCTCGTTGACGACCTGGCTGCCCGGGTAGGCCAGCTCGGACCGGATGAGCAGCGCCATGATGCCGCCGGCGATGAACCAGGCGATGGCGGTGCCGAAGTAGAGGTTGCCGATCAGCTTGTGATCGGTCGTCGTCATGATCCTGACGAGCTGCTTGCCGAGCGGCTTGCGCTCGGTCAGGTCGGTGCGGGCGAGCGCGGCGGTCACTCGTGGCCCTCCTCGTCGTGGTTGATGAGGTTCTCGGAGTAGACGCCACCCTTGATCGGCTCGTCGGAGACGTTGGCCGGGTTGGCGGCGAGCTTCGCGAGGTAGGCCTCGTACTCGGCCTCGGTCACGACCTTGACGGTGAACAGCATCCGCGAGTGGTAGGCGCCACAGAGCTCGTAGCACTTGCCGTCGAAGGTGCCGGTCTCGGTCGGGGTGACCTGGTAGGAGTTGTCATTGCCCGGGACGACGTCCATGCGCATCGCGAAGGCCGGGATGCCGAAGTTGTGGATGACGTCGGGGCTGTAGAGGTCGAACTCGATCGTCTGGTCGACCGGGATCACCAGCTGCGGGATGTCGTCCCCCGTGCCGGAGACGAAGACGTTCTTGCCGTCGGCCGCCTCGGTGTCGGGGTAGTTGAACGTCCACTGCCACTTCTGGCCGACCACCAGCACGGTCACGTCGGGGTCCTCGACGTGCTCGAGCGCGATGTTCTGCACGCGCACGGTGTGCGAGAAGAACGCGATCACCATGATGACCGGGAAGATCGTGTAGAAGATCTCGATCGGCAGGTTGTAGCGCGTCTGGACCGGGACCTCGTCGTCGCTGCGACGACGGAACCAGATCGGGACGCCGATGATCAGCGCCCACGTGACCACACCCGTGATCAGGGCGGCGATCCACGCGCCCTGCCACAGCTGCAGGATGTGCTCACCCTGCACGGTCACGATCTCGGGCATGCCGACCCGCTCCCACTGGGAGTCGGTCGAGCAGCCGGACAACGCGGCCGCGAGTACGACGAATCCGGCGAGCGGGATCGAACGACGGAACCGTCGCTTCGCCCGCGAACGCTCGGGGTGCCACCAGCCCACGAACGAGCCTTCCTCTCGAGGGTCAGAACACTGTGAAGACTAGCGGAGTGTGACCCCGCTCGGCGCGCGGGGTGGGTCGTTTCGGACGCGATCGCCCGGTCCCCCCGCTTGGCGGGGGGTGGTTCTATCGTCAGGTTGTGAGCAGCACACCCGAGGTCTACCTCGACAGCGCGTCCTCGGCCCGCCTGCACCCGGCTGCGCGGGACACGCTGTTCGCCGCCCTGGACCGCGGGTACGCCGACCCCCGCCGCCTGCACCGCGCCGGGCGCGACGCACGGCTCCTCCTCGACAACGCGCGGGCCGTGGTGGCCGAGTGCCTCGGGGTGCGCCCCGACGAGGTCGCCTTCACCGCATCGGGCACCGACGCGGTCCACCGGGGGCTGCTGGGACTGACGGCCGCCACGGGGCGAGACGGGATCGTCCACAGTGCGGTCGAGCACTCGGCGGTCCTGCACGCCGTCCAGTGGCGCGACTCACCCGCTCACGCCTCCGTCCCGGTCGATGCCCACGGCGTCGTCGACCTGGCCGCCCTCGGCACCGCCGCAGGCGGGCACGGCGTCGGCGTGGTGGCGCTCCAGGCCGCCAACCAGGAGGTCGGCACCCTCCAGCCCGTCGACGAGCTCGACCTCCCGGGCGTCGTACCGGTGCTGGTCGACGCCGCAGCCGCGCTCGGCCACGTCGACCTGCCTCGCCGGTGGCACGCGCTCACGGCGTCCGCGCACAAGTGGGGCGGGCCGGCGGGCGTCGGTGTGCTGGCCGTGCGCCGTGGCACCCGGTGGACGAACCCCTTCCCCGGCGACGACGGCCTCACCGACGTCGGCGGCTTCCCCGACGTGCCGGCGGCACTCGCGGCCGCGGCAGCACTCCAGGCGGTCCTCGCCGAGCGTGCGGAGGTCGCCGAGCGGCAGTTCGCGCAGGTCGAGCGCATCCGCGCTGCCGCGGGCGCCCTGCCCGACGTGGAGGTCGTCGGCCACCCCACGGCGCGGCTCCCCCACCTGGTGACCTTCTCCGTGCTCTACGCCGGCGGCGACGAGATCGTGGACGAGCTCGCCCGGCGGGGCTACGGCGTCGCCAGCGGTTCGGCCTGCACGGCGTCGACGCTGGAGCCCAGCCACGTGCTCGCCGCGATGGGGGCGCTCACGCACGGCAACGTGCGGGTGTCCCTCGCCCGCGACACGACCGACGCCCAGGTCGACGGCTTCTGCGCCGCGCTGGCCGACGCCGTGACGACCATCCGCGAGAGGGCGGGACTGTGACCGCCCCCGACGTCGAGATCGACTGCCGCGACCTGCCCTGCCCCCGCCCGATCATCGAGCTGGCGAAGGCACTGGCGCTCGTGCCGGTGGGGGGCCGGATCGCGGTCGTCGCCCGCGACCCGGCCGCCCGACACGACGTGCCGGCATGGTGCCGCATGCGCGGCCAGGAGTACGTCGGCGAGGAGCTCGCCGACGACGGTGTGCCGCGCTACGTGGTGAAGCGGCTCGCCTGAGCCAGGCTCAGGCGAGGTTCTTCTGCACCTCGGCGGCCGCCTCGTCGCCGTACGAGAGGCGAACCCGCTCGACGAACTGCTCGATCGTGAAGTCGTACTCCTGGGTGCCGACCGTCTCCACGACGTACGCCGCCAGCACGCAGCCCACCTGGGCGGCCCGCTCGAGGGAGGTGCCCCAGGAGAGTGCTGCGAGGAAGCCGGCCCGGAAGGCATCGCCGACGCCGGTGGGCTCGACGGCCTTGACACCCTGCGCGGCCGGGACCTCGAACGAGGTGCCGTCCTGCGAGGTGACCCGCACGCCGTCCTTGCCCAGCGTGGTCACCTGGATGCCCACCCTGGCGAGCACCTCGTCGGTGCTCCACCCGGTCTTCTTCTCGATCACGTGCGACTCGTACTCGTTGGAGAACAGGATCGCCGCGCCGTCGATGAGGTCGCGGATCAGGTCGCCCTCGGCGAACGCGAGCTGCTGGGAGCAGTCGGCGATGAACGGGTAGCCGCGCTGGCGGCACTCCTCGGTGTGCCGCTTCATCGCGGCCGGGTCGTCGGCGCCGATCAGGACGTAGGTCGGGGCGCCGACGCGCTCGACGATCGGGGCGAGCTCGATGAGACTGGCCTCGCTCATCGCGCCGGGGTAGAACGACGCGAACTGGGCCATCGTGGAGTCGGTGGTGCACACGAAGCGTGCGGTGTGCTTGCTCTCGGAGATGTGGACCGACTCGCAGTCGACGCCGTGGCGCTCCAGCCACGAGCGGTAGTCGGTGAAGTCCTCCCCGGCAGCGCCGACGAGCACCGGTCGGAGGCCGAGACGCGCGAGCCCGAAGCACATGTTCGGGGCGACCCCTCCCCGGCGGATCTCGAGGTCGTTGACCAGGAAGGAGACCGAGAGCTTGTCGAGCTGGTCGACGACGAGGGAGTCGGCGAACTTGCCACCGAAGGTCATCAGGTGGTCGGTCGCGATCGAACCGGCGATGAGGAGGGAGCCCGTGGGTGAAGTCACGACACGGAACATTAACCGAGCCGTTGCCGTCGTACTGGCCGGTACCTCTGGGTCTACCCCTCGGTAACGCCTACCGTCGAGTCATGACGCCGTACGAGGAGATCGCCACCCCCCGCGACCTGCACGCCGACTGCGAGGCGGTGAGCCGCCGCCTGGAGCAGGCCGCAGTGAAGGCCACCCGCCCCGCCCCCAGCCTCCACTTCGACGAGCAGCCCCGCGAGGCCGGCAAGCGGGAGATCCAGATCTCCGAGGCCGCCCAGCGCCTGGCCAACGCGCTCCACCTCCACCTGGACTGATCTGCCGCGCACGCCGCGGGAACGACGAAGGCCCCAGCCGGACGGCTGGGGCCTTCGTCGTGGCTGTCGGGAGGACTCAGTTGAAGGAGTCTCCGCAGGCGCAGGAACCCGTGGCGTTCGGGTTGTCGATCGTGAAGCCCTGCTTCTCGATGGTGTCGACGAAGTCGATCACGGCACCGTTGAGGTAGGGGACGCTCATCCGGTCGACGACGACGGAGACGCCGTCGAAGTCGGTCACGATGTCACCGTCGAGGGTGCGCTCGTCGAAAAAGAGCTGGTAGCGCAGGCCCGAGCAGCCGCCGGGCTGCACCGAGATCCGCAGCGCCAGGTCGTCACGCCCCTCCTGCTCGAGCAGGCTCTTGACCTTGGTGGCCGCCACCGGGCTCAGGTTGATCTGGTCCTCGCGGCGGTCGAGCCCGACCGGGGTCGCGACCGTCGTGGTCGCGCCGGGGGCCTCGTGGCTGTGGCCGCCTCCGCAGCAGCTGTCGCTCATGCTCACTCCAGGGTGTGTCAGTTCTGGGGTCGAATCGGTGTCCGACCATCCAATGGTCGCACAGACGTGGTTATTCCCCCCAGACGAGAACGGGCTTGACCACCGTGCCGGCCTTCGCGTCGGCAACGGCGTCGGCGATCTTCTCGAAGGGGTACGTCGTGACGAGGTGGTCGACGTCGAACCGGCCTGCCTCGCGCAGCCCGATCAGCTGCGGGATCGTCACCAGCGGGTCCGCCTCCCCCTCGATCGAGGAGCGCACCACCTTGCCGGACTGCAGCAGGTCGATCGCGTCGATGGTGTACTCGGGCGCCCCGAGGCCGAGCGCGACCAGCAGGCCACGCGAGCGCAGGGCGCGCTGGGCCTGCAGGACGACGGCCGCGATCGCCGTCGTGTCGATCGCGTACGCCGCACCTCCGCCGGTGAGCGCCCTGACCCGCTCCTCGACCGGAGCGGCGTCCGCCTCCGCGGGGTCGAGCACCAGGGCGCCGTACTCCTCCGCGACGGCACGGCGGGCGGCGACCGGGTCCACGACGACGACCGTCTCGACACCCAGCCCCCGGGCCGCCGCCACGGCCGCCAGCCCGACCGCGCCGGCGCCGAAGACGACGATCGGCTCGTCCGGCGTCGGGTCGAGGACGTTGAGGACGGTGCCGGCGCCGGTCTGGAAGCCGCAGGCGAACGGGGCCAGCCGGGTCAGGTCGAGCCGCTTGTCGACGACGACGCAGTTGTCGGCGTACGCGATCGCGTGCCGGGCGAAGCTGGACTGGCCGAAGAAGTTGCCGAAGACGGTCTCTCCGTCGCCGCGCTCCGTGGCCCGCTTCATCGTCGTCGAGCCGTCGGCCCGCATGCCCATGTAGTTGAGCAACAGCGACTGCTCGCAGTAGCCGACGTCGCCGGCCGCGCACGGGCCGCACGCCCGGCAGGAGCGGAAGCTCATGACCACGTGGTCGCCGACCTCGATGCCGCTCACGGCGGCGCCGACCTTCTCGACGACACCAGTGCCCTCGTGGCCCACGACCGTCGGCAGCATCTCCTGCGGCAGCATGGTGGGGACGGTCAGGTCGGTGTGGCAGAGACCGGTCGCGACGACCCGGACCAGGACCTCGTCCTCGCGGGGCTCCTCGAGCTCCACCTCGGCGAGGGTGAAGTCCCCACCCGGCTCCTCGACGAGATAGGCAGTGGTCCTCATCCGGGCTCCCCGACAAGTTGTCCGCCGAAGGAGCGCAGCGGGGGAGGCGGAGAACTTGGTGGGGTGGTCATGCGTCACGCTCCAGCCAGAAGTAGTAGAGGTCCGTCACACCGAAGGCGGCCTCGAGCTTGCCATTCATGATCCCCATCAGGGTGTCGTCGTCGACCTTCTTGAAGTGGTCGAAGACGGGCAGGCGGTCGTAGACCATCGTCGCCGTCACCTCGCCGCGGAAGCCCACCGGCCACAGGGAGGCCTCGCCACCGCCGCCGGCGTCCTTGTTCGAGTACAGCTCGCCGTCCTCACCGCGGCAGACCAGCGGCACCGCCGCGAGCGGGCTGTCGAAGCGCTTGCCGTGCCAGCGCACCTTCTCGAGAACGGCGCTCGCCACGTGGCCGGTGGCGAAGTCGCCGCCGCGCCAGGGGCCGAGGATCTCCTCGACGCCGGCGACGGCCAGGTCGGCCCAGAGCGCGTCCAGGTCGGCGGGATCGGCGGGGTCTGCCTGCCGCAGCGCGTCGAAGCGCTGCCTGATGTCGGTCACGCCGCCAATCTAGAACATGTTCCACTCGCGACGACAGCATCGCGGGCCAGAAGTGAGGCCGAAGTGAACCACCGGCCGGAACGTCCGCCGGACGGTCAGCCCGACCAGGTGCGGGCCACCCGCGCGGCCAGCTCGGTCAGGGCGCCCTCGGGGTCGCGGAAGGCGCGCTCCTCCCCCACCGCGTCGACCAGCGAGTACGCCGCGTCCATGCCGAGGGCCCGCATCTCCCGCGACCCGACGAGCACCTGTCCGGCGAGGGCGACGCAGGGCCGCAGCGCCTCCGCCGCGACGGCGGCGACCCCGGCCGGCACCTTGCCCGCCCGGCTGCTGAAGTCGAAGGCACCCTCGCCGGTGATCACCAGGTCCGCCTCCCGGGCGCGCCCGGAGAGGCCCACGGCGTCCGCCACCAGCTCGATCCCGGACACCCGCCGCCCGCCGAGGAGGAGAAGGGCGAAGCCGACCCCGCCGGCCGCACCCGCCCCCGGCTCTAGGGCGAGGCGCCGGTCGGTCGCGGCGGCCCACTGCTCGAGGAAGCCGTCCATCAGGACCTGCATCTCCTCGTCGAGGCCCTTCTGCGCGCCGAACGTCTTGCTGGCGCCGAACAGCCCGGTGAGCGGGTTGTCGACGTCGGTCGCGGCGACGATCTCGACGCCGTCGACCATGCCGCGGGCGATGCTGAGGTCGGCCCTCGTGATCCCGTCCAGGAAGATCCCGCCGCAGTCGAGGGAGACGTCGGCGTCCGCGCCGAGGGCCGCGAGCACCCCGGCTCCCCCGTCGTTGGTGCCGGACCCGCCGAGGCCGACGACGACCCGGGTGGCGCCTGCGTTGACGGCCTCGAGCAGCAGCTGGCCGACGCCGACCGTCGTACCGAACTCGCCGAGCTTGCCGCCGGTGAGGTGGATGCCGCAGGCCTGCGCGCTCTCGACGTAGGCGGTGCGGCCGACCATGAGGATGGTCGCCGGCACCTCGTGGCCCTGGGGCGCCTCGGCGACGACAGCCAGCAGCTCGCCGCCCAGGCTCGCATGGAGGACGTCGACGAACCCGGGCCCGCCGTCCGACATGGGCGCGAGCACGACCTCGTCGTCCGGAGCCTGCCGGCGCCAGCCCGCGGCGATCGCCTCCGCGGCCTCGACCGCGGTGAGGGTGCCCGCGAACTTGTCGGGGGCCACGAGCACGCGCATGGCGCCATCATGGCGGAGACCGGTCCGGTTGCGACGGATGTCACCCACGGACGGCGATCGTCGACCCCCGCCAGCCCCAAACTAGGATGGAGTCATGACCACCGTGGACCTCCCGCTGCTGCCGCTCGGCCGCGGCTCCGACCCGCTCTCCGAGCGGGGTGTCGAGTGCCCCGGCGACCTGCCGCCGGCCTCCGACCCGGACCTGGTCGCCCGTGCCCGCGCGGCCAAGGAGAAGCTCGGCGACCGGCTCTTCGTGCTCGGTCACCACTACCAGCGCGACGAGGTCATCCAGTTCGCCGATGTCACCGGCGACTCCTTCAAGCTCGCCCGCGACGCCGCGGCGCGACCGGACGCGGAGTTCATCGTGTTCTGCGGCGTGCACTTCATGGCGGAGTCGGCCGACATCCTGACCGGCCCCGGCCAGAAGGTCGTCCTGCCCGACCTCGCGGCCGGCTGCTCGATGGCCGACATGGCGCGCATCGCCCAGGTCGAGAAGGCCTGGGAGTCGCTCGCCGCCGCGGGCGTCCAGGACGTCGTCGTTCCCGTCACCTACATGAACTCCAGCGCCGCGATCAAGGCCTTCTGCGGCCGCAACGGCGGTGTGGTGTGCACGTCGTCCAACGCGGAGGTCGCGCTCGACTGGGCGTTCCAGCAGAAGGGCGCGGACACCAAGGTCCTGTTCCTGCCCGACCAGCACCTCGGCCGCAACACGGCGGTCCTCAAGCTCGGCTACTCCCTCGACGAGTGCGTCGTGTGGAACCCGTTCAAGCCCAACGGCGGCCTCACGCCGGAGGAGCTGGCCAAGGCGCGGATCATCCTGTGGAAGGGCCACTGCTCGGTCCACGGCCGCTTCTCCGCCGACGTGATCGACGAGCTGCGTGCGAAGGTCCCCGACCTCAACGTGCTCGTGCACCCCGAGTGCCAGCACGAGGTCGTGCTGAAGGCGGACCTGGTCGGCTCGACCGAGTTCATCATCAAGACGGTCGAGGAGGCTCCGGCTGGCTCCAGCTGGGCCATCGGCACCGAGCTCAACCTCGTCCAGCGCCTGAAGAACGCGCACCCGGACAAGAACATCATGTTCCTCGACCGCAACGTCTGCTACTGCTCGACGATGAACCGGATCGACCTGCCGCACCTGGTCTGGGCCCTGGAGAACCTCGCCGAGGGCAACCTGGTGAACCAGATCGAGGTCGACCCGACGACCGAGGCCGAGGCGCTCGTCGCCCTGCAGCGGATGCTCGACCTCCCCGGGAAGACCCACCGTGACTGACGCACTGCCCGCCTGCCCGGAGTGCTCGAGCGAGTACACCTACGAGATGGGCGAGCTGATGGTCTGCCCCGAGTGCGCGCACGAGTGGTCCCCCAGCGAGGCCGCCGCAGCCGCCGACGCGGAGGCCGCGGCGGGCGTCGTCCGCGACGCCCATGGCAACCCGCTCACCGACGGCGACGATGTCATCGTCGTGAAGGACCTCCCGGTCAAGGGCGCCCCGAAGCCGATCAAGTCGGGCACCAAGGTCCGCGGCATCCGCCTGGTCAGCGGCGTGGGCGACCACGACATCGACTGCAAGGTCGACGGCTTCGGGCCGATGCAACTCAAGTCCAGCGTGGTCAGGAAGGCCTGAGCGTGTTCAAGCGCACCAAGTCCCCCGCCGTCGAGGAGACGGCTGCTCCCGCCAAGCCCGGCGGCAAGGGTCGGCCGACGCCGACCCGCAAGGAGGCCGAGGCGGCCGCGAAGGCACGCGCCCGCGCCCCCCGCGACAAGCGGGAGGCCAGCCGCAGGCAGCGCGAGTTCCGCGCGGAGGAGAGCCGCAAGATCCGGCAGGGCATGAAGAGCGGGGACGAGCGGTACTTCCTCCCCCGCGACAAGGGCAGGGTCCGCCGCTTCATCCGCGACTACGTCGACCGCCGCTTCTCGATCGTCGAGATGGTCATCCCGCTGATGATCATCGGCCTGCTGCTGGGCTACACCGGCAACTCCGCCCTCGTGCAGGCCAGCAGCCTGGTCCTGCTGGCGACCGTCCTCTTCGTCGTGACCGACATGTTCGTGCTGCGCTTCCGGATCCGCCGTGAGCTCAGGACGCGTTTCCCCGAGGAGTCCCTGAAGGGGACGACCTACTACGCCCTCACGCGGTCGATGCAGATGAAGTTCATGCGACTGCCCAAGGCCCGGGTCAAGATCGGGCAGGCCCTGCCCGAGGACTACGACCGCAACTAGAACTAGAACACGTTCTGGATAGATTGGGCGGCGTGAAGCTGATCGCCGCCCTCCACGATCCCGCCGCCGGCGCCCGCCTGCTCGCCGCGCCGTTCCGGGAGGCACTCGCCGCCGCGGGTGCGACGCGCCTGCAGGTCAACGTGGACGACGAGGCGGTCGCGCCCGCGATGCGCTTCGGGCCCGGGACGCCGATCACGGCGGTCGTGGCCGTGTGGACCTCCGCATCGGTGCGCGATGCCCTCGGCGTCGTACACGACCTGGACGGGACGGCCGACGCATGGGCGGTCGAGGAGCGCCAGCCGCTGGTCCCGCCGGCCGTCGCCGACGGCGAACGTGCCGACGCGCTGGTCAACTACGCCTTCCTGCGGCGGCCGGAGACGATGGACCACGCCGCCTGGCGCAGCGACTGGCTCGACCGGCACACCCAGGTGGCCATCGACACCCAGGGCACCTTCGGCTACGTCCAGAACCCGGTGCTCGAGGTCCTCACGGACGGCGGCCACGACGTCGCGGGCATCGTCGAGGAGCTCTTCCCGATGGCTGCGCTGAGCGACCAGCACGCGTTCTACGGCAGCGGTGGCGACGACGCCGAGCTGCAGCGGCGGATCACGGAGCTGATGGACAGCTGCGCCCGCTTCGGCGCCGCCGACGGCCTCGACCTGGTTCCGAGCAGCCGCTACTGCTTCATCCTGTGAGCCGAGGCGGCCGGGCCCTCGCCGGCCGCTACCCGATCGCCTCGGAGCGGCGCGGCGAGGTGGTGAGTGAAGGATCGGTCGTCACGACGCCGTCGAGGACGCGGTCGATGGCCGCGAGCGTCTCGGCGTCGAGCACCACGCCCGCGGCCTTGACGTTCTCCGTGACCTGCTCGGGCCGGCTCGCACCGATGATCGCGGCGGAGACGTTGTCGTTCTGCAGCACCCACGCGACGGCGAGCTGGGCCAGGGTCAGCCCGGCCGCGTCGGCGATCGGGCGCAGCTGCTGGACCCGCTCGAGGACGTCGTCACGCAGCCAGCGCCCGACGAAGTCGGCGCCGCCCTTGGTGTCCGTCGCGCGCGAACCGGCCGGCGGCGGCTGGCCGGGCAGGTACTTCCCCGTGAGCACGCCCTGGGCGATGGGCGACCACACGATCTGGCCGAGCCCGAGCTCCTTCGACGCCGGGACGACCTCCGCCTCGATGACCCGCCAGAGCATGGAGTACTGCGGCTGGTTGGACACCAGCGGGACCCGCAGCTCGCGGGCCAGCTCGGCCGCGGCGCGGATCTCCTCGGCCCGCCACTCCGAGACGCCGATGTAGAGCGCCTTGCCGGCCCGTACGACGTCGGCGAACGCGAGCATCGTCTCCTCCAGCGGCGTCTCGTGGTCGTAGCGGTGCGCCTGGTAGAGGTCGACGTAGTCGGTCCCGAGGCGGCGCAGCGAGCCGTTGATCGACTCGAGGATGTGCTTGCGCGACAGCCCGTGATCGTTGTGCCGGCCCGGTCCGGTCGGCCAGAAGACCTTCGTGAAGATCTCGAGCCCCTCGCGCCGCTCCCCCGCCAGCGCCTTGCCGAGCACCGACTCGGCGGCGGTGTTGGCGTAGACGTCCGCCGTGTCGAAGGTCGTGATGCCCTCGTCGAGGGCACGGCGGACGCAGGCCAGCGCGGCGTCCTCCTCGACCTGCGATCCGTGCGTGAGCCAGTTGCCGTAGGCGATGGCCGAGATCCTCAGGCCGCTCGCACCGAGGTTGCGAATCTCCATGCCGACGACCCTAGCCACCGGGTCCAGACGGGGGCACTGACAAACTGGCCGCGTGGTTGCCGCAGATGTCTCCGTCCGGGTCGGGTGGCCGGCCGACGCCCCCGGGATCGCGGACGTGCAGCTCCGCTCCTGGCAGCAGCGGTACGACGGCCGGCTGGCCGCCCGGCTCGCGGAGCAGGGCATCGGGGTGGACGACCTGGCCGAGGCGTGGCGCGGGACGCTGGCCAGGCCACCGCAGGCACGGCAGCGGGCGCTGGTCGCGCTCGTGCACGACCGCGTCGTCGGCTTCGCCCTCACCGGACCGAATGCCGACCCCGACGCAGACCCGTCCGCGGACGGCGAGATCGGCGAGTTCACCGTCGACCCGGACGAGACCCGGGCCGGTCACGGCTCCCGGCTGCTGCAGGCGTGCGTCGACACGCTCGTCGCCGACCGGTTCACGCGCGCGATCTGCTGGGTCGACGCAGTCGACGACGTCGTACGGGCGTTCCTGGCGAGCGCCGGGTGGGGGCCCGACGGGGCGAGCCGCGAGCTGGCGGACGAGGACGGGACCGCGGTCAAGCAGGTCCGGCTGCACACGGCGCTGACCTGACGGGTGGCACC
>CAZAQE010000011.1:0-109766 GCA_964487275.1 uncultured Nocardioides sp. | reverse complement strand
GTCCTCACGCCTCGCCGCCGGCCCTCAAACCCCACCACTCCCGGGGACTCTCCTCGGCGAACCGGGATCCAAGAGCCGCCTCGACGAGAGTCACTACCGCTCCGTCGCCTACCGCTACCTGCCAGCCGGGCTCAAGAGCCGCACCGAGATCGCGACCTGCAACTCCGGCAACGTCGCTCGGAGTGTGGGTGGCGAGGACGAGGTTGTCGTGGGCGACTTGGTTGATCGCCGGCTTGCGCTGAGGGTCGCTGGACGCCAAGGCTTCGGTGCGGGGGGTGAGGATCTGGGTGGGGTTGCCGACGTTGTCGTAGGTATTGAATAGCCCACGCTGCCTTTGCGGCCTGAACGATCGTGCTGGGAACACGGTCCTGCGGCGAGCCGCGCTTAGTGGCGGATTGCCGACGGCGGGCCGCTCTCGAATCATTCAGGGACGCTTGGGCCTTCGGTGATTGATCCTCCGCACGGCAATTGCGAGACCTGATATGCCAGCAAGGATAAGAAGGCCGCCGATGATCCAAGCAATTATGATAATCCAGGTTGGATCTCCGTCGCGCGGATCTGTGAAGGACGTGAGGACCCAGACGCCGATTACCAGCTCCAGCAAGGATCCGGCGGCGCCGAGAGGGCGATATCTAGACCGGCTCGACTTACTCACGGGCTAGACCCTCCCCGGCCTGGTGTAGTGGGTGGACTTGTAGCGCTTAATCCAAACTGGGTATCTCCAGTGAAAGTGTCGGCCCCAGTACCAGCGCATGTGCGGGTCGGTTCGATAGTAGCCGATCGGTAGCGAAACCTCCCAGGTCTTGAACTTCTCTCGTTGCATCCAGACCCCATTGTGCCAGCCGCGTTGGATGTAGATCTCTTGGTAAAGGTTGAAAAGGATTCCCTTCCATACCTGATCACCCTGGGCGTCAGCACCCGCGAACCCCTGTCGGATTGCCAGGACCATCATCCAGCCATAGTAGTCGTACCAGGAAGCCAACTTCCTCAGAATCGACCCGTCCTTACCAAACGCGTAACCGCTTCGCCAGAACTGCTCCGATGAAACTTCGAACATCCCGGTGACATCGATATTCGTTACTGGATTGGTGGGATATGCATACTTCGTTGCGGTGCCACCAGGCACCGGGTCTACGGACAAGAACTGACCGGTCGAAGGGTTGTAGAGGCGCGCGCCCATCAGAATGATGCCGCCGATTGAGTCGGTTGATCGTTGATGGCTGCCAAGCCACGCGTAGCGAGTAGTGGGCGTTTGAGAGACGCCATATTCGTCTGTTTCCGAATATTGCCCCATCGTGCCACTTGAATTTGTGGTAGCGACAATGTCGCCATGTGGATTCAGAACGGAGTACTCGATTCCGCTCGTGGTCGCCTGAGCGGCGAGGCCGAGACCAGGGATGCGCACCGCCTTGGTGGTACTCCATGTGGAACCGCCGTTGGTGGAAGTCTGCACGGCGGCAGGAGTATCACTGGAACTGTCATATTGGTAACGGATTCTGTTGGTTTCGTTCCCGTTCGACTTATTGGCGATCGTGGCGATCCGCCCGGCCGGGTCGAGACCGTAGCTCGCAAGCCTCGTTTCGATGCCGCCGTTAACGGAGAGGTCCTGACTGAGAGAGCTGACCATGTCGTTCGCGCGGTAGGTCGCCGCCAAGGCTCCGCTCCCCCCGGGCGCCGTGTCGGTGGCGGGAACGGCCAAGGTCCGGCCGAGCGCGTCGTACTGGTAGCCGGTGTTGGTGATCCGGTTTGCGCTGTCGTAAGTGCTGGTCTTTGAAGTATGCGGAGTAGAGGTCTGACATGCTCCGGCTGCGCCGGCGCCGTAGGAGGTGAGAGATGTTCTTTCGGACGCGGTGCTGAAACCGTAGATGCGGGTCGTGCAGGAACCGCCACGGGTGTCTTGTACGCGCTCGAGCCGGCCGAGGTGGTCATAGGCGAAGCTTTGCGCTGATGCGGGCGACGTCTGATGGACGGCGCGGCCGGCCACGTCGTTGACCTTGGTGAATGCGAGCACGTTGGTGCCGCCGAGGTCGTAGGAGATTCCGGTCTGGACACCGGCCTCGTTGGCGGCAAACCTCGCGACGAGCCCGTTGGGAAAGTCGACACTCTCCATCATGCCGTCGGGGCGGTATGCGTATTGAAAGGTTCCGACGCCGGAGTTTGTGGTGGCGGAGGTCATGAATCCGTGGTCGTCGTATGAGAAGTTCGTGGTGACGACCCCGGTGTTTTCCGCTGAGATCCGCCCGGCACCGTCGAAACTGGTGCTGGCGGTGTTTCCGGTGCCGTCGGCATACGAGTCCTGCCTGCCCCAAGAGTCATAGCCGACCGTGATGGTGACGCCGTCGGCGGACGTCGTCGTCTGGAGGCCGCTGGTAGCCGAGTAGCCGGTCGTGGTGGTCAAAGTATCGGCACTGACATCAGATCCGCCCGTGGTCACCGTCGTTGACGTCGATCGCCCGAGGTTGTCGAAGGTCGTCGACGTCGTCCGTCGGGCGGTGCCTGCGACTAGCTGCCGGACCTCGATGGGGTTGAGGTCGCCGTTGTAGGCGGCATAGTGGGTGGTAGGCATTTCGGTGCCAGCTGGTTGTGCGCTGGGCCCCTCCTTGCACACAAGGCCATCCCAGGCGGGCTGGCCACCGCAGTCACCAGATCCCGTACCGGTGTAATAGGTGATGTTGGTTGAGCGAGCATCGTTTCCAACCCCGGTCCCGTCAGTACTGCCTCCAGGTTGACGGGTCTCGACAACCTTGCCGGAAGCGTTATAGCGGGTGAACTCGGTTGACCATGTGCTCGCGTCAACCTTGGTGGAGACGGATGTTGGGGTCCCGAGTGTCCATCCGTTGCCATCGCCGGCGACGTTAGGGCTGTAGCCGTATTTGGTGAGGGTCTCGTCGTAGTCGGTTGTGCGATCGACAGAGGCCGTGCTCGCTGTGCGCTTGACGACGATACCGGGCGCGGTCCCAGTCGGTCGGTCGGCGATGAGCGCGGCATCAACGTTGGGGTCGTCGTCGTAGACGTACGACGTGTGGGTGCGATACAAGCCGATCGTGCCGTCGTTGAGAACACTCTGACGAGCTGGGCCATATTCGTCTACGACGCGGGTGCCGACGGTGTCCGCGCTGCCCCAGGTGTTGTAGAGGGTGTAGGACGATGCCTCAGCTGCAATGCGGGGCCTGTCAGCAATAGATGCAGCTTGTGCGCGAGCCCAGCCTGCCGTGTTGAGTTGCTGAATGATGTTTCCTCGGGCGTCGTGCCATGTGGTGTCGATCAGCCACCCAGTGGGGCCGTAAGTTGCGGTGTTCGTGGTGGTGCCGCCGCTGGTGGTGTAGACCAGTTCTGCTTTGGTCACGTCGGCGGCCCCGGTGTAGGGCTGATAGACGGCGTACACCTTGGTCGGCGCGACCACCTGTCCCCACTCAGCTGTTTTGGATCCGCTCATCTCGGGAAGTCCGTTGCTGGTCGGGGTGAGGCTGTAGTCGATGGACCAGGTGGCGTCGCCGCCGCCGTTGGCGGTGGGGCGTTCGCGCTTGACGTTCTCGAGCCGTCCGATGCTGTCGTAGCCGAAACGCCATTCGGTCAGTCCGGCTGGCTTCAGGGTGGCGAGCATGGTGCGGCTGGCGACGGTGTTGTAGGTGTATTCGGTGCACAGCGGGGTTCCTGTGCCGGCGCCGTCGGGGTCGGGTCCGCAGACTTTGGTCAGCTTGCCTGAGGTGTAGGTGTAGTCCGCGAGTGTCTTCAGGGCCACGGCGCTTGGGGTGGTGGCACCGATGAGTCGTTCGATCTTGCTGACGCGGGTGGAGTTGCCGGTGCCGGTGTAGGTGATCTTTAGCGCGCGGCATCCTTCGGTCTGGGTGGTTGCGTTGCAGGTCGAGGAGGCGGCGGGGTCGGACTGCCGGATGAAGGTGGGGCGTTGGCTGGTGCTGGTTACTGCGATGTCGTTGGTGGCGCCGGGGGCATCGGTCGCCTTGAGGGTCCAGGCCGGGTCATCTCCGGTGTCGGAGGTTTTCCACTCCCAGGTCGTGACGACGGCGCCGGTGCCGAGCGGTCGCGACAAGGCCAAGGTGTCCGGGGTGCCTGTGGTGAGGGTGAGTTTGGTGGCGTCGCCCGTCGGTTGGAGGGGCTTGTAGTTGCCGCCACCGGTGGGGGTGAAGGTCTGGGAGCCGCCGTCGGCGTCGACGATGACGAGGGTGCCATCCTTGGAGCGGTTGTCGATCACGGTGGCGGCGGAGTCGCTGCTGGGTGCCAGGATCTGCGGGTCGGACCAGGCGGGGCCGAAGAGACCTTCGGTGAGGGTGGCGTCGGCGAGGCTGGAGAAGGTGCGCCCAATGCCCGCCTTCGAGTCGGCGGCGTCGGTGTCGCTGATCATCGCTTCGCCGTTGAGAAGGGCGACCTGTGCCGGGCCGAGTTCGGTGGTGGGGAACCGGTCACTGAAGGCCGATGCGTAGAGGCTGAGGTACAGGTTGGTGGTGCAGGAGTCAGCGGATCCGGAGTATTGGAAGCATCCGCGGGTCTCGAGGAGAGCGGTGCCCTTGAGCTTCCCGGTTCCGTAGTCCTCTTCGGTGGCGTTCCACACCAGCGTCCCGGTGGTCGAGCGGCCGGTACCGGTGACGGTCCCGGTCCAGTTGGTGCCGTCGGTCTTGTTGATCTTGGTTGCGGTGCGCCAAGTGGTCTCGCCGGTGAGGCGCCACTGCAGTGTCGCGCCCGTTGCCGAGGCCGGACCAGAGAGGTCGATCGGGAAGGACGCCGTGGACGGGGTCCATTGCGTCGGCGTGGTGAATGCCGCTGCACCTGTGCCGTAGGCGAACGTGACGGGGGTTCCGTAGTTGCCAGCCCTGTCGATCGGGGTGACCTCGAAGACGTGCCAGCCCGCAGTCGGGGTGTAGGTCATGGTCTTGTCGCCGCTCGTGTTGGCGCCGAGGGTGGCGGTGACGCCGTCGAACTTGACGTTGAAGCCGCCGGTGTCGGCTGATCCGTCGAGGCTGGTGGTGGCTGAGCCGGGGACTGTGGTGGCCCAAGTGCCGTTGGTGAAGTGCGAGGAGGTGACAGTGACGGTCGGGGCGATGGTGTCGACGGTGACGGTCTTGGTCGCCGGGGTCGTGGAGCGAACGTTGACGTCGTCCTCGCCCCAGGCGCTGATCGTGTAGGCCGTGCCTTCGGTCAGGTTACCTGCGGGGACTTCGATGGTGGCGGTGCCGCCGGAGGCGACGGCGGTGCTGGTGCCGGACCAGACGAGGGTGGAGCCCTGCTTGACCTCGAAGTAGCCCTTGACCTGGCCGCCGTCGGGGTCGGTGACCACTGCGGAGAGCTTGGGGGTCTTGGAGGTGACGAAGTTGTTGTAGAGCCCAGGCGTCGCGGTGAGGCTAGAGGGGGTCGCCGGGGGCTGGCTGATGGTGACGGTCAGCTTCGGGGCCTTGGCGTTGTCGCCGTTCTCCAGGGAGCGGTACTTGCGCATGCTGGCGTTCGCGCCACCGCTGACGGCGGCGAGCTGGACCCCATAGTTGGTGGTGCCACCTGCCCAAGACTTCACGATCTCCTTGGCGTCGAAGTCGACGACGCCTTCGGTGGTGCAGCCGGTGAACCCGTAGGCGGTGTCGTTGGTGGTCGAGCCGGTGGTGGTGACCGTCGGTTGGCTGTTCCAGGTGATGCCGGGGACGGTCCACGACGAGGTGATCTGCGAGAGGCGGATCGCGGAGCCGGAGCAGGAGCCGGCGTCGAAGTTCGACAAGCTCACCTTCGCGTCGACGATCCAGCCCGGCTGCGGGTTGCCCAGGGAGCTGGTGTCGAAGTTGAGGTAGGACTTGGCTTGGTTGATGCCGAGGTTGCTGGTCCCGACCCGCAGCTCGGGTGAGGTGTATTGGCTGGTCGAGGTCAGGCCGCTCTGGACCCAGGTGTCGCCGCTTGCGGCAAGCACGACGGTCGGGTCGACCGTCACGGGGTAGACCCGCTCGGGGTCGGCCAGGTAGTCGGGGTCGGGCCGCAGTACCAGCACGCGGTTCGTGTCCGTGTCGCCGCCTTCGAGGGCGGCCTCGACTGGGACGGTCTTCGGTTCGTCGGCCGAATCCCACATCACCGGGGGCGTGATGGTTGCGACGAGCTTTCCGCCGGACTTGATGTCGATCGATCCGTCGGCGCGCTCGACGAAGCGGCCCTGCGACAGGCTGAGTGGGAACTGGTACTCCGGTCCTAGGGCCGCTCCCCCGGTGCCGTTGCCCGACGAGTCAGTTGCCTGGTCGACTGCGGGGGCCCGGTCGAGGACGACGGAGAAGTTGAAGCCTTCGGGGAAGGACGTGACGACCAGGTCGCCGTCTCCGTTCGCGGCGTCGGCGATGCTCGACGGCTCGTAGGTGACCTTCTGGCCGTCGACGGCGCCGGCGGGAAGCTTGGCCGGCCAGTCGACCGACAGGGTGCTCCCGGACGGGGAGGTCACGGTGGCGAGATCTTTCGAGCCGCCATCGCCGTACTCGACGTCGAACGGGACCGCAGCTGGCGTCACGCCGTCCTTGGAGTCCGCGAGGGTCGGGTCGACGCCGACCCACTTGTCGTCGTCCTCCTTTGCGCGCACCAGCCCGGAGAAGGACTCCAACGTCCACGTCCCGTCCGGATTGGCATACGACGCTGACGACGGCGTCCGCGCAGACAGGTCCTCGACCCGGGAGCCCTGCGAGATTGCGGTGACCATCGCCGAGGTCCGGTCGGGACGCTCCGTCACCTTCGGGGCCGCGCGATCGACAGAGGGGCCGGCGGTCGCGGCCGGGGCCGGTGCAACGAGTTGAGCTCCGCTGAACGCCAGTGCTGCTGTGAGCCCCGCGATCCCCACACTCCGCGCTCGGCGCCAGCGGCCGCTGCCCTTCCCAAGAGCAGCAGACCCGGACACCTGGCACCTGCGATCGAAGTTCATCTCGGTGGCTCACCTTCCACACGGGCACGACCCCTGCCGCACCGCATGCGCGCACCGTAGCCCAGTTTGTCTAGATATGTCACCGATGCATGTCTTCAGGTGACTAGCGGGGATGGAGTGGGTAATACTCCGGAGGTGGATGCCCATCTCGCCGAGGCGCGACGCTCGATCGATCCAACCGTGTTGGGCCGTCGATTGCGCGCCGCACGGGTCGCGGCAGGGATGACGCAGGCCCAAGTTGCATGCGGCGATGTCACTGCGGCCTACGTGTCGCGAATCGAGGTAGGTCAACGACGGCCTGAGGCGCACCTGCTAGAGCGGATGGCGGCTCGCATGGGTACGAGCGTGCATCAGTTGCTGACGGGGATGACGACCCACGAGGCCCGACAGCTAGAGCTACAGGTAGAGCACGCGGCGGTCGCCCTGGCCCTTGGCGAGCCAGACGACGCGCTGCGCGTGGCGCGAGCGACCGTTCGGCGCCTACAGGAATACGGGGATCCGGCGTTGCTCGCCGAAGCACTAAGGGTGTCGGCCGAGGCCCATCGAGCCCAAGGGAATCCGGAGGAGGCAATCCGGATCCTCGAAGCCCTGACCGAGCAACTGGTTCCCGACATCAACACCTTGCGCTCACTCATCGCCTTGTGCCGCTGCTACGGCGAACGCAACCAGCTGGCGCAGGCCATCGCGGTTGGTGAGCTCGCGGACCAGATGGCGCGACGCTTGAGCGTCGACGGACTGACCGAGACCGCCCAGCTGGCCGCTGCCCGCGCGCAGGCGTACTTGCGCCGCGGCGACCACGAGTCGGCCGCACGGATCTGCCGCGACGAACTCCGTGCGGCCGAACGATCGACGCGACGAGACCGCGCCGTCGCCTACTGGCGCGCCAGCATCGCCGAGGCCCTGGCCAACGGGGCCACGCCGGCAGCGATCGAGATGGCCAAGGTCGCACTCACCCTGATCGAAATCAACGAAGGCGGAGCAGTGCACGAAGAGCTGATCCGCCTCTCCTCAGCCTGACGCCCACTCCACACCCTCCGCCGAACGGCGGCCTCGGATGATCTCGCCCGGATGATCTCGCCGCCACGTGCCACCACGAGGCACAATGGGGCACATGGATCTTCACTTGGCGGAACTGAGCCGGACGATCGATCCGGCCGAGCTCGGGCGCCGGATCCGCACCGCACGCGTCGCGGCGGGCATGACACAAGCACAGGTCGCGGCCGACGACATCACGGCCGCCTACCTCTCGCGCATCGAAGATGGTCAGCGCCGCCCCGAAGCCGGACTTCTCGAGCGCATGGCCGCCCGCATGGGCGTCACGCTGCACGACCTGCTGCTCGACGTGCCGCGGGACAAGTTCCTCGAGCTGCGACTGGCCATCGATCACGCCGAACTGTCCCTGGCATCCGGCGACGCGACGACGGCCTTGGCCGCGATCGATGGCGTGCTCAGTGACGCCGCCCTCGAGGACGTCCCGACCCTGCTGCGGGCCGCGCGACAGGTACGCGCTGGCGCGCTGGAGCGGGCCGGCGATCTCGACGCTGCGATCGTGTTGCTCGAGGAACTCACCACTAGCCCTTCGCCCGACACCGCATGGCTGAAGTCGCTGATCGCTCTGAGCCGTTGCTACCGCGAAAGCGGCGACTTCGCTCGCGCGATCAACGTCGGCGAACAGGCACAGAAGCTGATCGACGACCTGGGCATCGGCGGCCTGACCGAAGCCATCCAGCTGACCGTGACCACCGCCGGCGCGTACCACGCCCAAGGCGACACGAATCAGGCGATGCGGACCTGCATGCGAGCGCTCGCAGCGGCCGAGAAGTACGACTCCCTCGTCGGCAAGGCGTCGGCCTACTGGAACGCGAGCATTGTCGAGACCAGCCGCGGCAACAACGAGGCGGCACTCGATCTGGCGACCAAGGCACTCGCGTTCTTCGAAGCCAGCGACGACCACCGCAACCTGGCCCGGCTGCGCGCCACCTTGGCGAGCATGCATCTCCTGCAGGACCCGCCCGAGCCCGAGGCAACCCTCGAGATCCTCGACACCCTCGACCGGGAGATGAACTGGTCCAACGCCTCGGCGTGGGACGTCTCGTTCCTGCACCTGCTCCGTGGCCGGGCGCTGTTCCTGCTGGGCGACCACGCCGGCGCGGAGGAGAGCGCCGACATGGTGATGGCGACCAAGCCGACCGGCGCGCCCACCCACGAGGCACAGAGCCTCGTCCTCAAGGGCAGGATCGCGTTCGCACGCGGCGACCATGACCAAGCCCGCCAGGCCTTCCAAGCGGGCGTACTCGCACTCACCGGCGCCGGAGCCGACCGCGATGCAGCCCAGCTCTGGTTCGAGCTCGCCGACCTGCTCGCCGAGGTCGGAGACCACGAAGGCGCCCTCCAGGCGTTCCGCAGCGCCGGCGCATCCACCGGCCTCCATCTCCCCAACCGAGCCAGCGCGACAACTCCCCACGCCTGACCAAGAGGCCTTGTAACGGGGTCCTTAACGGGCCCATCCGGCGGGGCCGGACCGAGTGGTCACTGACAGACCGCACGCGCCCGGGCAGTCCAGAGCGCGATGCGCGCCAAGGCACGGCTCGGCCGCGCCGCCACGCCCAGAACGACGCGCCCAGTTGGACGGTGGGTTCACTCTCGTCTATCGGTCGGACTACGCCGCCGGGCGCGACCCACCGAGACCGGTCGACCGCGCCCGCGACGCAGAGCTGTTTGTTCAGCAGCAATACGGCCAGTTGGCCCGCAGCGAGCCCTCATCCGAATCCGCCTGAACGCTCACCAACCCCGAGCCCGTCACCGCAACCAGTGCCAGAGCGCCCAGACGAACAAGAACCTTCTTCGCGAACATGCCGATGTCCCTTCATGGTCAGACACATCTGGACAGATGTGCTGACACATTTAGGAAGGTACGTCTGCGCTCGCGTCCTCGGAACCGCGATTTTGTTAACTAGAGTTGCCAATGAGGCGACGCTGACGGCTCCCCAACTGCTCGGAGCGTCGACATTTGCCGACTCAGCGTCGCCGGACAGTTCTAGGCATTAGGCTGTTGTCCTAGTCAGGCGGGCGGTGCAACAGAGAGGTCGATGCCATGCCCCAGGCCAAGGGCGTATTGCCCACGCGAGCACCGGATCGCGAGGTCCTGTTCAGGAACCCAGCGATGTGCGGCTACTTCATAGGGGTGCAGCTGAGCCCGATCACGGGCGAGCAGCTGCGGGCGTGGCTGGGCCAGGTCGACACCGCAGTCGCCGCCCTCACCGCGCGCCTCCCGGCGGGCACCGACGCGGTCGGCGAGAAGGTGGCAGCCGTTGCGGTCGGACTCACGGCCCGGTTCTTCGATCTCCTCAACGCCCCCGCCTCACCCGGAGCGGCGGCGGACCCGACCAGGGGAACGGTCGAGGTACCCGTCGGACTACGCCCCGACAGCACGCCAGCAGCTGGATGGTTTCCCGGCATCCAGCTGCACCCCGCCGACGTGCTGTTCTACGTCGCCGCCACCCGAGAGACCCGGGTCAACGAGTTCATCGCCGCCATCAACATCCCCGGCACCGTGGCCAGTCTCACCATGGACCGCGCCTACCAGCGCTCGGACGACACCGAAGCCTTCGGCTACAAGGACGGACTGCGCAACGTCGAGAAGGACCGCCGCAGCGAGGTCGTGTTCATCCACACCGACGCCGGCCAACCCGACGAGCCCGCCTGGGCCGACGGCGGCACCTACATGGTCTCGATGCGAATCGTCCAACACCCCTCCGCGTTCGGCGCCCTCCCCGACGACACGACCCGCGACGCCGTCATCGGCCGCACCAAAGCGGGAAAGCGGCTCGACCTCGACGAACCGACCGACCCTCACCACGAGACCGCGCCCTGGGCCGATACCGTCCCCGGCAACGCGCATGTGCGCAAGGCCGGTCCACGCGGCCGGCACGACGACACCGAGATCTTCCGCCGAGGCCTCCCGTTCCTCGAGGTCACCACGCCCGGAGTCGAAGTCGGACTTCAGTTCTGCTCGTTCCAGGCCAACCCCGCCCAGTTCGACACCGTCTTCAACGACTGGATGATGAACCAGAGCTTCCCACCCCACGCGGATGGCAGCGTCGCCGGCGTCGACGCCCTCCTCACGCCCGGACCGGCAGGCGGCCCACTGGCACAGATCCGCTACGCCGGCCTCTACTTCGTGCCCCCGCACCACCCCGACGGAATCGCCGCCGCCCTCAAGCCCACCGCCGCTGGCAAGCCTGAGCAACCAGGCAAGCCCCGCCTCGCCCGACTCGCGATCACCAAACGGGTCCTCGACCCGAACAACCCGAACGCGCGCTTCGAACGCGGCGGGTTCAAGTTCCACGTCCTAGACGACACCAACACCATCGTTGTCGGCTCCGAGTTCACGACCGCCTCGTCCGGACGCGGCGTCTGCCCGGTACCGCTGGAAATCGGCAAGACCTACACGCTCGTCGAGATCGAGGCGCCGCCCGGGATCCCGGTCCCCCTCCGGAGCGATCCCTTCCCCGTCGACAAGCCCAACGTCCACCTCGACATCGTCAATCAGCTCACCAGCCCCTCCACCGGCTACGGCGGCGTCTGAGGGCTACGAACCGAAGCCGCGCGGGCCCCGTGGCCCGCAGCCATAAATGCCGCCCAACAGGGCGGCGCCACACCAACGACCGCACACCGAAGGACCATCCACATGCTCAAGAAGTTCCGTCTTCGAATCGCGCTCGTCAGCGCAGCCCTAGTCCTCGGCCCAGCCCTGATCGCGCCCGCGCTCACCGCCCCCGCACAGGCTGAGACCAGCGCCCTTACCTGCCGGGCATCCATGTCGGACTCCACCCCGAAGCAATACAGCAACGTGTACGTCCGCGTCCGTACCGCGGCCTACGCCAGGGTCCGCACCGTCGCGCACTACAAGACCACCAACACCGTCAAGCGAGGCACCGCCAACTCCGCCGGCCGCGCCAACATCCGCTACTACATCTCCGGCGCCACCCCCGGCTACCGCGTCCGTGTCAACGTCACCGTCACCAAGAACGGCCGCACCAGGACCTGCACGACCTCCTTCGTCCCACATCGCTGAATCAGGCTTCAGAGATGTGCCCGACTCCCGCATCCGCCGCTCGGTTTCACCGAGTGCACTGACCAGAAGGAACTCCAGTGCCCTACTACTGCGTCAATAGGAACGGCCAGCCGTCGACCGGCGATCACGAGGTCCACGACGTTGCGATAGGTCGGGCTCAGGGCTGCCTTCCCTCGGCTGCAAATCAGGTCGACCTCGGCTACCACGCCAACTGTCACGCCGCCGTCACAGCGGCCAAGCGCATCTATCCTCGTAGCGACGGGTGTCGCTGGTGCGTGCCCTCGTGCCACACCAGCTGATCGCTGGAAGCGGGAGCGAGCGTTTCATGTTGAACCGTGCGAGCCTTCCCGGCGCTCGGACCTCCGACGCACCCGTTCCACGACACGCCAACGCCCAACAGCGCACTCCGTCGTACTCGGGAGCGGCTCGAGCGCTCGGTCATCGGGATGGCTAACCCCTCCACCCTGAGCGTCCTGGTCCACGACCTCGCGTGCACACCCTCGGTGACCGGCCTGTGTGCAGGGTACGAGGACGGAAACTGGCGGCTCCAGCACTTGGCGCGCGGCATCGTAAAGGCAATCCCTGAGTTCGCCCTCACCTACTCAGAACTGCAGCACTTTGACGGCGACACCGGCGTCGAGATGCTCGGCCGAGCCGTTCGCAGCCTGTACTCAACAGACAAGTACGAGAAGCGGGGCGAGTTCGGCGAGGTGCTTCTACACCTGGTGTTACGAGAGGTCTTCGGCACTATCCCAGCCATCAGCAAGATCTACTTCCAGGACAACGACAACCATGTCGTAAAGGGGTTCGACGCAGTCCACGTCGTCGCGACGTCGGATGAACTCGAACTATGGCTCGGCGAGGTCAAGTTTTACGACAACCGGAGCAAGGCCATCTCCGCTGTCAAGGCCGAGCTGCACCAGCACACTGACGGCAACTACCTCCGACGCGAGTTTGCTGCCATCACCGGCAAGATCGATCCGGAGT
This sequence comes from uncultured Nocardioides sp., assembly GCA_964487275.1. Lineage (GTDB taxonomy): Bacteria > Actinomycetota > Actinomycetes > Propionibacteriales > Nocardioidaceae > Nocardioides. The sequence continues at coordinate 96,807 of CAZAQE010000011.1, read as the reverse complement.
GGCCCCACGGCGATCGCCTAAGGCTGCTGCTCCACGAGAACACCTCTCTAGACGACGTGTTCGACCGGATTGTCGTTCCCGTCCTCCTTACCTATGACAGCGCAGTCGTCGCCGATCGACTCGCCCAGCTCTCGACGGCGACAGACCGTGGCAAGAGCACGGCAAGCCAATACGCCGAGGACTTCGAGAACGAGATCCGAGACGGCCTTTCTACTTTCGCCGAAGGCCTTCCCCTCGGCGTACTGATCCGACTCATCCTGGTACCCCTCCATCAGAAAAAGGCGCTCGTCGCGGAGCTCCACACCCGCTTGAAGAGCATTCAGCGAGCCACACAATGACCCCGGCAGAGATCCGCGACCATCTCAGACGCCCCTCTATCGATCCCGCCGACCAGTTTCGAATCCTGCGGGCCATTGCCGCCATGTACAGCGGTCGAGAAGCCGACGGCCGCGATTCGCTGATCCGCGTACTCGATAGACGCCAGCTCTTCAGGCCGCTCGATGCGATGATCAACAGTCTGTTGGCGCGATACGGGCTTTACCCATACATGGCCGTCATCGACGACACAGTAGCTACGGCAGACGCGCTTCTCTACGAGCTCCATCGTCCTCTGGACTACGACGGCGACATCGTCCTGCACCGAGTCCAAGCTGACATCTACCGACGGATCCTCGACGGTGAGAACGTCATCCTCAGCGCCCCCACCAGCTTCGGAAAGAGCCTGGTTCTTGATGCGGTAGCCGCTTCGGGCCGGTTCGACAACATTGCCGTAGTAGTGCCAACACTGGCTCTCATCGATGAGACCCGGAAGCGACTATCACGTCTCCGCGACACCTACAAGGTAATCACGCACCCATCCCAGACCCTAGCGGAACGCAACATTCTGGTAATGACTCAAGAACGCCTGTTGGACGTCGCCGAGTTGCCGCGACTCGACCTCTTCATGATCGACGAGTTCTACAAGCTCGACAGCCGCAACGAAGAGAACAGGCCAGTTCTTCTCAACCAGGCGCTACACCGCCTAATGACGCACAGCCGCGCCTTCTACATGGCGGGCCCGAATGTGCGCGACCTCGCGGCCGCGCTGCCACCTCAGTTCACTGCGACGTTTACCTCAACCGATTTCAAGACGGTCGTATCAAATCTGCGCGTCATGCCCAAGCCCGACCAAGGCCAGGAGATTGCCGCACTGGTCGAGGTATGTCGCGAACTCGCGGGCCCGACTCTGATCTTTTGCAGTTCCCCTGAGAAGACGAGGAAAGTCGCTAGAGCGCTCCTTGATGCGGGCCTGGGAGGCCAGAGCCCAGAACTTGCACCAGTAGCTGCTTGGGTTGCCGAGGAGTACCACCCCGAGTGGCTGGTTGCGCACGCCTTGACGAGCGGAGTGGGTATCCATCACGCCCGGTTGCCACGCTGGCTCGGGCAGTACACCGTCGGGGCGTTCAACAGCGGCGCCCTACCGTTCTTCGTCTGCACCTCCACCATGATCGAGGGAGTGAACACGTCGGCCAAGAATGTCGTCGTCTTCGACCACAAGATCAAGAACAAGAACATCGACTACTTCACCTACTCCAACATCGCGGGTCGGTCAGGTCGGATGCGTCAGCATTTCGTCGGCGAGGTCATCGTCTTCCGTGAACCACCTGCGGAAGAGCTACCTATCGTCGACGTCCCCGTGTACAACCAAACCTCCGACACACCTCTGAGTCTCCTCATACAGCTCGAAAGGGAAGAACTTACCGAGGAGTCGAAGCGGCGCCTTGAGGGGATGCTGGCCAAGGCACCACTCCCTCTGAACGTGCTCCGCGAGAGTCGGGGTATCGATCCCGAACGCCAACTCGCCCTCGCTCGTGAAATCGCCAACATGACGCCCAGCGAGGCAACTCTGCTCGCATGGAACGGGTACCCGACTTGGGATGAGCTGCTCGCATGCTGCCAGCAGATCGTGACTCACCTACGACCCATCAGAGGCCGAGAGAACGGGATCTCAAGCGCGCGGCAGCTGACCTTCCGCCTTCGGCTGGCCCAGACTACCCAAGGCGACGTTCGACAATTGGTGAACAATGAGCTCAGCGGCACGAACTCGACCACTCGCGACGATCCGGACGCCGCGGTTGAAGAAGTGCTCGGATTTCTACGCCAGTGGGTGGGGTTCGACATGCCTCGCTTGTTGTCTTGCCTCCAGCGAGTGGTCAACCACGTTCTCGCTCAGCGCAATGTCCCGCGACGTGCCAACTACTCGCCATATATCGCAGCCTGCGAGTCGATGTTCCTTCCAGCCCACGTTGCCCTGCTTGACGAGTTCGGATTGCCCCCGAGCCTCGTCGACAAACTTAGACCTCACCTGCCTGCTGCCGACGCCGGTATTGACGCCGTCCTGGTCGCGCTGCGAGGACTCGACGTCGGAGCACTCCAGCTTGATCAGGTCGAACACTCATTGTTTGACGAGTTCCGTCGAACTATCTGACCTAACGGCCCAGATGTGCCGCCACGGGACCCGACCGCAGAGAACGCCTCTCCGAGCACACACCTAAGCCACTCGCCGGCAGGTCACAGAGTTCCGGGACACCCCGATCCGGTGCAAGTTGGTGCCGCTCGTCCGTTGCAGCCTCCGGTGGTCGGACAGCGATTGGCTGCCACGAGTCACGGCCCTGAGATCACAAGACAATAAGTTTTCCGAATCTGTCCAATCGTATGTCTGCTTCTGCCATAGGCTCTGGGGCACGAGTGGGATGCGTGCGCGTCTCCGGAGGGAGCTCGTCAACAGTCAGGTGCAGAAATCATGGTCCGTGAGGCCTCAGTCCGTCGTCTTCCCGTCCTGCTGGCCGCGTTCGGCTCGCTCGCGCTGGGAGGCCTGCAGCTCGGCGCCGGGCCGGCCTCGTCGGCCGTCGAGGCAGCCCCGGCGGAGGGTACGACGGCGCAGACCGTCGTCCTGAAGCCGACCGGTGACACGTGGGTCCAGAGCGGCCTGACGTCGAAGAGCCAGCACACCTCGCCCGAGCTACGCGTCGGCACAAAGAATCTCGGCCTCACCCAGGCGAAGTCGTATCTCACCTTCGACACCAGCGCCCTCGGCCAGGCCCAGGCCAGTTGGATCGTCAGCGCCAAGGTCAGCCTGTCGAACTTCACCGCCGGCTCCTGCTCCGGCTCCGCGATCCGGCTGTCCCGGGTCACCAAGGCGTGGTCGCTGACCGGCCTGACCTGGGGCACCCAGCCCACCGTCGCCACGACGGACGCCTCGACCAACGACAAGGCCAGGGGCGCCACCGGCTGCGCGGGCGAGGGCGTCGTCGACTTCGACGCCACCGCGATCGTGCGGTCCTGGGTCGCGGGCGCCGGCAACCACGGCGTCCAGCTCGCCTCGGTCAAGGCCGGCGCCAACGGCAGCTACCGCGGCTACCGCTCCTCGGAGAACGGCGACCCAGCCAAGGTGCCGACGCTGACCGTGGTCGTCAGCCAGCCGCCGGCGACGCCCACCGACCTCGCCGTCACGCCCGCCGGCGCCAACGACTTCATCACCTCGACCACGCCGACGCTGTCGGCGACCGTCAGCGACCCCGACGGCGGTCAGGTCCGCGGGTACTTCGAGGTCACGAACGGCGCAACCGTCGTGTGGTCCGGCACCAGCGAACCCGTGGCGTCGGGCGGGACCGCGACGATCGACGTACCGGCCGGCAAGGTGGTCGACGGCTCCATCTACACCGTCTCCGTGTGGGGCCTCGACGACGTCGACGTGCGCAGCGAGGAGCCCGCCTTCGAGACGGTCATCGTCGATAGCATCCCGCCGACCGTCACCGTCACGTCGGCCACGTTCACCGACGGGCAGTGGTCCGCCACCCTCCCGTCCTCCGACACGCTCACCCTCGACGGCACCGGCGACACCGGCGGCTTCCACCTCGACCTCGACGGGTCGACGGCCACCGTCGGCGCCAACAGCCAGGGCGACCGGGACCTGGCCTACACCCCGTCCGCGGGCTGGCACGTCCTGAAGGTCACGCCCGTCGACCGGGCCGGCAACCTCGGCGAGACCGTCACCTTCTCCTACGGCGCCGGCGCACCCGCCTTCACCAGGCCGACCATGTGGACCGAGTCCACCGCGTCCTTCCCCGTGGACTTCTCCGGCCCCGCCGGAGCGAGCGGCGCGACCCTCGAGTGGCGCCTGGCCGGCAGCACGACCTGGCGCGGCGCCACCAAGGTGACCACCGGCGACGGGACCGCCTGGCAGGGCACGGTGACCGGCACCGGCCGCTCCACCACCGGCGCGCTCACCTGGAACGCGACCCAGGAGCCCTACAACGGCAGCAAGCTGACCGGCCCCGCCCTCCTCGAGCTCCGCGGCTGCCTCGAGTACGGCGAAACCGAGAAGTGCACCGGCAGCGTGCTGGTGACCCTCAACAAGCCCTGACATCTGAAGGTCCACCTCCACCACGTCGCCTTGGCTAGCGTCCCCGGGAAGTCTCCGGGGACGCTGGCTAAGGCACAGCTGGGGCGGCTCCCTGAGTGGGGCAGTCAACCGTCGACGGTCGCCCGCCTGCGGGTACTGTCGCCCCCCTCACGGCCGGCCTTCGGCTCCATATGTGGGGCCCGCGCGCGCGGCTCAAAATCGGCTTGTCGCGGCTCCATCGGAGCGCTCGGAGGCGGCCCGAATGCCGAGTGCTCGGATGAAACCTGTCACTGCGCCGACATGCCGAAGGCCCTCCGCCCTGTGTTTCCGCAGGTCAGATGGGTTTTTGGAGCGGTCTGTCGGAGTCGAACCGACGACCTAATCGCTTCGGTCGTGGCCCGATGTCGGCGCTGGAGTCGTGAGAGACGTCGAGGAATCCGTTGATGGCATCGGCGACGACTCCATCGCGGCCGGGCAGGGCGTGGGAGTACTCGCGAAGGGTGGTGGAGGCGTCGCCGTGGCCGAGGCGGTCCTGGGCCTCGAGGATCTTGCCTTGGGAGACCAGGAAGGTCGCGACGGTGTGCCGCAGCCGGTGCAGTGTCGCGGTCGGGACACCGGCCGCGTCACGGAGGTCCTCGAAGCGATGGCCCAACGCTTCCGCGCCGAGACGCCGCTGGTGGTCTGGCGCGGCACTGAACAGCCACGGCCCCATCGGGCTTGCTCGATTCGCATGGTTCCTTTCGCTTGCCATGTCCCTGGCGACGGCCGCACGTCGTGTCCATTCGTCGTGGAGGCGATGCCACAGCTCGGCGGTGTCGGCGCCGAGGGTGAGGCTCCGGCCATATCCGGACTTCGGGGTCGTGAGCTGTCCGGCGGACACGGCGCGTTGGATGTGCAGCACTCGTCCGATCAGGTCGCTGAACCGCAGCGCGACCAGCTCGCCGCGGCGGGCACCGCTGTCGGCTGCCAGACGCACCAGGAGCAGGTCCTGTTCGACGACCCGGAGGCGCCGCCGGGCTGCGGAGGACGCGACGGCAGCGGCCGTGCATGCGACGCTGCTGACCCGGCCAGAGCTAGCGCCTGCCGGCGTGTTCGTGGTTCGTGGGAGGTTGGCCTGGGCTTCGAGGACCCGGATCTCGGCGGTGACGAGCAAGGCCCGGACCTCCTCGCCGGTCAACGCTTGGCGGGGTGGGGCGCGGTGGGGTCCGCGCATGAGGCGCAGGGGGTGGGTGTCGAGCAGTCGTTCGTTGTAGGCCCAGGTCAGGCAGGCACGCAGCGCACGGAACCGTGCGGCCACGACGGCGTCGGAGGAGCCGGCGGTCTGCCACGCGGCGAGGCGGTGCCGGATCTCGTGGGGCGACAGAGCGGCGGCGGGCCGCTGGGCGATGGGGTCGCGGGACAGGGCTCGGGCGTTGGAGTTGTACCCGACGTAGGTCGACGGTTTCCAGGGATGGTCCGCATCGAGCCAGGCTTGGAGCAGGTAGCCGACGGTGACCCGGTCGGGTGGCGGCACGATCGGGCGGCCGGCGGCCAGCAGACGGATCCGGGTGGCGGTGGCATCGGCCTCGGTGCCGTGCATGGTCACCGAGACGTGCCGCGTCCTCCCGGTGGTCGGGTCGACGTCGGCGGGGACCCGGACCTCCCACGTCCCGGGACGGCGTTCGCGTTGGGTGCCCTCACCACGAGCTCGGCGGCGAGGGACTGGAATACCCGCGAGAGAGAACGGCGAAGTTCGAGGTGGCGGCGTGAGCTCGGTGGTCATCAGTCCACGGTGCGCCCTCGTCGGCGCCGGGCTCAAGACCGCCCGGACGCCTCCCGTAATGGGATCCGTAATGGGACAACGGGAGAACTGATCGATCCCGTCGCAGGCCACGCCGTCGGTGACCTGCACGAACTGTTGCGCGCCTGTAGGGATTCGAACCCCAAACCTTCTGATCCGTAGTCAGACGGCACTCCCCCGCGCAGGCGGCCGCGAGGCTCCGGGCTGAGCGCAGATCGGGGTGGTTCGACGTCGATCGACGCGTTTCGGCGTGCGCGAGTGTCCCCAAGGTGTCCCCAAGTTCAAGACGAGAGTTCTTCTGGGCTGCGCGTTGGCAGATCCGCATGTGATGTCCTCCAGACAGTCGGGTTCTGGAACGTAGCGTCCAGATGACGCACCGTGCGTTAGCCGACTGCGCGGGCCAGGCCGCCGAAGGCGCCCCACGGGTCGTGGGCATCTTCCGCGACACCGTCATCAACAGATCTCACCGGCGTCCATCGATGACGTCCGAGGGGCGCGCGACCACGGAAGTTCGAGGGTCGGCCGGGGCCTGCGGGAGCACATCGATCGGGATGGCAGGCGAGGCACGCGCTGCCGCTCCTCCTCACGACCAGATCGGACGATCGTTCCGCCGGGACCGCAGTCGACCGTCACGAGCCAAGTCGGTCGTGTCCCGACTCACCGGCCGCGCTCAGTACGAGCGCGGGAGCCCGAGCGAGTGCTGGGCGACGAAGTTGAGCACCATCTCGGCGTTGATCGGGGCGATGCGCAGCAGCCGCGCCAGCCAGTACATGTCCGAGACGCCGTACTCGAGCGTCAGGCCGTTGCCGCCATGGGTCTGGATCGCCGCGTCGACGGCGTGGGTGGCGGCGTCGGCTGCGGCGTACTTGGCGATGTTCGAGGCCTCCCCGGCGGCGGGGTCGCCGGCGTCGAACAGCGCGGCCGCCTTCTGCGTCATCAGGCGGGCCAGCTCGAGCTCGACCTTGGCCTTGGCGAGCGGGTGCTGGACCGCCTGGTGCGCGCCGATCGGCGTGTTCCACACCCGACGCCCGTTGGCGTAGGCGACCGCCTTCTCGAGAGCGAGCCGGGCGATGCCGTTGGCGACCGCGGCGATCGCGACCCGTTCAGGGTTGAGTCCGTCGAAGAGGGGACCGAAACCGCTCTCCTCGCCGCCGATGAGGCGGTCGGACCCGACGCGGACATCGTCGAAATAGAGCGTCCAGTGACGGTCCGGCCACATGTACTGCACGGGGATAGGGGTGCGTGTGAACCCGGGCGCGTCCACGTCCACGATGGCCAGGCAGGGCGCGCCGATCTCGCCGTCGGGGCGCCGGAATTTGGCGATGACCAGCACGGCGCCGGCGTCCTCGACGCCGGAGATGAAGGTCTTCTGGCCACTCAGCAGGTAGCCGTCACCGTCACGCCGCAGGTCGGTGCGCATGTTGTGGGCGTTGGTACCGGCGTCGGGCTCGGTGATGGCGAACGCCATCTTCGTCGTGCCGGCTGCCACGCCGCGCAGCCAGCGCTCCTTCTGCGCGGGGGTGCCGTGGCGCTCGAGGACCGAACCGGCGATGCCGGACGACACCACGAACATCAGGGCGGGGCCACCTGCGGCCGTGGTCTCCTCGATCACCGCCTGGAGCATCGACAGACCCGACCCGCCGCCTCCCCACTCCTCGGAGATGTTCACGCCGGCGAACCCGTGGGAGGCCAGGGCACTCCAGAGCTCGCTCGGCGGGATGCCGGCGTCGAAGCAGTCGCGGGCGTAGCGCGGTCCGAAGGACGTCACGATCCTGCGCACGGACTCGCGGACGTGGAGCTCCTCCGGAGAGGGCACCAGGCGGAGCAGGGCGGGGTCGTCGACGGCCAGGTTCACGGCGCCTCCTAGGACTGACGACACCCGGTGGTGCGCGTCGGGGAACGGGATCGCGCGAGCGACGCCCGCTGGAGGCACTACCTTCGCTTCATCAGTTCTTACTGTCAATACGCCAGTAAAATGAGGTGCGGCCGCTGGCGCCGACTCAGGCGGGACCGAGGAGGCGCTCGGCACCCTCCTCGAACAGCGCCAGCACGAGCTCGTGCACCTCCTCGCGCGTCAGTCGCTCGTAGCCGACCCACTGCAGGGCAGCAGCCTCCGCCCCGGCGACGCACACGCGAAGGTACGCGTGGGTCCGGCCAGAGAGCGCGTCGACGGGCCCGACGCCCATCACCGCGGCCACCTGGCGCGCGAGGGCATCGCGCGCATCCTCGACGGCCTGACGGACCTCGGGGTCACCCAGGCCCTGCGCATGGACGGCGTCGAGCCACAGCTCCCGGTGCTCGGCGACGACGTCGAGCCAGCCGCCCACACTGGCGGTCAGCCGGTCGGCCAGGGTCTGGCCGTGCACGTACTCCGGCACGGGCAGTGCGCCGACGGTGAGGATCCGGCGCACGACGGCCACGTAGAGGTTGCGCTTGGTGCCGAAGTGGTGGTTGATCAGGCCCCGCGTGACACCGAGCTCCTCGGCGATCTCGTCGAGGGAGATGTCGCCGTAGTGCCGGTTGCGGAACAGCGCCGCGGCTGCATCGACGATCTGGCGTTGGCGCTGCGGCGCGGACAGGCGCTCCCGACGGGGCTTCTCGACTGCTTCAGGGGCGGACATTTCGCCAATGCTAGCCGAGCTCTTGTGTGATACGACCGTTCTCTGCAACAGTTCCTACTGTCGTTTCGCCAGTACAGGAAGGCCGACCAACGGCACTCGTTCGAAGGAGAAACCCCGTGACGAAGACCGAGCAGACGACGAGCCGGCCGCCGGTCGAGTACTCGTGGGAGGTCAAGGACGACCCGGCGTTCGAGGAGCGGTTCCGCGCCACGATGGCGCGCAAGACACTGCGCAAGCCACCGCCGCCGTTCATCAAGGGCACCCGCGCTCACCCCGAGCGCATGGAGACCGAGGACGAGCTGTGCCGCCGCACGCACGACTTCTTCGCCACGTTCGAGGAGGACATGGACTTCTACTCCGAACACACTCCCTACGACGTCACCTGGATGACCGACTGGCTCAAGCGCTACTGGGTGGCCTGGGACCGCGGCATCGACGAGGACCTGGTCCGCCAGACCGTGGCCGAGGACTGCGTCTACAAGGACCCCGTGTCCTTCGGCCGTCCGATGGTCGGGATCCAGGCCTTCCTCGACTACAACTACGCCTTCTTCGAGGCCATCCCGGACCTGCGCTACGACGGCATCCCCGGCGAGTGCTCGGTCAGCGTCGCCGCCAACGGCGAGGTCCTCTTCATGGCCCGCTACACCGGCTGCGGGCACTGGGACGAGCCACTGCGCATGTACCCCTGGACCAAGAACGCCCGCGCCCTGCCGGCAACCGGCGCGTTCATGCGAGCGGTGGCGGTGGACCGCTACCACTTCAGCCCCGAGGGCAGGATCATCCGCGGTGAGACCTTGTGGGACGCCTTCGAGGGCCTGCAGATGTCGTCGGTCCTGCCCAGCGACACCAGCCTGGCCTTCAACGCCATGCTCACCGTCGGCAACTGGACGTCACGGGCCACCCGACTGCGCCGCAAGCTGCCGATCATCGGCGGCGAGACCTACTGAGCCCCCGCGCCACGCGGAAGGACGAGCCCGTGAAGATCGGCTACGCCATCACCGCGCCGCAGACCGTCGATGCGGCGATGATCTCGGAGATCGAGGCGATGGGGGTGGACTCCGTCTGGATCCCCGAGGCCTACGGCTACGACTGCCTCACGCCCCTGGCCTGGGCCGCGGCCTGCTCGAGCAGGCTGCGGCTCGGCAGCTCGATCGTGCAGATGTCGGCCCGCACGCCGACCGCCACGGCGATGGCCGCGATGACGCTGGACCAGCTCTCGGGAGGACGCTTCACGCTGGGGTTGGGGGCGTCCGGTCCCCAAGTGGTGGAGGGCTGGTACGGACAGCCGTACGCACGACCGCTGGCCCGGACCCGCGAGTACTTCGACGTGGTGCGCACCGTGATGGCGCGCGAGAAGCCGCTCGAGTACCACGGGGAGTTCTTCGACCACCCGTACGTCGGCGGCACCGGCCTGGGCAAGCCCCTGAAGTCGATCGCCCATCCGCTGCGCGCCGACCAGCCGGTGCTCCTGGCGGCGGAGGGCCCGAAGAACGTCGCCCTCGCCGCCGAGATCGCCGACGGCTGGATTGCGATGCTCCTCGGCCCCGGCAACGACGCCTACTACCGCGAGTGCCTGCAGAACGGCTTCGCCGCACGCAGCAGCGAGCGTCGTCCGATCGAGGACTTCGAGGTGATCACCACGATGCCCGTGGTCGTGGACGACGACGTCGAGGCCGCGGCCGACGCTGTGCGGGACTACCTCGCCCTCTACGTCGGCGGCATGGGGGCCCGCGGGGGGAACTTCCACTACGACGTCGTGGCCCGTCTGGGCTACGAGGATGTCGCGGAACGCGTGCAGACGCTCTACCTCGACGGCCGCAAGGCCGAGGCCGCCGCGGCGATTCCCACCCGGCTCGTCGAGGAGGTCGCCCTCGTCGGACCGGCCGCCAAGATCTGCGACGACCTGCAGGCGCTGGAGAGCACGGTGACCACCACCTTGTGCGTGCTCGGCGACCTCCGCGCCGTGCGGACGCTCGTCGAGTGCCGGTCCTGACCCTGACCCCGGTCGCAAGCCCGCCGGACAACCGGCAGGTCGCTCACCCACCCGCCCCGCCTGGAGGTCTCCCATGCCCGTCCTCAACCGTCCCGTCGACCGCCGGGACGCCGACTACGTCGCGCGCCACGCGGCGCTGAGCGGGAAGATCGCCGAGGTCGCCGAGCAGCACGCCATCACGCTGTCCGCCGGCGGAGAGAAGGCCGTCGCGCGTCACCGCACTCGCGGGCGGATGCTCGCGCGCGAACGCATCGAGCTGCTCATCGACGTCGACGCAGCCTTCGTCGAGCTCTCGCCGCTGGCCGCCTACGGCACCCGCTTCCACGTCGGGGCGAGCGTTGTCACCGGGTTCGGCGTCGTCGAGGGCGTCGAGGTCGCGATCATCGCCCCCGAGCCGACCGTCCGCGGCGGCACCAGCAACCCCTACACGCTGCGCAAGATGCTGCGCCTGCAGGAGGTCGCCGCTGCGAACCGGCTCCCGATCATCTACCTCGTGGAGTCCGGCGGTGCCGACCTGCCGACACAGAGCGAGGTCCACGCCCCCGGCGGCGAGCTGTTCCGGCTGATGAGCCGGTCGTCGTCCGCCGGCTGCCCCGTCATCACGGTGGTGTTCGGCAACGCCACCGCAGGAGGGGCCTACTTCCCCGGGATGAGCGACCACGTCGTGATGATCAAGGAGCAGTCGCAGGTCTTCCTGGGGGGACCACCGTTGGTCAAGATGGCCACCGGCGAGGACGCCGACGAGGAGAGCCTCGGCGGCGGCGAGATGCACGCCCGCACGTCCGGGCTCGCCGACCACCTGGCCGAGGACGAGGTCGACGCGATCCGGATCACCCGCCAGATCGTGTCCCGGCTGAACTGGCGCAAGCTCGGCCCCGGCCCCAGCCAACCGGCCGACGAGCCGCTGTACGACGCCGAGGAGCTGCTCGGCATCGTGCCGACCGACCTCAAGCAGCCGTTCGACCCGCGCGACGTCATCGCCCGGCTCGTCGACGGCTCGCGCTTCGACGAGTTCAAGCCGCTCTACGGCACGTCCCTCGTCACCGGGTGGGCCTCCCTCCACGGCTACCCCGTCGGCATCCTCGCCAACGCGCGCGGGGTCCTGCTCAACGAGGACTCCCAGAAGGCGGCGCAGTTCATCCAGCTCGCCAACCAGGTCGACACGCCTCTGCTGTTCCTGCAGAACACGACCGGCTACATGGTCGGCACCGAGTACGAGCAGCGCGGCATGATCAAGCACGGCGCGGCCATGGTCAACGCGGTCTCGACCTCCACGGTCCCCCACCTGACGGTCACGATGGCAGCCTCCTACGGCGCGGGCACCTACGGCATGTGCGGGCGCGCCTTCCACCCACGGTTCCTCTTCACCTGGCCCAACTCCCGCACCGCCGTGATGGGTGGCGCACAGCTCGCCGGCGTGCTGTCGATCGTGGCGCGCCAGGCCGCCCAGGCGACCGGCCGTGCGTTCGACGAGGAGGCCGACGAGCGCATGCGAACCGAGATCGAGGAGCAGATCGACCGCGAGTCCCTCGCCCCCTTCCTCTCCGGGAAGGTCTTCGACGACGGGATCGTCGACCCCCGCGACACCCGCGACCTCCTCGGCGCCTGCCTGTCCGTCGTCCACAACGCCCCCGTCGAGGGCGTGCACGGCGGCTTCGGCGTCTTCCGCTTCTAGAGCCTCCGAGCCACACCAGAGAGAAAGCCCTCCATGATCACCTCCCTGCTCGTCGCGAACCGCGGTGAGATCGCGCGGCGCATCTTCCGCAGCTGCCGCGACGCCGGCATCATCACCGTCGCCGTGCACTCCGACGCCGATGCGGGCACGCTGCACGCCCTGGAGGCCGAGGTTGCCGTGCGCCTGCCCGGCGACGCCTCCGGCGACACCTACCTGCGTGCCGACCTCGTCGTGGCCGCCGCCCTCGACGCCGGAGCCGTCGCCGTGCACCCCGGCTACGGCTTCCTCTCCGAGAACGCCGACTTCGCCCGGGCGGTGATCGCAGCGGGCCTCACGTGGGTGGGCCCGCCCCCTGCCGCGATCGACGCGATGGGCTCGAAGATCGGGGCCAAGCAGATGATGGCGGCCGCCGGCGTGCCGGTGCTCGCGGAGCTCGACCCGGCGGAAGTCACCGAGGCGGACCTGCCGGTGCTCGTCAAGGCCTCGGCGGGAGGTGGCGGACGCGGCATGCGCATCGTGACCGAGCTCGCCGACCTCGCCGAGCAGATCGACCTCGCCCGCGCCGAGGCGGCCAGCGCCTTCGGCGACCCCACCGTCTTCTGCGAGCCGTACCTCGCGACCGGACGCCACATCGAGGTGCAGGTGCTCGCCGACTCCCACGGCACCGTGTGGACGCTCGGTGAGCGCGACTGCTCGATCCAGCGACGCCACCAGAAGGTCGTGGAGGAGGCGCCGTCCCCGTTCGTGGACGCCGAGCTCCGCGAGCGGTTGTGCACCGCTGCCGCCGAGGTTGCCAGGGCCGTCGGGTACGTCGGCGCCGGCACCGTCGAGTTCCTCGCCTCCGACGACGGGCGCTTCTTCTTCCTGGAGATGAACACGCGCCTCCAGGTCGAGCACCCCGTCACCGAGTGCGTCTTCGGCATCGACCTGGTCGACTGGCAGATCCGCATCGCCGAGGGCACACCGCTGCCCTCGCCCGAGCCCCCGCCGATGCGCGGTCACGCCATCGAGGCGCGCCTGTACGCCGAGGACCCCGCCGAGGACTGGCGCCCCACCAGCGGTGCCCTGCACCTGCTGGACGTCCCCGGCGTCGACACCGAGTTCCGCTTCCCCGACGGCGCCAGCACAGCGCTGCGCCTCGACGCCGGCTTCACCGGCGGCGACGTCATCAGCACGCACTACGACCCGATGCTCGCCAAGCTCATCGCGTGGGCGCCGACCCGGGCCGAGGCCGCCCGCCGACTCGCCACCGCGCTCGCCCGCACCCGCCTGCACGGCCTCGTCACCAACCGCGAGCTCCTCGTCAACGTGTTGCGGCATCCGGCCTTCCTCGCCGGGGAGACGCACACCGCGTTCTTCGACCTCCACGGTCTCGCCGAGCTGTCGCGCCCGATCACCGCGCCGGACGCGGAGCCGTTGGCGGCACTCGCCGCGGCCCTCGCCGACCGCGCCTCCCGGCGCGCGGCAGCGACCACGATGGCCACGGTGCGCCCGGGGTTCCGCACGCTGACTTCGCAACCGATCGAGAAGCGCTACCTCACCCGCGATGGCGACGAGGTCGTTGCCCGATACCTGCCGGGACGCGGCACCGTCGACCTCCCCGACCTCGACGGGGTCGCCGTACGGTCGACGTCCCCGGACCTGGTGGTGCTGGACGTCGCCGGCCGCCGGATCGACTTCGCGGTCCACCTGACCTCCGGCGGGGTGTACGTCGACTCGCCCCTCGGTCCCGCGCAGCTCGTCCCGGTGCCGCGCTTCCCCGACGCCTCCACCGCGGTTGCGCCGGGATCGCTGGTGGCCTCGATGCCGGGCTCCGTCGTCGCCGTCCACGTCGCACCCGGCGATGCCGTCACGGCGGGCACTCCCCTGCTCGTGCTGGAGGCGATGAAGATGCACCACACCGTCAAGGCCGGCGCCGCCGGGACGGTGGCGGCGCTGTCGGTGGCGGCGGGCGACCAGGTGGAGACCGGAGCCGTGCTGGTGGTCCTCGAGACCGACGGCGACGACGGGTAGGCCGTCAGGGCACCGGCGTCAGGGCACCGGCGTCAGAGCACCGGCTCGATGCGCACCGGCACGCCGTTCAACAGGGTCATGCCTGCGATGGGCTCGATGTCGGCCGGGTCTGCCGAGGCCAGCAGGTTCGAGTTGGCCCCGCCCGCGGCGTTGGCGCGGCGCCAGCCACCGCCGCCGTGCCCCCAGCCGTGCGGGACGGCGACGGTGCCAGCACCGACCTCGTCGGTGATCAGCACCCGGGTCTCGATGCGGCCGGTCTTCGACGAGATCGCGACCCGTCCGCCGTCGACCAGACCGGCGGCCTCGGCGTCCGCGGGGTTGATGCGGGCGGCGTGCACCCGCGCGCGCCCCCTCATCAGCGACGGCGCGTTGTGCATCCACGAGTTGTGCGAGCGGATCTCGCGCAACCCGATCATCCGCAGTGGGAAGTCCGGGTCGACCGGGTGGGTCAGATCCACCCGGGCCAGCGCCTTCAGCAGCGTCGGTTCGTCGAGGCGCACGAGGCCGTCGCGGTGACGCACGACCTCCTTCTGCAGCCCCACGGGAGCGCTGTCGGCGAGCACGACGCCGTGCGGGTTCTCGCGCAGGACGCGGGCGTTGATGCCGCCGCGACGCAACCCGAACCGATCGCCGTAGGGACCGATCCGGATCAGCGCCTCGACGAGCGGGCGGGGGCGCAGGGAGATCGGGCTGAACCGCGTGGCCAGCCCGAGCGGACCGGCCAGGCGGCGCAACGGCCCACCGGTGAAGAGCGCCACGCCGGTGCGCCGGGCGATCTCGTCGAAGATCTCCCACTCCGGTCGCGCCTCGCCCTGCGGGGGGATCACGGCCTCGGTCACCTGCAGGAACGGCAGCGGCGCGGCGCCGTTCATGCCGATCGGGAAGTCCTCGCGCTCGAGCCAGGTGGTGCCCGGCAGCAGGTAGTCGGCGTGACGGTTGGTGTCGTTGACGTAGAGGTCGATGCCGACCAGCAGGTCGAGTCGCGGCAGCGCGGCATCGAGGGCGGCACCGTCCGGCACCGACTGCACCGGGTTGCCGGCGGTGACGAAGAGCGCCCGCAGCTGCTCGTCGCCGGGCGTGGTGATCTCGGCTGCCATGTTCGTGGCCGGGTAGGCGTTGAGGACGTCGGGGAAGTCGCCGATGCGCGAACGGTTGTTGTCGTACGACGCGAACCCGGCGACCTGGGCGATCTCGTCGACCGGAATGGGCGACTGCGAGAAGAGCGTCCCGCCCGCGCGGTCGAGGTTGCCGGTCACCAGCGCGAGGACGTCGATGAGGGCGCTGACGACCGTCGCGTGGGTACCGAGGCTGGCACCGGTGCGGCCGTACGCCGTCGCACGGGGCGCGGTCGCGAAGTCACGGGCGAGCTGGCGCACGGTCGCCGCCGGGACGCCGGTGACGTCCTCGGTGTTCTCGGGCGAGAACCGCGCGGCCATCCGGCGGATCGACTCGACACCTCTGGACTGCCGGGCGATCGCCGTCTCGTCGGCGAGCCCCTCGCCGAAGATCACGTGCAGAAGCGACAGCAGCAGCCAGGCGTCGGTGTCGGGGCGCACGGCCACGTGCTCGTGCGCCTTCGCGGTCTCGGTGCGCCGCGGGTCGACGACGACGACCCGGCCGCCGCGGGTGCGGATGTCACGCAGCTGGTCCTTGATGCGCGGTGCGAAGAGGGCCGATCCGTGCGACACCAGCGGGTTGGCGCCGACGATCAGCAGGAAGTCGGTGCGCGGCAGGTCAGGGAAAGGCAGCAGCATCAACGAGCCGTAGAGCAGGCGGCTCGCCACCAGGCGGGCGTTGGTGTCCTGCGAACCCACGGAGTAGATGTGCTTGGTGCCCAGGGCGAGACCGAAGCCCAGCATCCACAGAGCGTGCGAGTAGGAGAACGCCGAGGGGTTGCCGTAGTACATCCCGACGGACCTGCGTCCGTGGGTGCGCATGATCGTGCGCAGGCGCGCGGAGATCTCGCTCATCGCGACCTCCCACGAGACCTGCTCGAAGGTGCCGTCGGGGCGGCGGCGCAGAGGGTGCAGCACGCGGTCGGGGTCGTGGGCGATCTCGTGGAACGCGATGCCTTTCGGGCAGGCCTGCCCGCGGGAGAGGGGGTGGTCGGGATCGGGGCGCAGCTGCGTGACACGGCCGTCCTCGACCGTGGCGACGAGCCCGCAGAGGGGCTCGCAGATGCGGCAGAAGGTGATCTTCTCGGTGGTGCCCACCAGGGGCAGCTGCGTGCGCGACATGCTTCCTCGCTCCGACCGGCTGGGGATGGGGTTTCCGGGGCGGGCACGGGATCGACCCGTGCCCGCCCCGGTGGTGGACCGCACGGGTCAGGCGGGGAAGCCCTCGCCCGAGGCCACCTTGTCCTTGAGCCACTGCGTGGGCGCGAACCGGTCGCCGTACTTCTCGGCGAGCTCCTCGGCGCGCGCGACGAAGCCGGCGAGGCCGCCCTCGTAGTTCGTCATGAAGGTGACGGTGCCGCCGGTGATGGCCGGGAACCCGATGCCCATGATCGAGCCGATGTTCGCGGCGGCCGCCGACTCGATGACGCCCTCCTCGAAGCAGCGCGCGGTGTCGAGCGCCTCGGCGAACATCATCCGGTCACGCACGTCCTGGATCGGGATCTGCTGCTCGGCCACCGGGAACACCTCGGCCAGACCCGACCACAGCGAGAGGCGGTTGCCGCTCTCGTCGTACTCGTAGAAGCCCTTGCCGCGCAGGCGACCCGCGCGCCCCTCGTCCAGCATCCGCCGGACGACAGCGGTGCCGGGGTGGTCGAGGAAGTTCCTGCCCTCGGCCTCCTCCGCGGCCTTGGTGGACTCAGCGATCTTGGCCATCAGCTCCAGGTTGAGCTCGTCGGAGAGCTGCAGCACCGGAGCCGGGTAGCCGGCCGAGGTGGTCGCCCGCTCCAGGGTCCAGGGCGCCACGCCCTCGGCGAGCATCGCCAGCCCCTCGTTGATCATGTAGCCGATGACGCGCGAGGTGTAGAACCCGCGGCTGTCGTTGACGACGATCGGGATCTTCTTGATCGCCAGCACGTAGTCGATCGTGCGGGCCAGCGCGGCGTCGGAGGTCTTGGCGCCGCGGATGATCTCCACCAGCGGCATCTTGTCGACGGGGCTGAAGAAGTGGATGCCGATGAAGTCCTCCTGGCGCTGCACACCCTCGGCCAGACCGGTGATCGGCAGGGTCGAGGTGTTGGAGCCGAGCAGGGCGTCGGGGAGGACGACCTCCTCGATCTCCTGGAAGACCTTGTGCTTGAGACCCTGGTCCTCGAAGACGGCCTCGACGACGAAGTCGACGCCGGCGAAGTCGGCCGGGTCGGCGGTCGGGGTGATGCGGGCGAGGATCTCGTCCGCCTTCTCCTGGGTCATCCGGCCGCGGGCGACCTGCTTGTCGAGCAGCTTGACCGAGTAGGCCTTGCCACGGTCGGCGGCTTCCTGGGTGACGTCCTTGAGCACGACCTCCATCCCGACGGCAGCCGAGGAGTAGGCGATGCCGGCACCCATCATCCCGGCACCGAGGACGCCGACCTTCTGCGGCACCTGCTTGTCGTACCCCGCCGGGCGCAGCGAGCCGCCGTTGAGCGCCTGCAGGTCGAAGAAGAATGCCTGGATCATCGCGGTCGAGACCCGGCCCGTGCAGAGTCCGGCGAAGTAGCGCGCCTCGATGCGCTCGGCGTTCGCGAAGTCGACCTGTGCGCCCTCGACGGCAGCGGCGATGATCGCGCGCGGAGCCGGGAACGGGACACCCTTGGCCTGCTGACGCACGTTGCCGGGCAGGGCGGGCAGCAGGGCGGCGATCGCCGGGTGGCTCGGCGCGCCGCCGGGGATCTTGAAGCCCTTGCGATCCCACGGCTGGGTGCGGGCATCCTCGTCGTCCCGGTGCTCGAGGATCCAACGCTTGGCGGCGGGCACGAGCTCGTCGAGGGTGTCGACGACCTCGTCGACGAGTCCCTTGTCCAGCGCCTTCCGGCCGCGGAACTTCGCGCCGGTCGTCAGCACGTCCATGAGCGCCTTGACCAGTCCCAGCAGACGGACGGTACGGACGACGCCGCCGCCACCGGGCAGCAGGCCGAGCTGCACCTCGGGCAGGCCGACCTCGGCGCCGGCGAACAGGACGCGGCGGTGGGTGGAGAGGGCGATCTCGTAGCCGCCGCCGAGCGCCGCGCCGTTGATCGCAGAGACCACGGGCACGCCGAGCGTCTCGAGGCGGCGCAGGTCCGCCTTGATCTCGAGGGACTCGTCGTAGATCTTGGCCGCGTCGTCGGGACCGAGCTCGAGCAGCTGGTTGAGGTTGCCGCCGGCGAAGAAGGTCTTCTTCGCGCTCGAGATGACGACGCCGGTGACGCTTCCCTCCGCGATCTCCTTCTCGAGCCGGTCAAGGGCCGCGCGCATGCCCTCGACGTAGATCGGGTTCATGGTGTTGGCCGAGGCAGTGGGGTCGTCGAGCACGAGGTCGACGATGTTGTCGGCGTCCTTCTCGTAGCGGACGCCGGAGACGGTGCTGGTCATGGTGTTCTGTTCCTTTCCCGACCCGCGGGTCAGACGCGCTCGATGATGGTGGCGATGCCCATGCCGCCGCCGACGCAGAGCGTGGCGAGGCCGCGGCGCAGGTCGCGCCGCTCGAGCTCGTCGAGAAGGGTGCCGAGGATCATCGCCCCGGTCGCACCCAGCGGGTGGCCGAGCGCGATGGCACCACCGTTGACGTTGGTGATCTCGTGGCTGATGTCGAGATCGCGCATGAACCTCATGGCGACCGAGGCGAAGGCCTCGTTGATCTCGAACAGGTCGATGTCGGCGACCGAGAGGCCGGCCTTGGCCAGAGCCTTGCGCGCCGCCGGCGCAGGTCCGGTCAGCATGATCGTGGGGTCGGCGCCGGACACGGCGGCCGCAACGATGCGCGCGCGTGGCGTGAGGCCGAGGTCGGCGCCGACCTGCTCGTTGCCGATCGCCACGAGTGAGGCGCCGTCGACGATGCCGGAGGAGTTGCCGGCGTGGTGGACGTGGTCGATCCTCTCGAGCCAGTGGTACTTCTCCAGCGCCACGAAGTCGAAGCCGCCCTGCGCCCCCATCTCGGCGAACGACGGCTTGAGGCCGGCCAGCGTCTCGGCGGTGGTGTTCGGCTTCAGGAAGTCGTCACGGTCGAGCACGGTGAGGCCGTTGCGGTCGACGACGGGCACCACCGACCGGTCGAAGTAGCCATTCGCCTGGGCCTTGGCGGCGCGCTTCTGCGACTCGACGGCGTAGGCGTCCACATCGTCGCGGCTCCAGCCCTCGACGGTGGCGATCAGGTCGGCGCCGATGCCCTGAGGCACGAAGTCGGTCGTCCACGCGGTCTCCGGGTCGAGCGCGAGCGCGCCGCCGTCCGCGCCGAGCGGCACCCGCGACATCGACTCGACACCGCCGGCGAGGATGAGGTCCTCCCAGCCGCCGCGGATGCGCGCCGCCGCCTGGTTGACGGCCTCGAGGCCGGAGGCGCAGAAGCGGTTCAGCTGCACACCCGACACGGTCTCCGGCAGTCCCGAGGCGAGCGCGGCGACCTTGGCGATGTCGCCGCCCTGGTCGCCGACGGGCGACACCACGCCGAGCACGACGTCGTCGACGCGCTGCGGGTCGAGGGAGGAGTGACGGACCTGGATCTCGTCGAGGAGGCCGCCGATCAGGTCGATCGGCTTGACCGAGTGCAGCGAACCGTCCTTCTTGCCCTTGCTGCGAGGGGTCCGGATCGCGTCGTAGATGAATGCTTCAGCGGCTGGCGCCATGGGAGTGTCCTGACTTCTTCTCGGGAGGTACGGCGGGCGGCGTGCCCGGCCGCGGAACAACGGAGGGGGCTGCTGCTCAGATCGCTGCGGCCGCGCGGAGTCGACGGGAGAGGGTGACGCGTCCTCCCTTCTTCGGGGTGAAGGTGAGGCCGCGGCTGCGCCAACCCTCGTCGGGGGCGTGCGTCGGGTGGAGCTCGAAGAGCTCGAAGAAGGTCCGGACGACGAGCTCGAGCTCGAGCTGCGCGAAGGCGGCGCCCAGGCACCGACGAACGCCGCCGCCGAAGGGCAGCCAGACCAAGGGGTCGATCCGCTCACCCACGAAGCGGTCCGGGTCGAAGCGCTGCGGCTCCGGGTAGATGTCCGGGTCCTCGTGGATCAGCATGATGTTGCCGGTGACGATCGTTCCCTTGGGCAGGGACCACCTACCGACCCGGGCGCCGTCGACCTTCGCCATCCGGCCCAGTCCGTCGATCACGGGCCGCACCCGCTGCACCTCGGCGAGCACGGCTCGCAGGTACTCCGATCCACCGGCGGCCAGGTCGGCCTCCAGTCTCGCGACGACCTCGGGGTGGCGGCTGAGCCGCTCCAGCGTCCAGGCCAGCGTCCCGGCCGTCGTCTCGTGGCCGGCACCGAGGAGGGTGAGGAGCTCGTCGGCGATGCGCCTGTTGTCCAGCCGTGAACCGTCCTCGTAGCGCGACTGCAGCATCACGGCGAGGACATCACCCCGCTCGCTGAGCTCCGGATCCGCGTGGGCCTGCGCGATGAGCCGGTCGATGATCGCGTCATAGCGGACGCGGCCGCGGGCGTAGCGCTCCCAGGGGTTGAGCCCGAGGAACGGCTTGTTGGGGATCGGCAGGCCGAAGAGCCGCTGCCCGAAGGTGATCCATCGGGGCAGCAGGTCCTTGAGGTCGTCGAAGTCGCGTCCCTCGGCGCCGAAGACAGCGCGCAGGATGATGTCGAAGGTGAGCTCCATGAAGGGCTCGGCGACCTCGAAGGGTCGGTCGACCGGCCAGGTCGCCATCGCCTCACGGGTGAGGCGCTCGATGACCTGCTCGTGAGCATGGAGGCGGCGGCCATGGAAGCAGGGGGTGAGCAGCTTGCGCTCGCGGAGGTGCTCGTCATCGGGCAGCGCGAAGATCGACCCGGGTCCCAGGATCCGCCCGAGGTTCGGGTCGGTGCGGCCGAACTCCTCGGTGTTGGTGATCAGCTCGCGGACCTCGACGGGGTCGGCCAGGACCACGAAGGTGCCGTAGGTCAACGCCTGGAAGCTGAACGCACTGCCGTACTTGCGGCGCATGTGCCGCGCCCCCCACGGGCGCGCCACTGCGACGCACGCCGTCTGCGCGACGGCGGGCACGCGCGGCGCCGGAGGCATCACGATCGGGGTGGACACGTCGGTCCCCCTTCCTGGTCGACAGGTGGTGGCGACCCACAGGGGGTTCGCCCCGAGAAGGAGGGAGGTCGGCCGGCGCCGGGACTGGACGGTCATGGTCGGCGCCGGCCGACCGGCTCAGCGGCTGCCGATGAACGGCAGCTTGCGGCTCATGCGGATCGCCGGGGTGACGACCTGGCCGCCCTTGACCATCGCCTTGAAGGCGAGCGAGGTGTCGGCGGGCATGAGCTTCTGGATCTGCAGCAGCTCGAAGGGGTCGTACAGCGTCTCGCCGCGGACCACCTTGTGGGTCTTCGCGTCGAGGTGGTAGCGGTCGACCGGGTAGCCCTGGATGTAGGCGCCGGTGCCGGGGATGGCCGGCGCGCCCGGGGTGAAGGGGTACATGCGCAACGGGTTGTCCCAGTGTCCGCAGCCCACGTAGCGGCCCATGAAGATGACGTCGCCGGTGGGCCCGACCTGGAGCGAGACCTCGCCGGGGATCAGGTAGTAGGCCATGTCAGGAGAGGCGTCGAAGAAGGCGATGTTGTAGTCGATGAACTCCTGGACGCTGGTCATGTTGCGGCCGAAGCACAGCGGGTCCTTGTAGACGCAGTTCTCGTCGACGGTGAGTCGCACGAGGTCCTCCTGGACGCCGCCGCTCCACGCCGACCAGTAGGCCTTGAGCCACTCCAGCACCCACATCACGTCGTTGCCGAGCTTCTCGGTGTAGAAGGCACACTGCGCCTCCACCTCCTCGAAGAGCCTGCGCGTCATGTCCTGCAGCTCGGCTTCGCTGACCGTCGGGATCGGGGCCGACCGGTTGCCCTGGACGAAGGGCGGCATCGGCTTGAGGCTCAGGCGGCTGAGGGCGGCCTGGAACCGGGCCTCGATGTCGATGTCGGTGTCGTAGTAGGACGACTTCTTGGAGGAGGTGGGCATCGTTGCTCCGTTCTGCCGGGGCGCCATCGCTCCGACTTATGGGATACGCCCGTAACCTAGACTGCGACGACGGCTTCTGGCTACGGGTGCATCCAAGATTGGCCGGAACCGTCAATACGTGGCCACGACGGGTCTAGGCTCGTGCCATCGCCACCACCGAGAGCCCCCTCCCCCGGAGCGGCCCGACGCTCGAGCGGCGCGCCAGAAGACGCGACGCGATGATCGATGCCGCCCTGACGATCGTGCACGAGAGCGGGATCTCCGCCGTGGGCGTGCGCAGCCTGTGCGCTCGCACGAACCTCAACCAGCGCTACTTCTACGAGAGCTTCGGCGCGGTGGAGGACGCGTTGCTCGCAGCACTGGACGCGATCATCGACGAGCTCCTCAGCGCGGGTGCCGTCGCCCTGCACGACCGCACCTACCGGGCGCGCGTGGCCCGGGCCCGACACGTGATGAGCACGGCCCTGGCCGTGATCCTCGACGACCCGCGCAAGGCGAGCCTGCTCGGCGCGGTGAGCGCAGGGCCCGCTCCGCTCCCGCGCGAGTTCCGGCGCCGCATCGGGCGTCTGACCGAGGCCATCCTCTCCGATCAGGAGACCGTCGCCCACGGCTTCGACCGATCGACCGCGATCTACGTGACGGCGGGCAGCACCCAGCTCACGACCGCCTGGCTCGCCGGTGAGCTCGACATCGACCGCGACGAGCTGGCCGATCGGCTCGCGCGCCTCGCCGTGGGGGCCGCCGGGCACCGCACGCGCTGACGTCCGGGCCCGACGGCCGCCGAGCGGAGGCTCAGACACCCATCGAGCGACCGATGATCTCCTTCATCACCTGCGTCGTGCCCCCGTAGATCGTGGAGATCCGCGCGTCGACGAAGTGCTTGGCGATCGGGTACTCGTTCATGTAGCCGTACCCGCCGTGCATCTGCACCCCTTGGGCGACGATCTTGTTCTGCAGCTCACTGGCCCAGTACTTCGCCATCGACGCCTCGACCGTGTCGAGCTTGCCCTCCAGGTGCTTGCGCAGGCACTGGTCGACGAACGCCTGGGTGACGCGGACCTCGGTGAGCATCTCGGCGAGGACGAACCGGTTGTGCTGGAAGGAACCGATCGGCTTGCCGAAGGCGGTGCGACTCTTGGCGTACTCCGTCGAGAGTCGAGTCACCTCAGCGGCCGCGGCGACCGCCTGGATGGCAATGATCAGGCGCTCCTGGGGCAGGTTCTGCATCAGGTAGAAGAAGCCGTGCCCGGCCTCGCCGAGGAGGTTCTCCTTCGGCACGATCACGTCGGTGAACGACAGCTCGGCGGTGTCCTGGCCGTGCAGGCCCACCTTGTCGAGGTTGCGACCGCGCTCGAAGCCCTCCATGCCACGCTCGACGACCAGGAGGCTGAAGCCCTTCGACCCGGCCTCGGCGTCGGTGCGGGCAACGACGATCACGATGTCGGCGTTGATGCCGTTGGAGATGAACGTCTTCGCACCGTTGAGGACGAAGTGGTCACCCTTGTCGACCGCCGTGGTGCGGATGCCCTGCAGGTCGGAGCCCGTGCCGGGCTCGGTCATCGCGATGGCGGTGATGATCTCGCCGGTGACGCAGCCGGGAAGCCAGCGCTGCTTCTGCTCCTCCGTGCCGAGCGACACGATGTAGGGCACAATGACGTCGGTGTGCACCGGCGCGCCGATGCTGGTGTGGCTGGCGCCGATGAACTCCTCGTTGAAGACCGCGTTGAAGCGGAAGTCGTCGATGCCGGGTCCGCCGTACTCCTCGGGGACGTCGAAGCAGAGCAGGCCCTGCTCGCCGGCCTTGAGCCACACCTCGCGCGGCACGATGCCGTCCGCACGCCACTTCTCGTCGTGGGGCTCGACCTCCTTCTCGATGAAGGTCCGCACGGTCTGGCGGAACGCCTCGTGCTCGGGCTCGTAGATGTCACGGGTCATGACGCAGTACTCCTAGTCGGTCGCCCCACGGGCGACGGGATGGAAGGGACGGGGGTCCGGTGGCCGTGCCGCAGGAGCAGCACGGCGAGGGCGGCGACGATCGGGAAGCCCGGCGCGACCATCAGGCCCGCCAGCCACCCTTCGACGTCACCGAGAACGGGGCTGAGCAGCCGTCCGCACACGACTGCGGCGAGCGGTGCGAGCGCGACACCCACGACGACCGGCCGCCAGGTGGGCGCCGAACGGCGGGCCAGGCCGAGCACGACGACCAGAAGGAGCAGGGCCGGACCAGCGTGGAACCACACGTACAGCGGCGGCACGACGGGCGCCCCCGATGCGGTCAGGACCGTTTGCGGCCGGGTGCCCACGACAGCGGCGACCCCGCCCAGGGAGAGCGCCGCCGCGGTGAGCTCGCTCCTTCCCACGGGTCGCTCCCGGACGGGGTCGCTGAGGTTCAGCACGGACGCCCCTGCCAACAGCGCCGCGCCCGGCGCCAGGACGGCGAGCGCCACCGCTCCGGCGTCCAGGCGGGTGAGCTGGTCGTGATCGGGCAGCAGCGGTCCGAGCGCCGCCCACAGCAGGCGCAGCGCCGGAGCGGTGAGCAGGAAGCACAGGGCCAGCGTCATCCAGCAGCGGTGTGCGAGGACCTGGCCCGCGCGTGCAGCGACGACACCGGCCAGCGTGGCGCCGAGCGTGCTGAGGCCGAGCACCCACAACTGCCACGACAGCGCGACCTGACCGATGTGGTCGACGGGCGGGGCACGGAGCAGGAACACCATGGCCGCGACCATGCTCACCACCACCGCGACCAGGTGGACGCGGCCGACCAAGCGGTGGCCGCGCCGCACACCTCGGGCACCGGCCACGCTCTGCCACACCGCCAGCAGCAGCGCGACCGTGCCGGTGGTGGTGTGCACGAGCATAGCCGCCCGCTGGTCCCGGTAGTCCGCGGTGCGGGCGGCGGCCACGGACCCGGGACCAGTGGCGTCGACCTCCCCGCCGACGAGGGCGTCGAGGCGCACCTGGAGTCGCGGAGCGTCGGCATCCACGGTGAAGAACATCGACGTGAAGGCGATCGGGGCGTAGAGGAGCGCGAGGAGGGCGGCGACCCCGCCGGCGACCGGGAGTACCCGGACGCCGGCGGGGCGCAGTTCTGACAGCTTCTCCTCCACGATGAACAGTCAGTCCGTGGCGGCGGCGTACTGCTCGCGCAGCTCGCGCTTGAGGATCTTGCCGGCTCCCGAGACCGGCAGCTCGGTGACGAAGTCGAAGCTGCGCGGGGTCTTGTAGCCGGCGATGCGCTCCTTGACGAACTCGCGGATCTCGTCCGGGTCGGGCTCGGTGCCGGGGGCGGCGACGATGACGGCGTGCACGCGCTCGCCCCACTCCGGGTCAGGGAGGCCGATGACGGCGGACTGCAGCACGGCCGGGTGCTGCGAGAGGGCCGACTCGACCTCGGCGGAGTACACGTTCTCGCCGCCGGAGATGATCATGTCCTTGATCCGGTCGACGATGTAGAGGTAGCCGTCGGCATCGAGGTAGCCGCCGTCCCCGGTGTGCATCCATCCGTCGCGGACAGCCGCTGCCGTCTCCTGCGGCCGGTTCCAGTAGCCGAGCATCACGTTGCCACCACGCACGCAGACCTCGCCCACCGTGCCGGTCGGCACCGGCTTGCCGTCGGCATCACGGATCTCCAGCTCGACGTGGGCCGCCGGCCGTCCCGCCGCCCGCAGGTAGGGCTCACGGTGGTCGTCGGGCAGGAGGAGCGTGGCGACGGGCGCCAGCTCGGTCATGCCGTAGGCCTGGGCGAGACGGACGTGGGGCAGCAGCGCCATCGTGCGCTTGAGCAGTCCCTCGGCGATCGAGGAGGCGCCGTAGAGGATGTGCTGCAGCGAGGAGAGGTCGAAGGAGCCGACGTCGGGGTTGTCGACGACGAGCTGGATCATCGTGGGCACGAGCAGCACGTCGGTGACCTTGTGAGTGGCGATGGCGTCGCACACGGCCTTGGGGTCGAAGAAGGGCACGATGACGTGCCGGCCGCCGGTCATGACCTGGCCGAGCCAGGCCGCGAGGTCGGCGAGGTGGAACATCGGCGCCGCGTGGAGGAGCACCGCATCGTTCTGCAGCAGGCTGCTGGAGGCCAGCATGCCCAGCGAGGACGTGGTCAGGTTGGCGTGCGAGAGCATGACGCCCTTCGGGAAGCCCGTCGTGCCGCCGGTGTAGAACAAGCCGGCCAGCGCGTCCCCGGAGCGGCGGACGTCCTCGACGGGCTCGGCGGCTGCCAGGATCTCCTCGTAGGCCAGCATGCCGTCGGGGGTCGGGCCGTCGCCGCAGTGGATCATCGTGGTGAGTCCCGCGCACTGGGCCTTCAGCGCCGGCGCCATCGGCGCGAAGGCGTCGTCGATGAGCAGGACCTTCGTGTCGGAGTCGTTGATCGAGTAGGCGATCTCGGCGGGGCTCCAGCGGATGTTCACCGGGTTGAGGACGGCGTCCGCCCACGGCACGGCCAGCAGGTACTCGGCGTAGCGGTCGCTGTTGAGGGACAGGATGCCCACCCGGTCGTCGCTGGCGACGCCGAGGTCACGCAGCGCTCCGGCCAGCCGGGCGACGCGGTCGCCCTGCTCCCGGAAGGTGCGCACCCGGTCGCCGTAGATCGTGGCCACCTCGTCGGGGGTCTGGCGCAGCGAGCGGTGGAAGCCTTGGGTCAGATACATCGCACTCTCCTTTGGGTTCGATTCCTACACACGGATCCCGAGCTGCCGGGCCACAGTTGGCCCGAAGTCAACAGAGGTCTCGCGCCGGCGGGACGGCGCGTGAGAGGGTGGCAACGATGACCTCGCCGACCGTCGACGACCAGCCCCGCCGCCTGGGTGCGGACGCCCGTCGTGACCAGATCCTCGACTGCGCCATCCGCCTGTTCGGCGAACGTCCCTACGACGACGTCGGCACGAGCGACATCGCCCAGGAGGCCGGCGTGACGCGGGGCCTGCTGCACCACTACTTCGGCACGAAGCGGGGCCTGTACGTCGAGGTCGTCAAGCGGATGCTGGACGCCACTCGCATCGACCTGGTGGCGGCCGAGATGGCTTCGCCGGGTCGCGGCCGTGCGTCGGTCCGCCGCCGTGCCGAGCGCGGGGTCGACCACTTCCTCGACGCCGTCGAGGCGCACGGCAAGACCTTCGTCGCCGTCTCGCACGCCGAGGGCATCGGCACCGATCCGGAGGTCGGCGAGATCCTGGCCCGCGCCGACGACCTGAGCGCCAAGGCGATGCTGAGCGCGCTGGGCCTGCCCGACCCCGGCCGGGACTCGGAGGAGTACGCCGTGATGCGCAGCTACCTGCAGCTGGTCAAGGGCGCGACCCGCGAGTGGCAGCGCGACCGGACGCTGAGCCGCGACCAGGTGCGGCGGCTGCTGGTCGAGACCATCACCGCCATCACGCTGCAGGTGCTGCCGAGGCTCGAGGCAGACGACGAGGGCTGAGGCCGCAAGCACGGTCATCGCTCCACGTCGGCCCACGACGTGGGTGCGGTGAGGGCGTCGATGAACGGCAGGACTGTCCGCAGGTTCGCAGCCCCCGCCTCGGCCGCTCGCTCGACGCAGGCTCGGCCGGGCGCGAGGCTGGAGGGCGCGATCGTGGTGGGCATCCTCACGACGGCGTCGCAGTAGAGCCGGTTGCGGTTCCACTGTGCGCCCACCAGTCCCGCGACCGGGGCGTACCAGGCCTGGCGCGGCCGCGCCTGCGGGTAGAAGCAGTCGAGGGCGACGACGGCGGTGTCCCGCCCCCCGATGCGGCCCGCGCGCACGGCGGACCACGCCTGCTCGGCGGGCACGTTGCTGACGGTCGAGCCGTCGACGAGCGCGTCGACCCGGTGCCGGACCATCAGGGAGTCGAGGATGACGGCGGCATCGGGATCGGCGGTCTCGTGGTGGAGCATGCCGGGGATCGCCGAGGAGATGGAGATCGCGTCGGCCACGCTGAGCTGTCGGCTGAGCTCGTCGGCGCCGAGCAGCACGGGGCGCGCCGCGCCCGGCATCCGCTCGGGCACCGGCCGGCGCCGCCGCGCGAGCGCCGGCATTGCGCGGAGCACGGTCGCTGGGATGACGCGGGCGGCGTGCCCGCGCAGACCGGCGGCCACGACGTCGAACGGGATGGCGGTGTCGCTCAGCCGCAGAGCGGTGCCGTCGGGATTGCGCAGGAACGCGTCCATGGCGTCCTCGAGACGCAGCGCCAGCGGGGCCCGGACGCCGTGCCGGCGCGGGCGGGTCGCCGGGCCGACGACGCCGCGGTAGGTCAGGCCGGCAGCGAACGCGAGGTAGTCGTCGATCGGCACCGGCACCTGTCGGGCCAGCAGCGCACCCATCACCGCGCCGACGGACGAGCCCACGACGTAGTCGGGCAGGCGGTCCGCCTCGACGAGGGCGGCGAACGCGCCGAGGTAGGAGTAGGCAGCCGCTCCCCCTCCGCCCAGGACCAGCGTCAGTCGCCGGTGGCCGATCTCGGCCTCGAGGTCGTCCGAACCGACGTCGTGGCACTCCAGCAGAGCTCTGCGGTGGGCCACGGCATCGCGGACCAGGCGCTCGGACGCAGCGTCGGCAGCCCGAAGCTTCAGGGCGGGGTCGCACTCGGCTCGCAGGGTGCTGCCGAGGAGGTCGCCCACCCGCTGCCGGAAGGCTGTCGACTCCTCCCCCACGGAGAGGACGCGACCGCTCCTGGCCCCGGAGGCTGCCTGGGGCTCGAACTCGTCGAGCCGGGCGAGAGCCAACAGGTGGCGGATGCGTCGGACGCGCTCGGCGGTCAGGGCCTCCGGCGCCGCCAGGTGGGCGCGCACGAGAGCACGCTCCGACCGCTGGAGTGCGAGGACCTCCCCGGCCCTCGCACTCGCGCCGCGGTCAGGAGAAGTGCTCACCTGAGGCCGCCCGCTCGCGCAGCCCGGCCGGAACGACGAACCGGTCGCCGTAGCGCTCGCGCAGCTCGTCGGCACGGGCCACGAAGGCGGCCGGGCCGGTGAGGTCGCCGCGGGAGTACTGGTCGATGTACTGCAGCGTGCCGCCGGTCCAGGCCGGGAACCCGATGCCGAAGATCGAGCCGATGTTCGCCTCCGCGACGGTCCGCACGATGCCCGTCTCGTAGCAGCGGGCCGCCTCGAGGGCGGCCGCGACCAGGAGGCGCTCCTTGGCATCCGCGAAGGGCACGATCTCCTCGGGCCCGGCGTCGGTGCGCACGAAGTGCTCGACCAGCCCCGGCCACAGGCCGAGCCGCTTGCCGGACTCGTCGTACTCGTAGAAACCCCGGCCCGCCAGACGCCCCGGGCGCTCGAACTCGCTGACCATCCGCTCCTGGATAGAGGTTCCGGGCGTGGTGACGTACGTCCCGCCCTCCGCCTCGATCGCGGCGATCTGACCTCGCTGGATCTTGATCGTGGTGTTCATGTTGACCTCGTCGAGCAGCGCCAGCGCCCCCACGGGGAACCCCGCCTGCGTGGTGGCCTGCTCGATCGACGCCGGGTGCACGCCCTCGCCGAGCATCGACAGCGCCTGGTCGACGAACTCGCCGATCACTCGGTTGGCGTAGAAGGCGTAGACGTCCTTGACCGCGATGGGGCTCTTGCGGATCTGGCTCGCGAAGTCGAAGGCGCGGGCCACGGCCTCCTCGCCCGTGTGCTCGCCCACGACGATCTCGAGCAGCGGCATCTTGTCGACGGGGCTGAAGAAGTGCAGCCCGACCACGTCGGCCGGTCGCGAGACCGCCGAGGCGAGCTCGCGCAGCGGCAGCGCCGAGGTGTTCGACGCGATGAGCGCGTCGTCGGCCAGGTAGGGCTCGACCTCGGCGAGGACCTTCTTCTTCAGCTCGAGGTCCTCGAAGACGGCCTCGACCACGAAGTCGGCGCCCTTGACGTCGGAGACGTCACCCGTGGCGAGGATGCGCGCCAGCACCTCGTCGCGCTTCTCGGGCGTGATGCGTCCCTTTGCGACCGCGCGGTCGAGCAGGGCGCGCGAGTAGTCCTTGCCGCGCTCGGCGGCCTCGACGGTGACGTCGCGCAGCACGACGTCCGATCCGGACTGGGCCACGACGTAGGCGATCGCGGCGCCCATCATGCCCGCTCCGAGGACGGCGACCTTCTCCGCGCGACGCCTCTCGAACCCGACCGGCCGCGAAGCGCCCTTGTTGACGGCGTTGAGGTCGAAGAACAGTGCCTTGATCATGTTCGTCGACACCTGGCCACAGATCAGGTTGGCGCAGTAGCGCGTCTCGATCGCGAAGGCCGTGTCGAGGTCGACCTGAGCGCCCTCCACCGCAGTTGCCAGGATCGCCGCAGGCGCGGGCATCGGCGCGCCCTTGAGCTGCTTGCGCAGGTTGGCCGGGAAGGCCGGCAGGTTGGCGGCGAGGCCGGGACTGGCCGGCGTGCCGCCGGGGATCCTGTAGCCGGGGCGGTCCCAGGGCTGGGTCGCGTCGGGGTTCGCTGCGATCCAGGCCCGGGCGGCGGCGAACATCTCGTCCTCGGTGGCGACGAGCTGGTCGACGATGCCGACCTCGAGCGCCTTGGTCGGCTTGTGGCGCTGGCCTTGTCCGAAGACGTTGAGCATGCCGTTGACGACCCCGATCATCCGGACCACTCGGGTGACGCCGCCGGCACCCGGGAGCACGCCGAAGGCGACCTCGGGAAGGCCGATCTGGCTGCCCTTCTTGTCCAGCGCGATGCGGTGGTGCGCAGCGAGGGCGACCTCGAAGCCGCCGCCGAGGGCGGTGCCGTTGATCGCGGCCACGACCGGCCTGCCCAGGGTCTCGATGCGCCGGAAGCAGGCCTTCCAGGAGTCCAGCCCGGTGGCGATCTTCTCGATGTCGTCCGCGCCCGAGTCGCGGAGGATGGTGAGGTCGGCGCCGGCGAAGAAGGTGTCCTTGCCAGAGGTGATGATGACGCCGTCGAAGGTGTCCTTCTCCGCCTCGAGTCGATCGACGACCTCCTCGAGGGCGGCGAGGACCGGCTCGGTCATGGTGTTCGTGGGCTGGCCGGGCTGGTCGACCCAGATCGTGAGGATCCGGTCGGAGCCGAGGTCCCAGCGGAGGATGTCGTTGCTCATGGTCTCTCTCGACTCTCAGACTCGCTCGATGATGGTGGCGATGCCCATGCCGCCGCCGATGCACAGGGTGATCAGGGCGTAACGGCCACCACGACGCTCGAGCTCGTCGACCATCGTGCCGGTGATGATCGCCCCGGTGGCTCCCAGCGGATGCCCGAGCGCGATCGCACCACCGTTGACGTTCAGCTTCTCGTCCGGGATCGAGAGCTTCTTCTGGAAGTTCAGCACCACCGAGGCGAACGCCTCGTTCAGCTCGTAGAGGTCGATGTCGTCCACCGTGAGGCCCGCCGTGGCGAGCACCTTCTCGGCCGCGGGCACCGGCCCGGTGAGCATGATCGTGGAGTCCGCGCCGCTGACAGCCGCTGCGACGATGCGGGCCCGCGGGATCAGGCCCGCGGCGGCGCCGGCGGCTTCGGAGCCGACGAGGACCAGGCCGGCGCCGTCCACGATGCCCGAGGAGTTGCCGGCGTGGTGGACGTGGTCGATCTTCTCGATCCAGTGGTACTTCTGCAGCGCCACGGCGTCGAAGCCGCCCTGCTCGCCCATCGCAGCGAAGCTCGGCTTCAGCTGCGCCAGGGACTCCATCGAGGTCTCCGGTCGGACGAACTCGTCATGGTCGAGCAGGATCCGGCCATTCAGGTCACGGACCGGCACCACCGACTTGGCGAAGTACCCACCCGAGATCGCCGCCGCGGCGCGTTGCTGCGACCGGACGGCGTAGGCGTCGACGTCCTCACGGCTGAAGACCTCGACCGTCGCGATCAGGTCCGCGGCAACGCCCTGCGGGATGAAGTGGGTCTCGTAGTTCGTCACCGGGTCCATCGCCCATGCGCCACCGTCGGCACCGAGCGGCACACGCGACATGGACTCCACACCGCCGGCGATCACCAGCTGGTCCCAGCCCGAGCGCACCTTCTGGGCGGCGGTGTTGACCGCCTCGAGGCCCGAGCCGCAGAAGCGGTTGAGCTGAACCCCCGAGACCGTCGCGGGCAGGCCGGCCTTGAGCGCCACGGTCTTCGCGATGTCGGCACCCTGGTCGCCCACCGGCGAGACGACGCCCAGCACGATGTCGTCGACGAGAGCCGGGTCGAGGCCGGGATGACGGGCTCGCAGCTCGTCCACCAGCCCGACGACCAGGTCGACCGGCTTCG
The DNA here is from genome assembly GCA_964487275.1 of uncultured Nocardioides sp. Lineage (GTDB taxonomy): Bacteria > Actinomycetota > Actinomycetes > Propionibacteriales > Nocardioidaceae > Nocardioides. Next base: position 64,105 of record CAZAQE010000011.1, on the reverse strand, counting down.
TGCCGTGCAGCGACCCGGTCTTCTTGCCGCGCCCGCGCGGCGTGCGGATCGCCTCGTAGATGAAGGCCTCGGTCATCGGTTCAACTCCTGGAGCAAGGAGCGCAGCAGCGTGCGCTCTTGGCAATATGTCAACACCTTGCCCGCTGTGTTGGCAATTTGTCAACGACCCTAGATGGATCGGACACCGGGGAACGCAGCGTCGGTCAGCTCAGGGGGTCGATGGACGACACGCGCCACTGACCGTCGACGCGCTGGAGGCCTACCCGGACTCGCGCCCGCAGCATGTTCCGCGGTTGCCCGGTGGTGCCATCGCCGGTGGTGACGACCTGGTCGACGAACACGAGGCACACCGCGGAGCTCCCGGACCGCGAGACGACGCCGGCGCCCTTGACCAGTGCCACCGCCACTGCCTGCTGCTTCTTGGCGTCCGTACGCACCGCCTTGTCGAACACGTCCCGGAAGCTCTCGGCGAACTCCGGTGTCATCAGGGCTGTGGCGGCCCGCAGGTCGTCGTCGAGCCTGCGGTAGTCGTAGGCCAGGCCCACCCGGACGGCCTCGACCGCCGCCCGCACGACCGGCGCGTCGTCGTCGGGCAGGGTGCCGATGCTGTACTCGGCCTTCGCCGCGTCGAACTCCGACGCCTGACCGGGCGACTCCGAGCCGCTCAGCTGCACGACCAGTACCACGGACAGCGCGACGGCGAGCAGCACCAGGACCGCGGTGACGCGCCGCAGCCCGGCACTCATCCGACGTCCTGGAAGTCGGAGACCAGCCAGACGCCGTCGACGCGGCTCAGCACGATCCGGGCGCGGGTGCGCTCGAGCTGTGCCGGCGAGTCGCCGCTCGACTTCTGCACGTCGATGGCGACGAGCACCCCCGCCTGGTCACCGGCGAGGTACTCCAGGGCCGTGCCGTCGGCGGGCAAGGTCGGGCGCCAGACGACCTTCTTCTTCTTCACCGCCGTCACCAGGCCGGCCTGCTGCTCGCGATACTCCTTCGCGAACCCTCCAGTGGCGAGCGACAGCACCTGCTCGACGTCCGCGTCGATGCGGCGGTGGTCGAGGTCGAAGAAGTTGGTGGCCTCCTCGCGGGCCACGGCCATGACAGCGTCGGTGTCGTCGTCGCGCTCCCAGAATGCGTACCAGCGGGCGCCGGGGCGGTCGCGGTCGACGAGCACCAGCGCGACCACGAGAGCCACGACCACCACGCCGAGGACCACCGGTGCCACGACCGGCGGCAGCTGCCGCAGCCGCTCCCCCACCGCGGGCCTCACCGGCCCGCCCCCAGGGCATGGCCGAGCAGCCAGCCGAGCCCGTCGTCGCCCGTCGGGACCTCGCCCCTGACGCCGAGCAGCCGGTAGTCGCCCTCGGGCGAGAGGAGCACGCCGGTGTTGGCGTCGTAGACGGCGTAGCCGAGGCCCTCGGCGCCCGGCGCGGGACGCGCCCGGCCGGAGCCCGCGTAGTCCCCGGCCGCGGCCTCGGCGGCGGTCTCGGCAGGTCGTCGCGTCGAAGGGAAGCCCGGGATGTTCTGCGGTCCGCGCACATTGGGCTGATAGGGGTCGTACGGCGAGGAGGTGCACCGCGCGTTCGGGTTGGGCTCGGCGTCGGGATCCTGACGGGGTCCCACCCGGTCGATGGGCCGGCCGTCGGGGCGCCAGCGCTCGGTCCCCTCGTAGCCATTGGTGCACGGCTGGACCGCCTGGTCGAGCGAGACCCCGAGCCACAGACCGTAGATCGGGTCGCCGTTCACGTCGTAGCTGCAGGTGCTCTCGACCGGACGACCGGTCCTCGCGTCATGGTCGTCGCAGTAGCGGATCGTGGTGCCCACCATCTCGAGCGCCCACGGGAGCACCGCCAGAGACTTGCGGACCTCCGGCAGGTTGTCGTCGACGACGTCGGCCAGGGCCTGGAGGTCGTTGAGCAGCACCGGCAGCGCCTCCTGGTTGGCGTCGAGCAAATTGACCACCTGGTCACCGGCCCTGGCACCGCTCTCGAGGATCGTGCGGATGTCGGCGCCACGGGCCTGCAGCTCCTCGAGCACCGGGCCGAGGTCGCCCAATGCGGCGCGAGTCGTCGGCAGGAGGTCGCGCTGGGTGCGCAGCACCGTCCGGGCGTCCCGGATCAGCGACGTCAGCGACTCGGCGGAGGCGAGCGTCGACGACGTGATGGTGTCGGTCGAGTCGAGGAGCCGCCCGAGCGGCGCGCCCAGGTCGTCGGACGCCGTCGCGAGCTCGTCGAGCGCAGTGGTCAGGTCGTCGCCCGGCACGGAGTCGACGAACTCCCGGGCGTTGCCGAGCAGCCGCTCGACCGGCACCGGCGTCGTCGTGCGCTCTCGAGGGATCGTCGCACCGTCAGCGAGGAAGGGGCCGCCCGCACTCATGGGGGTCAGGGCGACGTACTGCTCGCCGATGGCCGACTTGTTCGACACCCGTGCCTGCACGTCGACCGGGACGTCGACGCCCCGGTCGAGGGCGAGCACCACCACCGTGCCGCCGTCCTGCCCGACCCGTACGTCGCGGACCGATCCCACCCGGGTACCCAGCAGCTCCACGTCGGCGCGGGGGTAGATCCCGCCGCTGTCGGCGAGATCGACGCTCACCTCGTAGGGCGGGCTCACCAGGGCGCCGAGGTCGAGGAAGCGCTGCGACCCGTAGCCGACGGTCAGCACCGTGACGACCGCGAAGACCGCCAGCTGGACCTTCGTGATCCGCTTCATCGTCCCCCTCCGAGAAGTCCGCCCAGCAACCCGCCGAGGCCCTGATCGCCACCGACGCCCGGGGATGGGGTCACGGTCTGGGAGCCCGTGCCGCCCAGCAGACCGCCCAGCAGGCTGTTGAGCCCGTTCGTGCTCAACCCACCGACCGGGGGCGGTAGCAGAGGCACCCGCGGGCCACCGGGGTCGACGTCCCCGTTGGGCTGCCGCCCCAGGGGCGCGGTCAGGAGACCGTCGAGGAAGTCGAGATCGACGCTCAGCAGCGGGTAGATGCCGGCGTAGTCGCCCTCGATGGCGCTCGTGGAGTCCCGGGGGAACGGGAAGGTGGCCGCGCGCTCCAGCGTCATGGCGAGCTCGTCGCCCACCGTGGTCAGCCCCTCGAGAAGCGGGGTCAGGTTGCGGAGCTCCTCGACCGCGCTCTCCCGGAGCGTGGCGAGCAGCGGGGTCGCCACCGCCGAGAGCCGCTGGAGGCGACGCAGGGTTGCGATGAGCTGCGGCCGCTGGCGCTCCAGCACCGCGACGCCCGCCGGCACCTGCTCCAAGGCGTCGGCGATGCTGGTGCGCTGCTTGTCCAGCGCCGAGGCGAGCCGTGCCACACCGTCCAGGGCCTCGGTGATCGCGTCACGGTTGCCGTTGAGCGTCGCGGTCACCCCGCCGAGGCGTCGAAGGGCAGCCTTCGGGTTGCTGTCGCGCATGGCGGTGGTGAGCTCGGCGGTGATCGTCTCGAGGTTGGCCAGGCCACCGCCGTTGAGGACGCTCGACAGAGCCCCCAGCACCACCTCGGTGTCGGCCTGTGCCCCGACGCCGGACGCGGGCAGGACGGCGTCCCGCGACACCGAGCCCTGCGGGTCGGCCCCACCGGTGTCGAACGACACGAAGCGTTCGCCGAGCAGGCTGGTCTGACGGATCGTCGCCTCGGCGTTGGCGGGCAGGTCGACGTCGTGCCGGATGCGGCACACGACGCGCGCCTTCAGGTCGGACGTCAGCTTCACCGACTCGACGTGACCCACGACGGCGTCCCCGGCGCGGCAAGTCTCCTTGGCGACGAGGTTGGTGGCGTCGTCGAAGACGACGGTCACGGAGTAGCCCTCGTCCTTCCCGGTGCCGCCCGGAAGCGGAAGGGACGACGCCCCCTGGTAGTTGCTGCACCCCGAGAGCGCGACGGTCGCCGCGACGGCCACGGCGAGTGGTGGCGCAACGCGACGCATCATCGGACCGCCCCCGTCGGCACCGGCGGTGGGGGCAGGTCGATGAGGCCATTCCTCCCGACGAGCAGGTCGCTGAGAACTCGCCCGAAACTGCCTCCGGCAGCACCGATCGCGTCGCACAAGGCGGCGAGTGGCGCAGCCGCCTGCAGTCCGAGAGCCGTGCACACGAGGCTGCTGACCTGCGCGGCGCTCGCATCGAGGTCCTGCAGGAACAGGGTCAACCGACCCCCGAGGCTGCTTGTGCGCCCGCCCACCGGTGTCAGCCATGGCCGCTTCGGGTCCCAGTTCGTGGGCACGACCGTGTTGCCGAGGTTGACCGTCGCGAGCGGGACGATCTTCAGCAGGTTCTCCAGCCGGTCGGTGCGAGCGGCGACGGTGCGGGTGACATCGGTGAGGTCGCCGACGGTGCGCGTGATCTCGGGACTCCGCTCGCGCAGCAGCCGGTTGAGATCGACGAGGGCGCCCTGCAGCGTCGTCACCGCACGTCCCATGCCCGCGCGCTGCTCGCCCAGCGTGCCGGCGACGGCTGCCAGGCTCTCCACCAGGCTGCGGATGACGTCGTCCTTGCCGGCGAGCGTCGAGGTCACGCTCGAGAGGTTCTCGACCGTGCTCGAGACGTCGTCGCTCGAGCTGGCGAGCGTGCCGAGAGCTGTCGAGAGGTCGCGGACCGTGTCGTTGAGCAGTTGTCCGCGGCCGTCGAGGGCGGTCGCAAGAGCCGAGACGAGCTCGGAGACCGCGCCGTCCTTGTTGGCACCGTTCGGCCCCAACCCCTGCGTCAGCTCGTCGATGGCGCGGTAGCTGTCGTCGAGCTCGACGGGCACGCCGGTGCGGTCGAGCCCCAGCGTGAGCCTGGCCGGCGCCTTCGGCCCCCCGGCGTAGGCGGGGGCCAGCTGCACGAAGCGGTCGCCGACGATGGAGGGAGGCACGATCACCGCACGCACGTCAGCCGGCAGGTCGACGTCGGCATCGACGTCCATGGTGACCTGCACCGCCGTGCCGACGACCTCGATGGAACGCACCGAGCCCACATCGACGCCGAGCACTCTCACCTTGGCCCCCTGGTACAGGCTGGTGGTGGCGGAGAAGGTCGCGACGATCTCGCGGCGTCGCTCATCGCCGTCGCGGGAGAGGACGGCGGTGACCGTACCGAACAGCAGCAGGAGAGCGACGAGGACGGCGCCGCGGCGTCGTAGCAGAGTGTTCACGGCTGGTTCCTCGATCCAATCCCGAGCGGGACGCATGGCTCGCTCTTCCGGTCGATGCGCTCGTTGAGGCTCGTCAGCAGGGGACCCAGGAGATCGCGGAGCGTGCCGCCGCCGGAATCGGTGATGCACACCGACAGGCTCTTGGGCAGCGTGCTCTCACCGTCGAAGTGCCGTCCGGTGCCCGCGACCGCGGTGAACTCCTGGCCGTAGAGGTCCAACATGGTGATGGCCTGGTCGATGGTGGTGCGGTTCTTCTTCAGGATCGCGAGCACGTCGTCGAGCTTGCCGAGGGTGGCGCCGATCGCCTTCTCGTTGTCGCGGACGACCCCCCTGACCTGCCGTGAGAGCGCCTCGATACCGTCAACGAGCAGGACGATGTCGGCGCGGCGCTGGTCGAGGACGGCGAAGACTCGGTCGGCACCGACGAGCAGCTGGCCGAGCTCGCGATCGCGGGCGGCCACGGTTCCCGACACCACGCTCGCCTGGCGCAGCAGGTCGGCGATGTCCTCGTCGCGGTCGTTCACCACGGTCGACAGTCGTCGCAGCCCTTCGAGAGCCGGGGTCATCTCGGGAGCCGCCGCATTCAGCGTGCCGGCCAGCGACTCGAACGCCGTGGCGAGCTGAGCGGTGTCGAGACCGTCGGCCGTCTTGGTCAGCTCATCGAAGACCGGCACCAGGTTGACCGGAGTGGTGGTGCGCGCCAGCGGGATGGTGGAGTCGGCGCCGACGTCCCCCTCGCCCGAGGGATCGAGGCTCACGTAGTGCTGACCCAGCAGGGTCTTGACCTCGATGCCGGCGGTGGTCCGATCGCCGAGGTCGACCCCCTTGACGCGGAAGGTGACCCGGACCGCCGCGCCCTGCAACGCGATGTCGGTGACCTGCCCGACCTTCACGCCTGCCACCCGCACCTCCTCGCCGACCTTCAGGCCAGCCGTGTCGGAGAAGAGCGCGTGGTACGTCTCACCCCCACCCACCAACGGCAGGCGCTGGAAGTTGACGGCGACGGCCAGCAGGATGCCGATCAGCACCAGGCCCGCGACGGCATGGCGGACCTTCTGCTGCTCGCTCATGTCGCGGATGTTCATGACTGCCCTCCAGCGCAAGCGGTCTCGGTGTCGTTCTCCATCGGCGCGGCACCGCCGAGCTCGACGAAGCCGTCGAGCAGCTGCAGCCGCACTTCGAAACCGCACGCCACCGTGTTGAACCACGAGCCGTAGGAGCCGATGCGCGTCACCTCCCGCTGCCGGGCGGGCAGCCGGGCGAGCGACTCGCGGAGGGTGTCGCGACTCTCGTGGAGCTGCTCGGTGATCGACCGCACGGCGCTGATGTCGTCGCGCAGCGGGGGCCGGGCCTCGCGGAGCAGACCCGTCGTGGTTCCCAGCAGGTCGTTGAGCGTCGGCAGGGCGGTGTCGATGACGTCGCGGTCCCGGGCCAGGCCGGTCATCAGGTCGCGGAACTGCACGATGAGACCCGACAGCTGCTCGTCACGGTCTCCCACCGTCTGCAGCACCGTCCCGAGGTCGCGCACGACGCGGTCGATCACACGGTCCTTGTCCGCGATGGTGTCGGTGAGCTCGGCGACGTTGCGCAGCAGGTCGCGGACGGTGCCCGACTCGCCCTGAAGGGTTCGCACCAGCTGGAAGGAGAACTCGTTGAGCCGCTGCGGTTCGAGGGCCCGGAAGAGCGGCTGGAACCCGTTGAACAACTGGGTCAGGTTCAGGGCCGGACGGGTCTGGTCGACGGGGAAGGTGGCGCCGTCAGGCATGCGCCGACCCCCGCCCGGCGCCTCGAGGATCGCGAGGTAGCGCTGGCCGACGATGTTCTCGTAGCGCAGCTGCAGACGGGCGTCCGCCATCACCGGCACGTCGTCGCGCACCGACAGCTCGAGGCGGGCGAGGCGGCGGCCGTCGTCGGCCTCGACGAGCGAGATGCCCTGCACAGTGCCGACCTCGACGCCGGAGATGCGTACGCGGTCGCCCTTGAAGACCCCGGTGGCGTCGGAGAACAGCGCGTAGTAGGTGCGCGACGGCGCCAGGGAGATGTTGCCGATCAGCGTGGCGAGGATCGCGATCAGCACCACAGTGACGCCGGTGAAGACGCCGACCTTGATGCCGTTGCCGGTCAGTCGCGGCCGACGCGGACGTGACGCCGGTACGGGCGGCTCGGGGAGCTCGATCGGTGGACGCACGGCACTCACGGGACCTCCACCTGCCCGGCCGCCACCAGCGGGGTGACGAGCAGCTGGGCGACGCCGGGCACCGACGAGCCGGACTCGCCGAGCCGCTGGGCCGCGACGGCCCGGGCGAGCGCCTCACGCGCCTGCACGACGGCGGGCGGGTCCACCTTGCCGCCGCCGGCCGCGGCCGGAGCTGCGGTCGAGCTCTGCGTGTACCTGGCTCCGCCGATCCCGGGCAGCGAGAACGGGGCCGCCTGCTCGAGCTCCAGCTGCCACGGAGCCACCTCGGGGCAGTGCGGCCGCCAGTTGGGGGCCCACGAAGGCAGCCGGTCGAGGGCGGTCTCGTTGTCGCCGAGCGGGAGGTCCTTGTCGGCCTGGTAGTAGCTGGCCGAGATCAGGACGTCGACGGGAACCGACACGTGCGGCCCGCGGCCTCCGATCACGTTGCTGGCCACGCGATCGCCGAGCGCGAGGGCGTCCACGAGGCAGGGCACGGTCTTCGAGTACTCCTTCAGCAGCCGGGTGATGCCGAGAGCGCTCCCGGTGAGTCGCACGAGCGTGCGGCCGTTGCGGTCGAGCAGCTTCTCGATGGCCGACGACGCACGCAGCGTGGAGGAGAGGAAGGCGCGGAAGGACTGTTCGCCCGGCACCAGCACCTGGGAGCTGATCGCTGCGGTGCTGTCGAGCACGCGCGCGAGATCCTCGGTGGCGTCGGCGTAACCTTCGCCGACCTGGCCGGCGAGGCGGAGGTCCTCGATGAGCGCGGGGAGCTGCGGATCGATGGTCCGCAGCACCCGGTCGACGCCGTCGATGGTGCCGGCGATGCGCTCGCCGCGGCCGCTCAGCGCGGCGGCCAGGTTGGTGAGGGTCGCGTTGAGCTGGTCGGGGCGGATCTTCTGCAGCAGTGGCGCCAACAGGGTGAAGATCTCGCCCACCTCGGCCGCTCTCTCGGTCTGCCTGATCGTGGCACCGGGCGCCAGCCGGGTCGCGACGGCCTGCCCGCGCGGGGCCCGGAGGTCGACGAACTTCTCGCCGAACAGGGTCTTCGGGACGATGACGGCGTCGACGTTCGCAGGGATGAGGGCACGACGATCGGGGTCGATCGCCATCCGCACCCGGGCCTCGCGCCCGTTCGAGGTGATCGACTCGACGCGTCCGACCAGAACGCCCTGGAACTTCACGTCGGACAGCGGGTTGAGCTCGAGGCCGGCGGAGCGGGTGACGAGGTCGACGGCGTCGGTGCGCTGCCAAGGCAGGTCCTTGTTGTACGCGGCGATGCTCGCGCCCAGGAGGGACGCCAGCACGGCGACGAAGGCGACACCGCGCACGGGCATCGGAACAGCGGGACGCGCGCTCATCCGGCAAGCCTCACGGTCGTCGTCGAACCCCAGATCGCGAGGCTCAGGAAGAAGTCGGCCACCACGATGGCGACGAGGGAGAGACGCACCGCGCGTCCGACCGCCACGCCGACGCCGGCGGGACCGCCGCTGGCGTTGTAGCCGTAGTAGCAGCAGATCAGGGCCAGCATCACCGCGAACACGATGACCTTGAGCAGCGAGTAGAGCACGTCGACCGGTGGCAGGAAGAGCGTGAAGTAGTGGTCGTAGGTGCCGGGCGTGAGGCCGTAGTAGGTGACCGACACCGCCTGCGTGGCGGCGAAGGTGCCGATCAGGCCGATGAGGTAGAGCGGGACGACGGCCATCACACAGGCCACGACCCGGGTACTGACCAAGTACGGGATGGAGGGGATCGCCATGACCTCGACCGCGTCGATCTCCTCGCTGATCCGCATCGCGCCGAGCTGGGCGGTGAAGCCCGCACCGACAGTCGACACGAGTGCGGTGGCGGCGGTCAGCGGCGCCACCTCGCGCGTGTTGAAGTAGGCGGAGAGGAAGCCGATGTAGGGCTCGATCCCGATCTGCTTGAGTCCCTGGTAGCCGACGAGACCGACCACGGAGCCGACGGCGAGCACCTGGAAGGCCATGATGCCGAAGGTGCCGGCGACCAGGACGAGGGCACCGCGCCCGAGGCTGACCTCGGCGAGGATCCGCCAGATCTCCCTGCGGAACCGACGGACGGCCCGGGGCACCGAGGCCAGGCTGCGGCCGAAGAAGGTGACCTGCCGGCCGAGCTCGGTGAACACGGCCACCACGGAGGCCCACAGGCGAGCAGCCTGCGCGGTGACGTCGGTGATCTGCTGCGTCGCCATCAGAGGCCCTTCGGGGGAACGACTTGGAAGTAGACGAGCGTCAGCACAGCGTTGACGAGGAACAGCAGGGCGAACGCCACGACGACCGACTGGTTCACGCCGTTGCCGACGCCCTGGGAACCGCCCTTGGCGTTCACGCCCTGATGACAGGCGACGATCCCGGCGATCGCCCCGAACAGCAGCGCCTTGATCTCACCGATCCACAGGTCCGGCAACTGGGCCAGCGCGGTGAAGGACTGGACGTAGGCGCCCGGCGAGCCGCCCTGCACCAGCACGTTGAAGCCGTAGCCTCCGGCGAGGCCCACGATCGTCGCGATCCCGTTGAGCAGGACGGCGACGAAGGCCATCGCCAGCACCCGAGGCACGACCAGGCGGTGGATCGGGTCGATGCCGAGGACCTCCATGGCGTCGAGCTCCTCGCGCACCTTGCGGGCGCCGAGGTCAGCGGCCACCGCAGTGCCCGCGGCGCCCGCCATGATGACCACGGTCGCGATCGGAGCGGCCTGCTGCACGATGCCGATCACAGCGACTGCTCCTGTGAAGGACTTCGCTCCGAACTGGCTGAAGAGGGTCCCGACCTGCAGCGAGAGGACCGCACCGAAGGGCACGGTGATGGCCATGGTGGGCAACAGCGAGACCCGGATGACGAACCAGGACTGGTCGACGAACTCGCGGAACTGGAAAGGGCGCCGTACGCCGGCGCGGGCCACCGCCACGAAGAACGCGAAGAGGTCGCCGATCGGGATCAGCACCCGCGCGGGCCCGACCACTCCCGTGGATGCCATACCAACCCCCCTTGCCCGTCCTCGAGAACTATGACTGCCGTCACACCTGCTGACCATGGCCGAACCGGTCGTGCTGACGACAGTTGTGGCCTGCTGCCGCGACAGCCAGGATCATGAAGTTCCTCACCGAGAGAAGTGCTCAACGAAGAACAGCTGGATCTCCCCTACGGCGAACCCGAGCATGGCCCCGACCGTGACCATCAGCGCCTCGTCGTCCTTGAAGACCGGCCGCAGGATCCCCTCGTACTGCTCGGGGGTCAGCTGCCGCATCTTGTCGACGATGAGGTTCTCGATGTCGAGGGTGCGCGTAGCATAATCCTTGGCCTCGGCCACCGTCTCGGGAAGTCGCTCGACGATCCGCTCGACCACCGTGCCGCGCAGCTCGCGGTAGCGCACCGTCCCGATCGCGAGCGTCACCGCGGGCTGGGCGAGCCCGAGCTGGCCGTCGAGCGCCGCCGAAACCTCCTTGTCGATCGCGGCGAACAGGCGGTCGGACGTCGGCCCGTACAGCAATCCCTCCAGCAGTACGTCGGCGGAGAAGATGTCGTCAGCGAGGATGCGCGCGTAGTCGCGGGTGATCTGCTCGCGCTGGGCGTGCAGGACGGCGTGCAGCGGGATGCGACCGAACAGCAGGCGCCGCTGGCGCGGAACGAAGATGAGGTTGAGCGCCAGCCAGTCGGAGACGAAGCCGGTGATGAACCCGAACAGCGGCATGATCCATGGATTGTGGAAGTAGCCCCAGGCGACCATCTGCACCAGTCCGATGAGGAAGCCGAAGTAGATTCCACTGCGCCGGATGAACTTCATCGGTCCCGACCCGATGCCGCGCACCAGGTCGTTGAGCTGCGCCTTGTTGCGCACCAGCACGGTCACGGCGACGTACTGCAGGTCCACGAAGCGGGACAGGTCGCGACGCATCTCGGCGAGCAGGTTGTCGACGATGCCGGGCGCGGCCTTCTGCACCCGGGCCAGGATCGTGCGTCGGCCGACCAGCGGCAGCGAGTCCCACAGGCCGGGGCGCAGCTGGTCGCACAGCTCACGCGCGAGGTCGTCGACGATGTCGGTGAGGGGCTGACGCAGCTCCTCGACCATCTCGGCCGGGTCGATCCGGTCGAGGATCTCCTCGGGCTTGAGCAGCTCCTCGGTCAGCATCTCGATCGTGACCGCTGCGGTCTTGCCGGCGCGCCGGGGCACGACACCCTGCCAGCCGATCGGACCGATGCCGCGGAACTCGATGGGGCGGTAGATCATCTGCAGCGCCACCAGCTTCGTGGTGTAGCCGACGAAGGCCGCGATGAACGGCATCGAGAGATAGATGAACCAGTTCAGCGAGACGTCGCTGCGGATCTCGTCCCAGGTCTGCACCAGCGGAACGAGCTGGGTGATACCCGCGCCGAGCGCGCTCACGGCTTCTCCCGGACGCCGATGGCGGCAGACCAGAGGTCCCGGCCGAGTGGGGAGAGCCGCAGGCTGGCGCGCTCCACCTTCGGCGGGATCGGCCCACGGGAGCCGCGGCGCACCGCGCGCATCACGACGAGGTCGGCGGCGAGGATCTCGTACTCCGCCTTGAGGGCGGGGTCCTCGGGGCCCGACTGCACCACGTTGAGTGCGAGCAGGTGGCGCACGTAGACCGGCGTCAGCTGCGGGAGGGTCAGGTTGGCCGTCTTGCCGATCAGCGACATGTGGCTGAGCAGCGGCTCGGAGGCGACGCCGCCACGGCTGCGGGCCAGCACGTGGACCATCGGAGACGAGCCGCCGTCGGAGAGGGCGGCGACGATGCGGGCCTCGTCGGGCAGCAGCTGGTCGACGATCCAGTGGTAGACCTCGTCGAGGGCGTCCAGCGAGTTCGCCTCCAGGGAGCGCTCGAGCAGGCGGCGCATCTTCGACCCCAACAGCTCGACCGGCACGGTCGCCGGCCACCTCGGCTCCTCGGCGGGCGCGAGGGCCTCCATCCGCTCGCGCAGCAGCGTCAGCGTCTGACGCTCGGACCAGCCCGCCACGGCGGTGGTGGAACGGAAGGCCGCGCCGACGACACGGCGCACCCCGCCGATCAGGTCGACCACGTCCGCCGGCCGCTCGACCACACTTCCGGGTCGGAGCTCGACTTCATGACCGGTGGTCTCGCCCGGGCGGAGCTCGTCGTACGCATGCGGCTGCTCGCCGTCCGGTTCGGTGGACACTATGAGAGGCTAGGGACGCGCGACCGCGACGACCATCACACTGTGGGCCATGCCCGGAACACTTCCGGACACAACTGCATCCCGGATGGCCGGAGTGCCCCTCCCCGAGGGCTGCGCACTGTCATACTGGGAGCGGCATGGAGATCGAGACGCTGGTCGGGGACCGATGGATCCAACGCCGCCCCACCGCAAGCGCCGCTCTCCTGGTGGCGCTCGGTTACGAGCGCGGCGTGCAGCCGGAGGTGCTGCTCCACGGCACCGGTCTCGACGTCGTCGCGATCCACGACCAGAACGGCGAGATCACGGCCGGCCAGGAGCTCCGGATCGTGTCCAACCTGCTCGCCGCAGTCGACGAGCCCGGCCTGGGATTCACGGCCGGACGCCGCTATCACTTCGGGCTGCACGGGCCGTGGACCTACGCGGTGCTCTCCAGCCCGACCCTCGGCAGCGCGCTGGAGCTCGCCACCCGCTACGTCGAGCTCACCTACACGTTCTTCGTGCCACACTTCCGCATCCACGGCAACGAGCTCCGCGTCTATCTCGACAGCAGCGACGTCCCGGAACACCTCCACCGATTCCTGATCGAGCGTGATCTCGCGATGACCGAGGCGGTCGGTCGCTCGGCGCTGAACCTCGAGAGCCTGAACCTCGAGCACCTGCCCGTGATGAGCGCGCACCTGACCCTCCCGCGTCCGACGGACCCCCGGCACGTCGACCGCTACGTCGAGCTCCTCGGCGTCGAGCCCGAGTGGGAGGCCGAGGCCAACTGGGTCAGCCTGCCGGGGGTCCTCATGGACCTCCCGCTCTCCCTGCACTCCGAGCAGACCGCGCGTGCCGCCGAGGAGGCCTGCGCCCAACTGCTCAGCCGCCGGCGCAGCCGGGTCGGGTTCGCCGGCGAGGTGAGGCAGGTGCTGGCCAAGGGCGGCGTCACGACCAGCCAGACCGAAGTGGCGGCTCGCCTGAACGTCGGGCTGCGCACGCTGCGTCGGCGCCTCGCCGACGAGGGCACCAGCTTCCGCGCGCTCTCACAGGAGACCTGGGGGCTGCTGGCCGAGGAGCTCCTGGCCACCGGACTCACCGTGGAACAGGTCGCCGACCGGCTCGGCTACGCGAGTGCGTCGAGCTTCTCGCGTGCCTTCAAGACGTGGACCGGTCAGCGTCCCGGGGTCCACGCCCGGACCCTGCGCGGCTGAAGAACAGGCGCAGCGAGGCGCCCCAGCCCCGACGCGCGACGGGTGCGGCGTGCCGGGGCCGGTAGCGGGGTCTCATCGACATCGTGAGACCACCGGCGTCACAGCGTGTAGGCGAGTCGAGTGGCCTGCTCGATCGCCCGCTTGGCGTCGATCTCGGCCGCCACGTCGGCTCCGCCGACGAGGTGGACCGAGACACCAGCCGCGCTCAGCTGCTCGTACAGCCCGCGCTCGGGCTCCTGGCCGGCACAGAGGACCACGTGGTCGACCCTGAGGACCCGCTGCACCCCCTCGACGGTGATGTGCAGACCCGCGTCGTCGACAAGGTCGTACGTGACGCCCGAGATCGCCTCCACCCCTCGACGACGTAGCTCGGCGAGATGGATCCACCCCGTCGTCTTGCCGAGGGTCCGTCCGATCCGGCCCGGTGAGCGCTGCAGCAGGTACACCTTGCGAGCAGGTATCGGGCCCGAGGGGGTGACGAGCGAACCCGGCACCTCCTCGTCGCGAGTGACGCCCCAGTGGCGGCTCCAGGTCGCGACGGGATCCGCTCCCGGCTCGGGGACGGGCGCCGTCAGCGCGACGCTGACGTCGACGCCGATGCCGCCGGCTCCGATCACCGCGACCCTCTCCCCCGGCACGACGCGGCCGAGAAGGACGTCGCTGTAGCCCAGCACCTTGGGGTGGTCGACACCCTCGATGGCCGGACGACGAGCGCTCACCCCGGTGGCGACGACGATCTCGTCGAACCCGCGCGCGAGCAGGTCGTCGGCGTCCACGGGGGAACCGAGGTGCACCGCGACGCCGTGCTGGGCGAGCCGGGTCTCGAAGTAGCGCAGGGTCTCGGCGAAGTCGGCCTTGCCGGGCACCTCCCTCGCCACCCGGAAGTGACCGCCCAGCACGTCCGCGGCCTCGAACAGCTCGACCTCGTGCCCGCGCTCGGCCAGCGCGAGAGCACCGGCGAGGCCAGCGGGCCCGGCACCCACCACCGCACAGCGCTTGCGCCGCCGGGTCGGCGTGAGGATCAGCTCCGTCTCCCTGGCCGCGCGGGGGTTGACCAGGCAGGACACCGGCTTCTTGGTGAACAGGTGGTCCAAGCAGGCCTGGTTGCAGCCGATGCAGGTGTTGATCTCGTCGGCCCGCCCGGCGGCGGCCTTGTTCACCCACGCAGGGTCGGCGAGGAAGGGGCGCGCCATGGCGATGAGGTCGGCGTCCCCGCGAGCCAGGATCTCTTCGGCGGCGTCGGGCATGGTGATCCGGTTCGATGCCGAGACCGGGACGCGCACGGCCTCGCGCAAGCGCCCGGTCGCCCACGCGAAGGCGCCCTGCGGCACCGACGAGGCTATCGTCGGGACCTGGGACTCGTGCCAGCCGAAACCGCTGCTCAGGATCGACACGCCGGCGTCCTCGAGCTCGCGGGCCAGGTCGAGGACGTCGACGAGGCGCTGCCCGCCCTCCACGAGGTCCAGCACGGAGATGCGGTAGAGCACGAGGAAGTCCTCACCCAGGCGGGTACGGATGCGGCGCACGATCTCGACCGGCAAGCGGCGTCGCTTCGCGGGCGTTCCGCCCCACTCGTCGTCGCGCTGGTTCGTGCGCTCGGCGAGGAACTCGGTGATGAGGTAGCCCTCGTGCCCGAGAACCTCGACGCCGTCGTACCCGGCCTCCCGGGCGAGCTCGGCGGTGCGGACGAAGTCCTCGATGCACGCCTCGATCTCGTCGCCGGTCATGGCGCGCGGCGTGGTCGGCTTGATCGGCGGGCGCACGGCGGAGGGCGCGAGGGTCTCGGGGAGGTCGGAGTACGCACCCCCGTGCGCGATCTGCAGGACGATCGCAGCGCCGCCACCGTGCGCGGCCCCCGTGACAAGCCGGTGCGACTCGACCTGGCCGGGCTCGGTGAGCATCCCGGCGCCCTCACCGAGCAGGCCCTCGCCGTTGACGCCGAAGCCGCCGGTGACGATGAGCCCGACGCCGCCGTGGGCGCGTTCGGCGATGTAGGCGGCCAGCTTCGGGAAGTCGTCCGGGTCGTCCTCGAGCCCGGTGTGCATCGCGCTCATGATCACCCGGTTGCGCAGGGTGATCCGCGCTGTCTCGAGCGGCGCGAACAGGTGCGGGTACGGCGCCTCGCTCATCGCAGCAGCTCTCCGGCGATGATGAGCTTGCGGACCTCGGTGGTGCCGGCACCGATCTCGAGCAGCTTGATGCTGCGGTAGAGGCGATTGATCTCGGTCTCCCAGATGTACCCGCCGCCGCCGTGGACCTGCAGCGCATGGTTGAGGACGCGGTTGGCCATGTCGGCGCAGAACATCACCGCCGAGGCGGTGCGGGCGTGGATCTCACCGCGACCAGCCTCGCGCTCGTCGATGTCGTCGCAGGCCGACAACACGCTCCAGCACAGCGTCTTGGCGGCCTCGATGTCGGCGTACATCTCGGCGATGCGCGACTGCACCATCTGGAAGGACGCGATGGGCGCGCCGAACTGCTCACGGCTCTTGGCGTACTCGATCGACAGCGCCAGGGCTCGCTCGGCCGCGCCGACCGAGATCGGCGCGATCATGGCACGCTCGATGTCGAGACCGGACATGACGACCTGGTGGCCCTCGTGCTCGGTACCGACGATGTTCTCCACCGGGACGACCATGTCGTCGAAGACGAGCTCGGCGGTCTGGGAGCCGCGGAAGCCCATCTTGTTGAGCTTCTGCGCCACCTGGAAACCGGGGGTCGAGGTCTCGACGACGAAGGCCGTGATGCCCTTCGAGCCCCGGTCGGGCTGCGTCTTGGCGTAGAGCAGGCACACGTCGGCGATGGGGCCGTTGGTGATGTAGATCTTCGACCCGCTGATCCGGTAGACGTCGCCGTCGCGCACCGCCTTCGTGCGCATGGAGCCGAGAGCGTCGGACCCGGCGCCGGGTTCGGTCAGGCCCAGGCAGCCGACCCACTCGCCACTGACGAGCTTGGGCAGGAAGCGGCTGCGGATGTCGTCGCTGCCGTTGGTGTAGAGGTTGTTGGCGCACAGGTTGTCGTGCGCTGCCCAGCTCAGCGCGATCGCCGGGCTCCATCGGGCGAACGCCTGCAGCACGAGGCCGGCCTCGAGGTAGGACATTCCGGCACCGCCGTACTCGGGGCCGATGGTGGCGCCGAGCATCCCGTGCTTGCCGAAGTTGCTCATCAGCTCCGGCGGCCACCACTCCTCGTCGTCCATGCGGGCGGCGATCGGACCGAACTCCTTGCGGGCGTAGTCGTCGGCCTCCCTGAGGAGGTTGTCCTGGTCCGGGGTCAGCCCGAAGGCGCCTGCCGCGGGACGGTCGTGGGCGGTCATGGTGTTCTCCTTGCCTGGGCGCGACAGAGGCCGCGCCGGGTTACCGGGTCGGGGATGTGCCGGGATCGGTGCCGGTGGACATCAAGACGGCGAGCGCGGACTCCCGAAGCACCGCGCGCAGACGCGGGTCGGGGAGGCCGGAGCCGTGGTTGAGGGTCGACTGGATCGCCCCGATCGCGCAGTGCACGACCGTGCGGGCCGTCGAGTCGTCGAGCTCGGGACGCCACTCCGTGAGCAGGTGCGTCCACTCCTCCACGTGGAGACGCTGTTTGCGACGCAAGGTCCGGCGGTCGACCTCGGGCAGGTGCGCGAGCTCGCGGAAGTAGACCTGCGCGACATCGCGCTCGCCCACGACGAAACCGATCTGCGCGTCGACCAGGCGTCCGAGTCCCACCGCGGGGTCGCTGTGGACGTCGGCCGCCAGCCGCGCGCTCTCAGCGAGCAGACCCTCGATGGCCCGGTCGAACATCGCGGCGAGCACGGCGGTCTTGCCGTCGTAGTGACGGTAGATCGCCGACGCGGTGATGCCGACCGCCTCGCCGATCTGCTCCATCGACACGGCGTGGAAGCCCTGGACGGCCATCAGCTCGGCGGCCGCGTCGAGGATGTGTTGCTTGCGCGCGGGATCGCGGGGGCGCCCGCCCGGGCGTGCCGGACCCACCGGCGGTCCCGGGGGCTCCCCGGAGACGGCCAGCAGGCTGCGCACACCAGCTCTCCCACGCACGGTCGTCATCGCCGGACGTCGGCCCCGCCCGCCCAGCGCGCCGGGAGGTCGACGTGGCGCGAGCGGATGTACTCGCCGAGGCCCTTGGCCTGCGGGTCGGGCCGGGTGGAGTCGGCGACGCCGTTGCCGAGCAGCCCGACGACGACGAAGTTGAGCGCGCGAAGGTTCGGCAGCTCGTGGCGGTGGATCGCCAGGGCGTCCGCCTCGGGCAGCAGCTCGCGGAAGCGCTCGACGGTGAGGTGGTGGAAGAGCCATTGGTACTCCTCCTCGGTGGCCGTCCAGATCCCGACGTTGGCGTTGCCGCCCTTGTCGCCCGAGCGCGCGGCGCAGACCAGGCCGAGCGGCGCGCGCACGGTGTCCTCGCCCAGCACTGACGGCTCCGGGACGTCGACCGGCGCAGCCGCGGGAGCGGGCTCGGCCGCCGGCGGGGTGTGCGGCACAGTGGCGCGGGTGCCGTCGGGCAGCACGACCTCGTGGGTGACGACGTCGGCGTCGACGAGCGCCGGCCAGTAGACGCCGAACTCCGAGGCGTCCGTCGGCGGCGTGGTGGTGTGGATGCCGGCGTACCCGCTGAGCGCCATCTCGATGACGGCCGAGGCGAAACGCCGGTCGACCTTGCGCCGGTCGGCGTCCTTGACCGTGATCCGCAGGTGGGCGGTGGCCTGGGCGTTGGTGGGCGCGTCGGGCCGGTCGAAGCGCAGCAGCTGGACGTCGACCTCGTCGAAGGAGTCCTTGCCGCCGAGCAGGTCGAAGAGGCGGGCCTCGGCCGCGGCCGCCTTCGCCTCGATGTCGAGGCCGGTCAGGACGAGGGTCATGGTGTTGCGGAACCCGCCCACGTAGTCGACGGCGACCTTGAGCGAGCCGGTCGGGGCGGTGCCGCGGGCACCCGCGATGCGGACCCGGTCGGGCGCCTCCTGCGTCAGCTCGACGCTGTCGAAATGCGCGACGACGTCGGGGTTGGCGTAGGCGGGGCCCGCGATCTCGTAGAGCAGCTGGGCGGTGACCGTGCCGACCGAGACCACACCGCCGGTGTCGTCGTGCTTGGTGATCACGCTCGAGCCGTCGGCCTCGACCTCCGCGATCGGGAAGCCGGGAGTGCGGTGGTCGGTGATCTCGTGGGCCCACGAGTAGTTGCCGCCGGTGGCCTGGGGACCGCACTCGATGACATGGCCGGCGGCCACCGCACCGGCGAGGGCGTCGAAGTCGTGGCTGCCCCAGCCGTGCCACCAGGCGGCCGCGCCGACCACGAGGGAGGCGTCGGTGACGCGCGGGCACACGACGATGTCGGCACCGGCGGCGAGGGCGTCGCGGATGCCCCAGGCGCCGAGGTAGGCATTGGCCACCACGGGCGTCACTCCGGCCTCGGCGAGCGAGCGGCCGGTGTCCATGTGGGTGAACGGGTGCCCCGCAGCCATCAGCTCCGGCATCCGGTCGGTGATGTCGTCACCGACGATGTGTGCCACGCGGGGCTTCAGGCCGAGCCGGTCGCCGAGGGCCTCGATCTGTTGGGCCAGCCCGCCGGGGTTGAGACCGCCGGCGTTGGTGACGACCTTGATGCCCCGGTCGAGGACGGTGCCGAGCACGCCCTCGAGCTGGGGGAGCACGGTGCGCGCGTAGCCGCCGTCGGGGTCCTTGCGCCGCGCCTTCCACAGGATCAACATCGTCAGCTCGGCGAGGTAGTCACCGGTGATGACGTCGACGGGCCCCTGCTCGACCATCTCCTTCATCGCGGCGAGTCGGTCGCCGTAGAAGCCGGAGACGTTGCCGATCCGGACTGCTCGTTTGCTGCTCATCACGCCTCCTGGGCGGACTCGTCGGTGCGGTTGTGTGGTGCAGTGCTGCCGTTGACCGGCGCGCGCCCGGGGCCGGGCGCACCGGCGTAGGCCTGGGCGATCGACGCCCACCTCTGGGCCGCCTGTCCGGTGATCTCGAGGTCGAGGTCGTCGAGGTGGCGGCGCTGGGTGACGAGCTGGCAGAAGTCGAGGGCGTCGCCGCGGACGACGTCCACGCTGGCCGGGTCGCCCCAGGCCCAGGTTCCGCCGCTCGGCGCGGCGAGCTCGACGAAGATGCCGCTGGTCGGCCGCTCGAGACCCCGCAGGTCGAAGGAGAAGTTGAACGTGCGCACCCCGATGTCGGCGACGTGGCGCAGCCGGTCGGTCGGGCGGCGTTCGACGCCGAGGGCGTCGGCGACGTCCTGGCCGTGCGCCCAGGTCTCCATCAGCCGCGCGGTGGCCGAGGAGACCACCGACATGTCGGGGCCGAACCACGGCAGCCGGGCGGCGGGGTCGGCGTCGCGGAAGGCCAGGATCACCTCGGCGCGCGCCTGCTCGAACCACGCGAGCGCCTCGCGGGCATCCAGTCCGCGGTGCTGCTCGGCCACCACGTCGGGGAAGGCCGGGCCGTGCGCAAGCAGCTCGTCTCGACGGGCGACGAAGGCGTCGGCGTCGGTGACGGCAAGGCGGGCGGTGTCGTCGAAGTAGGCGAGGTGGGTGATCTGGTCGCCGATCGTCCAGCCCTCGGCGGGGGTGGGCCGGTTCCACTCCGTCTCCGCCCGGGCGCCGAGGACAGCGGCCAGATCCGCGGTCTCGAGGGCCAGGTCCTCGACGATGCGGTCGCGCACGGCCGCCTTGGCCGGGTCGACGGGCCTCATGCGTCCCCGCCGTCCTGCGCGTCGTCACCGGCGACGACGGCCAGCGCGGCGCCCTGGTCGACGGACTCGCCGGGGGTGACGCACACCTGGGTCACCACACCGTCCTGCGGCGCCTTGACGGCGTGCTCCATCTTCATCGCCTCGAGGACGACGATCACGTCGCCCGCGGCGACCTTGGCGCCCGGCTCGGCGACAACGCGTACGACGGTGCCGGGCATGGGCGCGGTGAGCGACCCGGCGGCCACCTCGGCCTCGATGACCGGGAAACGCGGGGCCTCGACCAGCACCGTCGAGCCGAGCACCGAGTCGACGTAGCGGATCTCACCCTGGCGGGCCACCCGCACGCGCCGGCGCACGGGACCCACCTGCAGGTCGACCACGTCGGGGCCGGCGGCGTGCAGGGTCACTGCGCCGAGGTCGACGCCGTCGACGGCCGCCTCCACCGTGGTTCTCGTGTGGCCGGCGACGACGCGGTAGCGGACGTCGACCTCACGTTCGCCGTCGAGGAAGGTGACCTGTTGGGGGCCGTTGTGGACGTTGCGCCAGCCGGATGGCACTCCCCCGAGCACCGGGGCGTTCGCGCGGCGCTCGGCCTGGTCGGCGAGGGCGGCGGCGAGCGCGTGCAACGGCACGCGACGCTCGTCGGCGGCCATGAGCTGCTCCGGGGTGTGCCGGGTGAGGTAGCCGGTGTCGATGTCACCCGCGATGAACTCGTCCTCGCGCAGGATGCCGACGAGGAGGTCGCGGTTCGTCACGACGCCGTGGACGCGGGAGTCGGCCAGGGTGCGGGCCAGCAGGCGCACGGCCTGCTCCCGGTCGGCGCCGTAGGCGATGACCTTGGCCAGCATCGGGTCGTAGTAGACGCTGACGTCGTCGCCGGCGCGGAAGCCGGCGTCGACTCGGACGCCCTCGGCGAGCGGGATTTCGAACAGGTCGAGATGTCCTGTGGCGGGCAGGTAGCCGGCGGGGACGTCCTCGGCGTAGAGGCGGGCCTCGATGGCGTGGCCGGTCAGGGTGGCCTCCAGCGCGGCCGGCGGAAGCGGCTTGCCCTCGGCGACGGCGAGCTGCAGCGCCACCAGGTCGAGACCGGTGACGAGTTCGGTGACCGGGTGCTCGACCTGGAGACGGGTGTTGACCTCGAGGAAGAAGAACTCACCGGAGGCGTCGAGGATGAACTCGACCGTGCCGGCGCCGACGTAGCCGATCGCCTTGGCTGCGGCGATGGCCGCCGAGCCGAGCTGCTCGCGCAGCTCTTCGTCGACGACGGGCGAGGGCGCCTCCTCGAGGATCTTCTGGTAGCGACGCTGTACCGAGCACTCCCGCTCGAACAGGTGCACGACCTGGCCCTGGGTGTCGGCGAAGACCTGGACCTCGATGTGCCGCGGACGCTGGACGAGGCGCTCGAGGAAGACGGCGCCGTTGCCGAACGCGCCGACCGCCTCGCGACGGGCGCCCTCGACGGCCTCGGCCAGACTCTCAGGGCCCTCGACGACCCGCATCCCGCGACCGCCGCCGCCGAAGGCAGCCTTGACGAGCAGCGGGTAGCCGACCTCGGCGGTCGCGCGTTCGGCGAGGTCGGCGGGCAGCGCGTCGTCGTCGTCGATGGTGATGCCGGGCAGCACGGGGACGCCGGCGGCGGCCATGAGCTGCTTGGCAGCGGTCTTCGATCCCATCGCTGTGATCGCAGAGGCGGGCGGGCCGACGAACACGATCCCGGCGTCGGCGCAGGCCTGCGCGAACTCGGCGTTCTCGGAGAGGAAGCCGTAGCCGGGGTGAATGGCCTGGGCGCCGGTCTCCAGCGCAGCGGCGATGACGAGGTCGCCACGCAGGTAGGTCTCGGCCGCGGTGCGGCCGGGCAGGGCGACGGCCTCGTCGGCCTCGAGCACGAACGCCGCACGGGCGTCGGGCTCGGAGTAGACGGCCACGGTCGCGATGTCGAGGTCGCGCGCCGACCGGATGACCCGGGAGGCGATCTCGCCGCGGTTGGCGATCAGCAGCTTGGTGATTCTGGTCATGTCTCCACTCACGTCTGGTGCAGGTCTGCGGGGTGCGGGGTGATCAGGGGCGCGGCGCTCACATGCGGAAGACGCCGAAGCCCTGGCCGCTCGCGATGGCCTGGGAGTGCGCGGCGGAGAGGCCGATGCCGAGCACGGTGCGGGTGTCGCGCGGGTCGATCACGCCGTCGTCGTAGATGCGGGCGGTGGTGAAGAAGGAGTGCGACTCCTGCTCGATCTGCTCCTCGATCTTGAGCCGCTGCGCCTCGTCGGCGGCCTCGTCGTACTCGCGACCGGCCGAGGCCGCAGCCTGGCGACCGACGATCGAGAGGACACCGGCCAGCTGCTGGGCGCCCATCACGGCGAGGCGCGCGTTGACCCAGGCGAACATCAGCCGCGGATCGTACGCGCGCCCGGACATGCCGTAGTTGCCGGCGCCGAAGGAGGCGCCGATGTTCATGGTGATGTGCGGCACCGCACTGTTCGCGACCGCGTTGATCATCTTCGCGCCGTCCTTGATGATGCCGCCCTGCTCGTAGGCGGTGCCGACCATGTAGCCGGTGGTGTTCTGCAGGAACACCAGAGGGGTGCCGGACTGGTTGGCGAGTTGGATGAACTCGGCAGCCTTCTTGGCCTCCTCGCTGAACATCACGCCGCGGTGGTTGGCGAGCACACCCACGTTGAAGCCGTGGATGGAGGCCCATCCGGTCACGAGGCTCGTCCCGTAGCGGGCCTTGTACTCACTGAAGCGGGAGCCGTCGACGACGCGAGCGAGGATCTCGCGGGGATCGACCGGGGTGCGGAAGTTCTCAGGGGTCAGGCCGAGCAGCTCCTCGGGGTCGTAGAGCGGCTCCTCGGGCACCGACAGCATCCCGGGGCCGAGCTTGCGCCAGCCGAGGTCGGCGATGATCTGGCGGCCGATGCGCAGGGCGTCGCGCTCGTCGGCGGCGAAGACGTCCCCGAGGCCCGAGACCTCCGAGTGCATCCGGGCACCGCCGAGCTGTTCGTCGTCGGCGTCCTCGCCGGTGGCCATCTTCACCAGCGGCGGACCGCCGAGGAACACCTTGGCCTGGCCGTCGACGAGGACGCAGTAGTCGGCCATGCCGGGCACGTAGGCGCCACCTGCGGTCGAGTTGCCGAACACCAGCGCGACGCTGGGGATGCCGGCTGCCGAGAGGTTCGTGAGCTTCTGGAAGATCCGGCCGGCGTCGACGAACAGCTCGGACTGCGTGGGCAGGTCGGCGCCACCCGACTCGACGAGGTACACGACCGGCAGCCGGTTCTCACGGGCGATGTCGAGCGCGCGTAGGTTCTTCTTCAGCGTGAAGGGATTCATCGCGCCACCGCGGACGGTGGGGTCGTGGGCGATGATCATGCACTCGACGCCGGAGACGACGCCGATGCCGGTGAGGATGCTCGCGCCGACCTGGAAGCGGCTGCCCCACGCGGCGAGCGAGGAGAGCTCGAGGAAGGGCGCGTCGCGATCGAGCAACAGCTCGAGACGCTCGCGGACCAGCAGGCGCCCCCGCTCGTGGTGGCGCTGGGCGTAGCGCTCACCTCCGCCGGCGCGCACCAGGTCGAGCTGCTTCTCGAGCTCAGCGAGAGCGTCGAGCTGCACCTGGCGGTTGCGGACGTAGGCGTCGTCTCGGGTGTCGAGTGTCGACGACAGCACCGGCATCGGGTCCTCCTGTGATCGCGTGAGTTCGCGGCTCCCCGATTATTAGTGAACGCTAATTTACTTCGCTAGGGCATGGCCAGAAGAGGCACGGACCTGGCCGGTCCTGCACGGGCGGGACCGAACTCGTCCCCAACTGTTGACTACACCTGTGTACAGGATTCAGGATGGCGGCCACCCGCCCGGCGAGGACGCCGACGCGGCCCCGATCCACGAGGAGTACCCATGGCTGCGAAGAGCGCGCCCATCCCGACGACCGCCACAGGCTCGACCGGCTCGGCCTTCACCGAGGAGTCCTTCCAGGCCGCGCTGCGCCTGCGCCGCTGGCGCGCCGAGCCGCCCGAGTTCGTCACCGGCAACCGCGGCGAGCCGGTGCGTTCGGTGAGCGAGGAGCAGCTCACCGCTGACGCGTTGCAGTGGTTCGCCGACCTCGAGGCCAAGGTCGAGTTCTACCGCGGACTCGGCGTCGACCTCGACTGGCTGGTGACCTGGACCAAGAAGTACTGGTGGAGCTGGCTCACGCGCGACATGAGCGTCAGCGACGAGCTCTACACCCAGGACGTGCGCTGGAAGGACGTGTCGTCGTTCGGGCGCACGATGGTCGGCATCCCCGAGTTCATCAAGTACAACTTCTGCTTCTTCGACGCCATCCCGGACTGGCGCTACGACCCGCTGCTCGGGCAGCTCTACCTGGACGTCACGCCGGAGGGCCGCGTCAGCTTCGCCGTCCGCTACATCGGCAGCGGGCACTGGGACGGCCCGTTGCGGCTCTACCCCTACGACGACGGCGCCCCCGCCATCCCCGGCACGGGACGCTTCGTCCAGGTCAGCGCGGTCGACCGCTACCACTTCACCGAGGACGGACTGATGTCGCACGGCGAGACGCTGTTCGACATCATCGACGGCCTGCAGTCGTCGCTGCTGCTGCCTCGCGACGACTCCTGGCAGTTCCGGTCGATGATGTCGGCGACCGGCCTCGGCGTCTCCGTGCGCAAGCTGCTCGGGCCACTCGGCGGCCTGCGGGGCTGACCCGCCCGGTCGCACTGGCGCGCCGCGCCTGCCATGGCTCAGCCCCGGGCGCGGCGCTCCACCACGGCCAGCACGGACTGCACGCGGCCGTCGGCACGCAGGGCCTCGTCGAGCCGACGGTTCATCGCCTCGCGCATCAGCGAGTACGGCTCCCACAGCCGGGGCGCGATGGTGCGCGCGGACCGCTGCTCGACGCCGTCCACGATGGAGGCGGCCGCCTGCTCCGGGGTGATCCTTCGTCGTACCGGCGCCGGCATCAGCGTCTCGACCCGACGCCCGAGCGGGTCCTCCTCGAAGGTGCGGCGCACCAAGGACGTCGCCACAACGCCGAAGTAGGCAACGCCCGCGCTCGCACCGGTCGGGCCGAGCTCGATGCGCAGGGCGCGGCCGATGTGCTCCACGCCGGCTTTGCTGGCCCCGTACGACGCCGCGCCGAAGCCGGGCGCGAATGCTGCCACGGACGACACGACGTGCACGTGCCCCCGCGTCGCGATCACGTCGTCGATCGCGGGGTGCACGGTGTTCATCACGCCGGTCAGGTTCACGCCGACGACCCGGTCGAAGTCGTCGAGGTCGGTCGTGCGCAGCGTCGCGGGCTCCGGGGCCACCCCGGCGTTGGCGACCACCACGTCGAGACGCCCGAAGCGGCTGCGGACCTCGCGGACCGCGTTCGCCATCGCGGCGCGGTCGCGCACGTCGGCGACGATGGCGTGGGCGTCGTCGCCGGCGAGCAGGGCGGCCTCATCGAGGAGGTCCTCGGCGACGTCCACGAGGACGACGCGCGCTCCCCGCGCCCCCAGGGTGACGGCGGTGGCCCGCCCGATGCCCTCCGCGGCGCCGGTCACGATCGCCACGCGGCCGACGAGGTCGAGTGGCTCGTCGGCGCGCACCCCCGTCAACCCGCCCAACACGGGCGGGACCCGGAGGCCGGGCAGACCGGCCACACCGACGAATGGGGCCATCAGTCGCGCTCGACCTCGACCATGTCGAAGTCGGCCTTGGCCTCGCCGCAGTCCGGGCACTCCCAGTCCTCGGGGATGTCCTCCCAGCGGGTGCCGGGAGGGAAGCCGTCCTCGGGCCAGCCGAGCGCCTCGTCGTACTCGAAGCCGCAGGTGGCACAGCGGAAGAGTCGGTACTTCTGGGTGGTCATGGCGGATTCGCCTCTCTTTGTGGGGTGGGCTCGGATCGAGTGGGTCGGGCGGAAGTGCGTCAGGCCGGCGTGCCGGCCCGTGCGGCGCGCGCGATCGCGACCATCGCGTCGGCAGCGACGACCTTGGTGCGCTCACGGCCACGCTCTGCCCCGAGGCGCCGCTCGTGCTCGTCGACGGCACACCAGTCCTGCCAGGTCAGCCAGGTCAGGCCTCGCTCGTCGAGCAGGTCGGCGACGTCGGGGCGCGGCGCCGCGGCGACGACGCCTGAGGCGAGGTCCTCGGCGACCGCGGCCACCACTTCGGCGGCGTCGCTGCGGGTCTGACCGATCAGGCCCACCGGGCCGCGCCGGATCCACCCGGTGGCGTAGACACCGGGGGCGCCGACGACCTTGCCGTCGTCGGTCGGGACGACCGCACGCTCAGGGTCGAAGGGCAGCCCGTCGATGGCGTCGGAGCGGTAGCCGATTGCGCTGTAGACCGCCTGCACGGGCCAGTCGGTGACCTCGCCCGTGCGCCGGATCCCGCCGGTGCCGTCAAGCTCGGCGCGCGCCGTGCGCAGACCGACCACTCGACCGTCCTCGCCCAGCACCTCGACCGGATCGGCGAGAAAGTGCAGGTGCAGCCGCTTCGGGCGACCCTGCGACGGCGCCGCGGCGTAGCCCTCGAGCATGCCAACGACCTTGTCGGTCATCTTCGACGACGCCCGGGCCACGAGGGAGGCGTCGTCGAAGATCAGGTCCGCCGGATCGACCACGACGTCGAAGCCGGTGGCCTCGCCGAGCTCGCGCACCTCGAGCGGGCTGAACTTCGCCTGCGCGGGACCGCGGCGCCCGAACACGTGGACGTCGCGGACCCGGCTCGCGGCCAGCGCCTCGAGCACCTCGTCCGGCATCTCGGTACCGGCCAGCTCCTCGGCGGACCTGGCCAGGACGCGGGCGATGTCCAGCGCCACGTTGCCGGCACCGACGACCGCGACGCTCTCGGCGTCCAGCGGCCATTCGGTGGGCGCATCGGGGTGGGCGTCGAACCAGGACACGAAGGAGGCGCCGCTGAAGGAACCGACCAGGTCTGCTCCCGGGATGGGCAGCGCACGGTCACGCAACGCGCCGGTGGCCAGCACCACGGCGTCGTAGCAGCGCCGCAGGTCGGCGATCGTCAGGTCGGCGCCGTCGCCCACCTCGACGCCCGCCACCAACCGCACCCGCGGCTGGGCCAGCATCGCCGCGAGGGTGGCGGTCACGGACTTGATCCGCGGGTGGTCGGGCGCCACGCCGTAACGGATCAGTCCATATGGCGCGGGCAGCCTCTCGATGACGTCGACGTGCGCGTCCGGGATCGCCTTGACGAGACCGTCGGCGGCGTACAGGCCGGCGGGGCCGGCACCGACGACGGCGATGCGCGGCGAGGGGGTGGTGCTCACGGGGTACGACTCCTCGAACGGTGGAAGGGACGGTGACGGGAACCTTCAGACCCGCATGCCTGCGCGTTCCTCGATGGCGGCGCAGATCCGGTGGATCCGCGGGCTGGCGCGCAGCGCCTCGTCGAAGCGGCGGTTGACCACCTCGCGCATGAGCGCGTACGGCTCCCACACCTTCGGCGCGATCGCGCGCGCCGAGCGACGCTCGACCGCGGCCACGATGGTGGCGGCCGCCTGCTCCGGGGTGATCCGCTTGCGCATCGGCGGCGGCAGGAGGCCGTCGACCTCGCGTCCGAGCGGATCCTCGTCGAACGCCTTGCGCACCAGCGACGTGGCCACCACGCCGAAGTAGGCGACCCCCGCCGTGGCGTCGGTGGAGCCCAGCTCGATGCGCAGCGCCCGACCGACCTGCTCCACGCCGGCCTTGCTGGCGCCGTACGACGCCCCGCCCAGGCCCGGCGCGAACGCCGCCACCGACGCGACGACCAGGATGTGGCCGCCCCGGGCCACGACCTCGTCGATCGCGGGGTGCACGGTGTTGACGACACCGGTCAGGTTGATCCCGACCACCCGGTCGAAGTCGTCCAGGTCGGTCGTGCGGATCGTCGCCGGGAGTGGGGTGACGCCCGCGTTGGCGACGACGACGTCGAGCCGACCGAAGGTCGCGGTGGCCTCCTTGACGACGGCGGCCATCGCGGCACGGTCCCGCACGTCGGCGACGATGCCGTGGGCCTGACCTGCGGGCAGGTCGGCCACGGTGGTCCTCAGCAGGTCGGCGGCGACGTCGACCAGGACGACGCGGGCGCCGCGGGCCACGAAGGCCTCCGCGCAGGCGCGACCGATCCCCTCGGCGGCGCCCGTGACCAGCACGACCCGCCCGCACAACTCGAGCGGCCGGTCCGCCCGGAGCACGGCCGGGACACCGGGGATCGCAGGGAGTCCGGGCAGGCCGAACCGGGACAGCAGGGGTGCACTCATGGGCTTCTCCGAAGGTGACGTGGCGGGCGCAGGCCGGGGACTCAGGTCCAGCCGTCGATCTGCGAGAGCACGCGCAGCATCACCTCGTCCGCGCCACCCCCGATGCTGACGATGCGGTGGTCGCGCACGAAGCGCGCCGTCCAGGTCTCCTCCATGTAGCCGATGCCGCCGTGAACCTGCAGGCACCAGTCGCCGACCTGGCGGGCGACCCGCCCTGCCTTGAGCTTGGCGATGGTCGCCATGCGGGTGTACTCGCCGCCCGCCATGTAGGTGTCGGCGAGCGTGTAGGCGTAGTGCTTGAGCATGTCGACCTCGGCGGCGAGTTCGGCATACGTGTACTGCAGGTACTGGTTCGTCGAGAGCGGGCCACCGAAGACGTTGCGGGTGTGGGCGTAGTCGCGGGTGCGCTGAAGCGCGCGTTCGCACGCGGTGTAGACGGGGTAGATGCCCCAAGCGCGCTCGACGATGAACTGGTGCATCTGCTGCTGGAAGCCGCGACCCTCGTCGCCGATCGTGTAGCGCGCGGGCACCCGGACGTCGTCGAAGCTGAGCAGGCCGGTGTCGGACGCCCGCATGCCGTACTTGTCGAGCTTCTTGGCGACACTGAAGCCGGGCGTGTTCGTGGGCACCACGATCTGGGTCATGCCCCGGTGGCCGCCCTCGTCGGAGGTGCGCGCCAGCAGGCACACCCAGTCGGCCTGGGTCCCGTTGGTGATGTACATCTTGGAGCCGTTGATGACCCAGTCGCCGCCGTCCCTGCGGGCGGTGGTGCGGATCGCGGCGACGTCCGAGCCTGCGTCGGGCTCGGTGACGGCGATCGAGCAGACCTGCTCGCCCTGCAGCGCGGGCGTGAGGAACTCCTGCTTCAGCTCGTCCGAGCCGACCTCGGCGAGCGAGGGCGTGGCCATGGCGATCTGCACGCCGAGGGCGAGGTTGAACGACGCGAGGTCCGCGCGGCCCGCTTCCTCGCCGAGCACCGTGGTGAAGCTGTGGTCGGCACCCTGGCCGCCGTAGGCCGGGTCGTACTCGAGCCCGAGCATGCCCAGGGCCGACATCTCCTTGAAGATCTGGTGCAGGGGCATCATGCCCTGCTTCTCCCACTCGTCGGCGTTCGGGTTGATCCGGTCCTCGACGAACTTGCGGACACTGGCGCGGAAGGCGTCGTGCTCTGCGGTGAACTGCATCGGAACCTCTCTCGATTCACGTGGTGGGTCCGCCCGGGACCGTGGGTGAGAACCGGGGGCGGGGCTGGTGAGTCCCGCCCCCGGGGTCGTGGGGAGCGCGCCGGCTCAGGCCGGCGCGGTGGCAGGGTGACGGGAGTCGGCCCGCGAGAACGCGTAGTCGCTGAGCGGGAAGTGGCGGCTGCGCCAGTTGTCCTCGACCGACAGCGTGGCGCGCAGCGGCACGTCGCCGTGGCGGTCGAAGTAGTAGGAGTTGGCGCTGCCGCACCCGTCCTGCCAGAAGATCTGGCGGCCGCGACGCGCGAGCATCTCGTCGAAGTAGCCCTGCTCGGCCTCGGCGGTCACCTCGACGGCCGTCGCGCCCTGCTGCTGCGCGTGGGTGATGCAGCGGATGATGTGGGCAGCCTGGTTCTCGATGAGACCGAAGTACGACGAGCCGTTCCACGCGTAGGGGCCGAGCACGAAGAAGTAGTTCGGGAAGCCCGGCATCGTCGTGCCGTGATAGGCCCGGTAGCGGTTCTCGTCCCACCACTGGTCCAGATCGCGGCCGTCACGACCGGTGACCGGGTACTTCGGCAGGTTGCCGGGCTCGTACACCTTGAACCCGGTGGCGAGGATCAGCACGTCGGCCCCGTGCTCCTCCCCGGTGACCGTGCGCACACCCGCCGGGGTGATCCGGTCGATCGAGTCGGTCTCGAGCGTCACGTTGTCGCGGTTGTAGGTCGCCAGGTAGCTGTTGTGGAAGCTGGGCCGCTTGCAGCCCAGCGGGTACTGCGGCGTCAGCTTCTCCCGCAGGACGGGGTCCTTCACCTGCGAGCGCAGGTAGGCCCGGGCACCGACCTCGGAGATCGTCGCGATGTGCAGCGGCTTGTGGAAGTGCGCGGTGATGGGAAAGGCCAGCTCGACGAACGCCTCGCTCGCCGCGCGGGCTGCCCACTTCAGCGGGGGCACCCGCTTCATCGCGCCCTGCACCGGGCCCGGCAGCGCGACGTCGCCCTTCGGCAGGCACCAGATGGGAGTGCGCTGGAAGACGGTGAGATGGTCGACGTACTCCGCGATGGTGGGGATGATCTGGATCGCCGAGGCGCCGGTGCCGATGATCGCGACGCGCTTGCCACGCAGGTCCAGTCTCTCGTCCCAGCGCGCGGTGTGGACCGTGGTGCCGGCGAAGTCGTCGAGGCCCTCGATCTCAGGGCGCTTCGGGACGGTGAGCACGCCGGTGCCGTCGACGACGAAGCGGGCGCGCAGGGTGCCGCCGTCCTCGAAGCTCACGGTCCACGCATCGGCCGCCTCGTCGAACACGGTGCCAGCGACGCGCCTCCCGAAGGTGGTGCGGCGGGCGAGGTCGTGCCGGGCCGCGAGATCCTCGGCGTAACCGCGCAGCTCGGCACCCTTGGCGTAGGAGCGGGTCCAGTCCGGCTTCTGGGCGAACGAGAACTGGTAGCTGAACGACGGGACGTCGACAGCCACCCCCGGATACCGGTTCCAGAACCAGGTGCCGCCGAAGCCGTCGGCGTCGTCGACGATCGCGAAGTCCTCGATGCCCGCGCCCTGCAGGGCGATGGCGATGCCGATGCCGGAGAAGCCGGCGCCCACGATGAGGATCTCGTGGTCGAGGTGGTCGAGGTGGTCGGGCTGGTCGCGCGTGGCTGCGCTCATGGTCGTCTCCTTCGGCGAAGCGGAGCGGGGTCGGGGTTCGGGGGAGCGACGGATCACGCCGCTCCCCCGGGCCGGAACGGCCGACGTGCGGACGGAAGGGCTGTCCACGGCGGCCGCCGCCGACCGGTTCGACAGCCACCCTGATCGCGGCGCCCCCCACGGCACCGGACGATCGGACGCGTCCTCGGGGAGCAGCGGGGCCACGGCCGGGGCTGTCGGGTCATCGGCGACTAGGTGCGCGGGTGCGCGATCATCCGCAGGCCGTGGCTGGGGCGGAGGCTCGGCAGGGCCAACGGGGTCATGTCGTGCCCCGGCACCGTCTCGAAGGTGTGGGTCTGGCTGAACCTCGCGGCGATGAGGGTCGTCTCCATGATCGCGAGGTTGCGCCCGATGCATGTGCGCGGACCGCCGCTGAACGGGAAGTACGCGCCACGGCTGCGACCCTTGTCCGCCCCGGGCATGAAGCGCGAGGGATCGAACTTCTCCGGGTCCGGCCACCAACGGGGATCGCGATGGATCAGGTAGGTCGGCAGGATGACCGTCGTGCCCGCCTTGATGTGGTGGCCGTCGATCACGTCGTCCACGAGGGCGGTGCGCGGACCGAACCACACCGGCGGGTAGAGACGCATCGCCTCGTCGACGCACGCCGACGTCCACGGCAGGTTGCGCAGGTCCGCCACGGTCGGCGCCCGACCCTCCAGGACGGTGTCGACCTCCTCGAGCATCTTGTCGCGGGCCCAGTGGTTCTGCGAGAGCAGGTGCCACATGTAGCTCATCGTGGTCGCCGTCGTCTCGTGTCCGGCGAGCATGCCGACCGCTGCCTCGGAGCGCACCCGCTCGGGGGTCATGGTGCCCTCGTTCATGGCCCGCACGAGCAGGTTGAGCATGTCCGGGGTGTCGGTCGGGTTGGCGATGCGGTCCTCGAGAATCGCATCCACGCCCCCGAGGACGACCTTCATCGCCGTCTGCAGGTTCGACAGCGGAGGCGGCACCGGCGCGCTGCTGTGGAGCAGCGCCCAGAACGGCTTGTTCAGCAGTGCGGGCGGCTCGGTGACCATGAGGAAGCGAGCGAAGCCCATCACCTCGGTGAGGCCGCCGGTGATCCACCAGCCGAGGTCCTCGGGGAAGAACTTCTTGAAGTCGGAGTTGAAGATCGCGTTGCCGACGACATCGAGGGTCAGCTCGACCATGATGTCGTTCATCTCGATCTCGGCGACCTCGGTGGGCAGCGCCGACGCGGCCTCCTCGACCGGAGCGAGCATCAGGTCGTACACGTTCTCGAGGTGCTTGCGGGTGAACATCGGGTTGAGGATCTTGCGGTGGTACTTCCAGGAGTCACCGTTGTCGCTGAAGATCCCGACGCCGATGGCGCCGTCGACCGCGGCGAAGTCGATCGACTTCTGGTAGCGGTCGGGGTGCTCGAAGACGACGTGCTCGACGTACTCGGGGCGGGTGATCGCCACGAACTTGCGCAGGCCCACCCGGAACCGGGTGACGTCGTTGCCGGCGAACCGGGCGTAGATTCCGTCCTCGAAGCCCCAGCCCTTGATCAGCGCGGACGCGGTGACGGGCAGGAAGCCCAGGCGCTGGGAGCGGGTGTGCGGGCGCGGCGTCAGGGTCGACCGGGCCGGTTGAGCGGCGGCTGCGGACGGGGAGCTCTGACCGCCGTGGTCGATCGGGCAGGCGGGCACAGGGGTGTTGCTCATCGGGTCCTCCGGCGTCACTTCTCGCCGATGATCGGCAGGCGGCGGCGGATCCGGCTCGCGGTCGACGCGACACTGCCGGCAGCGGCCATGCCCTTGAAGGCGAGGCTCTCGTCGCTGGGGAGTGCCTTGATCAGCTGGAGGGCGCCCACGGCGTCCCAGAGGGTCTCTCCGTGGCTCATCACGCCGTCCGGGGTGAAGTGGTAGCGGTCAACGGGGTAGAGCTGGGTGAAGGCGCCGTTGCCGGGAATGCCCTTCGAGCCGGGCGTGAAGGGATACATGCGCAGCGGCGCGTCCCAGTGACCGCAGCCGACGTAGCGAGCCATGAAGAGCAGCTCGCCGCTCGGCGTCACGTTGATGGCCGCCATGCCGGGCAGGGCGTCGTAGCGCAGGTCGGGGGCGGCGTCGAAGAACGCCTGGTTGTAGTCGATGAAGGCCTGGACGCCGACCATGGTGCGCCCGAAGCTGAGCGGATCCATGTAGCTGACGGTGGGCGAGAGGACCTCCCAGACGGCCTTCTCGTCGATGCCGCCGGACCAGGCGGCCCAGTACTTGCGCAGCCAGTCGTTGAACCACATCACGTCGACACCGAGCTTCTCGGTGTACCAGCGCAGCTGCTCCTCGGTATCGCGGAAGAACTGCTTGGTGCCGGCGATGAGCTCGTCCTCGGTCAGCGACTTGAAGGGCTCGCCTCGGTTGCCCTGGAGCACCGGCGGCGGCGGCTTGCGCAGCGTCTTGCGAGCCAGCGCCTCCACGTACTTGCGGTCGTCCTCGGTCTGCTGGGCGGTCTTGCTGGGCATGTGCTTCCTCCAGGTCAATCGGCTTCGTTGCCGTGACGGCGCGGCGGCGCCGTCAGCGCGGGAGCCCATCGGGCGCTGTTCCCGCGACCTCCCGAACGGTCATGGCAATGCTGACTACGGGTGTTTCTTGGACTCATCCTGAACTGGGAATCAGTCGTAGTCAAGAACTGTTCCGGACGAGTTAACCGGCCGGAAATGACGTGTGCGGACACGCCGCGACGGCCGTGCGGCACGCCCCCCAGCGCGACCGCACGGCCGTCCTGCGCGACCTCCGGACCGAGGTGCCGGCGCGCGCAGCCGGGCGGAGCCGGACTCAGCCCGGACTCAGCCCACCCAGGGCGGGCGGGCCTTGGACAGGAAGGCACGCATGCCGGCCTGCGCCTCCTCCTGGGCGAACATGTGGGCGGACAGGTCCACCATCTCCTGGCCGTAGGCCTCGAGATCGGCCCGCAGAGCGCGGGTGGCGACCTTCTTGGTGACCGACACCGCGTTGGGCGCGGTGCGACGCAACTGCTTGAGGACCGCCGCAAGGCGCTCGTCGATCGCATCGAGGGGCACCGCCTCGCTGATCAGGCCGATGCGCTGCGCCTCCGCGGCCCCGAAGGCCTCCGCGGTGAGGACGTAGCGTCCGACCGCGCGTGGGTCGAGCCGGGCCAGGAGCGGGATCGAGATCACGGCAGGGCTGGCGCCGATCGCGACCTCTGCGAACGCGAAGTCGACGTGGTCGGCCACCAGGGCGATGTCGGCGCAGGCCACGAGCCCCGTGCCACCGGCACGGACCGGGCCACGGGCCACCGCGATCACCGGCTGCGGGGCGTCGACGATCTGGCGGAAGATCCGCAGCGCCGCGGCCGCACCGGTGGTGGCGCCGTCGCCGGCCGAGGCCTCGGCCAGGTCGGCGCCGGAGCAGAACACCGTCCCCGTGTGGGTGAGCACGATGAAACGCACCGACGGGTCGGCGCTGGCCGTGGCGAGGTGCTCGCTCAATCCCTCCGTGAGGGCGCGGCTCATCGCGTTCCGGTTCGCCGGCGAGTCGAGGGTGATGGTCGCCAGCCCGTCGGCGATCTCGAGGCGCACGTGGTCGCTCATGCCGCACCGCCTTCGGCGTCCTCGGCGTCGGCCGCAACGATGGCGAGCACCGCACCGGCTTCGACCTGCTGTCCGACGACGACGCGGAGGTCGGCGACGCCGTCCTCGGCCGCCGCGATCGTGTGACGCATCTTCATGGCCTCCAGGGTGAGGAGGGGGGTGCCGGTCGTGACCGCGTCACCCGAGGCGACGTGGAGGTCGGTGACCGTGCCCGGCATGGGCGCGAGCAGGGTGCCTGCGGCGTGCTGCTTGGCGGGGTCAGGGAAGCGGTCGACCCGCTCGAAGGCGAGAGCGCCCTCGGCGGAGTCGACGAAGACCTCGGCCCCATGGACGCTCACGTCGTAGGCGATGCGCACGCCGTCGACCTCCAGGACGACGAGCCCGGGGGCGATGGAGAGCACCTGCACCCCGTCGAAGCCGACCGGGCGAAGGTCGCCCCGCACGCTCCGGTACTCGACCGCGACGACGTCCTCGCCCGCGCGGTACTCCTTGCGCTCGACCACCGCCGGCACGTTGCGCCATCCGATCGGCAGGCCGCGCA
Source organism: uncultured Nocardioides sp. (assembly GCA_964487275.1). Taxonomy (GTDB): domain Bacteria; phylum Actinomycetota; class Actinomycetes; order Propionibacteriales; family Nocardioidaceae; genus Nocardioides. The sequence continues at coordinate 28,530 of CAZAQE010000011.1, read as the reverse complement.
GGTCACCCATCGCCTCGCGGTTGGCGGCGGCGTCGGCGAGCGCGGCGACCAGCGCAGCGCGGCGCCCGGCCTCGGCGGAGGCGAGCGGCGCCGACAAGGTCTCGAGACCGTGCCGATCGAAGAAGGAGGTGTCGAAGTCGCCCGCGACGAACTCCTCGTGACGCAGGCAGCGCACCAGCAGGTCCCGGTTGGTCGTGACGCCGTGCAGGCGGGCACGCTCGAGCGCGCCGGCAAGCCGCGCGATCGCCTCCTCGCGTGTGGGCGCCCAGGTGATGACCTTCGCGAGCATGGCGTCGTAGTGGGTGCTCACGGTGTCGCCGCTGCGGTAGCCGGCATCGACGCGCAGCCCGTGACGCGCGGGACGGTCGAACTCCGCGATCGCGCCGGGGATCTCGAGCGCGTGGAGGTGCCCCGCCGTCGGCTGCCAGTCGTTGGCAGGGTCCTCGGCGTAGAGGCGTGCCTCGATCGAGTGCCCGTCGAAGGACGGCGGGCCGCCGGGCGGGAGCGCGTCGCCGCCGGCGATGCGCAGCTGCCACGACGCGAGGTCGAGGCCGGTGACGTTCTCCGTCACCGGGTGCTCGACCTGCAGGCGCGTGTTCATCTCCAGGAAGTAGAAGCGGCCGTCGTCGGTGGCGAGGAACTCCACGGTGCCGGCGCCCACGTAGTCGACTGCCTCGGCGGCGGCCACGGCCGCCTCGCACAGGCGGGCGCGCAGCGCGTCGTCCACCATCGGCGAGGGAGCCTCTTCGAGCACCTTCTGGTGACGGCGCTGGATGGAGCACTCGCGCTCGCCCAGGGCCCAGGTCGTGCCGTGCATGTCGGCCAGGATCTGGACCTCGATGTGGCGGCCCCTCTCCAGGTAGGGCTCGCAGAACACGGTCGGGTCACCGAACGCCGACGCCGCCTCGTCGCTCGCTGCCGCGACGGTGGCGGGCAGCTCCTCGACGGTGCGGGCCACCCGCATGCCGCGACCGCCGCCGCCGGCGGAGGCCTTGACGAGCACGGGCAGCTGGTCGGGAGTGACGTCGTCCGGCTCGAGCTCCTTGAGGATCGGCACGCCGGCAGCGTCCATCAGCTTCTTCGCCTCGATCTTGGAGCCCATCGCGTCGATGGCGGCCGGCGGCGGACCCACCCAGATCAGGCCGGCGTCGATGACGGCGCGGGCGAAGGCTGCGTTCTCCGACAGGAAGCCGTAGCCGGGGTGGATGGCATCGGCGCCGGTCGCCGTCGCCGCGGCGATGACGAGGTCGATGCGCAAGTAGGTGTCGGCCGGCGCGTTGCCCGGCAGCCGAACCGCAGTGTCGGCGTCCTGGACGTGAGCGGCGTGCTCGTCGGCGTCGGAGTACACCGCGACGGTGGCGATGCCGAGGTCGCGGCAGCTGCGGAACACGCGGCTGGCGATCTCGCCGCGGTTGGCGACGAGCAGCCGGGTGATCCGGCGGGAAGTGGCTTTGCTGGTCATGGTCTGGTCCTCACATCCGGAAGACGCCGTAGCCGTCGCGCAGACCGGCGACGGGGGCGTTGTGAACGACGGACAGGCACAGGCCGAGGACGGTGCGCGTGTCACGGGGGTCGATGACGCCGTCGTCGAAGAGTCGAGCCGAGAGGAACGGGGCGAGCGACTCCTTCTCGACCTGCTCCTCGATCTTGCGGCGCATCGCCGCGTCGGCCTCCTCGTCGAAGTCGACGCCGCGCGCCGCTGCGGCCTGGCGGGCGACGATCGAGAGGACTCCGGCGAGCTGCTCGCCACCCATCACGGCCGACTTGGCGTTCGGCCAGTTGAACAGGAAGCGTGGGTCGTAGGAGCGACCGCACATGCCGTAGTTGCCGGCGCCGTACGACGAGCCCATGTTGATGGTGATGTGCGGGACCCTCGAGTTCGAGACCGCGTTGATCATCATGGAGCCGTGCTTGATGATGCCGCCGTGCTCGTACTCGGCGCCCACCATGTAGCCGGTGGTGTTCTGGAGGAACAGCAGCGGGGTGTCGCTCTGGTTGCACAGCTGGATGAACTGCGTGGCCTTCTGCGCCTCCTCGCTGAACAGCACACCACGGGCGTTGGCGAGGACGCCGATCGGGTAGCCGTGCACGGAGGCCCAGCCGGTGACGAGGCTCGTGCCGTACGACGCCTTGAACTCGTCGAAGCGTGAGCCGTCGACGACACGGGCGATGACCTCGCGCGGGTCGAAGGGCCGCTTGAGGTCGGTGGGGATCAGGCCGAGCAGCTCCTCGGCGTCGAAGACCGGCTCCTCGGGCTCACGCGTCGGGCCGGGGCCCTGCTTGCGCCAGTTGAGGTTGCGGACGACCTCGCGGGCGATGCGGATGGCGTCGGGCTCGTCGTCGGCCAGGTAGTCGGCGAGGCCCGAGGTGCGGGCGTGCATCTCCGCGCCGCCCAGCGTCTCGTCGTCGGACTCCTCGCCGGTCGCCATCTTCACCAGCGGCGGGCCGGCCAGGAACACCTTCGAGCGCTCCTTGATCATCACGACGTAGTCGCTCATCCCGGGCACGTAGGCGCCACCGGCGGTGGCGTTGCCGAACACCACCGACAGCACCGGACGGCGGTCGGCCGAGGCTCGGGTGAGGTTGCGGAACATCGCGCCGGCGGGGGTGAACGCCTCGGCCTGGGTGGGCAGGTCGCCGCCGCCCGACTCGACGAGGTTGACGACCGGCAGCCCGTTCTCGGCCGCGATCTGCGCCAGGCGCAGGTACTTCTTCAGCGTGAAGGGGTTCTGCGTGCCGCCCTTGACCGTCGGCTCGTGCGCCATGATCGCGCACTCGACACCTTCGACGATGCCGATACCGGTCACGATGCTGGCACCGACGTGGAACTGGGTGCCCCACGCCGCCAGGGGGGAGAGCTCCAGGAACGGGGTGTCGGGGTCGATGAGCAGCTGGATGCGCTCACGAGGCAGGAGCTTGTCGCGCTTGCGGTGGCGGGCGACGTACTCCTCGCCGCCGCCTCCGGAGGCGATCGCGTGCTGGACGTCGATCTCGTCGATCTTCTCGAGCATCGCCGCGCGCAGGGAGGCGAAGTCCTCCGAGTGCGTGTCGAGACTGCTGCGCAGTACGGGCATGGTGGTTCTCCGTCGTGGTTCGGGGAGGGCGAGGGGGCGAGGGTCGGGTCAGGCGAACTGACCGGGGGCGCGGCCCGCCCCTGGAGGACCGGCGAAGGCCTGCACGATGTCGAGCCACTCGTCGGCCGCGGCACCCTCGGCGGCGAGGGCGAGATCGTCGCGGTGGCGGCGCTGGGTGGCGAGCAGGCAGAAGTCGAGGGCGGGACCGGTGACCCGGTTCTCGGCGTCCTCGGGACCCCAGGCCCACACGTCGCCGGCAGGGCCGACGAGTTCGACACGCACCTCCTCGGTGGGCGCGGGACGACCGTTGGCGGCGTAGGCGAAACCGCGGGCACGCACGCCGATGTGGGCGACGTGCCGGAGGCGGTCGGTGGGCTCGCGCTCGACACCGAGCGCGTCAGCGACGTCCTGGCCGTGCCCCCACGTCTCCATCAGCCGGGCGGTGGCCATGGACGCCGGGCTCATCGGGGGCCCGAGCCACGGCAGCGAGGTGCCCGGCTCGACGGCCGACAGCGCGGCGACGAGCCGCTCGCGCCCCGCCCGCCAGCCCGCGAGCAGGTCGGACGGCGACTGGTCAGCACCTCGCTCGGCGCAGCCGTTGATGTAGTCCTCGACGGTCGGCGCCGAGGCGAGGCCTGCCTTGAGCTCCGCGCGGAAACCTGCCTCGTCGGTCGCGGCGAGCACCGAGAAGTCGTCAGTCCAGGCGAGGTGGGCGATCTGGTGGGCGATCGTCCAGCCCTCGGCAGGCGTGGGCTCGCGCCACCCCTCCTCTGTCAGGTCGGCGACCAGCGCGTCGAGCGTCTCGCTCTCGGCGACCAGGTCCTTCAGCACTGTCGACAGCGCGTCCATCTCCACCTCCAAATAAATTAACTACCGCTAATTTAGATGATGGTAGCCTGCTCCGCAACAGAACGGACCCGACGAAAACCCGAGGCACCCATGCCCGAGCACAAGCGCAGCACCACCTCCCCCCGCGCCCCGGGGCGCCCTCGCGCGGCCGAGGGTCTCGACACGCGGGAGGTGCTGATGCGCGCCGGGCTGCAGCTGTTCGCCGCCCGCGGCTACGCGGGTGTCGCCGTGGGCGAGATCGCCGAGGCGGCCGGCCTGTCGACCCCGGTGATCTACCAGCGTTTCGACTCCAAGGCCGGGCTCTTCGTGGCCGTGGCCGAGGACTGCTACCGCCGCGGCCTGGACCACCTACGCCCCGCCATGGCCGGCGTCGAACGTTTCGAGGACGCCGTCGACGCGATCCTCGGCGGCTTCGCGAGCCTCTACCGCATCGACCGCGACATCTGTCGCATGGTGCTCACTGTTCTCGTCGAGGTGAACCGCAACGAGGAGCTCGCCGAGCAGCTGACCGCGACGCTGCGCACCTTCCGCTCCTTCTTCGACGGCGTCGCCGAGCTCGCCGGACCCGAGATCGCGCCCGACGCCGCCGCCCGACGCGACCTGTCGCGGGCACTGGTCGCCGTCAGCAGCGGCCTCACCAGCGCCGCGGTGATGATGTCCGACGCCGACGACTACGACCGCATGGTCGAGATGATGCGCGGGGTCCTCCTCGCCCGCCTCGGCTTCCACCACTGACGCCCGTTCCACACCCAGGAGGACCCCCATGACGTCCCTGCTCCCCACCCTGCCGCTGTCGAAGCCGGCCTACGACCTCAACGGCAAGGTGGCCCTGGTCACCGGAGCCGCCCAGGGCATCGGCCTCGCGGCATCCCGACTGCTCCACGAGCGCGGCGCCAGCATCGTCCTCGTCGACATCAACACCGAGCGCGTTACCGCTGCCGCAAGCACCGTCGGCGAGCGGGCGATCGGAGTCGGGGCCGACGTGCGCGACCGCGACACCCTGCGCCTGGCGGTCGACGCCGCCATCGAGCACTTCGGCCGGCTCGACGTCGTCGTCGCCAACGCCGGCGTCGCGCCGACGCCGGCGACGATCCGGATCATGGACGACGTCGACTTCGACTTCGTGCTGGGCGTCAACCTCACCGGCGCCTACAACACCGTCCGCGCCGGGATCGAGCAGGTCATCGAGCACCGCGGGCACATGGTCGTGGTGTCGTCGGCCGCTGCCTTCTCCCCCGGGCCGGGCGGGTGCTCGTACATGATCTCCAAGGCCGGGGTGGAGCAGCTGGGGCGCGCCCTGCGCATCGAGCTCGCCCCCCACGGCGCGTCGGCCCAGATCGCCTACTTCGGTGTCGTCGAGACGCCGATGACCCACGAGACCATGGACGGCGACGACTACGGCCGCGAGCTCGGCGCGAAGCTGCCCTGGCCGCTGAACCGCCGCATCTCGCCCGAAGCCGCTGCGCGGTCGCTCGTCGACGGGATCGCCGCCCGGTCCCAGTCGACGATCGCGCCCGCCGGCTGGCAGCAGTACGGCTGGCTGCGCGGTGCGCTCAACCCGGTGATCGACACCCAGCTCCTGCGCGACAAGGGGCTGGCCCGCATGCTGCGTCAGCTGGAGGAGCGCCACCGCTGAGGCTCCGGCGCCGGACACCGTCGGGCGTCTCGGTCGATGCCGCGTAGCATCGCGGCGTGGTGGAGAAGCGCAACTTCCTCGGCGAGACCCCCGAGGAGCGCAAGCAGCGCCGGCGTGGCGAGCTGGTGGACGCAGCCCTGACCCTGGTCCACGAGGGCGGGTTGCCGGCGCTCGGCGTGCGCAGCGTGACCAGCCAGGCAGGGCTGTCGAGTCGCTACTTCTACGAGAACTTCGAGAGCATCGACGACCTCATCATCGCGGCCGCGGAGACGGTTGCCCAGGAGCTCCTCCTCGTCGGCTTCGAGACCCTGCACGCCCCCGGCCTCGAGCCTCTCGAGGCCTCGGGCGACGAGATCCTCGACCTGTTCAAGGCCGGCATCGACGCCTCGCTCGGCGTCCTGCTCGACGATCCTCGCAAGATCGCCCTGGTGGTGGCCGCCACGGCCAGCGGACAGCGCGTGCGCCAGCACCTCACCCGACTTCTTGAGGGCTTCATCCTCGGCGACGACGACGCCGCCCAGGTCGGATTCGACGAGGCCCGCACCCTCTACGCCGCCGGCGGCCTGGTGAACCTGGTCATGGCCTTCGTGTCCGAGGAGCTCTCCCTCACCCGCGAGCAGCTCGTCGACAGCCTCGCCCGGCTGACCTTCGGCGTCATCTCCGACGGTCTCTCCCCGGACAGCGCCCGATCCTGACTCGGATCGAGCAGCCCTCCTTGGCTACGGGCGTGTCCCATAACGGTAGGATCCGGGATACAGGCGTAGCCCGAAAGTCGGGATCGCTGCCGAAGGGATCGTCCGATGACCAGCACGACACCTGGGCAGTCGGCGGACGCGTCCACGCAGCCCTGGCCCTTCGGCCCGCCGCCCACACCGCCGGACGGTGACGCCGAGGCGTACACCGATGAGTTCGTCGACACGATCTCCTCGCTGCGAGCCCTCCTCGGCACCTTCGCGCACGCCGCGCCCACCACCGCGGAACTCCTCGCCCTGCGCGGCGACCTCGAGAGGTGGACGTCGGCGCTGCGCCACCGGCGCACCGACCCCACCGACGCGCCGTACGGTCAGGTGCACCGCTCGCCGTCCCACAGCTTCGGACACCTGCCCACCCTCGCCGTGCGCAGCGAGGGTGACGGCGATCTCGTCGCCGACGTGGAGTTCGACCTCTGGCACCGGGGCGCCGGACCGGCCGTCCACGGCGGGCAGGTGGCGAACCTGATGGACGAGGTGATGGCACGGGCCAGCCTGGCCGCCGGCGTCATCGCCCGAACGGCCTACCTCAACCTGACCTTCCACGCGGTCACCCCGATGGAGCGCCCCCTCGAGGCGAAGGTGCGGACCGTTCGCACCGAGGGCCGCAAACGGTTCCTCGAGGGAATGTTGCTCGACGGCGACCAGCCGACCGTCACCGCCGAGGGCCTCTTCATCGAGGTCGCGACCTACCCGCCGCCCGGCATGGCGCCCTAGCGCCTCGCAGCGTCGCCCCTCAGGACTCGAGGTCCCGGGCGCACGCCGCGAGGATCCGCCCGAAGACCTGGGCGAACGCCAGGTTCAGGGCGTGCTGTCCGACGGCAGGCAACGCGAACTGGCTGGTCCAGACCACGCGGGTCCCGCCGTCGTCCAGCGACTCGAGGGCGATGTCGGCACCGACGTGCGGCAGCGGCGGGAAAGCCGCGGTGATCACGTAGCCAAGCGCCTCGTCGGGGCGGTGCACCGTGATGCGCTCGCGCACAAACCCGACCGGTAGCACGATGTCGCGCACCGCACCGACACCGAAGCGGCTCTCCCGGCCCCGCTCACGCTCCACCATCACCGCCGGCGTGGGCATGGCGCGGGCGATGTGGTGGCCGTCCTCGAGCCAGGCGAAGACCGCGGACGGCGGCGCGGCGATGTCACGCTCGACCCGGCACGGGTGTTGCTCGCCGAGCGCCCGGCCACCCAGGCGAGCGCGCAGCGAGCCGCCGTCGATGAGGCGGCCGGCGGTGCGGAGCACAGCGTTCTTCGAGCCGGCATAGGGAAATCCCGCGAGCGTTCCGATCACGGACACCTCGACGCGGTTCTCGGTGATGGCCTGCGACTGGGTGTACTTCAGCATGCCGTTGCGACCGCCGAACCGAGCGCCCATGCCCGACGACTTCCACCCCGACTGCGGGATGGGGTGGCACAGCAGGTGGGTCACGCCGTCGTTGATGTTGACGGTGCCGGCCTCGAGCCGCTCGGCCACCGCCCGGGCCCGGGTCCTGTCGCGACCCCAGACCGATGCCGAGAGCCCGAAGGCCGAGTCGTTGGCCAGGCGCACCGCCTCGTCGACGGACTCGACGCGCATGATCGGGAGGACGGGACCGAAGGTCTCCTCGGTCATCACCCGCATGGTGTGGTCGACCCCGGTCAGCACCGTGGGCGCGAAACCCAGGCCCACACCCGTCGGCTCGCCGCCGCACTCCACCCGGGCGCCCTTGGTCACGGCGTCGGCGACGTGGGCGGTGACGATCTCGAGCTGCTGCGGTGTGATGAGCACCGACAGGTCGCTGTCGTAGCCGTCGCCGTGCTGGCGCAGCGCGCGCACCCGCTCGAGAACCTGCGCGACGAAGGCGTCGTACACGTCGGCGTGCACATAGACCCGCTCGACCGCCACGCAGACCTGGCCGGAGTTGACCATCGCGGTGAACACGATGCCGGCGGCTGCGGCCGCGAGGTCGGCGTCAGGGAGGACGACGGCGGGGTCCTTGCCGCCGAGCTCGAGGCTGAACGGCTTGAGCTGGGAAGCAGCCTGCGTGGCAATGGCGGTGCCGGTGCGCGTGGAGCCGGTGAAGTGCACGTAGTCGACCGCGTCGACCACGGCCGACCCCGTTGCTCCCGCGCCCTGGACGGCAGCCAGCACCGGCGGTGCGCCGATCTCCGTCCAGCCCGCAATGGCGGCGGCAGCGGCGAGCGGCGTGTGCTCCGAGGGTTTGACCAGCACGGCGGCACCCGCGAGAAGGGCCGGGACGGCGTCCCAGAGGAACATCGACAGGGGCGCGTTCCACGGGCTGATGATGCCGACGAGGGGGTACGGAACGTGCCGCACCCGGAACCGCTTGATCGCCGTCAGCGGGCTCGACGGACGCGGAGTGTCGTCGGCAAGAAACTCCTCGGCGTGGTCGGCGTAGTAGTGGATGACCGCGACGCTGGAGCCGATCTCGATGCCGAGCTCGGCCGACGGCTTGCCCGTCTCCTGGTGCACCAGCGCGAGCAGCTCGTCCTCGTGGTCCAGCAGCCAGTCGCGGTAGCGGCGCACCCAGTGCACGCGCTGGGTCACCGTGAGGTCGACCCAGCCTCGCTGGGCGGCGCGCAGGCGCTCGGCGGTCGCGCGCACCTCGGCCTCACCGGCGGCGTGCACGAGATCGAGCACCCGTCCGTCCGTGGGGTCGAAGACCTCGAAGTGATCACCCGCGGTGGCGGTCGCGGTCGGCCCCCCGGGCGTCGATCCGTCGTCGTTGCTCACGCGATCAGTTCCTTCTCCAGCAGACCCGAGCCGATTGCTCGGGCAGGGATGTTGACTACAGTCGTTGCCGCTATCATCGTGAAGTCAGATACACCCGTTGTCAACAGTTCGCCCGAACGACGCGGTCAGTGCGCGAGGTCCGGCAACACGCGAGCAAATCCCGACGGCATCCACCAGTTCCACCGACCGGCCACCCGCATCAGCGCGGGCACCAGGACCAGGCGCACGATCGCGACGTCGATGAGCACCGCGACCGCGAGGCCGAAGCCCAGCTGCTTCATCTCGGGGACCGAGGAGATCATGAAGGAGCCGAAGACCGCGACCATGATCGCGCCGGCATAGGTGACGACGGATGCGGTGCGCTGCAGGCCCACCGCGACCGCCTCGATGGTGTCCCCGCACCGCTCGTACTCTTCGCGGATGCGGGAGATCATGAAGACCTCGTAGTCCATCGACAGGCCGAAGAGCATCACGAACAGCGTCAGCGGCGTCCAGCTCTGCAGGAAGCCCGCCGACTCGAAGCCCAGCAGACCCTCGAGGGCCCCGGACTGGAAGAAGGCCACCGTCAGCCCGATCGCCGCCCCGATCGCCAGCAGGTTCAGCACCACGGCCTTGAGCGCGAGCAGCGGGCTCCGGAAGACGGCCGTCAACAGCACCAGGCTCAACAGGAGTACAGCGCCGACCACCCACCCCTGGACCGCCTCGGTGCGTTCCGAGTAGTCGACACCCTCGGCGGTCGCGCCCCCGACCAGGGCGTCGACCGACGGAGCGTCGGCGCGCAGGGCGGAGCGCAGAACGCCGATCTCGTCGAAGCCCTCGGCAGAGTCGACGGGCGCCGCCGACGTACCGGAGACCAGGCTCTCCGTCTCCGACAGGGCGGTTGTCGTGACGGCGCCGACGCCGTGCACCTCGAGGACGGACTGCACCTGCGCGACGTCTCCGGCGGTGGCGTCACGCACGACGACCTCGACCGGGGCCAGGGCCGCGGCCGGGTCCGCGGCCTGCAGATCATCGAGGGCCCGCACCGACGGCGAGCCGTCCAGCGCCCGCACGTTCAGGTCGACGCCGGTACGCATCCCGAGCGCCGGCGCCGCGGCCACCACCAGAACGGCCACACCGACGACCAGGAACGGCAACGGCCGGCGCATCACCAGGCGCGCCCACCGGTCCCAGCGATGGACGTCGGCCGTGCGCCGTCCGCCCGCCGCCGGCCGGAGCCGGGGCAGCCGCCCCAGCTCGACCCGGTCGCCGAGCGCGACCAGGAGCACCGGCAGCAGCGTGACGACCAACAGCAGCTCGACGAGCACGACCACGATCACCGCGATCACGGTGTCGTAGAAGAACGGCAGCCGGGTCGGCAGCAACGGCAGCAGGGCGATCGAGAAGATCGCACCGCTGGCGAGCACGGTGCGCCCCGCCGTGGCCAGGGTCCGCTCGACGACCTCTCGGCCACTGCCGCCCGCCGCGCGTTCCTCGCGGAAGCGGCGCACGAACAGCAGCGAGTAGTCGACGCCGAGCGCGAGGCCGAACATCAGCATGAGGCTCTCGGCGAAGGTGTTGAACTCCTGCACCGTCATGACGAGCGCGACGATGCCGACCGCACCGAGGATGCCGCCGTAGGCCTGTGCGAGCGGCAGGAGCGCCGCGACGACACTGCCGAAGGCGAGGATCAGGAGCAGCAAGGTGATCGGCAAGCCGATGGCCTCCGCTCGGAGCAGGTCGGCCTCCTCCACATGGGTCAGGTCCGCGAGCAGGGCGGAATTGCCGGTCAGCCCGGCCCGGTAGCCGTCGGGCATCCGCTCGAGGGCGTCCTGGACCTCGGTAGCGAACGCCTGCCGCCGCCCGGCGTCGCCGACGAGCCCGAGAGGTACGGCGCGCGTGGTCCGCCCGTCGCCCACCGGCAGTGGGTCGAAGATCCCGACGTCGGGGTCGACGTCGCGGACCAGCCCTCGGGCACGCTCGACCGCCTGCTCCAGCCCGGCCCTCCCTGCGCCACCCTTCACCGTGACGACGAGCACCGCGGACTCCGAGAACCCCGTCGCGCGTTCCACGACGGCGGCGGCCCGAGCCGACTCCGTGCCGTCGACGCGGTAGTCGACCCCGATGAGCTGGGACTCGAAACGGGCGAAGCTCAACCCGCCGGCGAGCACCAACCCCAGGGCGACGACGACGAACAAGCGCGGCCGGTCAACGACCAGACGGGCGAGCATGGCGAACACGGGGGATCTCCTACGGACGGCCGACTCAGCACCGAGAACAGGTCGATCAGTTACGTGCTACGACCGTATCCTAGAACCGACGGGCCAGCCGGATGAGGGGCGTCGCGAGCACACCACCCTTGACCAGGGCCTTGAACGCCAGCGAGGTGTCCGCCGGCATCAGCTTCTGGATCTGCAGGGCCTCGAACGGGTCCCACAGCGTCTCGCCGCGGATCACCCTCTTCGTGACCGGGTCGAGGTGGTAGCGGTCGACGGCGTAACCCTGGATATAGCCGCCCGTGCCGGGGATGGCCGGCGAGCCGGGCGTGAACGGGTACATCCGCAGAGGCTTCTCCCAGTGGGCGCAACCCACGTAGCGCCCCATGAAGATCACCTCGCCGTTCGGGGAGACCTGCAGCGAGACCTCCCCCGGAATCAGGTAGTAGGCGAGGTCCGACATGGCGTCGAAGAAGGCGACGTTGTAGTCGATGAACTCCTGGACGCCCACCATGATGCGGCCGAACGACAGCGGGTCCTTGTACTCGCAGTCCTCGGAGACGGTGAGTCGCACGAGGTCCTCGTGGACACCACCGCTCCAGGCCGACCAGTAGGCCTTCAACCACTCCAGCACCCACATCACGTCGTTGCCGAGGTGGTCCGTGTAGTAGCGGCACTGGGCCTCGACCTCGCCGAAGAGCGCGCGGGTGCGCTCCTGCAGGGCCCGCTCGGTCAGCGTCTGCTCCGGAGCCGACCGGTTGCCCTGCACGAAGGGCGGGATGTCGCCGCGGATGCTGAGCCGCGACAGGGCGGCCTGGAAGCGGGCCTCGATGTCGATCGAGGTGTCGAGCACGGTCTCGAGGACCGGGGCGGTGGAGGCGGCACTCATCCGTCGGCTCCTGTCGTGGCACGGGTACGGCGGCGGGCGATCATGCGCACGCCGTGCTTCGGGCGCAGGGTGAAGGTGGTCTCGGGCTCGACCGGGTGGCCGGGCACGAGGTCGAAGACGTGGTGCTGGCTCAGGGTGGCAGCGATCATCACGGCCTCGAGCAGGGCGAAGTTGCGCCCGATGCAGATGCGCTTGCCGTGGCCGAAGGGGATGTAGGAGGAGCGGGGGCGATCCTTGTCGGCGCCGGGCAGGAAGCGGGACGGGTCGAAGAGCTCGGGCGCATCCCAGAACCGCGGATCGCGATGGACGTGCTCGACGACGATGCCGACGGTCGTGCCGGCCCGGACGTGGTGGCCGCCGATCACGTCGTCCTCGATCGCCTCGCGGGTGATCATCCAGACCGGGGGGAAGATCCGCATGGACTCCTCGAGGCAGGCGGTGGTCCACTCGAGCTTGGCGACGTCCTCGAGGGTGACGGTGCGGTCGCCGACGACCTCGTCGATCTCGTCGAGCATGCGCTGGCGGGCGTCGGGATTGAGCGCGAGCAGGTACCAGAGCCAGCACATCGCGTTGGCCGTGGTCTCGTAGCCGGTCAGCATGAACGAGATGGCCTCAGCACGGGTGCGCTCGGCCGTAAGGGGTCCCTGCTCGTCGGACACCTCGAGCAGGAGGTTGAGCAGGTCGGGCGAGTCCGACGGGTTCTCGAGGCGCTCCCTGAGCACCTTCTCGGCTGCGCCGTCGACGACCCGGGCGACCTCCTGGAACCGGTTGAACGGCGGCGGGGTCGGGATCTTCTTGCTGTGCATGATCTTCCAGGCCGTCGACGACACCAGCTGGGGCGGGTCGTAGAGGAACCACAACCGGGAGAACCAGGTGCCCTTCCGCAAGCCCTCGGTGATGAGCTCGGCGGTGTCATCGCCGAAGTAGCCGCGGAAGCTCTGGCTGAACAGCGAGTGGCCGGCGACCTCGAGAGTGAGGTCGGTCATCAGCTCGACCATCTCGACCTCGCAGCGCTCGCCCTTGGCGTCGAGCTCGTCACGGAACTCGAGAACGGTGCCGACCATAAGCGGCAGCAGCGCGTCGACGTGCTTCTTCTGGAACTTCGGGTTGATCATCTTGCGGTGTCGCGACCAGGACGGGTCGTCGTCGGTGAACAGGCTCAGTCCGAGCACGCCCTTGAGCGGCTCGTAGTCGGCGCCCTTCGGGTAGTTCTCCCGGTTCTGGATGAGCACGTAGTCGATGTCATCGGGGTGCTGGATGGCGACGTAACGGCGACCTCCGACCCGCCAACGGGAGAAGTCGTGGCCCTCGAGACGAGCCACCATCCCGTCCTCACGACCGAAGCCCTTGAAGAGCACGTCACGGGTCATGACCAGCGCCTTGTGCCGGGTGGTCCGGGAGACCGGGCGTCCGGGCCCGACGACCGGGAGGTCCTCGATCGTCGCGGCCGCATGGTCGACCGGACACGTGGGCGCTTCGGCTGTCGCGTTCTGCTTCATGGCGACTCCTCCTGGGTTTCAGACAATGTTGACTAAAGGTGTGAGCAACATTCATGCTGTTGTAGTCCACGACTGTTGTCAACAGTGACTTTCCGGTCCGTTCCAGGAGGCACCATGTCCCGCAGCTCCGCCACACCCGCCCACACGACGCCTGCCCGGACCACGTCGTACAGCCCCGAGGCGCTCGAAGCCGCGCTCGATCGCCACACGATGTTGAAGGGTCGCGCGCCCTCCCAGGTCCGGGGCAATCGCTCCTGGACCGAGCGGGTCTACAGCGAGGACGAGCTGAACGCGAACGCGCGTCAGTGGTTCCGCGAGTTCGAGGAGCAGCTCGACTTCTACGCCGGCCTGGGCCACGACGTGTCGTGGGTGCTCGACTGGACCCGGAAGTGGTGGTACTCGTGGCTGGTGCGTGACATGGATCTCGCCGCCGAGATCTGCACCCCCGACCTCGTCTACAAGGATCCGGTCTGCTTCGGCAAGCCGCTGGTCGGCTTCCAGGAGTTCGTCGACTACAACTTCGCGTTCTTCGACGCCCTGCCCGACCTGCGCTACGACCCGCTGCCCGGTCAGTCCTTCCTGCAGATCAACCCGGACGGCAGCGCGCAGATGATGGTCCGCTACATCGGCACCGGCCACTGGGACGGACCGCTGAAGATGTACCCGTTCGACGACTCGGCCGCGGCCATCCCCGGCAACGGTGCCTTCATGCAGTGCTCCGCGGTCGACCGCTACTACTGGGACGCCGACCATCGGCTCCACAGGGGCGAGACGCTGTGGGACGGCTTCGACGTGCTGCAGATGAGCGGCCTGATGCCCCGCGGCGAGGGCCTGACCATGAAGCTGCTGATGAACGGGCTCAAGGTGCCGAGCACCGCGACCCGTCTGCGCCGCACCCTGCGCGGCGTCCCCGTGATCGGCATGCGGTGATTGCGGGCGCCGCTCGGGCGGCGCTCCCGGCAGGGACCCTAGGCTGAGACCGTGGCAGAGAAGCGCACCTTCCTCGGCGAGACCCCCGAGGAGCGACAGCGCCGCCGACGCGGCGAGCTCATCGACGCGGCCCTCGACGTCGTCCACGAGGGCGGGGCGGCGGCCGTCGGCGTCCGCGCGGTCATCTCGCGGGCGAATCTGGCCAGCCGCTACTTCTACGAGAGCTTCGCCTCGACCGACGACCTGCTCGCGGCCGCCGTCCAGCAGGTGGTCGAGGGCGTGCTGGTCGTGGGTGTCGGCGCCCTGCACGCCCCGGAGGTCGACCCAGCGACCGCGGGCGACGACGAGCTGCTCGAGCACTTCCGGGCCGGCGTCAGCGCGGCCCTGGCCCACCTGGCGGAGGACCCGCGGCGCCTGTCGCTGCTCTCGGCCGCGTTCTCCCACGGCCTCGCCGAACGCCTCCAGCGCGACCTCACCGCCCTCGTCGCCGCCGCCATCGAGGGCGAGGAGGGCGCGGACGTCGTCGGCTTCGACGAGGCCAGCACCCTTTTCGCCGCGGGAGGCATGGTGAGCCTCGCGCTGGCACACGTGGCAGGCCGGCTAACCCTCGACCGCGACGCCGTCGTCGACCGCCTCGCGCGCTTCACCCTCGCCATCATCCGCACCGCCGTCCCGACCTCGCGGGGCTGAGCCGAGACGCAGCGTCACCGCTGCCGAGTCCGGGCGTGCCCGGCACAACAACACCCGGCCGGCGTCGAGATCGCTCTCGTCGAGGGCGAGCAGCGGGTCGGGGTCCATCACCACGCGCCCTTCCTCGACCACGGCAACGCACGCGCCGCAGGTGCCGCCGAGGCAGTCGTGCGGCAGGTCCGGCCGCGACCGCAGGGCGATGTCGAGCACGGCCGCGTCCCGGGGCACCCGCACGACCAGGTCGCGGCGGTCGGCGATCCCGGTCAGGCGCACCTCGGCGGGCGACGCGAGGGCCGCGGCCGGCAGCGGAGCCGGCGCGGGGCGCTCGAAGAGCTCGACGCGCACCCGGTCCGGCGCCACCCCCCGCTCGAGCAGAGCGGCCCGGACGTCGACCACCAGGCTCCGCGGACCACAGAGCATCCAGAGGTCGACCTCGTCGGCGAGGTCCTCGGCGAGGTCACCGGCGACCAGGCGCGGGCGAGCCCCAGCGTCGCCCGACCCAGAGCTCCGGGTCAGGTGCTGCACGAGGGCGAGCCGGTCGCCGTACCGGGTCGAGAGATCGGCGACCTCGTCCCGGAGCATCACACGCTCGTGGTCGCGGTCGGCGCGCACGAGCACGACCCGCGCGTCCGGCTCGGAAACCAGGATGTCGTGCGCGATCGCCTGGAGCGGGGCGATGCCACTGCCGGCGGCGACCAGTCCGACGGCGCGAGGCCCGGTCGGCGCCGGAGGCACGAAGGTTCCCGATGGCCGGGACACGTGGAGGACGTCGCCGGGGGCGAGCCGGGTGCGGGCGTGGTCGGCGAAGGCACCCGGACCGCGGACGGCGATGGCGACGAACCCGTCCCGGCGCGGTCCGCACAGGGAGAAGGTCCGCTCCACCGGCTCGCCACCCACCGAGCCGTGGATGACCACGTGCTGGCCGCCCGTGTAGGTGAAGGCATCGGCGAGACCGGGAGGGACGGTGAGCTCGATGACGCTGGCATCGGCGCCGTCCCCGCGGACGCCGGCGACCACCAGCGGGTGGATGCCGGCGCGACGCACCAGCGGCAACGGGTCGAAGCCGGGGGGCGGTCCGTGATCCCGGGCGCTGGGCCGGACGCCGTCGAGCACCAGGGCGAGCAGGCCACGTCCCGCTCCGAGCACCGTGAGAGGACGAAGCGCCGTCGTGGGCGGGTCGACGAGACCGGTGACCCGGGCGGCCGCCCTGCCGACCGACCGGTCGCGCTCGGCGATGCCCAGCGCCGTGCGCACCGCCGTTCCCAGGAGAAGCGGGCGCAGGCGGGGTCCTGCGACATGGGGCATGGCGAGGTCGAAGAGTCGGGTCATGGTCCAGGCGTCGTCGATGGCCGCAGCGGCGCCCGCGAAGAAGCGACGGGCGAGGTCGTCGTCCCCGCGGGCGAGGGCACGGTCGAGCGCGAGCGCCTGCAAAGCCGACATCGTCATCCCCTGACCGAACGCGGGGCTGAAGCTGCAGACCGCGTCCCCGAGCACGAGCAGCCCCCGGGGGAATCGGCTGAGCCGCTCGAAGCGGCGCCGCCGGTTGGCCGGGTAGCGGTAGGTCGCGACAGAGCTGAGAGCTTCTGCGGCAAGGAGCTCCTGCCACACGTCGCGGGGCGCCACGGAGGCGGCGAAGCGCCAGAACCCCTCGTCGTCGACGGGTGGGTGGTCACCGCCGTAGCCGATGAGCGTGAGCTGGTGCTCGCCGTTCTCGACGGCGAAGAGGGCAAGTCCTCGAGCCGGGTCACGGTGCGCGACGATGACCTCCCGGTCGTCGGCGAGCGCGCCGGGCGTCAGCCTGAGGCGGCGGCTGGCGTAGACCATGTCGATCTCGACCCCGTCCTCTGCGGGAGCCGCGTAGCCGAGCAGGGCGAGCCACTCGGCGACCGGACCATGGCGTCCCAGACACGACAGCACGAGGTCCGCGTCCAGGACCCGCTCCGCTGCGCCTGCGGCAGCGACGCGGACACCGGCGACCACCGCGCCCTCGTCCGGCCGGGCAACCAGCCCGAGGACCTCGGTGCCGTCGACGACGTCGACGTTCCAGAGCTCGCGGACGCGCGACCGGACACGCCACTCCACGAGGGGTCGACTCGCCTGCAACAGCTCATAGCCGGCGTCGGCACGGTGCACGGTGTGGCCATAGACCTGCATCCGCACCTGCTCCATCGAGCGCACGGGGACGGCGCCGTCTGCCAGCAGCTGGCGGCCGATGCCGGGGAAGAGGTGCTCGAGCACCTGCCGGCCGCGAGCCAGCAGGGCGTGCACGTGATGCCCCTGCGGGACGCCCGGACGCTGGCCCGGTCGGCTGAGGTCGTCCCTCTCGATCACGGTGACGCGGGCGAAGTGGTCGCTGAGCACACGGGCCGCCAGCAGGCCCGCCATCGAACCACCGAGCACGATCGCGTGGTCCCGGCCCTGGCCCGGCTCTCTCTTCCGGCGTGCCCGCATCCTGAGCCCTTCTTGACGACGACCGTTTCCCGGTAAGACTGTTGGAGGAAACATTCGTAGTCAAGGTCACCGGCGACCTTGCGAAAGGAACGGTCATGTCCGCTGCCGCCAGCACCATCGTCGACGTCGTCGACGCGACTCCCGAGGTCCTGCTCGGAGCACTCCTCGACTTCGACAGCTATCCGCAGTGGCAGGCGAACGTGCTGGGCTGCACGGTGCTCGAGCGCGACGAGCAGGGGCGGGGTTCGGTCATCCAGATCCGCGTCGACGGCAAGGTCAAGCAGCTCAACGTCATCATCGAGGTGGTGCACCACGAGAACGGCATCAGCTGCAAGTACCTCCGCGGAGACGTGAAGGACTACACCGCCAGCTACCTGTTCGAGCCCCAGGGTGCGCAGACGAGGGTGACGTACTCGATCGCGGTCGATCCCGGCTTCCCGTTGCCCGCTGCGATCAAGAAGCTGCTCGTGACCCGATCCACCAAGGAAACGCTCGACTCCTTGAAGAAGCGCGTCTGCGCCTGAGCACCTCACCGAACCCCGACGACCGGAGTACCTGATGACGCACGACCAGACCGCCCCCACCTCGACGGACCAGACCGCCGAGACCTTGGCCAACCTGCTGAAGGAGGACCGGCGCTTCGAGCCGCCGGCCGAGCTCGCCGCCGACGCGAACGTCAAGGCCGACGCGTACGACGCCGCGAGGGCCGACCGGGAGGGCTTCTGGGCCACCCAGGCCGAGCGACTGACCTGGGCCACGAAGTGGGACCAGGTCCTCGACTGGACCAACGCCCCGTTCGCGAAGTGGTTCGTCGGCGGCACCCTCAACGCCGCCTACAACTGCGTCGACCGCCACGTCGAGGCCGGCCGCGGCGACAAGGTCGCCCTCCACTGGGTCGGCGAACCCGTCCATGATGGGGTGGCCGACACGCGCGACATCACCTACGCCCAGCTCAAGGACGAGGTCTCCCAGGCCGCCAACGCCCTCACCGCCCTCGGCGTCGGCAAGGGCGACCGGGTCGCGATCTACATGCCGATGATCCCCGAGGCCATCGTCGCGATGCTCGCCTGCGCCCGCATCGGCGCCCCGCACACGGTCGTGTTCGGCGGCTTCTCCGCCGACGCGCTGGCCTCCCGCATCGACGACTGCGAGGCCAAGGTCGTCATCACCTCCGACGGCGGCTACCGCCGCGGCGCCCCCTCGGCCCTCAAGCCCGCCGTCGACGAGGCCCGCACCAAGACCGACAAGATCGAGAAGGTCCTCGTCGTGCGCCGTACCGGCCAGGACCTCGGCCCCGACGGCTGGGACGACGCCGTCGACGTGTGGTGGCACGACGCCGTCGGCACGGCGTCGACCGACCACACCCCCGAGGCCTTCGACGCCGAGCACCCCCTCTACGTCATGTACACCTCCGGCACCACCGGCAAGCCCAAGGGCATCCTGCACACCACCGGCGGCTACCTCACCGGCGCCGCCTACACCCACAACGCCGTCTTCGACCTCAAGCCCGGCTCTGCTGATGAGAAGGGGGACGTCTACTGGTGCACCGCCGACATCGGCTGGGTCACCGGGCACTCCTACATCGTCTACGGACCGCTCGCCAACGGGGTCACGCAGGTCCTCTACGAAGGCACGCCCGACTCCCCCGAACCGGGCCGCTGGTGGAAGATCATCGCCGACTACGGCGTCACCCTCTTCTACACCGCCCCCACCGCGATCCGCTCGTTCATGAAGCAGGGCCGCGAGATCCCCGACTCCTACGACATGTCGAGCCTGCGCATCCTCGGCTCCGTGGGCGAGCCGATCAACCCCGAGGCCTACGTCTGGTACCGCCACGTCATCGGCGGCGACCGCACCCCCATCGTCGACACCTGGTGGCAGACCGAGACCGGCGCCGTGATGATCTCCCCGCTCCCCGGGGTGACCGCCGGCAAGCCCGGCTCCGCGATGACCCCCATCCCCGGCATCGAGGCCGAGGTCGTCGACGACGAGGGCAACCCCGTCCCCAACGGCTCCGGTGGCTACCTCGTCGTCACCTCCCCGTGGCCCTCCATGCTGCGCACCATCTGGGGCGACGACGACCGCTACGTCGACACCTACTGGTCCCGGTTCAGGAAGCAGGGCTACTACTTCGCCGGCGACGGCGCGAAGAAGGACGAGGACGGCGACATCTGGGTCCTCGGACGCGTCGACGACGTCATGAACGTCTCCGGCCACCGCCTCTCGACCACCGAGATCGAGTCCGCCCTCGTCTCCCACCCCAAGGTCGCCGAGTCCGCCGTCGTCGGCGCCACCGACCCCGACACCGGCCAGGCCGTCGTCGCCTACGTCATCCTCCGCAACGAGTTCGAGGCGGCGGCGGCACAGGACAACGCAGGCATCGTCAAGGAGCTCTCCGACCACGTCCGCAACCAGATCGGCCCGATCGCCAAGCCCCGCCAGATCATGATCGTCCCCGAGCTCCCCAAGACCCGCTCCGGCAAGATCATGCGCCGACTCCTCCGCGACGTCGCCGAAGGCCGCGAGGTCGGCGACACCCAGACCCTCGCCGACAGCTCCATCATGGGCCTCATCGCCGCCGGCCAGGCCACCACCACCGAGGACTGACCTGATGAAGCTGGGACTGCCGCTGGGACACTGGGGCGCGCAGCCAGCAGAGCAGTGCGCCCCGGGTTTCGTGGAGGCTCTGGAGTGTCCCGGCTTCCACGGCGTCTGGGTTTCTGGATTCTGGTGCCTGACATCAGGAGGCCAAGTTGGGTCGACGGGGTTACCCGCCAGAAGGCCGTCGCAAGGTCCTCGACCTGCTCGACGAGGGCCGAAGCGTCGCGCAGGTTGCGCACGACCTCGACATCAGCGAGCAGTCGATCTACACGTGGCGCCGCCAGGACCGCATCGACAGGGCCTGGCGCCGGGTCTGACGGGCAAGGAGAAGTCCGAGCTATCGCGGCAAACAAGCGCATCGCTGAACTCGAGACTGAGTTGAAAGCCGCCCGCCGCGCCGCGGAGTTGTTGCGGGAGGAGGCGAGCCCAAGAGTCGGTTCTCGGCGGTCGAGGTGATGGTCGCCGAGAAGATCCTGTCCAGGTCGCCTGTCGGGTGGCCGCGGTGTCGGAGTCGGGAAGCGCGCCGGCTCAGGCGGTGCCATGGGGCGACCGAATTAGAGGCGGAACAAGCCCGACAACATCGCGACCGACAAGGTCAACCGGGCCTTCGCCAGGAGCGGCCCGAACCAGCAGTGGGTCACCGACATCACCGAGCATCCGCAAGAGTCTCCGGGAGTGGGGCGTGTGTCCTTTCGGCCCGGGATCGCCCTGTGATGAAGAGTTGGTCATGGATCCGCGAGACGCGGATGCGCCACCTCACCACCGGCATTCGCAGCGACAGGCGGCAGCCACCCGTCTGCGCACACCAGGAGAGGGCGCGGCAGGTCAGTCCATGCCCACCAGGCATCACTTGTGGGGTCCGCCCAGTCCTGACCCGCCGACTGCACGCATGGTGCGGCGAGATCCGGATGGGACGCTCTGACCCAGACTTCACCCGTCAGAGGATTGACGACCACGGCACCAAGCCCGGCCGGCTCCTCCAAAGGCTCCCTGAGCAAGTCCGTCACCAGTGCGCGGAGCCGTCTGCCCACTGCGAGACAGGTGCACCCGTCCTCGCCGAAACTCACGCCGCTGACGACGTGGTCGCCCAGCTCGTGCCACCGGCGACTCAGCTCCAGTTCAAGTTCAGCGTCGAGTACTGGGTCGACCACGGCCCTCGACGGCCGTCTCGGCTGCCAGTGAGGACGAACCACCTGCCCGCTCCGATCGCTCAGCGTGGGGTCGTTCGATCGCCGTAACGCACCCCATTGTCTCGATGACCTACATTGTACTCAGATTGTACGCGTACAGAATAGGATCATCGATGATGAAAGCACGTTCCGACTCATGGCGACGCCGTGTGGCCGAGCTCCTCCAAGACGCCGGCTTGGACCAGCACGCACGCGAGACGTGGCTCTCGGCCGAGCCGAAGGCCGATCCGTCAGCTCAGGGCCACGCACGGGACGTCCTCAGGTGGCAAGCCCAGTTCGGCGATGCCACCCTCGCCAGGACTTGGTACGACAGCCCACTGTGCATGGAGGACGCAGTCGCCTGGCATCGGGCGGGCTACACACCCGACGAGGGATTCGCCATCGGTCAGGCGATCCTGAGGCTGTTCCTGGACACCGATCTACCTGCGGCGCTGATGCCCGAAGACGGGTCGGTGGAGGATGATTGGCGCTCGTCGGGGCTTCCGGCTCATTGGATCCTGACCTGCCTGTCCCTTGGCATCATCGACGCGGGCGCGGCGCAGCAGCTGTTCGAGGCGCGCCAGTCATGACCGACGTACCGACGACAAGGCCGGTGACTAGTCTCGGACCGTGCACGCGGACCCGGAGGACACTGACCTCGGCAGCAAGCTGCTCGGCGCGGCAGTACAACGTCGCAGGGAAGCAGCTGGCCTGTCTCGACGACAGGTCACGCAGATCTCGGACATCGGCTATGACACGCTCTTCTCGATCGAGCACGGCCGGCGCCTTCCCAGCCTTCTCACTCTGCTCAAGCTGGCCAAGGTCCTGGAGACGTCGCCGCGCGACCTCCTCACCGACGTCTACCCCTGGGACGACGTACCGCGACCTGAGTGAAGGCCTCACAGACGCAGACCGCGTAGAGATGGACGGTCGGCGCTGATGAGACCTCAGGTGCGCTACTTCGGGCCAAGCGACGACGGCACCATCCCGTGGCCCGGCTTCCCGATCGCCAATGACCAGCGTTACGCGTGGAGGCTCGACCCGAGAACTGAAGTCCTCCACTTGGAAGAGGTCGACGCGATGACCGACCTCCTGCTCGAGGCGATCGAATCCGCTCTCGACGACTACTGCGCCGAGCCCCGGCCGGAGCCGATGCGAGCCGGAGTTTTTCTGGAGATCCTCGCCAACGCGCTCGTCGGGCGGGGCGGACTGGACCTGACCTTTCGATTTCGACCTGCCATCGACGGCGGGGAAGTTTCAGTCCCGGCCAGGCCATGAAGATCACAACCACCGAGTGGGAAGACCCGTCCGGTTCTGCTAGCGGTCTGCGTCCGTGGCAGTCCGATGACCTCGTCTCGCGTGGATTCGATCCTCGCGAAGCCGAGCAACTGTCACGACGCCTGCCCAAGACTGATTGGCGCGTCATCTGCGCGATCCGGGGGGATTGGAAAGGACGGTTCCACGGCTTGCCACCTGCCGCTGCCGTTCTCGGGTCCATCTCTCCACGCCGTCTCGATCGCAGGCCTGCCGAGCGGTTTGCCGCCAGTGGACGCGACGTACTCGCCCTGATCGCGATCATCGAAGCCTTCGCGTATCGCCGCGTTCTTGATCCCGGGCGGTGGCCGGCGGACCCAGACCTCCGCGCGTGGCTCAAGGACGACCGACTGAGCGACTGGCAGGTCTACGTCCACCTTTGCGCCGGGGTCACGCACGCCGAGTACGACGACCTCGCGACGGACCCGGCACGACGATTCGTCGTGGAGCAGCTGGAGGTCCTCGCGGCCCTTCGCTTCCCGGACTTCTCGACGTGGCAGGAGCGTTGCTTCATGCCCTGAGCAGTTGCGGCAGCCATCTCGACCGATTGTGACTGCCCTCAAATGGCCGACGGGAGTCGAGTCCGAGGACTCGACTCCCGTTGTGATGGAAGGGTCAGGCTGCCGTGGTCGACTGGTTCGGGCCGAAGGCGTCCGCCAGGGCGCTGCGCAGGTCGGAGTACGCCGCGTACCGCACCACCAGAGCCTCGGCGACCTCCAGCACCGAGCGCGAGGGACGGTCAGTCGGGCTGACAAGGAAACGCAGCACGCCCTCATCGCCGGTCTCGACGTCGTTGGCGAAGATCGTGCGAGGGAGCGAAGCGGGCGCCTCCGCCGCGAAGTGGATCGCGAACCACTGGGTCGGGGCAGAGGTCGGGGCGGTCGGGGCTAGAGTCGTGATGTCGTGGTTGTTCATGTCGACGATCTTGGTCGACGAGACTGACAGGACGACGCTGGACGTCCAGCGCGAATCGGTCGTGTGACCCCTTACGCGAGGGGGAGTCCTTACGCCCCTTCCGTCCTTACGCGGTCGGGCCCCTTACGTCCATGCGAGGGCCTTACGCCCGTCCGATCCCCGACCTCACATAGACCCTCACCCCAAGGCTTACGCGGACGTAAGGGGCTCGGGCCTGCTGGACGGAACGAACACCGCAGGCCAGGAGCCAATTGCCGCCGGCAAGACCGTCCGGGATTCCCGGCGACTAAAGGTGGGCGCGCGCGGCCACCAGAGAAACGGCTGGAATCACACCCGCGGGAGACCCGCGACGGGGCAGGCGAACCCCACACGAAAACCCCCTTCGAATGGGCGGAGGCGCGCCTCCAGCCCCGCTGCAGCCCTATCCCCTGCACCCGCCCTACCGAGGGGGAGGGTTCCCCCTGGGCTACCCCCTCTCGCGCTCCCGCGGGGCACCCCCTCCTCGCTGCTCACTCGCTGGCGCTCGTGGCGCGGAGGACAGCGGGTGTCCCGGCTCGCGCGGGGTTCGTGGGGCCCTTGTCGCCCCCGTCTGGGTGGGGGTTCCGCCTTCGGCGGCCGCGCCCAGCGCGGGCACAAGCGGGTTGCCCCTACCCGCCGACGGCAGGGACCCCTCTCCTGGCGGGGCTCGTGCCGGGGCCCCTACCCCCGCGGGTGCCCCTGTCAGCCGGGCCTCCTGCCGACCGGTGCCCCGGTGCCCCGGTCAACCCGCAGACCCGGTCTACCCGCTGACCCGGTCGACCCGCACACCCCGCCCGCAGCAGTGAGCGCCGAGACCCGCCGTACCTCCCCCCGGAGCCATGCCCGTGCGCTGGGCGCACCCGAGCGGAGCGAGGAAGGCCTGCCCCGAGAACAGCCGTAGAGCGTCAAGCGGACAAGGAAGGGCGCGCACACGATCGAGGACGACACGCCAGACCACGGCCAGCGAGGAACGAGCGCCGTGGGCAGGCGCGGCGGCATCGGAGAGCGCGCCCTTCCGGTACCACCGTGGGTCCGAGGATCGACTGGGGCGACACTCCGACGCTCGACCCGGCCTGCGAGGCACGAGCAGCCTGGGCCGCGCGGCGCGTGTGGCGCACCCAGTCGATCCGACGGGACTACCGACGACCCGCTGCGGCGGTCTGGAGTGGGCTTCATGCTTCGTGAAGCCACTCCAGACCGCCGCAGCGCCCGTCCGCACTCAGGACCGCCGCCTCCTCGCGGAGGCCGCGGAGACACCGGACCTGGGCGGTCCCGGCCCGGATGGCTCGCCCTGGGCCGGACGGCCGAGTGGACGGTCCGACGCGATGAAGGCCGTCGCTCCATGAGGGTTCGGGTACGGCCAGCCTCATTCCGTCCAAACCGCCAACTCCATGCGCTGCTGAGTCGAGGGGCGATTGCGCCCTCGTGGTCACGCAATCACCCGAATGGACGGAATGAGGCCGTTGAAGTGGGCCGGCGCGTGTAGCCGCCGGAAAGCGAGCTGGCCCGTCTCGATGAAGAGACCGTCCAAGGGACGAGAGGACCGAACCCAGCACAACCCAAGCAGGCAGGAACCGCGGGTTCACCAAACCAGCCCCTGACCCGAGCGAGATGCCTGAGACTGCTGAGAATGAGTGCCGCTGCCCAACTCCGCCACCGGCTGAGGGTGCGCTCCTTGGCGAGTGACCGCCGAGCCGGTTCTTGGGCTCGCGCGAAAGCCCGCCACAAGCAGTACGAGTGGATGGCTCAGCGGCGCTGGCGGATTCTCTCGCTCGCGATGCTGATGTGCACGCCGCTGGCTGCGCTGCCCCTGATGCCGAACTCCTTCTCTCGGGGAATCATCGTTGGCGTCGTCGCCGTCGGCGTTCCGGCCGCCATCTGGAACATCACCGTGTCCACCACCAGCACGTCCATGACGATGATGGGCGACGAAGCAGAGCAATGGACGGCGCAGGAACTCCGGCGAGCCATCCGCGGCGACCGCACGAGCTACCTGATCAATCGTGTCCCCTTCGATGGGCACGACATCGACCATGTCTTGATGACTCCCGCAGGCCTCTTCGTTGTCGAGACGAAGTGGAGCTCCGAGCCTTGGAGCAACCCGCCGGGCGTGGATCGACAACGGTCCGCGCGTGAACAGCTCGAACGAGCCGCGCGGAAGCTGACCCTGTGGGCGGATCTGAAGCCCCTCCTCGCCGCCCACTCCGTCCCCGTGACGAGAGTCGTCGCGCTCTGGGGTGGCGACCGCTCTGACAGCATCACGCCGGAGTCGGATGCAGGCGCCGCAGTGATGCATGGCAGTGAGATCAAGCGATGGATCAAGACCCAGCCCTTGACCTCAGCCGATGGACGGTGGAGAGAAGAGGCTTGGAGCGCGCTCAGTCGCCTCATCGAGAAGCGCGAACGACACGACCCGACACTCACTGAGGTGCCGCGATCCCTCACGGATCACGCCTCGCGTCTCGCGCTCACCACAGCTTCTGCCGTCCTCTTCTTCCTCGGACTCGGCTCGACCTTGACGACGACCGGAAGTCCCCTCGCCCTGATCTCTTGCACGGCGGCAACAGCCGTGGTTGCGACCGTCCTACGGAAGCGACGCCGGGTCACGCCGCTGGCGAACGGCGCACTTATCTCGACGATCGCGGTCGCGGCGCTCTTGATGGCCGCAGCGGCGGCCACGCTCTGAAGTCCGGAGGTGAGCGCGAGACGCTTGAAAGAATCAGGCTTGTCGCTCGCGTCCTGGTCGCCGTGTAGGTCTCACATCGAGTCACGCCCAGAGGCGGCGGAAAAGACGCTTCCGTCGCCAGCTCGTGCTGCGGGACCCGGCCGCCCGCACGCCCTGGACGACCCGAACCGTCGGCGGCGAAGTAGACACTTGGACCATGACGTTTTCGTCGGACACGGCCTACAGCCGCATCGCATCCCTCCTCGATGACATCGCTGTCGAGCAGTCTCGCTACCGACGCAGTCGCTTGGCGCGAGAATTGCTGCTCGGGCCGCACCTATCGAACTCTGCCGACGGCGAGGACGACGATCCTCTCGAAGACTCGGAGGACCGCACTGGCGACCGGCTGCCATTGGTGGATAAGGCCGGTTGGTGGGCCATGCGGTACCACCTGCAGATTGAGGGTGAGCCGGGAAAGGAGCGCGCCACCATCGAGCCCGAGTTCGAAGGCCCGAACGGCGAGGCCCAGCCCCCGCGGGTCTCTGACGTCGGCATCGAGGTGGTCGAGGTGTGGGCGCAACTGGCGGAGCTCGTCACCACTCCGTCGGCTGTAGCAACGCTGCGACATCTGCTCTTTCAAGCCCGCCACGGCGATGTTCCCGGGAACGCACGCCAAGCTGTGGACGCCTACTGCGACCTCGCGAACACCGAAGGCCGTCATTTTGACGCCGTGTTCGCAGCACGGGCCGCCGTCCGGCTCGCGCGGGCGGTGAAGGACGAGGAACGGCATGAAGCCGCCCTAGAGACACTAGCCGAGGTCACGCGACGGTCGACTGATGGTGGACCCTCGCAGTCCTTCGGCGCAGTAGTAAATGCGCTAGAGACTCTCCTAGCTGAGAAGGCTCAGGCAGCATCTGAACTACTCGACCGAGCCCGCTCGACCTGGCCAGCCGGCCAACAAGCGGACCAGCTCCTACACCTCGCACTGTCGGCGATCACGGACACCAGCGAACGAGAGAAGCTCTGGGCCGAGCGCGTCGAAAACTTCCTGGCGATGGCTGAGCAAGCCGACAGCAACATCATCCGGGCCATGCGCCTCCGGCAGGCTGTCGAGGTCGCGGAGTTGTCCGGAATGAAGGAGCTCCGCATCCGGGCGACGAAGCTCCTCCAAGATGTCCGGCACCTCGACCTGGAGATGATGCGCATCCACGCCTCCACACGGCGCTTCCAAGAGCAGTGGGAAGAGATGATCGCCGTGACCCTCGGCGACCTCGCTGCGGCTGACGGCCTTCAAGCCGACGCTCCTCGCCCGGACTACGGAGAACAGTCGCTGAATGAGAACCAGCAACCAAAGTGGGCACTTCGACTGCGATCCTTCGGGAACTTCGAGGCACCCACAGGGGACCCGGAATCGAACCGCGAGATCGTACGTAGTCGCCGCGCGGCGGCACCACTTCAAGCTCTGCTGCCGTCGCAACTGCAGACTCCCGAAGGATTGCCTCTGTACTCACCGAGCAACGACGACGAGCACTTCGAGCTCGACATGGTGCGCTGGGAAACCGACCTTCTCGAGCAATGGGTCTACATCCTGAGTGATGCTCTCCAGCGCATCGGTGCCGATGGCACGCCCGCTGCACGGGACGTCGAACGGTTCTTCCTCGTTGGGCACGCAGTGACCGCGAATGAGGCAGGCATGCTATCTCGGGCACTGGAGCGGTACTGGTCCGGCGACGCCGAAGCAGCAGCCTTCACCGCTTTTCCGCTCATCGAGGCCCTCCTGCGCAACGCGGCACTGGCAGCAAACCAAGGCATCTACCGCCTCCAGAGGAAGCAGAGCCCAGGGCAGTACGTGGGCCTGGGCGCCCTTCTCGACCTCTTCGTCGAGTCTTACGACGTCAGCGAACGAGACCAGCGGTTCCTCAACGCGTTGCTGAACCACCCGGGCGGATGGAACGTGCGCAACCTGATGGCACACGGGTACATCCTTGGCGCCGGCTCCGCTCTTGCAGCTGTCCTTATCTACGCTGCGATGAAGATCGTCTTACTCGCCCTGCGCGACCCGAGCGACGCTTCAGACCAGGCGAACCCGGAGTGACGCCAGGCGTATTTTAGGTGGGCCGTCAGGCATGACACCGTGCCCGGAATGCGGCGG
>CAZAQE010000010.1:0-132608 GCA_964487275.1 uncultured Nocardioides sp. | reverse complement strand
ACCCGGCGGGGATCCAGCGGGCCGACGGGACGGTGATCTCGGCGATCGTGCCGAGTGGTGACTAGCCGCGGGCGACCAGGGCACGGTGATCCCCTCCCGAGATGTCCGAGGTGGGAGTCCAGGTCGGTCCCGGACTCGCCGCCGGAGGACCTTGGTCCCATTATTCAAGACTGTTTGTCTCATTTGGCGGACTGGTCTGCTTGACTGTTCGCCATGACCTCGACCGACGCCACGCCGGTTCGGACGGTCACGCCCGGCCGTCGCTGGGCCATGCTCGCGGTCGGTACGACGGCGCAGGCATCCTCCGCAGCGATGGTGGTCGCGCCGTCGTTCCTCATCCCCGAGCTGCACCGGCCGGAGGCCGAGGGCGGGCACGGGATGTCGCTCGCCGAGGCGGGTCTGGTCGCGTCGGCAGCGATGGCCGGGATGATGGCGACCCTCGTGCTCTGGGGGCTGGTGGCCGACCGGCGCGGGGAGCGGTTCGCGCTGCTGACCGGTCTCGTCGTCGCAGCCCTCGGCGGCGCGGTGGCAACGACGACCGGTGACCCGTGGCCGATGGCGGCAGCCCTGGGCGTGGCCGGCGTCGGCGCCGCGGCGACCAACTCGGCGTCGGGCCGGGTCGTGGTCGGCTGGTTCCCGCCCGAGCGGCGGGGCCTGGCGATGGGGATCCGGCAGACCGGTCAGCCGCTCGGCGTCGGGCTGGCCGCGGCGACGGTCGCCGTGATCGCCCACCACCACGGGATCGGGCCGGCCCTGGGGGTGCCCACGATCGCGACGGCGCTGAGCGCGCTGCTGGTCGCCCTGGTCGTCCTCGACCCGCCGCGACCTCCGCGCGCGGCGGCCGGAGCGGTCGCCAACCCCTACCGGCAGGACGGCTTCCTCGCCCGGGTCCACGGCGCGTCGGTGCTGCTCGTCGTGCCCCAGTTCCTCGTGTGGACCTTCGGGCTGACCTGGCTGGTGGAGGACCTCGGCTGGTCTCCCGGCGTCGCCGGGCTCGTGATCGCGGGAACCCAGGTCGCAGGTGCAGCGGCCCGGGTCGGCGCCGGCTGGGTGTCCGACCGGGTCGGCAGCCGGATGCGCCCGATGCGCGCGGTCGCCGTGGTAGCCGCCGCGACGATGGCCCTGCTCGGCCTCGCGGCCACCGCCGCCGATGGATCGGGCGCGGTGGCCGCCCTCGCGGTCGCGCTCCTCGTGGTCGCGTCGGCCGTGACCGTCGCCGACAACGGGCTCGCGTTCACCGCGGTCGCCGAACGGGCCGGCCCGTTCTGGTCCGGCCGTGCGCTCGGCCTGCAGAACACCGCCCAGCACGTCGCCGCCGTCGCGGTCCCGCCGCTGGCCGGACTCGCGATCACCGCGTGGAGCTACGGCGCGACCTTCGCACTGGCAGCGCTCTTCCCGCTCCTGGCCGTCACGACGGTGCCGGTGCGCGGGGAGCGCGGGGTCAGCTGAGCTCGTAGTCGACGACCACCGGCGCGTGGTCGCTCAGCCGCACACCGAGGTGCTCCCGGTCGACGACGGCGGTCCGCGCCGCTCGGGCCAGCGCGGGCGTCGCGAGGTGGTAGTCGATCCGCCAGCCGGCGTCCTTCTCGTAGGCGCGGCCCAGCCAGCTCCACCAGGAGTACGGGCCGTCGATGTCCGGGTTGAGGCGGCGCACGACGTCGACGAGCGTGCGCGGCGAGAGCTGCGCGTCCAGCCACGCACGCTCCTCGGGGAGGAAGCCCTCGACCTGGTTGCTGCGCCGCCAGTTGGCGACGTCGTGCCGGGAGTGCGCGATGTTGAGGTCACCGGTCAGCAGGAACTCCCGGCCCCGCGCCACCGCAGCCTTGCGCGAGACCGCGAGGTGGCGCGCGAAGCCGGCCATGAACGCCATCTTCCGCTCGTACTTCGCGCCCCCGTCCGGGACCTCGCGCATCCGCTTCGGATCTTGCAGGTGCGCCGGCAGCCCGCCCTTGGGGAGGTAGAGGCTCGCGACCGTCAGCGGCACGTCGGCGAGGTCGACCTCCACGTAGCGCCCCTCGGTCGCGTGCCTGCGCAGCGCCCGCGGCAGCGGCCGATCGGGGTCGGCCACCGACCAGGTCCGCACGGCCGCGGCCGGCTCCCGGGTGAGCACGGCGACCCCGTTGCGACCCGCGAGCTCGCCCGCGTCGTAGGCGGCGTGGTAGTCGCCGAAGGCGCCCTCGGGCAGCGCGTCGACCGGGCAGCGCACCTCCTGCAGGGTGACCACGTCGCATCCGCGGGTCGCCAGCCAGTCGTCGAAGCCGCGTCGGTGGGCGGCGCGGATGCCGTTGATGTTGGCGGTGGCGATGCGGAACGGGCGAGGCACCGGAGGATGCTAGGTCGTGCGGCTCCGCCACCGGGAAATCAGGTCGGCCTCACGCTCGCGGGTGATCCCGCCGATCCGGGCCGCCGGGTCCGACTCCAGCCAGTCGTGCGTGTCGCGAGCCGTCTCCGCGACGGTGCGGACGACGAGTCCCGCGTCGAGCGCCGGGCGGGCGTCGTGGGCCAGCATGCCGTCGTACGCGGGGCGCGGCAGCCAGACCGGGATGCTGTCCGGTCCGGTCCAGGGCACGACGCCCTCGGCCTCCAGGAAGGCGTCCGGCAGCCAGGTCACCGTCGCGTCCGGGGCGACCTGCGCCACGAGGTCGGCGAACGGCAGCGCGGGACCGACCGCGTCGAGGGTGCCGGTGGTGCGGCGCTCGGCGAGGGTGACGATCCAGGCAGCCAGGTCGCGCACGTCGATGACCTGCACGAGCGAGGCGGGGTCGCCGGGTCCGATCAGCTCGCCGGTGTCGCCGGCGCGGCGGGCCCAGTAGGCGAAGCGACCGCTCGGGTCGCCCGGCCCGACGATCAGCCCCGGCCGTACGACGACCGCCGAGGTCGCCGCGTCGAGCACGAGCCGCTCGCAGGCGACCTTCAGCCCGCCGTAGGCCTCGGGGTCGTCAGCGAGGTCGACGTCGTCGGTGATCGGGTCCTTCAACCGCCCGGCGCCGGGACCGGCGGGGTCGGCGTCGTCGGCGTAGACGGAGATGGTCGAGACGAAGACCCAGTGCGGGTGGGACCCCTGCGGGTCGAGGAGGTCGGCCAGGGCCCGTCGCACGTGGGAGGGCTGGCGGGCGACGTCGACCACGGCGTCGTACGGGCCACCCTCGGTCAACGCCGCCGGGACGTCCTCGCCCCGGTCCCACCGCAGGAGGGTCGCGCCGGGCGGCACGGACCCGGACTGCCCGCGGCTGGCGCACACGACCTCGTGCCCGCGCTGCGCGGCGTCGGCCGCGACCGCGCGGGAGAGGAACTGGGTGCCGCCGAGGACCAGGAGTCGCATCGGGCTCAGAGGTACTGCGTCGGGTCGAACTCGTCGATCGGGATGATCCGGACGCGCGGCAGCCGCTCGTTGAAGGCGTGCACGTCGTACTCCATGTCGAAGAACTCCATGCCGCGCGTCGTCAGCTCGGCGAAGGCCGCGTTGCGGAACTCCGCGAACCCGACGAGACCGACCTTGCGGCCGTCGAGCAGGTCCTCCATGTGGTCGACGAAGTCGCCGTCGTTGCTGACCAGGACGACGTCGCCCTCACGCTTCTTCAGCTCCGCGAGGGTCTTCTGGATGGCGATGTCGACGACCTTCTGGCCGGGACCGCCGGAGAGCGGGATCGGCCGGAAGCCGATCGCCAGCAGCGCCTGCACGAACGACATCGGCAGCTCGGAGTTGGCCGCCAGGAAGAACAGGCCGTTGGTGTCCTGGCCCCAGCGCCGCTCGACGAACTGCAGCAGCCGCTCCCAGCGCGGGCGCTCCTCCGGCCGCGGGCGACGACCGAGGATCGATGTCCCCAGTGTCGCGTCGATGTTCTCCCCGTCGATGAGGACGTGGGTCATGCGCGCGGTCTCGGCCATGCCCTGACCCTAGCCCTCGTGGGGGTGGGCGGTGGCGTGGAAGGCTGGGGACATGGGCACCCGTCTCGTCGCGCTCGCCGTGCTGGCAGCCGTGCTGACCGGATGCGGCGACGAGGCACCGAAGACCGGCGCGCCGACGACGACCCCGCCGACCACGTCCGTGCCCGCCAACAGCACTGCTCCAAGCAGTTCCTCGCCCACGCCGGCACCCTCGCCCACCCAGGAGGCCAGGCCCCGCCGCGGCATCGACGCCTCCCACCACCAGGGCGCGATCGACTGGCCGCGGGTGGCCGACGCCGGGATCTCCTTCGCCTACCTGAAGGCCACCGAGGGCACGACCTTCACCGACCCCCGGTTCACCGAGCACCGGCGCGCGGCGACCCGGGCGGGCATCGAGGTGGCCGGCTACCACTACTTCCAGCTGTGCTCGGACGGCACGGCGCAGGGAGAGCACTTCGTAGCCGTGCTCGGGAAGCAGCGCGGCGACCTGCCACCCGCCCTCGACCTCGAGCTCGCCGGCAGCTGCGAGGACCCCCCACCGGCCGCGGACCTGCTCGCCGAGGTGCGTGAGTTCCTCGCCGTCGTCGACCGGCACACGGGCCGACGGACGCTCGTCTACCTCTACCCCGAGTTCGAGCAGCGCTTCGGCTTCGCCGACGAGCTCGCCGACCACCCGCAGTGGGTGCGCCGGTTGGGGGACCGGGAGCCGCGCCGGGACTGGACCGTCTGGCAGTACGACGACGCCGGCACCGTCCCCGGCGTGGCGGGCGGGGTCGACCTGAACCTGGCGAAGGAATCTCTCACCACGACCGGACGTTGAGCAGGCATGTCCACCATCGACCTCACCGCCGGCAACTTCCAGGAGACGGTCCTCGACAACGAGATCGTCTTCGTGGACTTCTGGGCGTCCTGGTGCGGCCCGTGTCGCAACTTCGCGCCGATCTACGAGGCGGCCGCCGAGAAGCACGGCGACCTCGTCTTCGGCTCGGTCAACACCGAGGAGGAGCAGCAGCTCGCCTCTGCTGCCCGGGTCACCTCGATCCCGACGCTGATGGCCTTCAAGAAGGGCCAGCTGGTCTTCTCCCAGGCCGGCGCGCTGCCTGCGCCGGCGCTCGAGCAGGTCATCACCGCGGTGCGCGACTTCGACGTCGACGCGGCCGCGCAGCAGTCCGATGGCTGACCAGCCGCTCCAGCTCGGCCTCGACACCTTCGGCGACGTCACTCTCGACCCGGCCACGGGTGAGCGGGTCCCGCACCCGCAGGTGATCCGCAACCTCGTCGACGAAGCCGTGCTCGCCGACCAGGTCGGCGTCGACGCGTTCGGCATCGGCGAGCATCACCGCGACGACTTCTCGGTGTCCGCGCCCGAGATGGTGCTGGCCGCGATCGCGCCCCGCACCGAGCGGATCCTGCTCGGTACCGCGGTGACCGTGCTCAGCTCCGACGACCCGGTGCGCGTCTACGAGCGCTTCGCCACCCTCGACGCCGTCTCCCGGGGTCGCGCCGAGATCACGCTGGGACGCGGCTCGTTCACCGAGTCCTTCCCGCTCTTCGGCTACGACCTCGCCGACTACGACCGCCTCTTCGCCGAGAAGCTCGACCTCTGGGCGGCGCTGCAGGGCGAGGGCACCGTCACCTGGGACGCGGGTGAGCTGCGCGCCCCGTTGCGGGGTGCCCGCCTGTTCCCGACGACCGACCGCGGCTCGATCCCGACGTGGATCGGCGTCGGCGGATCGCCCGAGTCGGTCGTGCGCACCGCTCGGTACGGCTTCCCGCTGATGCTCGCGATCATCGGCGGCGACCCGGCCCGCTTCGCGCCGTACACGGACCTGTTCCGCCGCGCGCTCACCGAGCTCGAGCAGCCGGCCCTGCCGATCGGCGTGCACTCGCCCGGCTTCGTCGCCGACACCGACGACGAGGCGCGCGAGCTGCTCTACCCCCACTTCAAGGCCGGCCGCGACCGGATCGGCGCCGAGCGGGGCTGGGGCCCGGTGACCCGCGAGCAGTACGACGCCGAGGTCGACCACGGCTCGCTCTACGTCGGCTCCCCGGAGACCGTGGCCCGCAAGATCGCGACGACGGCAAGGGTGCTGGGGATCCAGCGCTTCGACCTCAAGTACAGCAACGGGTCGATGCCGCACCCCCTGCTGATGCGCAGCATCGAGCTCTACGGCACCCAGGTGGTGCCGCGGGTGCGCGAGCTGCTGGCACAGGAGCCGGTCACCGCCTGAACGGGCGCCCCTGCACCACCGCGAGGAACTGCGCCACCAGCACGTCGACGAGCTGGTCCCGGTCCGCAGCGATGTCCCCGCGCAGCACCGCGCCGATCGCGTGGGCGACCCCGCCGATGAGGAATTGTGCGGTCAGCCGCAGCTCGACCGGCAGGTCGTCGGTGGCCGCGGCCGGGTCGCCGCTCGACGCCGTGGCGGCGACCATGCCGGCGAAGCGGCTGCTCTCCTCGAGCACCCGCGGCCCGAGCACGGGCGAGGTCACCGAGTCGATCAGCACGACCCGGCCCTTGCGCGGGTCGTCGAGGAAGAGGTCGACCATCTCGCCGAGCACCGCCCGCACCCGCGCGGTCGGGTCGTCGGGCGCGGCCGCGAGGGCGGCGACCGCGCGGTCGGCCGCCTCGAGGGCGATGGCGTCGAAGACGGCGACCTGCAGCGCCTCGATGCCCTCGAAGCTCTCGTAGAAGTAGCGGGCGGCCAGTCCGGACGCCTCCGCGACGCCGCGCACCGTGGTCGCGGCGATGCCGCGCTCGCCCATCAGGTCGAGCCCGGCGGCGACGAGCCGCGCACGGCGCTCCGCGGTGCGCTCGGTGGCGTCCCGGCCGCCGTACCTGCGTGCGCCCCCGGTCATGGGCACCATCTTGACACAACCGTTGACAGATGGGTCTCATGATATCTGTCAACGAGCGTTGACCGATCCCGAGGAGTCGCCATGTCCGTCGCCCCCTGGCACCCGTCGCAGCCGCACCACCGACTCGCCGCCGACGTCCGCTGGTGGATGGGTACGCCGGCGGCGTTCGCCCTCTACGGCCGGCTGGCGCTCGACCAGGTCGCCTACCGCGAGGTCGCCGCAGCGGTCGACGCGAGCGGCCGGTTCGCCGAGAACTTCACCGACCGCGGGATCCGCAGCGGGTTGTGGGGTCCGCTGCTGCTCTTCGGCGACGACAGCGACCGCCGGGCGATGGCGACCCGGCTCAAGGACCTGCACGGGCAGGTCCGCGGCCGCGGCAAGGGCGCGTTCGAGGGCGAGCGCTACAGCGCGCTCAACCCCGACCTGTGGCGCTGGGTCGGCACGACCAGCATGCTGGTCTTCCACACCGGCTACGTCACGACGTACGGCGCCCGGTTGACCGAGGAGGAGAAGGACGTCGTCTACGCGACGGTCCTGCACCTCACCGACGTCGACCTGCCCAGCGAGCGGGCCCGGATCCCGGCGACCCGCGCCGAGGCCGAGGCCTACTACGACGAGGTCGCGGCCACCGTGCTCGCCGACAACGAGTTCCTGCAGTGGGCCGACCGGGCGTTCGACAGGCTCCCGGTGCCGACCCTCGTGGGGCCGCGCTGGCTGCACCGGCTGGCCACGCCGGCCTGGCGGGTGCTGACCCCCGTGCTCGGCCGGCCGGCCAAGGTGTGCGCCGAGAAGGCCGCGCACCCGCGGATGCGTGAGCTCCTCGGCGTACGGTGGACGCGGCGCCGCGAGCGGGAGTTCCGCCTCTACGCGGGCCTGATCCGCCTCGCGCGCCGCACCCTGCCGAAGTGGCTGCTGCTCGACCCGCTCGCCTACAACCGGCTCAACTACGAGCGGATCCGGGCGTTCTACACGAAGACCCAGCTGACGTCGTTCGCCCCGCCGCAGTAGCTTGCTGCGACGGGGCGAACACCCGACTCGTGGCCTTCCGTGGCCCGACCGGGCTGTCAGGCGCCCCTCATGCTCCCGTCGAGACGGTGAGGGGCGACCCGACCATGGTCAGGCGGAGTGGGGACGCCTGATCATGACCAGTCCCGCGCCCAGGAGGACCATGAGCGCCCCGAGCGGAAGCAGGAATCCGGCAGGACCACCGGTGTCGGGCAACGGGTCGTCCTCACGCTCGCCGCCCACCTCCGGGGTGCAGGGCTCGCCGTTCTCGTCGACGGCGTCCGGGTTGGTCGCGGCGTCCTCACAGATGCCGGCGACCTCGCCGCACATCTCGAGCGGGTCGAAGTCCTCGACGCCCTGGCCCTCCTGGAGCTGCGCGAGCAGCACGACCTCGTCGTCACCCGCCAGGTAGCTGAACGGGAACAGTCCGAGGAAGCCGTTCGCCAGCGCGGTGGCCTGGTCGATGATCGTGACCACGCCGAGCGGGACGCCGGTGCCCATCCGGGCGGTGTCGGCTCCTGCGTAGACGCACGCCACGTAGACCGGGCACTCCTCACCGGAGTCCTCCGCGGTGAACACCAGCTCGGTGGTGCCCTCCTCGTCGAAAGCGTTGCCCGGCGTGGCGGTGACGGTGATGGTCTTCTTGTCCTCGCTCAGCACGACCGTGTAGGTCTCCGTGCTGGCCGGGACGTCCTCATCGGCGAAGACCGCGTTGTCCGGGCCACACGCGTCGATCGGCTCCGGCGCGACCGGCGGATCCACGACGCACGGCTCGTCCGAGTCGTCCGCGGTGAACACCAGCTCCGTGGCACCCTCCTCGTTCAGCACGTTGCCCGGGGTGGCCGTGATCGTGACGACGGTGTTGTCGTCGTTCACCTCGACCAGGTAGGCGTCGGTGCTCGCCGGGATGTCCTCGTCGTCGAAGTACGCGTTGTCCAGGCCGCACGGGTCGGTCTGCTCCGGCGCCGGCGGGACGACGACGCACGGCTCACCCGAGTCGACCGCGGTGTAGACGACCTCGGTCGTCCCTTCCTCGTCGAACACGTTGCCCGGCGTCGCCGTGATCGTGATCGTCTTCTTGTCGTCGCTCACCTCGACCGTGTAGGCATCCGTGCTCTCCGGGATGTCGGCGTCGGCGTAGTAGGCGTTGTCCAGGCCGCACGGGTCGGTCGGGACGGGCTCGGCCGGGGCGGCGCCGATGCACGGCTCGTCCGAGTCGTCCGCGGTGAACACCAGCTCCGTGGCACCCTCCTCGTTCAGCACGTTGCCCGGGGTGGCCGTGATCGTGACGACGGTGTTGTCGTCGTTCACCTCGACCAGGTAGGCGTCGGTGCTCGCCGGGATGTCCTCGTCGTCGAAGTACGCGTTGTCCAGGCCGCACGGGTCGGTCTGCTCCGGCGCCGGCGGGACGACGACGCACGGCTCACCCGAGTCGACCGCGGTGTAGACGACCTCGGTCGTCCCTTCCTCGTCGAACACGTTGCCCGGCGTCGCCGTGATCGTGATCGTCTTCTTGTCGTCGCTCACCTCGACCGTGTAGGCATCCGTGCTCTCCGGGATGTCGGCGTCGGCGTAGTAGGCGTTGTCCAGGCCGCACGGGTCGGTCGGGACGGGCTCGGCCGGGGCGGCGCCGATGCACGGCTCGCCCGAGTCGACCAGCACCGGGTAGGTGTAGGTCAGCGAGTCGTTCGGGAACTTGTAGCCGGGCGCAGCGGTCAGCGTGATGCTGCCGTCGGGGTTCAACGTCACGGTGTAGTTGCCGGGCGGGACGGCGCCGTAGGCGATGTTGCCGGGACCGCACGGGTCGTTGACCGGGACCTCCGGCGCCGTGACGATGTTCGGCGGCTGGTACGGCGGGCAGAGCTCGTCGATCAGACCGGCGACGTCGTTGGTGTTCTCCCCCTCGTAGGCGTACCGCGGCGAGATGGACGAGCCCTGGGCGTCGTTGAAGAAGACCGGGAAGGTCCCGTTCCAGTTGGCCGGGATGTTGAGCGCGTTGACCGAGGTGATGTTGACCGTCTGTGCCTTCTCACCGATCTCCGGGGTGGCGGAGTACTTGCAGACCACCATCTTGTCGGTGTTGAGGACCGGGTCCAGCGCGGCCACGATCCGGCGGATCTGGTTGGAGCCCTGCTTCGCCTCCTTGCCCGCGGGTACGGCGTCGGCCGGGATCTCCTGCGGAGCCTCCTCAGCGGGCGCCTCCTCGACCGGGGCCTCCTCGGCGGGGGCTTCCTCGGCGGGCGGCTCGTCCTTGGGCTCGGGGGCGGGCTCGGGCTCCGGCTCGGGAGCCGGCTCCGGCTCGGGGGCCGGCTTCGGCTCCGGCGCGGGCTCGGGCTCGGGGGCGGGGGCCGGGGCCTCCTCGACCGCTGCCGGTGCGTCGCCGCCGCCGTCGGCGTCGTCCGCGTAGCCAGGGGCCACGAAGCTGGACACAGCGATCAGCGCAGCCACCGGGAGCGTCAACGCCACCCGCTTCCCGAGACCCGACCGACGGGCCTGCGCCCGTCGGAAGTCATCGCGGCGCTCTCGCCGCAGAGGATTGGTCATCTTTGTCCCACTTCGGTCAGGGCCGCACCCACTGCGCGACCGGTCTCCCCCCCGAAATGCCGAAGGAGCACCACGAGCGCGCGGCAACCGCGACTCGACCTCGGTACTCCCCCTCCTGGCCGCACCCCACGTGCCGTCAGGTCCCACATCGACGGTAAGCACCTTTGCCGGGCACCGGAACGGGAATGGACCCAAACCAGCGCATCCGATAGTCGGCAGCGGGCCCCAGACGCAGTTCGCCCCGCCGCAGTAGCTTGCTGCGGCGGGGCGAACACCCGGCGTGCGGCCATCCATGACCCTGACCGGGCTCGTCAGGTGCCCCTCATGCTTCCGCCTCGACGGTGAGGTTCACCCGACCCATGGTCAGGCGGAGTGGGGACGCCTCACCATGACCAGACCTGCACCCACGAGCACCAGGAGCGCACCGAGCGGGAGCAGGATTCCCGCCGGACCACCGGTGTTCGGAAGGGCGTCGGGGTCATCGGTCTCGATGATGCCGCCGGTCTCGTTGCACGGCTCACCGTTCTCGTCCACGGCGTCCGGGTTCGTCGCCGCGTCCGCGCAGGGCTCGTTCACGACCGCACCGCCGGCACACTCGACGTCCACGCTGAAGTCGTCCGCGCTCTGGCCCGGCTCGGCCACCGCGAAGACGGTGTACTCCTTGTCGCCCAGGATGAACGTGAAGGGCAGCGTGCCGAGGAAGCCGTTGGCCTCCGCGAAGACCTCGTCGATGATCTCGATGACGACGCCGTCGGCCTTGGCGGCCAGGCGGGCGTTCTCGATCGGGAGCTCGGGGTCGATCGTCGTGACGCAGGTGGCCAGCGCGGCCACCTCCGGGCACTCCTCGCCCGAGTCGGCCGGGAGCTCGAGGGTCCAGGTCGGCTCGCCGCCCGGGAACTCGTAGCCCGGCTTGGCGGTCAGGACGACGTCACCGTCGACGACCTCGACCGAGTACTCGTCGGTCTCGGGCACCGCCGGGAAGGCGATGTTGTCGGGACCGCACGGGTCGACCGGCTCGACGCTCGGCGGCTCGATCCCCGCCAGCTGGCAGTTGGCGAGCTCCTCGTCGCCGGGCTGCTCGTTGCCGACGGCCCAGCGGATGACGACCGACTTCTGCGCATCCTTGAAGTACGTCGACGGGAACGTGCCGTCCCAGCCGTCGGCCTTGGCCGCGCTCTCCGACACCACGATGATGTGGTCCGGGACGCCCGGCGGGGTGCCGACGTACTTGCAGACGACGACCTTCTTCTCGTCGACCGGGCACTCCTCACCGGAGTCGACCGGCGCGGGGAGCTCGTACGTCGCCGACGGGCCCTCGAACGCCCAGCCGTCCTTGGCCGTCAGCGTGACGCTGCCGTCCTCGTTGACCGTCACGGTGTACTGGTTGGTCTCCGGGATGGCCGGGTAGGCCGCGTTGTCCGGACCGCACTCGTCGGTCGGCTCGACGACCGGCGGGGTCGCGATGCAGGGCTCGTTCGAGTCCTCGGGGAGCTCGAACGTCTTGCTGGTGGCGCCGCCCGGGAACTCGTAGCCCGGCTTGGCGGTCAGCGTGATGTCGCCCGTGGCCTCGTCGACCTCGACGGAGTACTCGTCGGTCTCCGGCACGGCCGGGAAGGCGATGTTGTCGGGACCACAGGGGTCGACCGGGTCGATCGACGCGTCGATCTCCTGCGTCTCCTCGTCCGGCTCGTCACCGAGCAGGTAGGTGGCGTGGCTGAGGTCCTGCGGGTTGCCCTGCCCGTTCACGAACACCGACCACGGGCCCTCACCGGACACGATGGTGTAGCTCGCGAGGGGCGGGTCGAGGGTGATGGTCACGACATTGGTCGACGACTTCGCGCAGACCTGCGTGATGACCTTGCCAGCCGGCGCGGTGATCGTGTGCGTCAGGCCGTTGAGGCCGTCGTTCTTGATCCATTCGCCGTCGTGCGGGCAGACCTCCTGCTTCGCCGCCTGGATGGCGCCGGCCTTGACCTGGCGGGCGCCGCTCTCGGCACCGTCGCCGGCGGGCACGGCGTCGGCCGGGACCTCCTCGATGGCCTGCGGCGCAGGCGACTCGACGACATCCTTCGGCTCGACGGGCTCGGGCTTCGGCTCGGGGGCCGGCTCGGGCTCCGGAGCCGGCTTCGGCTCGGGCGCAGGCTCGGGAGCCGGCTTCGGCTCCGGGGCGGGCTTCGGCTCGGGAGCCGGAGCCGGGGTCTCGACCTCGGCGGAGGGAGCGCCGCTCCCGCCGTCGGCGTCGTCGGCGTAGCCGGGCGAGGTGAAGGTCGAGACAGCGAGCAGTGCGGCGACCGGAACGGTCAGCGCAGCGCGCTGGAAGAGGGTGCGGCGAGCGCGCCGCAGTGACTGGTTCATCTGGTTGTCCCCATGTGTCTGTTCGGTCGCACCCACTGCACGACCGACGAAGCTTCGGAGCTTCGGGCGGGTCCGAAAACACGAAGGGAGCGCGGTGCCGCCGCCGCTTCCTGCGGCGTTTGGCACTGCACTCCCCTACAGACGCGCCCCACGCGCACCTGTCCCGCGGACGACCTTAGGGATTTTTACCCAATGAATTCGCCGGGAGCGGAAAACTTTACTCAGGGTTCTCCAGAAAGTGACGGCGGTCACGTTCGTGCGACGACACAAAGCCGTCCCCGGATTCTGTGCGACGGGACGAGAGACCGCCCCGTCGTTCCGCCGAGACTCGTGCCGTCGAACAGCCACCCGACCGGGACGGAGTCACCCGCGATGCGCGACCTGATGCAGCTTGTGCCGATCTTCACCTTCATGCTGATCCCGGTGTGGATCCCGCTCGTCGCCGCGGCGTTCGGACTGGTGTCGGACGCCGTGAAGGCGCCGGCGAAGGCGGTCGCGCGGGCGGACGCCCGCCACGCGGGCCAGGTCAGCCCCGTCGGTCCTCGGGTCCTTGCGGAAGGAACTGCTCGGTGAGCATCGGCCACGCGTGGTCGATGAGCTCCTCCATGTCGAGGTAGGTCGCCCGCTTCACGTAGGGCTTGGCCAGCTCGGTGTCGATCACCTTGAGCACGAAGCGGCGCAGCTCGGCGTCCAGGCCGGTCATCCTCCGCAGGATCGCCCCGCGGCGGGTGTCGGTCTTCAGCTCGAGCCCGATCTGGTCCTCGGTCGGCGTCAGCAGCTCGAGGCGCAGCTTCAGCGGGTCCTCGGTGTGCACGACCATGACGAGCGGGATCACGACCTCGGCGTTGAAGTTCAGCTTGTCCAGCGGAAGGTCCAGCTGGAACACCACACTGATCGGCAGGTCGATCGCGTAGGTCAGCAGCTCGGCC
This sequence comes from uncultured Nocardioides sp., assembly GCA_964487275.1. Taxonomy (GTDB): domain Bacteria; phylum Actinomycetota; class Actinomycetes; order Propionibacteriales; family Nocardioidaceae; genus Nocardioides. The sequence continues at coordinate 119,028 of CAZAQE010000010.1, read as the reverse complement.
GGGACCTCCTGCCCCGTCGTCGGGCCGAAGGTGCCGGTGAAGCTCACGCTGGCGAACGCCCGCCCCGGGCCGGCGCCGATCGGGCCGAGCGAGATCTGGTCTCCGAGGACGGCGTCGACGGTGCGCAGGATGCGCTCCTTGTGGAGCACCCGGCGCACCCAGTGCACCCCGAAGCGCTCGTACGACGCCGGGCCGCCGTCCTGCGGTCCCTGTCCGTGCGGCGCCGGGTCCGGCAGATCGGCCGCGGCATCCACCCCCTCCAGCGTGTCGACCACGGCCCCCCCCTTGCTCGTTGTCCCACCGCGCGGAACCGGAAAGCCCCGTCAGTGCTGACGATTCTCGTACATCGTGCCCCAACCGGGGCCGGCGGGGTGACCGACCCGACACCGCGCCGGATCGGTCGGGCCCGCGGTCACGTGTGAGGATGGGGCCTCTCGACGACAGGAGCCCCGATGACCGAGGCCGTGGCCGTGCGCTACCCGACGCCGACCGTGGTCAGGACCGCCGACGGCGCCGCCAAGGGTCTCCTCCTCGTGCTGCTGGTGCTGGCCGTCGTCGACCCGGACGGGAGCCACCTCCGCGACAAGGCGGCCGAGGCACGAGCCATCGGCTACCCGCTCCTCTCCTTCTCCGTCCCGGCGATCTGGCTGCTGCTCTGGAAGGACCGTGCGTCGTTCCCGTGGCTGGCGGACCTGCTGGTGACACTGACGTGCTTCACGGACCTCCTGGGCAACCGGATGGACCTCTACGACACCGTCGTCTGGTTCGACGACCTGATGCACTTCGCCAACACCGGCCTGATCGCCGCGGCCGTCATCCTCCTGACACTGCACCGCAGCGCGCCCGGCTACCGGGTCGTCGAGCGAGCACTCGCCGTGGGCGCCACCGCCGCGATCACGTGGGAGATCGCCGAGTACTTCGCGTTCATCAGTGGTGGCGCCGAGCACGCCTTCGCCTACGAGGACACCCTGGGCGACCTCGGGCTCGGCGTCCTCGGCTCGGTCACCACTGCGCTGGTCATCCACCACCTGTGGCGGCGGGGCCAGCTCCGCGAGGCTGCCCCCCAGCTGGACGACCGCCACCTCGTCTGACGGCCCGCTCGTCGTGCCAGACGACGTGCAGCCTGCCCGAGGCCGCATGCGGCCCGACGGTCGCCTCGACCCCGTACACCTCCGCGACGAGCGCGGAGGTCAGCACCTCCTGCGGCGGTCCGAACGCGACGACACGTCCGTCCGCCAGCACGACCAGATGGTCGCAGAAGGCGGCGGCCAGGTCGAGGTCGTGCAACGCGGCGACGACGGTGAGACCGAGCTCCCGCACCGTCGCGAGCAGGTCGATCTGGTGGGCGAGGTCGAGGTGGTTCGTCGGCTCGTCGAGCATCAGCACCTCGGGCCGCTGCGCGAGCGCGCGGGCCAGCTGGACCCGCTGTCGCTCGCCGCCGGAGAGGGTCTGCCAGTCGCGGTCCGCCAGGGACGCCACTCCACTCAGTCGCATCACCTCCACGACCTCTGCCGCGCCTTCGTCACGTGCGGCCGGCCAACGCCCGCGGTGCGGGATCCGGCCCAGCTCGACGACCTGACGCGCGGTCAGCGGCAGGGTCGTCGAGGACTGCTGCTCGAGCACCGCGATCCGGCCAGCCCGGACCCTCGACGACATCCGGTGCACGTCCTCGCCGTCGAGCTCGACCACCCCGGCGTCCGGCCGCCGCAGGCCGGCCATCAGCTGCAGCAGCGAGGTCTTGCCCGATCCGTTCGGGCCGAGCAGGCCGGTCACCGTGCCCTGCGGGCAGTCGACGGAGATGGCGTCGACGATCGTCCGACCTGCCACGCCCCAGGTCAGGTCCTTCGCTCGGATCCTCACGGCGACCGCCCTTCCCGACGCAGCAGGTAGGCGAACAGCGGCGCGCCGACGACGGCGGTGACCACGCCGATGGGGATCTCCTGGCCGTCGAGCAGCGATCGGGCCGCCGTGTCGGCCCAGATCAGCAGCACGGCCCCGGCCAGGGCACTGAGCGGCAGCAGCCTGCGGTGGAGCGGTCCCGCCACCAGTCGCACGACGTGCGGGACCACGAGGCCCACGAACCCGATCGCGCCGGTGTGGGCGACCAGGCAGGCCGTGAGCAGCGCCGTACCGACCATCAGCAGCCAGCGTGTCCTCCGGATGGGCACGCCGAGCGCGGACGCAGCGGAGTCGCCGAACGCGAAGGCGTCCAGGTCGGAGGCGAAGGCGACGATCGCGACGAACGCCACGAGCGAGGCGACCAGCAGGATCGTCGCGCCCTGCCACCGCACCCCTGCCAGCGAGCCCATGGTCCAGGCGAGCACCCGGCGGGCGGAGTCCTGGTCGCCGCTGACCATGACGACGAACGACGTGTAGGCCGCACACATCTGGCCGATCGCCACGCCGGCCAGCACGGTGCGGGCGGGCGGCAGGTCACCGGTGCGGCCGGTCGCCAGCACCAGCACGAGACCCAGCGCCAGCAGCGCACCGACGAAGGCGCCCGCGCCCAGCGCGGCCCCGCCGACCAGGCCGGCGACGCCCACCCCGAGCACGATCACGCTGACCGCGCCGACCGTGGCGCCACCGGAGATGCCGAGCAGGTACGGGTCCGCGAGGTCGTTGCGGGTCAGCGACTGCAGCACCGCGCCCGCGATCGCGAGACCGGCACCCGTCGCGGCGGCTCCGACGATCCGCGGCATCCGGAGCTGCCACACGATCCGGTCGTCGACCACCGTGACGCCGTCGACCGGGAAGCCCAGACGCCCGAGCACGACGTCCACGACGTCGCCGGCGGGGACGTGCACCGAACCGATGCCGACCGCGACGACGACGGACACCAGGAGCAGCGTGGTCAGCACTGTGCCCGCGGCGAACCCGGCACCGGGTCGGGGCCGCGCGGGGCGGACCTGCTGCAGCATCAGTCCAGCTCGGAGAGCTGCTCGCCGACCGAGACCGCACCGTCGGCGAGCCGGACCCCGGGCGTGGTCTCGGAGAAGGGCAGGAGGACGTAGGCCCTCGCCTTGACCGCGCGGAGCTCCTTGAGGACCGGGTCCCGCTCGAGCATCTCGATCTTGTCCTCCGCCGTGGACCAGCTGGCGTCGGCGAGCACGATCACGTCGGGATCGGCCTTGACGACCTTCTCCCAGCTGACATCGGCCCAGCTGCCTTCGATGTCGGCGAACACATTGGTGGCGCCGACGGCGTCGAGGATCAGCTGCGGGCCGCCCGCGCCCGTGCCGGCGAAGGCGGTCTTGTCGCCCGAGTCGAACCAGAACACGTCGAGTCCCTCGCCCGGCCTGCTCGCCGCAAGCTCCCGGAGTGCCGCCTCCTGCTCGTCCTCCAGTGCCTCGGCGCGTTCCGGGACCCCGAACACGGCGGCGACGGTCCCGATCTCGTCCCACACGGACGCGAACGAGACGTCCGCGCCGGGCTTGTTCTCGCCGCACCCGAAGGGGGACAGGAAGGACCCGATGCCCAGCTCCTCCAGCTCGTCCTGCGCTCCGGCGGCCTCCGCGCCGAAGGCGCTGGCGTAGGAGCCGTAGACGAAGTCGGGCTCGGCCTCCAGCAGGGTCTCGTTGTCCGGGTACTCGTCCGAGAGCACCTCGACGCCGTCGTACGCCGCCTGCCACTTCTGCGGCACCTCGTCGTCGAGGTAGGCCGTCCCCGCCATCGAGTCCTCGAGCCCGAGGGCGAGCATCACCTCGGTCGCGCCCTGGTTCATGGTGACCGCCCGCTCGGGCGGCGCCGTGATCGTGGAGGTGTGGCCGCAGCTGGTGGCCTCGACCGGGAAGCCCTCTCCGGCGGCCTGCCCGGTCACGGGCTCGGGGGCGCCGCCGCAGGCAGCCAGGGTGAGCGGGAGGGCGAGCAGGGCAGGCAGGAAACGGGTACGACGGGACGACGTCACTGGTCACTCTTTCGGTCCGAGGCTCGTGCGCGAAGCCTGTTGGGCGGGTGACGCGGACCCGGGAGGGTCCACGGCCAGCAGGTCTTCGGACTCGGGATCGACCGGACGGGAGCCGCCTTCCCAGCGCCGGTCAGCCGAGTGTCAGCCGCCCGTCGCCAGTGACGTGAACCAGGGGTTCAGTGTCCCGCCCGTCACCCTCACCGCTGCGCGTCAGTCCCGGACTTCCACCGGGTTCCCTGACCCACGATCTCGTGAGTGCGACTGGCGGTGCGGACGCTAGCACGCGCCGCGGGGCGGGTCGCCGCGCCGGTCGTTCCCCGTGAACACCCGGCGCGGCGACCCGAAAACGGGGCGCCACATCGCCCACTCCCACCATTGTTGCAAACTCCTTGCAACAACGAAAGACTTGCAGCATGTCCGTCTACGCGCTGCCCGACCTCCCCTACGACTACGCCGCCCTGGAGCCGTACATCTCCGGCGAGATCATGGAGCTGCACCACAGCAAGCACCACAACGCCTACGTCACCGGCATCAACACGGCAGTCGAGCAGCTGGCCGAGGCCCGGGCGAGCGAGTCCTTCGGCGCCCTCTCCACGCTGGAGAAGAACCTCGCGTTCCACCTGGGCGGCCACGTCAACCACTCCGTCTTCTGGCCGAACATGTCACCGGACGGTGGCGACAAGCCGACCGGCGAGCTCGCTCAGGCGATCGACGAGTTCTTCGGCGGCTTCGACCGGTTCCGTGCGCACTTCCAGGCCAACGCCCTCGGCGTCCAGGGCTCCGGCTGGTCGGTCCTGACGTGGGACACCCTCGCCCAGCGGCTCTACGTCATCCAGCACTTCGACCACCAGGGCAACGTGCCGATCTGCATGACGCCACTGCTGATGCTCGACATGTGGGAGCACACCTACTACCTGCAGTACCGCAACGACAAGGCCACGTTCGTCCAGCAGTGGTGGAACATCGTCAACTGGGCCGACGTGCAGCGACGCTTCGAGGCCGCCCGCTCACAGACGCCCGGCCTGATCGCCTGAGCGTGTGCCGGCTCAGCCCGGACTCAGGCGACCGGTACGCCGAGCGCGCCCGCTGCGGCGGTGATCGCCTGGGCCAGGGACACGTCGGCGTCCGTCACCGTGCCGGTGTCGTGCGTGCCGAGCCGCACCCCGACCTCCGGGTAGGACAGGGTCAGGTCGGGGTGGTGGTCGGCCTCCTCCGCGAGGCGGCCGATCTCGTTGACGAGGGCGAGCCCCGTCACGAAGTCGCCGGTGCGGAACCGGACGACCGCCTGCGCACCCTCGACGCGCCACTGCCCGAGCCCGTCGGCTGCGACGAACTCGTCGGCGGTCACGGTCTGGTAGCTGCGGGCCATGGGCCGACCCTACGCCGGCGCCGGTCGCCCCTCACAGCCCCAGCTCGGGTCCGGCTCAGTGCTCGCCGGGCAGGAACCGGTAGCCGATCCCGGGCTCGGTCACGAAGATCTCCGGGGTCGACGGGTCCTTCTCGACCTTGCGGCGGATGCTCGCCAGGTGCACCCGCAGGTAGTTGGTCTGCCGGTCGTAGCCGGGTCCCCACACGGCGTGGAGAAGCTCGGACTGCCGCACCAGGCGGCCCCGCCTTCGGGCGAGGGTCTCCACGATCCGCCACTCGATGGGCGTCAGGTGGATCTCCTCGCCTCCCCGGACCGCGCGTGACTCGGTCACGTCGATCACGAGGTCCCCGACCGTGACCACGAGCGCGGGCTCCGCGGTGCCCGCCCGCCGTGTCGACACCCGGACCCGGGCGAGCAGCTCCTCGATCGAGAACGGCTTGGTGATGAAGTCGTCGGCGCCCAGGTCGAGCGCCTCGACCTTGTCGTCGGGCTCGCTGCGCGCCGACACGACGATGACGGGAACCTGGGTGAAGGACCGCAGCTGCTTCAGCACGCTGATCCCGTCCATGTCGGGGAGGCCGAGGTCGAGGAGCACGACGTCCGGCATCCGCTCGTCGACGATCTGGAGCGCCGACCGGCCATCGGCCGCGGTCTCGACGTCGTAGTCGCGCGCGCGCAGGTTGATCGAGAGCGTGCGCAGGATCGCCGGGTCGTCGTCGACCGCGAGGACGAAGGTCACGTCGTCTCCTTCACTCGGACACCCGGCGACGCCCCGGACAGCCGGGGAAAGCCCACCACGAAGGTGAGGCCACCCGCAGGGGTGTCCTCGGTCGTGATCGTGCCACCCATGGCCTCGGTCAGGCCACGGGCCACGGCCAGACCGAGCCCGACGCCGTCCTTCTGCGGCACGTCGCCCAGCCGTTGGAAGGGGGCGAAGAGCCGGCCGCGGTCGTGGTCGGGGACGCCCGGCCCGTTGTCGCTGATGCGCAGGATCGCGCGCGACCCCGAGGCACTGTCGTCGACGGCAGTGCCGTCGATGCGGATGTCCGCTCCGAGCGGCGTGTACTTCAACGCGTTCTCGGCGATGTTGGCCACGACGCGGTCGAGGAGCCCGGCGTCGGCCACGGCGGTCAGGTCGGCCGGTACGTCGACGCTGATCCGTTCGTTGCCGGGGAGCGGGGCGATGGCGTTGGCCACCGCCCGCCCGAGGCTGACCTCGGCCAGCTTGACGTTCACGGCGCCGGTGTGGATCCGGCTCATGTCGAGCAGGTTGGTCACCAGTGCCGTGAGCCGGTCGGCGGCGGACTCGATCGTCTCCAGCAGGGCCGCCTCGTCCTCGTCGGAGAAGGTCACCGTGTCGCTGCGCAGGCTGGACACGGCCGCCTTCACCGCAGCGAGGGGCGAGCGCAGGTCGTGCGAGACCGCCGCGAGCAGCGCCGTCCGGGTGCGGTCGACCTCGGCGAGCCGGAGACGCTCGACCTCGGCGAGCCGGGCACGCTGGCGCTCGGCCATCACCTTGGCGTAGGCGGCGTAGGCGTTGAGGAGCGCGCGCTCCGATGCACTGTGGTTGCCCCCGCGGAGCACCAGCACCGTGTCGTCGTCGATCGACGTCGAGATGTCCCCGGCCTCGACCGCGTCGGGCGCATCCCCGGTGCACGCGATCACGTCCTGCCCGCCGCGGCCGTCGCGGCGCAGGATCGCGCCCCCCGTGGCGCCGAACACCTCGCAGGCCGAGCCGAGCAGCCCGGCGATGTCGTCGCTCGAGCTCAGCAGGCTGTGGGCCAGCACGGTCAGCGCGTCGGCCTCGCCCCGCGCCTTGCGGGCCTCGGCCGCGCGTCGCGCCGCATGGTCGACGACCGACGCGACGGCGATGCCGACCAGCACGAAGAGGGCGATCGCCGCGGCGTTCTCAGGCTCGGCGATCGTGAGCTCGTAGAGCGGCGGGGTGAAGAGGAAGTTGAGGAGCAGCCCGCTGCTGAGCGCCGCGATCACCGCCGGGACGAGGCCGCCGATGAGGGCGGTCGCGACCACGACGACCATGAACACCATCGACTCCGAGGGCAGGCCGTGGAGGTCGTCCGACGCCTTGAGGGCAGCGCTGGTGAGCAGCGGCGCGACCATCGCGAACAGGTAGCCGGCAGCTCGTCGACGCACGCCCAGCATGCTCTCCGGCTGCGGGCTCCGGTTGCGGCGACGGACATAGTCGTGGGTGACGATGTGGACATCGATGTCACCCGACGCGGCGATCACTCGCTCGCCGATCCCCGGTCGGAGCAGGGTCGAGAGGCGGCCCCGGCGGCTCGCGCCGATGATCACCTGGTTGGCGTTCTCGGCGCGCGCGAACTCGAGGATCGCCTCCGCCGCATCGTCCCCGACGGTGGTGTGGAACGTGCCGCCGAGGTCCTCCGCCTTCGCCCTGAGCTGGCTGAGCCGGTCCGGCGCGACGCCGCTGAGGCCGTCGTGCCGCGTCACGTAGAGCGCCTGCCACTCGCCGCCCGCCCGCCGGGTGGCGATCCGAGCCGCGCGGCGCATCAGGGTGGCCGACTCGGGGCCGCCGGTCACGGCAGCGACGATCCGCTCGCGGGTTGCCCACGTGCCGCGGATGTCGTGCTGCTCGCGGTAGCGCTCCATGCCCTCGTCGACGCGGTCGGCGAGCCACAGCAGGGCCAGCTCGCGCAAGGCCGTCAGGTTGCCCTCGCGGAAGTAGTTGGCCAGGGCCGCGTCGACCTTCTCGGGCGCGTAGATGTTGCCGTGTGCCATCCGGCGACGCAGGGACTGCGGACTCATGTCCACGAGCTCGATCTGGTCGGCGGACCGCACCACCTCGTCGGGCACCGTCTCGCGCTGCCGCACGCCGGTGATCGACTCCGTGACGTCGTTGAGCGACTCCAGGTGCTGGATGTTGACGGTGGTGATCACCTCGATCCCGGCGTCCCGCAGCGCCTCGACGTCCTGCCAGCGCTTCTCGTGCCGGCTGCCCGGGACGTTGGTGTGGGCGAGCTCGTCGACGAGGACGACGGTCGGGCGCCGCTCCAGGATGGCGTCGAGGTCCATCTCCTCCTGGACCGTGCCGCGGTACTCGACGCGGGCCCGCGGCACGACCTCGAGGGTGCCCACGGCGGCGACGGTCTTCGTGCGTCCGTGCGTCTCCACGTAGCCCACGACGACGTCCGTGCCCCGGTCCCGTCGACGGCGGCCCTCGTCGAGCATGGCGTAGGTCTTGCCGACACCGGGGGCGGCGCCGAGGTAGACCCTCAGCCGCCCCCGGGTCCCGGTTGCATCCATGGCCCCAGTCTCCCCCAGTCTCGCCGGGTCTCAGCGCCGCCGGCGCGACGTCACCCGCGCGCCTGGAGGATCGCGACGTTGAGCAGCAGGACGTTGACGCCGGGCTCGCCGTGGAAGCCGAGGAAACGTCCCGAGGTGTTGTCCTCGATGAGCTCCTCGACCTGGGCGACCGACAGCCCGTTGGCCCTGGCCACCCGGTCGGCCTGGAGCTCTGCGTAGGCCGGGGAGATGTGCGGGTCGAGGCCCGAGGCCGAACCTGTGACCGCGTCGGCCGGCACCTGGTCCTCCGCGACACCCTCCGTGGCCGCGACGGCGGTACGACGCTCCGCGATCAGTGCGTCGAGGTCGGGGCTGAGCGGCCCCAGGTTGCTCGGCGCCGAGGCCAGGGTGTCGTAGTCGTTGGCAGAGGGCCGCGAGTGGAACCACTCGTCTCCCGTGAAGTCCTGCCCGATCAGCGCGGAGCCGACGACCACGCCGTCGACCCGGACCGGTTGCCCGTCGGTGTGGTCGCCGAACGCGCGCCCGACCAGCCAGACAGCGACGGGATAGGCCACGCCGAGCAGGATGGTCATCACGACGAGGAGGCGCAGCGCGGCCAGTGACTGGCGCCCGAGGTCGGACAAGGTGGAGTTCACCATCGTGTTCACCCAATTCCTGGGATGGTCGAGACGAGAAGGTCGATGAGCTTGATGCCGATGAACGGGACGACGATGCCGCCCAGTCCGAACACGGAGATGTTGCGGCGCAGGATCGATGTCGCCGATGCGGCGCGGAACCGCACGCCGCGCAGGGCCAACGGGATCAGCCCGACGATGATCAACGCATTGAAGATCACCGCGGACAGGATCGCCGACTCCGGCGTGGCCAGGCCCATCACGTTGAGCTTGTCGAGCGACGGGTGGGCGGCGACGAACATCGCGGGGATGATCGCGAAGTACTTCGCCACGTCGTTCGCGATCGAGAAGGTCGTCAGGGCACCCCGGGTGATCAGCAGCTGCTTGCCGATCTCGACGATGTCGATGAGCTTCGTCGGGTCGGAGTCGAGGTCGACCATGTTGCCGGCCTCCTTCGCAGCAGCGGTACCGCTGTTCATGGCGACCCCGACGTCGGCAGCCGCCAGGGCCGGGGCGTCGTTCGTGCCGTCGCCGGTCATCGCGACGAGGCGGCCGCCCTCCTGCTCCTTGCGGATGTAGGCCATCTTGTCCTCGGGCGTCGCCTCGGCCAGGAAGTCGTCGACTCCGGCCTCGTCGGCGATCGCCCGGGCGGTCAACGCGTTGTCGCCGGTGATCATGACGGTGCGGATGCCCATCGCCCGCAGCTCGGCGAAGCGCTCGGCCATGCCGTGCTTCACGACGTCCTTCAGGTGCACCACGCCGAGCACGAGTCCGGCGCCGTCGGAGCGCTTCTCGGCGATGACCAGGGGGGTGCCGCCGTCGCGGGCGATCGCGTCGATGGTGTCGAGCACGGTCGGGTCCGGCGTGCTGCCGAGCCAGCCGGCGACCGCCGATCCGGCACCCTTGCGGATCTGCGTGCCGTCAGCGAGGTCCACGCCCGACATCCGGGTCTGGGCGGTGAACTCCACGAAGGTGGCGCCCGCGGGCAGGTCGAGGTCATCGGCGCCCTGCGTGAGGGCGAGGTCGACGATGGACCGGCCCTCGGGGGTCTGGTCGGCGAGGCTGGAGATCCTGGCGACGTCGCGCAGCCGGGTCTCGCTGATGCCGGGCGCGGCCACGAAGCGGGCCGCCTGCCGGTTGCCGTAGGTGATGGTTCCGGTCTTGTCGAGCAGCAGGGTGCTGACGTCCCCGGCCGCCTCCACCGCGCGGCCGGACATGGCGAGCACGTTGACGCGCACCAGGCGGTCCATGCCGGCGATGCCGATCGCCGAGAGGAGAGCGCCGATGGTGGTCGGGATCAGGCAGACCAGCAGGGCGACCAGCACGACGAGGTCCTGTGGCGCGCCGGCGTACTCGGCCATGGGCGCGAGCGTCGCGACGGCAGCGAGGAAGACCAGGGTGAGGCTGGTGAGCAGGATCGACAACGCGATCTCGTTGGGTGTCTTGCGACGGGACGTGCCCTCGACGAGCGCGATCATCCGGTCCAGGAAGGTCTGGCCGGCCGCCGCGGTGATCCGGACGACGATCCGGTCGGACAACACCCTGGTGCCACCCGTCACGGCGCTCCTGTCGCCACCCGCTTCGCGAATGACGGGCGCGGACTCACCGGTGATGGCGGACTCGTCCACCGAGGCGATGCCCTCGACGATGTCGCCGTCACCGGGGATCACCTCACCCGCCTCGACGACGACGAGGTCGCCGACGACGAGCTGCGTCCCGGGGACCAGCACCTCCTCTCCCGACTTCTCGAGCCGCCGCGCCATGGTGTCCGAGCGGGCCGCCCGCAACGACGCCGCCTGCGCCTTGCCGCGACCCTCGGCCACGGCCTCGGCGAGGTTGCCGAAGATGACCGTGAGCCACAGCCACACGGCGATCGAGGTCGTGAACACGCTCGGGTCGGCGATGGCCGCGATCGTCGTACCGACGGAACCGAGCCAGACCAGGAACATGACCGGCGAGCGCCACAGGTGCCGCGGGTCGAGCTTGCGCAGGGCCTGGGGCAGCTGGTGGGCTCCCTGGCCGAGCAGGACCTTCAGGCCCATGCCGGAGGACGGCCGCCGCACCGGGGGCCGGGCGTCGTCCGGGACCGGCTGTTCGTGGCGGACGGGGGTGGTGGTGCTCATGCCAGTGCCTCTGCAATCGGTCCGAGGGCAAGCGCCGGGAAGTAGGTGAGGCCGGTCATGATCACGATGACGCCGACCAGCATCCCGACGAAGAGGGGCTTGTGGGTGGGCAACGTGCCGGCGGTGACCGGGACCTTGCCCTGCTCGGCCAGCGAGCCGGCAAGGAGCAGGACGAACACGATCGGGACGAGGCGACCCAGGAGCATCGCGAGCCCGAGGGTGATCTCGAAGAAGTCCGAGGTCACCGTGATGCCGCCGAAGGCGCTGCCGTTGTTGTTGGCGGCCGAGGTGTAGGCGTAGAGCACCTCGCTGAACCCGTGGCCGCCGCTGTTGCCCATCGCGCCCGCGGTCGAGCCGCGGGAGATCGCGACGCCGGTGCCGATCAGGACGAGTGTCGGCGTCGTCAGCGTGTACAGGGCGACGAAGGTCATCTGCCGGGCGGAGATCTTCTTCCCGAGCAGCTCGGGCGTGCGACCCACCATCAGGCCACAGATGAAGACCGCGAGGATCGCCATGACCAGGATGCCGTAGACGCCGGCACCCACCCCACCGGGCGCGATCTCGCCGAGCATCATGTTGACCATCACGGTGCCGCCGCCGATGGGGGTGAGGGAGTCGTGGGACGTGTTGACCGCGCCCGTCGACGTACCGGTGGTCGCGACGGCGAACAGGGCGGAGGCCCACTCGCCGAACCGGGTCTCCTTGCCCTCCATCGCGGCGCCGGCGGCCCGGGCCGTCGGTGACTGCGCGCTCACCTCGGCCCAGGTGGTCAGGGTGACCGCGACGGTCATCAGCACGGTCATCGCACCGAGGACCGCCAGCCCCTGCCGGCGGTTGCCGAGCAGGGTGCCGAGGGTGCGGGTCAGCGAGATCGGGAGGACCAGGATCAGGAAGATCTCGACGAGGTTCGTGAAGGCGCTCGGGTTCTCGAACGGGTGGGCGGAGTTGGCGTTGAAGAAGCCGCCGCCGTTGTTGCCGAGCTCCTTGATGGCCTCCTGGCTCGCGACCGGGCCACCCGTGAGGACCTGGCTCTGGCCGGAGAGGGTGGTCATGGTCGTGTCGTGGAAGCTCTGCACGACGCCGCCGACGAGGAGCACGACGGCGCCGATGAAGGCGAGCGGGAGCAGGATGCGCAGCGTGCCGCGGACGAGGTCGACCCAGAAGTTGCCGAGCGAGCCGCTCCGCACCCGGACGAAGCCGCGGATGAAGGCGACCGCGATCGCGATGCCCACCGCAGCGGAGAGGAAGTTCTGCACGGCCAGGCCGGCCATCTGCGCGGTGAAGCCCAGGGCGGACTCGCCGGAGTAGGACTGCCAGTTGGTGTTGGTGACGAACGAGACCGCTGTGTTGAACGACATCCAGAACGGCATGCCCTCGAGGTCACGGGCCATCGGCAGGTGGGCCTGGCCGACGAGGATGCCCATCAGGACCACGATGCTCACCAGGGAGAACCCGACCACGCTCAGGGCGTAGGCCTTCGGGCTCTGCTCGGCGTCGGGGTTCACCCCTGTGAGCTGGTAGATCCCGCGCTCGATGCGCAGGTGCCGGGTGCTCGTGAACACCCTCGCCATGTAGTCGCCGAGGGGGACGTGGACGAGGGCGAGGAGCGCGATCAGGACGGCGATGGACAGCAGGCCGCCAGCGGTGTCGGACATCAGAAGCGCTCCGGGAGCACCAGGGCGACGAGGAGGTAGATCGCGACCGCGATCACCGCCCCGACGAGAAGGCCGGATTCAAGACTCATGGGGCCAGCAAAGTCCTCGCCACAGCGCGGTCCAGCGGTGTTGACGCGTTCTTGACGCGGCTTGACGCGCATTTGCCACGAGCCATCACGGGTACGCCCACCGCGCGATCAGCCGCGACGACGTCGACCGGACGGCGGTCCGATTGGCGCGCCGGCACGTCCAGTGGCACGATCGGCGAGCCCCATCGGGCGGTACGGACGAAGGAGGTGGTGGCGGTGAGAACCGGCAGTCATGGTCCCGGCGTCACGCCGCTGCCCTGAGCCCCCACTCCCGGTCTCCGGTACGGCGTGCCGCGTCCGCCGCGTCGCGCCCGCGACGCGGCCTCGCACCTCCACCGACACGCGCACTGCCTGCGCGTCCGCACGCACCAGGAGCAACCGATGGGAATCGTCGACAACGCCGTGTACGTCGCCGGCTGCCGCGCCGCAGAGCCGTCCTCGCTCGAGGTCACCTACGAGCTGATGCGCGAGCAGCACGGGATGGGCTGGATCGGCCTGTACCGCCCGACCGACGAGGAGGTCGCGTCCGTCGCCACGGAGTTCGAGATCCACGAGCTCGCCGTCGAGGACACGATCACCGCGCACCAGCGCCCCAAGCTCGAGCGGTACGACGACGTGCTGTTCACGGTCCTGCGCCCGGCCCGCTACATCGACGCCGAGGAACGCGTCGAGTTCGGCGAGCTGCACGTGTTCACCGGACCGGACTTCGTGGTCACCGTCCGCCACGCGGAGTCCCCGAACCTCGGCCGGGTCCGCCGGCGCCTCGAGGCGACGCCCGAGCTGCTCAGGCTGGGCCCGGAGGCGGTCCTCTACGCGATCTTCGACGAGGTCGTCGACGAGTACGAGCCGGTCGTCGCCGGCCTGGGGAACGACATCGACGAGATCGAGTACCAGGTCTTCGAGGGCGATCCCGGTGTCTCGCGCCGCATCTACGAGCTGACCCGCGAGGTCATCGAGTTCCAGCGTGCGACGCGACCGCTTCTCGGGATGTTGAACGCGCTCAGCGCCGGGTTCGACAAGTACGCCGTCGACGAGGAGCTGCGCCGCAGCCTGCGCGACGTCGCGGACCACGTCATCAAGATCGTGGAGCGGGTGGACGGTTTCCGTGCCCTGCTGCAGAACATCCTGACCGTGAACGCGACCCTCGTCGGCCAGCGCCAGAACGAGGAGACGCAGCGGCTGACCGAAGCGAGCCTGGCGCAGAGCGAGGAGGTCAAGCGAATCTCGTCCTGGGCCGCGATCCTGTTCGCGCCGACCCTCGTCGGCACGATCTACGGGATGAACTTCGACGACATGCCCGAGCTGGGCTGGTCGTACGGCTATCCGTTCGCACTGGCGCTCATGGCACTCGTGTGCGGCGGGCTCTACCTGGCGTTCAAGCGCCGCGACTGGCTGTAGGCCGGCACCGCGCCTCGCCGTCCCTGCTGCGAGGATGCGGACGTGGGCGAGGTCTTCGAGTGCGAGATCCAGGCGCGGCTGCGCGACGTCAACCTCGGCGGTCACGTCGACAACGTCGAGGCGCTGCGGGTGCTGGACGAGGCACGGTTGCTGTTCTTCCGGCACGCCCCCCTCGTGGGCGGGTCCGGCAGTGACCGGCCCGGCCTGTTCCGGGAGGTGCCGTCCGGGATCGTCGAGCTGGTCGGCTCGCAGCGCATCGACTACCACGCCGAGATGAGGTTCGTCGCCTTCCAGCCCTTCCTCGTCCGGATGTGGGTCGGGCACGTCGGCCGCTCGTCGCTGTCGGTCTCCTACGAGCTGCGCGTCGCGCCCGGCCAGCCGCCGGCCATCGTCGCCGAGAGCTCGGTCGTGTTCTGGGACCCCGCCGCCGGGTCGTCGTGGGCGATCACCGACGAGGTGCGGGCCACGCTGGCGTCGTACACGGGGGCGCCGGTGGCGCTCAGGGAGCGACCCGGCTCCTGACCTCGTCGTCAGGGGCGGGCGCGAGCAGCCAGGCCAGGGTGACACCGGCCAGGGCCAGCGCGAGGGAGACGATGCCGACGACCGCGGCGTCGAAGGCCGCGCTCTCGAACGGGCGGCCCAGGCCGGCGAGGAAGGTGCCGACGGAGAGCGCTGCGGCACCGCCGACCGCAGCGGGGAGCGTGGCGGCCGGGAGGCGGCGGGGCCGTGGGGCGTCGGCGAGCACCGGACGTCGTACGACGGCGAGGATGGCCAGTCCCACCACGGTGATCCCGACGACGCCACTGGCGTGCTGGGCCCACTGCTCGCCGCGGAGTGGGCCGTGGAAGGTGTGCAGCCACTCGACGTTGCGCACGCCCCAGCGGCCCCGATGGGTGAAGGCGTCCCACACCACGTGGGTCGCCGAGCCGACGACGGCGGCCAGCGGTGCCAGCAGCCAGGCCCGGCGGCCGATGCGGGCCCGGGCCGGCAGCCGGTCGCGGACCACTGCCGGGGAGGTGTCGACGACGGCGTCGCGACCCCACCGGTCCCATGCCAGCAGGAGGACCAGGGTCAGCAGCAGGTCGACGGTGAGGATGCCGGCGAGGCTGTGGGTGTAGCCGTAGAGGCCCCACGACTGGGAGAACACCGGCAGGTCCGGCGCCATGGAGCCGATCACCATCGCCGACAGCGGCAGGCCGAGGCCGCGCAGCGGCAGGACCGCGGCGGGGTGGGCGACGGTGACGGGCACGCTGGCAGGCTAGGCAACCGGGCCTAGGGTGAGCGGCATGAAGCTCGGGATCGTGGCGCTGTCGGCCGCGCTGCTGCTCGGTGGTTGCTCCAGTGACGGGGACGAGGAGGGCGTGGGTGGCGGCAGCCGGCCCGCGGGCGAGGTGGACACCCGCCCGGTCGAGCTGCCCGCCGAGCTCGCCGGCCTGCGGGACCGCTCGGACGTCATCGAGGACGTGGCCGGCGAGGAGCGGGCCGCCATGGACCGGGAGAACGTCGGGAAGACGCGGGCACGGACCGAGGAGTGGTACGACCGCGCGTACGACGGCGCCGGCTTCGGCATGCGGACCTACGCCGACGACGAGCTCGAGTTCACGCCGACCGTGATCGCGGTGCGCGCTCCGTCACCCGGCCTGACCCAGGGCCCCGTGGCCGCACCGGAGGTCCTGCAGCTCGAGGCAGGGCCGGCCGTTCCGGGCTTCGTCGAGTCCGACGGGGTCCAGTGCGTCGAGTTCTCGGCCGTCACCGTGCCACTCGGCCAGAAGGCCGACCCGGACGACATCGTGACCTCCCTGTGCATGGTGAGCGACGAGACCCGCACCGTGTTCGTCCACGGCATCAACGCCGGCGAGGACAACCAGGAGCGCGCCATCGCCCTGGCGGGGGCGGCCTTCGACGCGATGGACTGACGACGGCACTCCTCAGCGCCGCGCGACCCGCAGCGATGCCTCGATCTCCTGGCCCGCCTCCAGGTCCTCGAGGCCGGCCCGGCGTCGTGCAGCCACCTTGAGCGGGACCAGGTAGCGCCCGTCCTTCGGGAAGAGCGCGGTGGTGAAGTCGGTGTCCCCGATCCGCACCTCGACGGCGACCTGCCCCCAGTACTCCAGGCCGCGCGCCGCCTCCTTGATGTCGTCGCTCTCGTCCTCGGGCACGGCCAGGAACCAGTACGGCGCCGGGCCGCGCCACTCGACGACGGTGCCCGTGAAGTGGACGTCCATGGGGTCAGTTGTACGCCGCCGCACCGTCAGCGACGCGGTCGCTCACAGGTACAGCGCGCGAAGCTCCCGGTCCAGGCCGTCAGGAGCCGAGCCCGCGACCGACTCCAGTACCGCGCGGAAGGCATCGATCTCCGCCCGCCCGTGACGACGGGCGAGGCTGGTCTCGAAGGACTTGTGGAACGCACGGGCCGCGGCGATGGCGGACTGGCCGCGCTCACTCAGCTCGACCCGTCGCGCCCGCGCGTCGGCCGGATCGGGCCGGCGTACGACGTAGCCGCGGCGCTCCATGTCCTCCACGATCTGAGCCGTGCCCTGCGGGCTCACCTCGAGGAGCGGGGCGAGCTCGCTGACCTTGCGCGAGCGCTGCACGAGCAGGCGCATGACGACACCGTCGGACCGTCCGAGGTCGTCGAAGCCCTGGCGCGCCATGTCGGCGTGGAGCTGCCGCACGAAGCCCTGGTAGGCGAGCAGCATCAGGATCCCGAGGTCGGAAACGGGTTGCGGAGCGCGCGTCACGACTGCATGATAGCCAAGTCAACTTGCACAAGTGCACTTGTCTATGTGGAGAGGACACCACCCATGAACGTCGTTCGCGCCTCCGTCGCCCGCAGCTTCGAGCTGCCGGGGCTTCGCTTCACCTCCCTCGCATCGCCGACCACCAACGGCTCGGAGACCTGCCTGTGGCAGCTCGACGTCGACGCCGGCGTGGACTCGGGACAGGCCCACTCCCTCGACCGGGACGAGGTCTTCGTCGTGCTCGACGGCCGGGTGCGCCTGCAACCGGGTGGGCCGGAACTGGCAGCGGGCGACGCCGTCGTCGTACCGGCGGGAGAGCCGATCCAGCTCTCCAACGCCGGCGACGGGGCCGCACGCCTGCACGTCGCGATCCGCGCCGGCTTCGTCGCGACCATGGCCGACGGTACGGCGATCGGCACACCTCCCTGGGCGGCCTGAGCCATCGAGCGGATCAGCGCAACAGGGCGGCGATCTCGTCGTACCCGCGCTGCTCGGCGTGCTGCAGCGGCGTGACCCCGTCCTCGTCGGCGATGGTGCGGTCAGCGCCCGCCGCGAGCAGGATCCGGACGATCTCGACATGGTCGTCGCCGCCGTCGCCGAGGATGACCGCCTCCAGCATCGCGGTCCAGCCGAGGTCGTTGACGTGGTCGATGTCGACGCCGGTCCGGACGACGCGGCGGACGTAGTCGACGTGGCCGCGCTCGGCGGCGGGGATGGGCGACAGGCCGCCGTACCGGTTCTCGATGGTCAGGTCGGGGTCCGCCGGGAGCAGCGCCTCGAGCATCGCGACGCTGCCGGTCACGCCGGTGACCAGCCACGGGGTGTCGTGGCGGTCGTCGAGGGCGTCGGGGTCCGCGCCCATCGCGACGAGCAGCTCGGCGACCGCGACGCGGTCGAAGGTGCTCGCCAGCAGGAGTGCCGTACGACGACGGGAGTCGCGGGCCTCGATGTCGGCGCCGGCCCGCAGGGCGACCGCGACGGCGTCGGCGTCGCCGCGCCCGGCGGCCCGCAGCAGGGCGGCGTCGGGGTCGGCGGGGGCCTCGGCGGTGGTCACTCGCGTCAGGATCCACTCCAGTCCGTCGTACCCGCGCTCGCGGGCCATCTGCAGCGGGGTCAGGCCCGCGGACGGCGAGACCTTGTCGAGCTGGACGCCGCCGGCGGCGAGGACGCGCAGCGTGGTGGCGTAGCGGCGGTTGTCCTCGCCGAGCCAGACCGCCTCGTGGATGGCCTGGTAACCGATCCGGTTGACGTGGTCGCGCTGGATGCCGGCCCGCAGCAGCTCGCCGACGACGAGACCGTGCCCGCGCTCGGCGGCCCGGATCAGGCCGGTGCCGTTCCAGCTGTCCTTGGCGTTGACGCGGGCGCCGTTGCGGAGCGCCAGGCGCAGCAGCTCGAGGTGACCCTCACTGGTGGCGACCAGGTAGGCCGACTGCCCGGTGCCGTCCTCGGCGTTGACGTCGGCGCCCATGCGGACCAGCCGGCGGGCCGTCCTCACGTCATTGGCCCACGCGGCGTCGCGCAGCTGCTGGTCGAGGGCGGCCTGATGCTCCTTCGTGAGCCGGGGAGCCGGGGTGGCGGTCGCCGTGCCGGGGTCCGGTGACGCGTGCCGCTCCGCCCCCTCGACCACCGGGGGCTTCTCCGTCGACGGCGCCGGCCCGCCACCACCGCACGCGCCCAGGACGATCGCGAGCGGGAGGGCAGCCAGGACGGAACGGTTCATCGCGTCGGGTCCGTGACGACCTCGTACGGCCCCGCGGCGACGGCCTCGTCGAACTTGCTGTCGACGTACAGGATCCGGCCGCGCAGCGCCTTCGCCGTGGTCAGCACGCGGTCGGCGGCGGAGGCCTCCTGGCCGAGCGTGACCAGCCGGCGGCCGTCGGCGGAGACCCGCAGGGTGGCGATCATCCTGCTGAAGTTGCGCACGACGGTGAGCCGGTCGCCCCGGCGGACCAGGCCGTCGGCGTTGACCAGGTCGGTGTCGGTCGCGATCTCGCCGGCCTCGCCGGTGCGGGCGTCGAAGCGCCACATCCGGCCGACATTGCCCTGCGCGACGACGAAGGCGCTGCGGTCGGCGGAGAGCACGATGCCGCCGAGGTTGAAGCCGGCCGAGCGGGTGATGGTGCCGGTGGCGTCGGCCCACAGGGTGGCCTCCCAGCCGCTCTCGCCCTCGGCGACGCGGAAGACCTGCGGGTCGTTCGAGTTGGTGAAGTACGCCGCCCCGTCGCGGCCGATCGCCACGTCGTTGAGGAAGGCGTCGGCGGTGCCGGGCACGCGCAGGGCGGCGAGCAGGTCGCCCTCCCTGTCGTAGACCCAGAGGTCGGGACGGCCGGTGCCGATGCCGTTCGGGCCGCCGGCGACGTACACGTTGCCGTCGCGGTCCACGGTGACGCCGCGGGCGGTGAAGCGGCCGTCGGTGCCGTCGCCCTTCAGCCACTCGACCGTCTGCCCGGTGCCTGCCGAGCCGCGGTGGATCTCACCACCCGTCACCTCGCTGACGTAGAACAGGCCGCGCCGCTCGTCGGCGCCGATGCCCTCGAACTTCGAGCCGACCGGGTTGGTGGCGTCGACGGCGTCGCCCCGGAGCAGGTACGACGCCGGGCGGCCGCCCTCGTCGGCGGACGCGGTGGTGGCGGTGCTCGTGGCGAGGCCGAAGGTGGTGGCGGCGGTCGCGAGGAGCAGGGAGCTGGAGATGAGGTGGGTGCGCTTCATGCCTCCACCTTGCGGCGCGCGGTCCCCTCCGGACGTCGGGCAGGTGGATACCCCTCGATGGCCAATTGGATGATGCCGACGACCACCCCGCATCCCTAGGCTGGTCGGACCATGTCCCTGCTCAGCTCCGTCACGCGCCGACCCGGCGAGCACGGCATCCTGGCCCCGGCAGCCCGCCTCGACCACTGGCTGCTCGTCGTGCTCGTGGTGCTGCTCGTGACCTGTGCCGCCCGGTACGCCGACCGCCACGACCTCGGTGCCACCGGGATCGCGGTGCTGGCCGGTGCCGTCGTGCTCGGCCTCGCCTACGCGACCCGCGGGCTGGTGCGCGGTACCACCTGGTGGCCGACCGTGTGGGTGACCGGGATGGTCGTGCTGTGGGGGGTCCTGACCGCGGTCGCGCCGTCCTTCGCGTGGTGCGCCGTACCGGTCGCGTTCGCCGTGCTGCAGGTGCTGCCGTTCCCGTGGGCGGTGGGCTGCGTGGTCGCGATGACCGTGCTGCTGACCGCCGCGTGGCAGCGGATCACCGACGGCTTCGACCCCGTGCAGGTCGCCGGCCCGATCGGCATCGCGCTGGTGACCGTGCTGGCCTACCGCACGCTCGACCTGGAGTCGCAGGCGCGCCAGCGCGCGCAGGCCGAGCTGGGCGCCCTCGCCGAGCGGACCCGCCTCTCGCGGGAGATCCACGACTCCGTCGGGCAGGGCCTCTCGAGCATCAACCTGCTCCTGCAGGCCGCCGAACAGGCGTGGTCCGGGCAGCCGGAGACCGCACGCGGGCACGTCCGGACCGCAGCCGCCACCGCCCGGGACGGCCTCGACGAGGTCCGCCGCGTCGTGCGCGACCTCGCTCCCGCCGAGCTCGCCGACGACGCCAGCGGCACGGCCCTGGCCGAGGCGCTGGAGCGGGCCGCGGCGGAGTCCGTGCTCGCGACCGCCGGTCTCGACGTCGCGGTGCGGGTGCACGGCAACCCGGTCCCGGTCCCGCCCGACGTCGCCGCCGCCCTTGTCCGGACCGCCCGCGGCGCCCTCGCCAACGTCCGCGAGCACGCTGCGGCCGGCCGGGTCGCGCTCACCCTGACCTACCAGCTCGACGAGGTCGTGCTCGACGTCCGCGACGACGGCCGCGGCTTCGACCCCGCGCAGGTGCGGCCCTCTGGCACCCGCGGCCGCGGGATCGCCGGCATCCGTGAGCGCGCCGCCCGGCTCGGCGGGCGCACCGAGGTCGAGAGTGCTCCCGGGGAGGGAACCACCGTCTCGGTCAGCTTCCCCCTGCGAGAGGAAGGAACCCGGTGATCCGGATCGTGCTGGTCGACGACCACCCCGTCGTGCGGGCCGGGCTGCGCGCACTCGTCGACGGCCAGGACGACCTGTCCGTGGTCGGTGAGGCCGACGGTCTCGACGCAGCGCTCGCCGTGATCGGGACCGACCGGCCGGACGTGGTCCTCATGGACCTGAGCCTGGGGGCCGGGGAGGCGGGCGGTGCGCAGGTGACCGCGGCGGTCCGGTCGCTGCCGGAACCGCCCGAGGTGCTGGTGCTGACGACCTACGACACGGAGTCGGACATCCTGCGGGCGCTGGAGGCCGGGGCGCGGGGCTACCTGCTCAAGGACGCCCCGCCCGACGAGCTGTTCGCCGGGATCCGCGCCACCGCGCGCGGCGAGACCGTGCTGGCGCCGTCGGTCGCGGCCACGCTGGTGCGTCGTACGACGCCCGGCGCGACCACCATCACCGAGCGCGAGGTCGAGGTGCTCGAGCTGCTCTCGCGCGGACTGGGCAACAAGGAGATGGCCCGCGAGCTGTTCGTCTCCGAGGCGACGGTGAAGTCCCACCTGTCGCACATCTACACCAAGCTCGGGGTCGACACCCGGGCCGGCGCGGTCGCGGCCGCGATCGAGCAACGCATCATCCGACCCGCAGGAGGTTGACGACATGGCCATCACCGACGACGACCGGCGGCACCTGACGCGCTGCGTGGAGCTGGCGTCCCACGCGGTCGACATCGGCGACGAGCCGTTCGGCTCGGTGCTCGTCGACCGCGACGGCGTCGTGCTGTTCGAGGACCACAACCGGGTCAGCGGCGGCGACGGCACCCGCCACCCCGAGCTCGCGATCGCCCTGTGGGCCGCGGCCAACGTCCCCGTCGCGGACCGCCCGGCGCTGACCGTCTACACCTCCGGCGAGCACTGCGCGATGTGCTCCGCGGCGCACGCGTGGGCCGGCCTCGGCCGGATCGTCTTCGCGACCTCCACCCCGCAGCTCCTCGGCTGGCTCGACGAGCTCGGCGTCCCGGCCGGGCCGGTCACGCCGCTGCGGATCACCGAGGTGGCGCCGGGCATCCCGGTCGACGGCCCCGTCGAGGAGTACGCCGACGCGGTGCGCGCGCTGCACGAGCGCCACCACGGCAGCTGACTCCGTCGTCGTCGTCGGAGGCCGGGCGGTCAGCCCTTCTCGACCGCCGCGAGCACCTTGTCGAGCTTCGCCTTCAGGTCGGGCACCTCGTCGAGCAGCACGAGCTTGTCGTTGAGGTCGCCGAGCAGCGTCTGCACCTGGCCGAGCACCGCGCGGGTCTCGGCGAGCGTGGCGTCGACCGTCGCCAGCTTGCCGTCCACGTCGGTCAGCGTGCCCTCGACGGTGCCCAGCGTGCCGCTGACGGTGCCGAGCGTGGTGTCGACGTTGGACAGCGCGATCTCGGCGCTCTTGAGCACCTTGTCGGAGCGCTTGAGGACGTCGGCGACGGGGTTCAGGCCCACGGGTTTCTCCTTCGGTACGACGACGGCGTCGATCGGTTGCGGACCGACACCTTCTCAGGCGACGGCCCGGATCGGCCGGAACTTCAGGCCAGCCTGCCCAGGACGGTCTCGGATTCGATCAGGCCGGCGTCACTCGGCGCCTCGCCCTTGCCGAACACCCGCTCGTGCTGCCTGGCCCGCCAGGCCAGGTGCGCCTCGGCGGGCTTGTCGTAGCCGTAGCGCTCGCGCGCCTGGGCGGGAGTGAGCACCTCGTCGTGGACCGGCGGCACGCCGAGCAGGACCGGCGCAGCGACCGGGATCGTGCTCGGCGACAGCAGTCCGAGCAGGCGCAGCTGCAGCCGCTTGCTCACCATCAGCGACCCGAAGGTGGCGCGCAGCACCGGCCGCGCCAGCACGTCGAGCACCCGCGGCTGGCGCACGTCCCCCATCTCCCGCATCCAGTGCGGCAGGGTGGCGATCACGCCGGCCCGGAAGAAGAACGCGACCACCCACTGCGCGGGCGCCAGCACCAGCGGCACGTCAACGAGCTGCCGGACGTCCATCAGGTGCTTCATCGCACGCTGCGCGATCGGCGAGCCGGACATGACCGGACGCATCCGCTCGTAGTAGGCGTGCAGCTCGGCCCGGTTGCGCGGGACGTCGGCGGGGTCGCAGGTCTGGAACTCGGCCGCCCGCGCGCACTCGGCCCAGTACTCGAGCTCCTCCGCCTCGGAGAGCTTGCCGGGGCCGAACATCTCGTACGCCTTGAGCACCGAGTGCCAGCCGGTGACGAGGATCCACAGCTGCGAGTCGGGGTCGTTGGCGTCGTACCGGCCGCCGCCGTAGGGCTCGGTGCCGATCGCCTTGCTGTGCACCTTCACCAGCACGTCGGCGGCGTGAGCTGCGGTGCGGCTCTCCCCGAGCGCGATCAGCGCGAAGTACCGGATCGTCCGGTCGTAGCGGGTCTTCGGGCGCCGGTAGATGTCCTGGGTCCGGTCCACCGACGCGACCAGGTTGGGGTCGAGCTCCTCGACCACGACCGCGCGACTGAAGCCGATGGTCAGCGAGGTCGGGTAGGTCCAGACCTTCCACGTGACCGAGCCCGGTCCGAAGAAGCCGTGGTCCTCGGCGGGAGTGACGGTGGAGCGCTTGTTCTTCGCCATGGCGCCATATTGCTACAGTTGTGTAGTAAATGGGAAGACCCTGCTCCACCTAAGGTGGGCGCCATGTCCCAGCAGACTCGCAAGCGGCGCCCGTACGCCGCGCGCCTACCGATCGAGGAGCGTCGGACCCAGCTCCTCGACGCGGCCCTGCGCGTCATCGACCGGGACGGGTACGACGGCGTCTCGATCGACGCGATCGCCAAGGAGGCCGGCGTCACCCGACCCGTCGTCTACGGCGCCTTCGAGGGCCTCGGCGCCCTGCTGACCGCGCTCCTGGACCGCCAGCAGCAGCGTGCGATCACCCAGCTGTTCGCGGCGCTGCCGACGGAGACGGCCACCGACCCGGTCGCCGTCGTCGAGCTGTCCGGGCCGCGGCTGCACCAGATGCTGCTCGACGACCCGGTGACCTGGCGGGCGATCCTGCAGTCACCGGCCAACGTCCCCGAGGTCGTGCGCGCGCGGATCGAGAGCGACCGCCAACAGGTCCGCACCATCATCGAGGGACTCGTGACGAGCGTGCTCGGCCCGAAGGTCGACGCGCCGGTGATGGCGCACGGGATCATCGCCCTGCTCGAGCACTTCGGGCGCCTCGTCCTCGACGACCCCGAGCAGTACGACGCCGCGCGACTCACCGCGGCCGCCAGGACGCTCGCGGCGCAGTGGACGCCGTGACCGGTCGCACCGTCCGCCTCGCCACCCCGGCCGACGCCGCGGTGGTGGGCGGCCTGCTGTTCGACTTCAACACCGAGTTCGAGAGCCCGACGCCCTCGGCCGACGAGTTCGCCCTCCGTTTCGACGAGCTGCTCGGCCGCGACGACGTCCTCGTGGTGCTGGCCGAGGACGGCGGCGTCGCGACCGGCTTCGGCTACCTCACCCTCCGCCCGACTCCGTACGGCGACGGGCCGCTCGCCCAGCTGGAGGAGCTGTACGTCGTCCCCGGCCTCCGGGACCAGGGCATCGGCACCGCGATCCTCACCCGGGCCGTCGACGAGGTGCTCGCCCGCGACGCGATCGAGGTGCACATCAACGTCGACGAGGTCGACACCGACACCCGGCGCTTCTACGAGCGCCACGGCTTCACGAACATCGAGCCCGGCGAGGACTACCGGATGCTCTGCTACCTGCGCGAGCTGTGAGGTGGCGCTGATGGAGATCCGCCCCGCGCGGACCGGGGAGGCGCCCGCACTCTCCGCCCTCGCCCTGCGGTCCAAGGCCCATTGGGGCTACGACGCCGCCTTCATCGAGGCGTGCCGCGACGAGCTCACCCTGCGCGACGACGAGCTGGCTCCCCGCCGCACGCTGGTCGCCGAGCTGGACGGTGGGGTGGCCGGCTTCGGCACGCTCGAGGGCGACCCGCCGTACGGCGAGCTCGGGATGCTCTTCGTCGAGCCGGCTGCGATCGGGCGCGGTGTCGGAGGCGCGCTGCTCGCGGCCCTGGTCGACCGGGCGCGGAGCCTGGGCTTCACCCGGTTGGGCATCGACGCCGACCCCCACGCGGAGGCGTTCTACCTGGCGCACGGCGCGGTCCGGGTCGGCGAGGTCGCATCGGGCTCGCTGCCCGGCCGGGTCCTGCCGCAGCTCGAGCTCGATGTCGGCGGCGAGGTCCAGGGTGGTCCCATGACCACGTCCACCCCCGTGACCGAGCTCCTCTCGGTCTGCATCGACACCTCCGACGCCGCGCGACTCGCGCAGTTCTACGCCGACCTGACCGGCGGCGAGGTCACCGGCGTCTACCCGGAGTACGGCTACGCCTCGGCCTCCGTCCTCGGCTCGACGCTCAACTTCCAGACCGTCGCCGACTACTCCGCGCCGCGGTGGCCGGGCCAGGAGCACCCGCAGCAGTTCCACCTCGACTTCCGGGTGCCGGTGCTCGAGCCGGCGATCGAGCACGCCGTGGCGCTGGGCGCCACGGTCGCCGACGAGCAGCCCGAGGGGATGACCTGGAAGGTCATGCTCGACCCCGACGGCCACCCCTTCTGCCTGTGCCCGCCGCAGGAGCAGTGAGGGATCAGGCCCGCCGGTAGGTCAGGTGCGTGACGTGCGGCGTCTGCCGCACGCCCACCGGCACCAGCCCGGTCCGGGGCACGCCGTCGAAGAGGCGCGAGCCCTCGTGACCGGCCCCGGCGGACAGGCCGGACACGTGGGGGACGACGTGCCAGCGCAGCTCGTCGAGCCGCCCGGCCGCCATCGCGGCGTTGATCGTGGACGCGCCGCCGGCGATCGCCACGTCGCGGTCACCAGCCGCCTCGCGCGCCCGGCCGAGCGCGACGGCGAGGCCCCCGGTGACGAAGTGGAAGGTCGTGCCGCCGTCCATCGGGAGCGGGTCGCGCTCGTGGTGGGTCAGCACGAAGACCGGTGCGTGGTACGGCGGGTCCTCACCCCACCACCCCCGCCACGCGAGGTCCCAGGCGCCGCGGCCCGGGCTGAACATGTTGCGCCCCATCACGAAGGCGCCGGCGTCGACGATCGCCTCGACCTCGGCGCGGTTGTCGTCGCCGTGGTCGAACATCCAGCCGTGCAACGCTCCCTCGTCGACGTCGCCGAGCGGGCGCTCCAGGCACTGCCCGGGACCGGCGCCGAAGCCGTCGACGGTCGTGGAGATGTCAGCGGTCACGATGCCCATGCCGGAGTGACCGGCGGCGAGCCGGAAACTCATCGTGGCCGGCCGGCGCGTCATGGGAGGATCGAGCCGTGCTGGGCATCACCGACCTGTCGACGTACCTCGTCGGCCTGGTCCTGATCATCCTGCTGCCCGGCCCGAACTCGCTCTACGTCCTCTCCGTCGCCGCCCGGCGCGGCGTGCAGGACGGCTACCGCGCAGCCGCCGGCGTGTGGACCGGCGACGCCGTCCTCATGACGCTCTCGGCCGCCGGCGTGGCCTCGCTGCTCCAGGCCAACGACCTGGCGTTCTCGATCGTGAAGTGGGTCGGGGCGGGCTACCTCGGCTACCTCGCCTTCACCATGCTGCGCGGCGCGTTCCTCATGTGGCGGGCCCGCGCACGGGCGGTGCAGGCCGTCAAGGACGGCGCCCCGCCGGCGGTCCCGAACGAGCGGCCCTACCGGCGCGCGCTCATCATCAGCCTGCTCAACCCGAAGGCGATCCTCTTCTTCGTCGCCTTCTTCGTGCAGTTCGTCGACCCGGCCTACGACAAGCCGGCGTTGTCGTTCCTCGTGCTCGGCACGCTGGCCCAGGTCGCGAGCGTCGCCTACCTGTCGGCGCTGATCTTCGGCGGCACCCGTCTCGCCGACGCCTTCCGGCGCCGGCGGGCACTGTCCGCTGCCGGCACCTCGGCCGTGGGCGCGATCTTCCTCGGGTTCGCGGTCAAGCTCTCGCTCGCCCACGCCTGAACGAGGTCGGCGTCACCACGAGACCTCGTCGCAGGCCATCGAGCGGTGGCCCTCGACCTGCAGGGTCGCGTGCTCGATCTGGTGCTGCTCGCGCAGCACCGCCTGCCCCGCACGGAGCGCGACCGTGGCGTCGGCACCCTCGGACAGCACCAGGTGGGCGGTGGCGACGTGCATGCCCGAGGTGAGCGTCCAGACGTGGAGGTCGTGCACGTCGCAGACCCCGTCGACCGCGGCCAGCGAGGCGGTGACGGCGTCGATCTCCATGCCGGCCGGCACGTGCTGTCCGAGCACCGCGAGCACCTCGCGGCCGAGCACCACCGCGCGGACGGCGACGAAGCCGCCGATCAGGAAGGCGACGACGGTGTCCCACACGCCGTCGTCCGTGGCGAGGATCAGGCCGCCGGCAGCGAGGACACCGACGCTGCCGGCCGTGTCGGCGACGACCTCGAGGTAGGCGCCCTTGACGTTGATCGAGTCCTTCGCACCGGCCCGCAGGAGCAGCAGCGCGGCGACGTTGACGAGCAGGCCGAGCAGGCCGACCACGAGCATCGGGCCGGTCTCGACCTCGACGTCCTCGCCGATCCGGCCGATCGCCTCGACCACCACGTAGACGGCGACGCCGAGCATCATCAGCACCGCCAGGCCGGAGGCGAAGACCTCCGCCCGGTAGGACCCATAGGTACGGCGACCGGTGCTGTCCTCGCGGGTCGCGATCTTGGTGGCGACGAGCGCCGCCCCGAGCGCGACGACGTCGGCGGCCATGTGGCCCGCGTCGGAGATCAGCGCCAGCGAGCCGCTGACGATGCCGACGACGAGCTCGACGACGAAGAAGGCCGCGATCATCGCGAACGAGATGGCGAGGCGCCAGCGGTGGCGTCCACCGGCGTGTCCGGTCGTCGTACCCCCCGCGTGGCCGTGCCCGTGACCGACGCCCATCACCACTCCTCGTCGCCGTGCAGCGCGGCCGGGCCGAAGTTCGCGGACAGGACGACGGCCTCGCCGGTGGCCTCCAGCAGCCGCTCGGTGGCACGCAGGATGTCGGCGGTCGCGGCCGGGTGCGCGAGGGAGAACATCGAGGCCCGTCCGCTCGGGCGCGAGACGACGAGCCCGCAGTCGCGCAGGCAGGCGAGGTGCTTGGAGACGGTGGACTGCGCGAGTCCGAGGTGGTCGGTCAGGTCGACGACCCGGTGCTCGCCCAGCGCGAGGTGCTGCAGGATCGCGAGCCGGTTGGGGTCGCTCAGCCCGTGCAGCAGGCAGGCGGCCGCCACCAGTGCGTCGACCTCGGAAGAGGGTTCGGCGGGGGACGGGGCCTGTTTCATCGCCATATGGCGATGTAATCACCGGCGGGCGTCGCCAGTCAAGGGCGCCCCACCCCGGGAGGAACGTAAAAGTCTTCACCTTCGGCGACCGCCGCACCGGTTCTCGTCTACCGTCGAAGGAGGGAGGAGCCCATCTCGGGGCAGGCGCGGGCGCCGAAGTGAGGACGCGGTGGCGGCGGGGGGCCGCTCCGCCGACGAGGCGGGTCAAGTGGTGGTGCAGGTCGACGGCGACGGCGTGCCGTCCAGTGGCATGCCCTCCGGCGCCTCGGAGCAGGAGGCGCAGCGGCTGCGCCTGATCCTCGAGGCCACGCCGAGCGCGATGCTGATGGTGGACCGGACAGGACACGTCGTGCTGGTCAACGCCCAGGCGGAGAAGCTCTTCGGCATCGGGCGCGAGCAACTGCTCCAGATGGAGGTGGAGGACCTCATCCCCCGCCGGTCCCGCGCCGCCCACCACACCTACCGGACCCGCTACCTCGCCCACCCGGCCGCCCGGCCGATGGGAGCCGGACGCGACCTCTACGGCCTGCGCGGGGACGGCACCGAGGTCCCCATCGAGATCGGCCTCAACCCGATCACGATCGGTGACGAGTCGTTCGTGCTCGCCTCGGTCATCGACATCAGCGAACGGCTCGCGACCCAGGCCGCCCTGGAGTCCGTCGGGCGGGACTCGCTGCGCCGCAGCATCCTCGCCAGCATGCCCTGCAGCGTCGTCGCGACCGACCTGGCCGGCCGGATCCTCGCCGCCAACCCGGCGACCGAGGTCCTGCTCGGCTACCCGCAGGCGGAGCTCGTCGGCGCACCTCTCACCCGCCTCTACGCCGGTCCCGGCCATCACGGACCGCCGGTCGACCTCGCCGCCGAGGCGACCGGCGAGGAGCGGGAGCTCGCCTACCGCCGCCGCGACGGCTCCGAGGTCGCCGTCGGTGAGGTCATCAGCCCGGTCATCGACGACGACGGCGAGCTGACCGGCTACCTCGCAGTCGGGTTCGACATCACCAAGCGCGTCGAGGCGCGGGCCAGGGTCGCCTACCTCGCGAGCCACGACTCGCTGACCGGACTGCCCAACCGCGCCACGCTGACCCGCCACCTCGAGGAGGCGATCCGGCTGGCCGAACGCAAGCAGGAGCGAGTCGCGCTGCTCCTGCTCGACGTCGACCACTTCAAGCGGGTCAACGACTCGCTGGGCCACCACGTCGGCGACCGCCTGCTGCTCGGGCTCGCCGACCGCCTCCGGCGCACCGCGCACGACCGCGACCTGGTGGCCCGGCTCGGGGGCGACGAGTTCGTGGTCGTCATCTGCGGCGTGACGCGCAGCGAAGAGCTGCGCGACCGGGTCGAGCGGCTGGCCGCCGCCCTGCCCGGCTCGGTGACGGTCGACAACCGCGAGGTGATGGCGACGGCCAGCATCGGGTGTGCCGTCTTCCCCGACCACGGGCGCTCGCCGGCGCACATGCTGAAGAACGCCGACATCGCGATGTACCGCGCCAAGGCGGCCGGACGCAACAACCTGCGCTGGTACGACGCCTCCATGGGCGCGGACGGCAGCGACAAGCTGGTCCTGTCCACGGCGCTGCAACAGGCCCTCGACAAGGAGGGGGAGCTCTCCGTCGCCTACCAGCCCCAGATCGACCTCGCGACGGGGACGCTCGTCGGGTTCGAGGCCCTGGCCCGCTGGTCCTCGCCGGCGCTGGGCGTCGTACCCCCCGACCGCTTCATCCCGGTGGCCGAGGACTCCGGCCTCATCGCGCAGCTCGGCGCGTACGTGCTGCGCCGGGCATGCCGGGACGCGGTGACGCTGCGCGACCAGCTCGGCCTCCCGCTGCGGATGGCCGTCAACGTCTCACCCCGGCAGTTCGCCCGGAGCACCTGGCTCGACGAGGTGGACGTGGCGCTCTCCGACTCCGGCCTCGACCCGGCCGCCCTCGAGCTGGAGATCACCGAGAGCACCCTGATGGACGACGACAACGACGTCCGCTCGGTGCTCCACGAGCTCAAGAGCATCGGGACGCGCATCGTCGTCGACGACTTCGGCCAGGGGTACTCGAGCCTCGCCTACCTGACCCGCTTCTCGCTCGACAAGCTCAAGATCGACCGGGAGTTCGTCCGCCGGATCGCGGCGACCCACGCGGATGCCGCCGTCATCGACGCCATCCTCGCCATGTCCCACGCCCTCGGGATGCGGGTCTCCGCCGAAGGCGTGGAGACCGTCGAGCAGGTGGACTACCTCACCGCCCGTGGGTGCGACGAGGCGCAGGGCTTCTACTACGGCGAGGGCGCTCCGCTCGTCGAGGTCGCAGCCCGCACCAGCCACCTGGTCCCGAGTGCTCATCCGACGACCGCGCCTGCCGAAGGAAGATCGTGACCGAAGCCGTCCTGTACGACGCCGAGACCGGCCTGCCGGGCCGCCCCCTGCTGACCGACCGGCTCCGCATGGCGCTGCGCGGCGCCGAGCGCACCGGCCACGAGGTCGGCCTGGTGCTCGTCGACCTCGTGTCGGTGGAGGACCCGGAAGGACCGGTCACGCCCTCCCGGCTGGCCGGCGTGCTCAAGGAGGTCGGCGAGCGACTCAGCGCGTGCGTGCGCGGTGTCGACTCGGTCGGTCGCCTCGAGCCCACCACCTTCGCCCTCGTGCTCCAGGGAGAGGTGGGCGAGGAGGGGTTGCAGGTGCTGGCGCGGCGGGTGCTGTTCGAGCTCAGTCCTCCGGTCATCATCGACCACCGGCAGCACTTCGTGCTGGCCCGGCTGGGCGGCACCGTCGCGCGTCCCCGGATCGACGACCCGGGGACCATGCTCCACCGGGCGCGCCAGGCACTCGCCGCGGCGCAGGAGCCGGACGGGGAGCTGTTCGTCGTGCATCGTCCGTAGGACTAGGGTCGGTCCTCGTGCTGATGCGACCGGCGGAGCTCGAGGCGATCCGCAAGGGCGAGGTCGACCTCGCATTCCGTCGTTGGGACCGCCCGCGGGTCAAGGTCGGCACCCGGCTGCGCACGGCCGTCGGCCTGGTCGAGGTGGTCAGCGTCGAGCAGACCTCGCTGTCGGCACTGCGCGCCGAGGACGCCCGCCGGGCGGGCGCCGCGTCGCTCACCGCGCTCAAGGACGCCCTGGCCGCCCGGGCCGAGCGGCCGGTCTTCCGCGTCGGCCTGCGCTACGCCGGCACGGACCCGCGTGAGACGCTGCGCGACGCGCTCCCCGACCCCGACGAGGTGCGCACCATCCTCGCGGGCCTCGACCGGCTCGACGCGGCATCGCCCATCGGGCCGTGGACCCGGACGACGCTGCGGCTCATCGACCGCAACCCGGAGGTCCGCGCCCCCGAGCTCGCCGCGGAGCTGGACCGCCCTACGGCGGAGTTCAAGCGCGACGTCCGCAAGCTCAAGGAGCGCGGCCTGACCGAGTCCCTCGCGATCGGCTACCGGCTCTCGCCCCGCGGCGAGGTCGTGCTCGACCACGAGGACGGCCCGCGCGAGCGGGCGCCCCGCCGCGAGGGCCACCCGCTCCCCCGCACCATCGGGGCCCCCGCGACGCGCGCCCTGCGCGCGGTCGACGTGCACACCCTCGAGGCGGTCAGCGGCTGGACCCGCCGCGACCTCGCGGCGCTGCACGGCGTCGGCCCGATCGCGCTCGACCGGCTCGAGGCGGCCCTCGCCCAGCTGGGCCTCTCGTTCGCCTGAAGCCGGATTCGGGATCACTCCCACCACGGGGCGGCATCGCCGCACGCCCCGGCCGGCGCGGCCGGACCGGCCGGGTGCGCGGCGAGCTCGGACGCCGCCCGCGAGCGGCCCAGGTTCCACTCCAGCCAGTCGTCACCGCCGCTCTCCCGCCCGCCGAGCGCGCAACGACGGTCGTCGCCGGTGAGCTCGGCCAGGACCGGGACGGCGTCGTCGGAGAGCCCGGCGAGGTAGTCCCAGTCCACGCGGCCGGTCTCGGCGTACCGGTCGAGGTTGTGCCGGGCGATCCACGCGTCGGGGTTGGCGAACGCCAGGCCGAGCAGCGCCACGGCTCCGCTCAGCAGGGCGAAGCGCGGCAGCCAGCCCGAGCGCAGGGCGACGCCACTGACGAGCACGGCGAGCACGAGCAGTCCGAGCCAGCCCTCGAAGACGTCGACCAGCAGCCGCAGCCGGGTGAAGCCGTAGGCCTCCTGGTAGACGTGCATGCGGTGCAGCGCCGAGGCGACGACGACCAGCGTCTCGACGCACAGCACGCCGAGGGCGAGCCGGAGCCAGCGCCGGTCGGCCGCGGTCTCCCGCGAGGCCTTGCGACCTGCGGCCCAGATGACGAGCAGGGTCAGCGCGGTCGCGACGGTCAGCTGGGCGAAGCCCTCGTGGACGTACTCCGCGTAGGTCAGCCCGGTCGTGCGACGCAGGTAGTCGTGCCCGCCGAAGGCGACGGTCGCCTGCGCGGCCAGGAACACTGCGAACACCGCCACGACGACGCCGACCGGCACCAGCCACTCGTAGCGGCGCGCCACGGCGCCGGTGCGCGAGCCGTCGCTGTCGACGCGCGGCGGGTTGAGCGCGAGGTACGCCGCCGCGAGGACGGTACCCGCGACCGCGACGGCGACGAACGCACGCAGCGCGAAGGTCTCCCGGGCCAGGTCCGGAACGACGGCGCCGAACCACTCGGCCACCAGCGCGTCGGCGGAGGCGAACAGGGCCCCGAAGACGACCAGCCCACCGAGCGACCAGAGCGCGGTGCGCACCAGCGCCATGCCGTGCCCGAGGCCGGGCAGCGCGCCCAGGGTGCGGCCGAGCCACGGCAGGCCGCGGATCCCGGCGAAGGGCCACATCAGCCCCGCGACGAGGAAGCCGCCGAGGGTGCGGCCGCGGGTCACGCCAAACACGCACAGCGCTGCGCCGGCCAGCAGGCAGGGCACCACGATCCACTCCGCGGCGCGCAGCAGCGTCGTACCGGCCAGCAGCAGGCACAGGCCGGCGCAGGCCAGCGTGAACGGGTCGCGCCGGTCGCGGCTCGCGGCCAGGACGACGGCGCCCGCGGCGAGGAGGACGAGGAAGGTGCCCAGCCCGAGGGCCCGCTCGGGCAGCAGCAGCCCACCGAGGACACCGGCGCCCAGGGCGCCGGCCAGCAGGCCGACCCGCGCCGGGACACCGGCGTCGGGCCAGAAGCTGCCGAGCAGGTCGTCGGAGACCGACGGGCGCTCCACGACGGCGGGTACGGCGGCCGGCGGTGCAGGTGGCGACGGGGGCACGGGCACGGGCTTCTCCTGGGTTCGTTCGTGGGACGGGCGGGGTGTCGGTTCGAGCGGGAGGTCGACGACGACGCGCGCCCCCTCGGAGCCGGGCGACGGGTCGGCGAAGCCGATGACGCCGCCGTGCAGGTCGCTCACCCAACGGGCGATCGCGAGGCCCAGGCCGGTGCCGCCGGTGCCGGTGGGGTCGCCGAGGGTGCCGAAGGGCTCGAACACGCGCTCGCGGTCGGCCGGGTCGACGCCCGGCCCGGCGTCGCGGACCTCGATGACGTAGCGGTCGCCGCGCCGGGCCACTTCGATCACAACGTCACCTCCGGCCGGGCTGTGCCGGGATGCGTTGTCGAGCAGGTTCGCGACCAGCTGGTGCAGGCGTGCCGGGTCGGCGGTGACCACCAGGTCGGGCGGGTCGACGCGGACGTCGTACCCGACCTCGCGGCCGGAGGTGCGGGCCGCCGCGACGGCGTCCGTCAGCAGCCCGGCCACGTCGACGGGACGGGGAGCGAGGGGGGCCTTGCCGGCATCGACCCGGGCCAGGTCGAGCAGGTCGTCGACCAGGCCGCTCATCCGCTCGGCCTGCGCGAGCGCGGTGGCGAGGGCCGCCGGGTCGCGAGGGGCGACACCGTCGACGACGTTCTCCAGCACGGCCCGCAGCCCGGCGAGCGGGGTGCGCAGCTCGTGACTGACGTTGGCGACCAGCTCGCGGCGCTGCCGGTCGACCCCGCCGAGGTCGCGCGCCATCGTGTTGAAGGCGCGGGCCAGCTGGCCGACCTCGTCGCGCGACGTCTCGGCGATCCGCACGTCGTAGTCGCCCCGCGCCATCCTGCGGGCGGCACTCGTCATCTGGCGCAGCGGCGAGGTCATCCCCACCGCGAGCAGCTGCGTGAGCGCGAGTGCGAGCCCGATGGTGACCGGGATCCCCAGCCACACCGGCACCCCACCGGCGCTGCCCAGCGACGCGACGACCGCCGCCACGGTCGCGCTGATGGCCACCAGCAGGCCGAGCTTGACCTTCAGGGACGCGACACCCGAGAGGGGTTCACTGCTCACCGACGGGCTCCGTCTCCAGCGCGTAGCCCACTCCGTGGGCCGTCCGTACGACGCCCGGTCCGACCTTCGCGCGCAGCCCCTTCACGTGGCTGTCGACGGTCCGGGTGCCGGTCGCGCCGTCCCATCCCCACACCTCGGCGAGCAGCTTCTCCCGGGTCACCACGGCACCGGGGGCGGCGGCGAGGCACACCAGCAGGTCGAGCTCGGTCGGCGTCAGGCGCACCTCGGTGTCACCGCGCCAGACCCGCCGGGCCGGCACGTCGACCCGCAGCTCGCCCACCCGGATCACCTCGCCGCGCGCCAGCGCGGCGGCCCGGTCGACCCGGCGCAGCAGGGCGCCGACCCGCGCGACCAGCTCGCGCATCCGGAACGGCTTGGTGAGGTAGTCGTCGGCCCCCACGCCGAGCCCCACGAGGACGTCGGCCTCGTCGGTGCGGGCGGTCAGCATCAGCACGGGCACCGGCCGGTCGGCCTGGATCCGCCGGCACACCTCGTGGCCGTCGAAGCCGGGGAGCATCACGTCGAGCACGACGGCGTCGGGCCGGTGCTCGGCGCACGCCGCGACCGCACCCGGTCCGTCCCAGGCCCGGACGACGTCGTACCCCTCCGCGAGGAAGCGGTCGGAGACGGCCTGGTTGATGACGGCGTCGTCCTCGACGACGAGGAGGCGGCGGCGCGCGCCCGTCCCGTTGCTCATGGCTCGAGGCTACGAGCGTGGGCCGCCGGGTCGTGGGGACGACGTGTGGAGGTTCTGTGCAGATCGTCCCGGGTCGATCCGGTCAGGCGGGGGCGAGCAGCACGGGCATCAGCTCGTGCACCTGCGCGCGCAGCTCCTCGAGCACGCCCTCGCGCCCGCACAGGTGGCCCAGCAGCGCCTGCTGGAAGAGGCCGTCGAGCAGGCCGTAGGCGACCGACGGCGCCATCGCGGGCTCGCGCCCCGCGAGCTCGGCGTAGGTGCTGACCACCCGCCAGATCATGTCCTCGAGGGTCTTGTCGATCTGCAGGACCGCCTCGCGCAGGGACTCCTCGAACATGCTCTGCGAGCGCAGGTCGTACCAGAGCCGGTGCATCGGCGCCTCGTCGACGATCGTCTCGACGAGCTTGTCGGCGAACCCGGCGACCAGCTCGTCGGCCGTCGTCGCACCGGCCACCACGCCGTCGTACCGGTGCACACAGGTGGCCTTGTACTGCCGCACGCAGTAGACGATCAGCTCGAGCTTGTCGTGGAAGTAGTAGTGGACGACGCCGTGGGAGAACTCCGAGTTGTTCGCGATCTCGCGCAGGCTGGCGCGGGCGTAGCCGAGCTCGCCGAGGGTCCGCAGGGCGGAGTCGGCCAGTGCACGGCGGCGCTCGTCGTGCTTGTCGGCAGGCGTACGACGAGCCGTGGCAGTCGTCATGGGGCCCGAGGCTACCGGCTCCGCGGCCCTTTGTGACCGGGTGACAAACGAAAATCTTGACGTTTGTCCAGAAAAGTCTTGACGACTGTCAAGGGAGAGGAGTTGTGTGGCCCACGTCACCCCCCACCCCTCCGACGAAGGAGTCGATCCATGTCTGACCTCGAGCTGGCGGGCCGCAAGGCGCTCGTCACCGGCGGCGCCCAGGGCCTGGGCAAGAAGTTCGCCGAGTACCTCACCGCCGCGGGCGCGACCGTCGTGGTCGCCGACCTGCAGGACGAGAAGGGCAAGGAGGTGGCCGCGTCGGTCGGCGGCACCTTCGTCCACCTCGACGTCACCGACGACGCCTCGTGGGAGGCCGCGGTCGCGCAGGCCGTCAGCGAGGTCGGCGGGCTCGACATCCTCGTCAACAACGCCGGCATCGAGATCGCCAGCCTCTTCATCAACCTCGACCCCGACGTCGCGCGCCGGATCTTCGACGTCAACGTCATCGGCACCTCGCTCGGCATCAAGCACGCCTTCCGGACCATGGGCCCCGGCGGCGCGGCGGGCAAGGGCGGCTCGGTGATCAACGTCGCCTCGGTCGCCGCGCACATCGCCTTCCCGGCGCTGTCGCAGTACTCGGCGTCGAAGTCCGCCGTCGACCGGATCACCCGGATCGCCGCGATGGAGGCCGGCAAGCTCGGCCTCGGCGTCCGGGTCAACTGCGTCGCCCCCGGCCTGATCCCCAACGAGATGGGTGCGGGACTGGCCAACGAGCTGACCGCCATGGGCCTCTTCGAGTCGCCCGAGGCCGCTGTCGGCCAGGTTGTGGAGCTGACGCCGTCGGGCGGGCTGGCCACCGAGGAGGACATCGCCGAGGCGGTCGTCTTCCTCGCCTCCGACCGCTCGAAGTTCATCAACGGCGTCGACCTGTCGGTCGACGGCGGCATGGGAATGTGAAGGAGATCGACCCCATGAGCACCAGCACCAAGCCCGTCATCGTCTACGGCGCCTCCGGCTACACCGGGCGCCTCATCTGCGAGTACCTCCGTGAGTTCGGCGTCCCCTTCGTCGCGGCCGGCCGCGACGAGGGCAAGCTGAAGGCCTCGATGGAGGCCAACGTCGCCGGCATCGAGACCGCCGACTACGAGGTGGTCCAGGTCGACCACACCGTCGAGGCCCTCACCGAGCTCTTCAGCGGGGCATCGGTCGTGTGCAACACCGTCGGCCCGTTCTCGAAGTACGGCCCCACGACGGTCGAGGCCTGCCTCGCCGCGGGCACCCACTACCTCGACACCACGGGGGAGCAGGACTGGCTGATCACCTGCGACGAGCAGTACGGCGCCGACTTCGCCGCCGCCGGACTGCTGCTCTCGCCCGGCATCGCGCACATGTACACGACCGGCGAGATCGCGGCCGAGCTCTGCCTGGAGAAGCCGGGCCTCGACACCCTCGACATCGCCGTCTTCTGGGGCGGTTCGCCCACGATCGCCTCGACCCAGACCATCCTGGTCAACGCCGCCACCTCGAAGGCCCACTACCTCGCGCAGGGTCAGTACGTCGAGTTCGACCCGTCGCAGGGGCTGCTGCCGCTCGTCGTACCGGGTCAGCACGAGCTGGCGCTCTCGCTGCCGTGGGGCGGGACGTCCCACCCGGTCTGGTACCGCAAGGACCCGCGGGTCGCGAACTGCAAGGCGCAGGGCGGTGTCTTCAACGCAGCCCTGATGAACGGCGTCCCGCAGATCGTGGCCGGCGCGCTCGAGGCGACCAAGGACATGTCGGAGGCCGAGCGTGACGAGGCGTTGACCGCGACCGCCGCGCAGGTGATGAACCAGATGCCGCCGCGCGAGAACCCGCGCCTCAACAAGTCGCTCGACTCCGTGCACGCCTCCGGCCCGCTCGGCCGGGCGCACTGCGTGATCCACGGCAACCAGAACTACAAGCAGACCGGTCTCCTGCAGGCCTATGCGGCGTACTCGCTCCTCCAGCAGCCGCCGCTGCGGGTCGGGTTCGCGTCGGGCTGCAAGGCGTTCGGCCACCGCGAGCTGCTCGGTCAGCTGCGGGCGTTCGGCCTCGTCGCCGAGCCGGTCCTCACCGTCGAAGGCTGAGGTCGGCGCGGTGCGACTGGTCGACTACCTGGACAAGGGGGCGTCGCTGGGGGGCGACGCGCCTTGCCTGGTCTGCGACGGGCGGACGTGGACGTACGACGAGGTGCGGGACCTCGCCGGACGGATCGCGTCCGCCCTCGCAGGACGGGGCGTCCGGCCCGGCGACAAGGTCGCCATCCTGTCCTCGAACGACCCCGTGGCCTTCACCTGCGTCTTCGGGATCAGCCGCGCCGGCGCCGTCTGGTGCCCGATCAACCCGCGCAACGAGGCCGACGAGAACCGCGAGCTGCTGGACCTGTTCGACTGCTCGGTGCTCATCTTCCAGGCGTCCTACGCCGACCTGGTGGACCGGATCCGCGGCGACCTGCCGAAGGTCGCCACGCTGGTCTGCCTCGACGCCGGGGTGGACTGGGCGCTGGGCTGGGAGGAGTTCCTGGCGGCCGGCGACAGCCCCGTCGACGAGGCGGGCCGAGACGACCTCGCCCTGATCGTCGGCACCGGCGGCACCACCGGACGGCCCAAGGGCGTGATGCTCACCGGCGCGAACATCGAGACGATGACCGCGCTGACGCTGATCGGCTACCCGTGGCCGTCGGGCACCCGGCCGACGTACCTGGCGCTCGCGCCACTGACCCATGCGGCGGGCGTGCTCTGCTTCCCGGTGCTGTCCCAGGGCGGCTCCGTCGTGGTGATGCGCCAGCCGGACGTGGCGGGCTTCCTGGCCAACGTCGCCGAGCACCGGGTGACGCACACCTTCCTGCCGCCGACGCTGATCTACATGGTGCTCGACCACCCGGACCTGGAGCGCACGGACCTGAGCAGCCTCCAGTGCTTCTGGTACGGCGCCGCGCCCATGTCGGCGAAGCGGCTGGAGGAGGCGCTGACCCGGATCGGGCCGGTGATGGCGCAACTCTTCGGGCAGACCGAGGCGCCCATGATGATCTCCACGATGGCGCCGGCGGACCACTTCCGCGCCGACGGGAGCATCGCCCACGAGCGGCTGTCATCGGCGGGGCGACCCGCACCGCTGGTGACGGTCTCCATCATGGACGGCGAGGGCCGCACCCTCCCGCAGGGCGAGCGCGGCGAGATCGTCGTGCGCAGCTCGCTGGTGATGCGCGGCTACTACAAGAACCCGGAGGCCACGGCCGAGGCGTCGGCGCACGGCTGGCACCACACCGGCGACATCGGGTTCCTCGACGAGGAGGGCTTCCTCCACATCGTCGACCGCGCCAAGGACATGGTCATCACCGGCGGCTTCAACGTCTACTCCACCGAGGTCGAGCAGGCGCTGATGGCCCACCCCGCCGTCGCGGACTGCGCGGTCGTCGGCCTGCCCGACGAGAAGTGGGGGGAGCGGTTGACCGCGGTGCTGCAGCTGCGGCCCGGCCGGTCCGTCGAGGTCGACGAGGTGCAGGCGTTCGTCAAGGAGCGGATCGGGAGCGTGAAGACCCCGAAGCAGGTCGAGGTCTGGGCGGACCTGCCGCGCTCGAAGGTCGGCAAGGTGCTCAAGACCGAGGTGAAGGCACAGCTCGTTCCCCGCGCCTAGTTCCCTAGACTCGGGGGCGATGTCGTCCCCGTCGCTCCCGAGTCTGCTTCCCTCCCTCGGCGCCCGTCTCCTGGTGACGGTCGCCGCGCTGGCGGGGCTGTTCGCCATGCACGGGCTGGCCGACCACGGGATGCCGTCGGCGCCGCTCGCCGCCGCCACGGCCGGCACGACCGGTACGGACCACGGTGGCCACCACGAGCCAGAACCGGGCGCCCCGGCGTCGCACGGGGCCGCGGAGATCTGCCTGGCCCTGCTGGGCCTGACGTTCGTACTGGTCGTCGCGCTCAGCCGTGGCGGACTGTTGCTCCGCCCGTCCCGGGGTACGACGACCCGCTGGCGCGCCCTGGCGCCGCGGGCCCGCTTCCGCGACCCACCGGACCTGTTCGGCCTCTCCGTCCAGCGCTGCTGAGCGACCGCTGCCTCCGGGCGACGACGCCCGTCGTCCGGCGGCGCACGCCTGCCCAGCAACCCGGAACGAAGAGAGAGACCATGAACAGCACCACCCTTCGGCGTACCACCGCCGCCCTCGCCGCGGCCACGCTCGCCCTGGCCCTCGCGGCCTGCGGCTCCGACGACGGCGGCCACGACGCCCACGGCTCCGACGCGAAGGCCGTCGAGACGGCCCGCAACGGCGACGAGTTCAACCAGGCCGACGTGGACTTCGCGACCGCGATGATCCCGCACCACGCGCAGGCCGT
This sequence comes from uncultured Nocardioides sp., assembly GCA_964487275.1. Classification (GTDB taxonomy): domain Bacteria; phylum Actinomycetota; class Actinomycetes; order Propionibacteriales; family Nocardioidaceae; genus Nocardioides. The sequence goes on along the minus strand of CAZAQE010000010.1, from coordinate 78,595 downwards.
GCAGATGGCGAACCTCGCCGCCGACCGGCCGCTGCCGGCGGAGCTGCGCACGCTCGTCGACGGCGTCCACGCCACCCAGGTGGCCGAGGTCGAGACGATGGTGACCTGGCTGACCGACTGGGGCCAGGAGATCCCCGAGACGTCGATGGACCACGTCAACGGCGGCCACGGCGACGACATGGACGACATGGACGACCTGGACCACGGGGGCATGGTCGGGATGCCCGGGATGATGTCGGCCGAGGAGATGACGGAGCTCGCCGGGTCCTCCGACGCGGACTTCCCCGAGCTCTGGATGACGATGATGATCGAGCACCACGAGGGCGCGATCGAGATGGCGGAGGCCGAGCAGGACGAGGGCCACTTCCCGGACGCTGTCGACCTCGCCGGCGCGATCATCGAGACGCAGCGCGCGGAGATCGCGACGATGGAGGACCTCCTCGGCGAGGGCTGATCCGGAGGATCTTCCACGATTCGGGCCCCGGGTGTGTCACACCCGGGGCCCGACCGGTGTCTCCATGGCATGACCACCCCAGGTCCTGGCCAAGGAGGAGAAATGACCACCACCACCCGCATCCCCGCCGCCCCGATCACCGGCATCTACGGCGCCCTCGTCAAGAAGTTCGCCGGAAGGATGTTCGGCCGGGTGCCCGAGTCGCTCGGCGTCATGTGGCACCACGTACCCGCCCTCAAGGCGAGCATGGCCTACGGCCAGAAGCTGCAGAAGTGGGACGAGTGCGACGAGACGCTCAAGACCTACGCGCACATGGCCGTCGCCTCGCTCGTCGGCTGCTCGTGGTGCCTCGACTTCAACTACTTCATGTCCCGCGACAAGGGCCTCGACGAGGACAAGGCGCGCCAGGTCCCGATCTGGCGGGCGTCCACGGTGTTCTCGCCGCTGGAGCGCCAGGTCATGGAGTACGCCGAGGCGGCCAGCACGACCCCGCCCGAGGTCACCGACGAGATGGTCGCGCCGCTGCTGGCCGCGCTCGGCCCGGCCGGCCTGCTCGAGCTCACCAGCGTCATCGGCTTCGCCAACATGACGACCCGCGCCAACACCGCGCTGGGCATCGAGTCCGAGGGCTTCGCGTCGGCCTGCGGCATGAAGCCGCTCGCCGAGCGCGCGGTCGGTCCCGCGGCCGTAGGCTCGCCGGCATGACCTCTCGGGACACCGATCCCTTCGTCACCCACCGCAACCTGCTCTTCACCGTCGCCTACGAGATGCTCGGCTCCGCCGTCGACGCCGAGGACGTGGTGCAGGAGACCTGGTTGCGGTGGGCGGCGGTGGACCACGCCGAGGTCCAGGAACCGCGCGCCTACCTGGTCCGCATCGTCACCCGGCAGGCGCTCAACCGGCTGCGCACACTCTCGCGCCGGCGGGAGGACTACGTCGGCGAGTGGCTCCCCGAGCCACTGCTGACGGCGCCCGACGTCGCCGAGGACGTCGAGCTCGCCGAGAGCGTGTCGATCGCGATGCTGACGGTGCTCGAGACGCTCGGCCCGACCGAGCGCGCGGTCTTCGTGCTGCGCGAGGTCTTCGACATGCCGTACGACGAGATCGCCGCCGCGGTCGGCAAGACCGCGGCCGCGGTGCGCCAGATCGCGCTCCGTGCGCGCAACCACGTCGCCTCCCGCCGGCCCCGGCACGACGTCGACCGCGCGGAGCAGCAGGCCGTCGTGGAGCGGTTCCTGGCCGCCGTACAGACGGGAGACCTGCAGGCACTGATGGACGCGATGGCACCGGACGTGCTGCTGCGGGCCGACGGCGGCGGCATCGCCAACGCGATCCGCAAGCCGCTCTCGGGTCACGAACCGGTGGCGCGCCTGCTCGCCAACTTCTCGGTGCTCGCCCCCGACGGCGAGGTCGACCTGGTCTGGCTCAACGGCGCCCCGGCCGCCCTGATCCGGGCCAGGGGCGAGCTGACCGCGGTGAGCTTCGCGATCGAGGACGGCCTAGTCAGCAACATCTACGTCGTGCGCAACCCGCACAAGCTGACCGCGCTCGACAACGAGGCGCAGCTGAGCCGGGAGGCCTGACGCGCCCGGTGGTCGAGGAGGTCGCGCAGCGACCGTCACGAGACCCGGGCCCTGCCCGCCCCTTGCGACGCCGCGCCATGCTGGACCCATGCGCGCCGTCATGCACCAGGAGTTCGGAGACCCGGCTGAGGTCCTCACCGTCGAGGACGTGGAGGTCCCCCAGCCGGGACCGGGCGAGGTGCGGGTCCGCACCCTGCTCGCCGCCATCCACAACCACGACCTGTGGACCATCCGCGGGTCGTACGGCTTCAAGCCCGAGCTGCCCGCCCGCGCCGGCACCGAGGCGGTCGGCGTCATCGAGGCGCTCGGCGAGGGTGTCGAGCACCTCGCCGTCGGCCAGCGGGTCGCGAGCGGCGGCACCTTCGGCGCCTGGGCCGAGGAGTTCGTCGCCCGCGCCGGCGGTCTGGTCCCCGTGCCCGAGGGGGTCTCCGACGAGGTCGCCGCCCAGCTGGTGTCGATGCCGTTCAGCGCGATCAGCCTGCTCGAGTCGCTCGAGCTCCAGCCCGGTGACTGGCTGGTGCAGAACGCCGCGAACGGCGCGGTGGGCCGGATGGTGGCCCAGCTGGGCAAGGCCCGCGGCCTGAACGTGATCGGACTCGTCCGCCGTACCGCCGGGGTCGAGGAGCTGGCCGTCCACGACATCGACCGCATCGTCGCCACCGACACCGACGACTGGGCCGACCGGGTCCGGGCGATCGCCGGCGGCGCCCCGATCAAGGTCGGCGTCGACTCCGTCGGCGGCAAGGCGAGCGGCGAGGTGCTGTCGCTGCTCGCCGAGAACGGCGTGCTCGTCGTCTTCGGGGCGATGCAGTCGCCGACCATGGAGATCGGCTCCGGCGACGTCATCTTCAAGCAGGCCACGGTGCGCGGCTTCTGGGGATCGACCGTCAGCCGGACCATGCCGGCCGACCAGCGCCGGGCCCTCTTCGGCGAGCTGGTCCAGCGCATCTCCGAGGGATCCCTGACCCTGCCCGTCGACACGATCTACTCCTTCGACGAGGTACGCACCGCGGCCGCCGCGAACTTCGAGCCGGGCCGGTCCGGCAAGATCCTGCTCCGGCCCTGACCCGGCCCTGACCAGGCTCAGCGGACCCGGATCCGCCGCACGGCCGAGCTGGCCGGCATCAGCGTCGGCGTGCCGGCGTACCGCACCTGCCAGTCGCCGGTGCGCCACACCCGGACCCGCTTGCGCCAGACACCGGCCCCGTCGGTGCGGGCGGCGCCGACGTAGCGCCAGGCCCCACCGACCGGCCGGTGGTAGACGCGCACCGGCGCGTAGCGCAGCGGGACGAGGTACTTCGAGTCCGGGAACCGGCCGCGCAACGCCCGCACACCCGTCAGGCCGACCCACGCGCCGCGCCGCTGCACCCGGGTGACCTCGCGGAGCGGGACGGCGGTCCGGTTCTTGAGGTGCGTGTACGCCGTGAAGTCGCCCGTCATCGTGACCGGCTCGCTCGCGGTGCCGATCGTGACGAAGATCCGCAGCGTCGCCCGGCCGGGAGTGCGGCGGTAGCCACAGATCTGGCTGGTCAGGTTGACGGTGGTCGGTCCGCCCGCGACCCCGCGCGCGGAAGCGCTGCCGTTGAAGGAGTAGCCGTCGGCGTCCCACCCGCCGAGGACGACGTCGTAGTTGCCCCCGGCGGGCATGTCGAAGACCAGCCGGGCCAGCCACCGTTCGTGGCAGCCCTCGACGATCCGCACGGCGACCGGCGTCTCGATGCGCACGGTCCCGGTCCGCGGCGTCGCCGGCCGCTCCGTGTCCGCAGGAGCCGTCGCGGCCGCGACGGGCGGCACCACGACCCCTGCCCCTCCGGCCGCGACGGCCAGCGTCGTGACGATCGTGGCGATCCAGCGCCGTGTGTTCCTCATGGTCAGCCCTCCGAGTCCTGGCAAGTCCTTGGCAATTGTCTGGTCGGACGCGCGGGTGGGTCATCCGGTTCCAGCCCGTCAGGAATCGAGAAGCAGCCCACCCCCGGGCCCGCCTAGCGTCGGGGACATGAACATCGAGTCCCTCACCATCGAGGCCGCCGACCCGGCTGCCGCCCGTGACTTCCACGCCGCCGCCTTCGGCCCCGGCCTGCCGCTGCACTTCCGCGCCTCCGACGCCCCGACCGAGGGCTTCCGCGGTTTCCACATCTCGCTGACCATGGCCCAGCCGGCCGACGTCGACGCGCTCGCCGCGTCCGCGATCGCCGCCGGGGCCGAGGTGGTCAAGCCCGTGACGAAGTCCTTCTGGGGCTACGGCGGCGTGCTCCGGGCGCCGGACGGCGCGATCTGGAAGGTCGTCAGCGCCACGAAGAAGGACAAGGGCCCCGCCAGCCGGGCGATCGAGAGCATCGTGCTGCTGATCGGCGCCGACGACGTGCTCGCCACCAGGGCGCACTACGTCGAGCGGGGCTTCCGGGTCGCGAAGAGCTTCGGCCGCAAGTACGTCGAGTTCGAGTCCGGCGGCGGCGCGGTGACCCTCGGCCTGCTCAGCCGCAAGGCGCTCGCCAAGGACGCCGGCGTGCCGATGGCAGGCAGCGGATCGCACCGGATCGTGCTCAACGGCGGGGAATCCGCGACCACCGACCCCGACGGCTTCGTCTGGGAGCCGGCTTCCGTCACGGCCGGCTGAGCAACGTCGGGGCGGCGACTCTCAGCGTCGCCACCCCGACGCGTTCAGGACCCTCACAGGATCGACCTGCAGGATTGTGTGAAGTTTCAACGACCTGTTCCCACGCCCGCTCGGAGGCACCCGTGAAGACCCTGACCACCCCCACCGTCCCCGCTCCCCTGCGCGACGTCGCGCTGCTCCTCGCCCGGATCGGGCTCGGCGTCGTCCTGCTCGCCCACGGTCTCGACAAGCTCGACCAGGGCTTCGGTACGACGGCGGACGGGTTCGCCGCGATGGGGATCCCGGCCGCGGAGGCAGCGGCGGCGTACGCACTGCTCGCCGAGATCGGCGGCGGCGCGCTTCTCATGGCCGGCCTGCTCACGCCCGTCGCCGGCCTCCTCGTCGTCGGCCAGATGGCCGGCGCGTTCTGGTTCGTCCACCGCGGCACCGAGGTCATGGCCTCCGCCGGCGGCTGGGAGCTGGTCGGCGTGATCGGCTTCCTGGCGCTCGTGCTCGCCGCCACCGGCGCCGGCCGGATCTCGCTCGACGCGCTGATCGGGCGACGGACCCCCGCGACCGCCTGAGCCTCGACCGAGCCGGAGGACCGGGTGGTCAGAGCTGCGCGAGCAGCTCCTCCATCCGGTCCACCTCGGCACCCTGGCCGATCACCATCTCCTCGGCCATCTCGGTCACCCGCACGTCGCTGCCCCGCTTCGCGACGGCGTCGGCCATCTCGATGGCGCCGTCGTGGTGCTGGATCATGCCCTCGAGGAAGAGCCGGTCGAACTCCGCACCGGTGGCGTCCTCGAGGGCGTGCAGCTGCTCGTCGGTGAGCATCCCGTGCATCGCGGCGTGGCCGTGCTCGCCGTGGTCGAACGCGGTCGGGTCGTCGCTCGCCGAGGGCACCGCCACGCCCTGCTCGGTCAGCCAGGCCGCCATCGCCAGGATCTCGGGGCGCTGTGCGGCGAGGATCCGTCGGGCGAGCGCCTTGACCTGGCGGGACCGTGCACGCGTCGGCGCCAGCTCGGACATCGTCAGCGCCTGCGCATGGTGCGGGATCATCATCTGCACGAACGCGAGGTCGTCATGGGCGACCTCGCCGCGTTCGACCGCCGCGTCCGGCGCGAGCGTCGCTGCCGCCTCTCCCGGGCCGCCGGGCTGGATCACCGCGGGACCGGAGCCCGACTCCGCGCGGGCGTCGTCCTCGTGCTCGAGGCACCCGCTCAACGTGGGCGCGGCGAGCGCGAGGGCGACCGTCAGGACAGCAGGGGGCAACGACCGGGACCGAGACACCGAGAACTCCTCGAGGGGGGTTGTGGGGAGTCCTCACCATAGGCCAGAGTCAGGAGCTCGGAGCCGTACCAACCTTCTCGGGAGTGACCATGGCGATCCCTGTCCCCCTGCGCCTGCGCAGGCTCGGCGTCTCAGCGCTGGGCGTGCTGGCCCTCGGCATCACGGCAGTGACCCTGCCCGCCGACGCACACGACGACGGCCCGGACGCGGCCGCCTGCCCGCCCGGGCAGCAGCGTGCTGCCGAGCGGGCCGGTGACAACTTCAAGCTGGCCTGCCTGCCCGGCCAGGACCTCGCGCAGCTCGACGACAGTGCCGCCGTGCTCGCACCCGGCGAGGTCGAGAAGAGCGCCAACATCGAGCTGCTCGCGAACATCCCGAAGTCGGGGCCGTTCGCCGGCGAGTCGTCCTTCCAGACCGACCTGGCCTTCCAGGGCGACTACGCCTTCCAGGGCAACTACGACGGCCTGTCCGTCTACGACATCCGCAAGCCGCACAAGCCGGTGCTCGTCACCCAGGTGGTCTGCCCCGGCTCGCAGAACGACATCTCGGTGTACGACGACCTGCTGGTCCTCAGCGTCGACTCGAGCCGCAGCAACGACACCTGCGACAACGTGCCGCAGTCGGCGACGATCAAGGAGTCGTGGGAGGGCATCCGGGTCTTCGACATCAGCGACCCGACCTCACCGCAGTACGTCGCCGCGGTCGAGACCGCCTGCGGCTCGCACACGCACACGCTGGCCCCGTCGGAGGACGGCAAGGACGTCTACGTCTACGTGTCGTCGTACTCGCCGAACGCGAGCTTCCCGGACTGCCAGCCGCCGCACGACCAGATCAGCGTCGTCAAGGTCCCGACGGCTGCGCCGCAGGACGCGGCGCTGGTCGCCGAGCCGGTGCTCTTCCCCGCCGAGACCGGCGGCGGCAACCCGCCGGGGGGCTACTCGCGCGAGACGTCCGGGTGCCACGACCTGACGGCGTACCCCGGCAAGGACGTCATGGCCGGCGCCTGCATGGGTGACGGGATCCTGGTCGACATCTCCGACCGCGTGAACCCGGTCGTCACCGAGACGGTGCGCGACACCGAGAACTTCGCGTTCTGGCACTCGGCGACCTTCAACAACGCCGGCACCAAGGTGGTCTTCACCGACGAGCTCGGCGGTGGCGGCGGCCCGACCTGCAACCCGACCGTGGGCGAGGCGAAGGGTGCCGACGGGATCTACGACATCGTCGACGGCCAGCTGGAGTTCCGCTCCTACTTCAAGATCCCGCGCACCCAGGCCAACACCGAGAACTGCGTGGCCCACAACGGCTCGCTGATCCCGGTGAAGGGCCGCGACATCATGGTGCAGGCGTGGTACCAGGGCGGCATCTCCGTCTGGGACTTCACCGACTCGGCGAAGCCGAAGGAGATCGCGTACTTCGACCGTGGGCCGCTGTCGACGGAGCGGCTCATCCTGGGCGGGTCGTGGTCGGCGTACTGGTACAACGGCCACATCTACTCCAGCGACATCCAGCAGGGCTTCGACGTGTTCAAGGTCAACGACCCGCGCGTCGCGCCGGCGCGGGGTGTCCGGACCGACGAGCTGAACGTGCAGTCGCAGGCGTCGTACTGACCGAACGGACCGGAGCCCCCGCCAGCGATGGCGGGGGCTCCGAGCTGTCCGGCGGGACGGCGCACGGCCTGCACGGCGCCTCGCCTGCCGCAGCCGCAAGCGGTCAGGTGACGAGGGTCGAGGCGAGGCCGAGGAGCGCGCACACGCCGAGCGTGCGCAGGGTCGACCACCTCGCTCCGAAGACCAGCACCAGCGCGATCGCGGTGATCGCGAAGGCGACCGGGTCCCACGACGACACGACCGGTACGTCGAGGGCGACCGGGCCCCAGTCGAGTGTGCGCGACCTGGTGAACAGGTTGTGCAGCGCGAAGAACACCGCCAGGTTGGCGATCACGCCGACCACCGCTGCCGTGATGCCGATCAGGGCAGCGCCCAGGTGGCGGTTGCTGCGCAGCCGCTCGACGTACGGGGCGCCCAGGAAGATGAGGAGGAAGCAGGGCACGAAGGTCACCCAGGTGACCAGCAGCGAGGCCAGCACCGCGGCGACCCACGGGTCGAGCGAGCCGGGGTTGCGGTAGGCGCCGACGAAGGCGACGAACTGCACAACCATGATCAGCGGGCCGGGGGTGGTCTCGGCGAGCGCGAGTCCGCGCACCATCTCCCCCGCCTTGAGCCAGCCGAACACGTTGACGGCCTGGTGGGCGACGTACGACAGCACGGCGTAGGCCCCGCCGAAGGTGACGACCGCGGCGCCGGAGAAGAACAGGCCCTGGTCGACGAAGACGCTGTCCCTGCTGAAGACCACAGCGGCGATCACCACCGGCGTGAACCACAGGACCAGACCGACGACCAGGATCCTCAGTCCCCGCGCGGTGGAGGGCGCGTCGTGGTGCAGGGCGTCGTCGCTGATCAACGGCTCCGGTCCGTCGATGGCGGCTCCGTGGCCGCTGCCGTGCGCGAGGGCGGGGACCCGCGTCCCCACGGCCCAGCCGAGCACGCCCGCGCTGAGGACGACGACCGGGAACGGCACGCGGAAGACCGTCAGCGCGACGAAGGACGCCACCGCCATCGCGACGAGGGCCGGGTGGTGCAACGCCCGTTGGCCGACGCGCTGCACCGCCTGCACGACGATCGCGATGACCGCGGGGGCCAGCCCCGCGAACAGGCCGGCGACCAGGGTCGTGGACCCGGCGCCGACGTACAGGGCCGAGAGCGCGAGCAGCGCGACCACGCCCGGCAGCACGAAGAGGACGCCGGCGATCAGGCCCCCCAACGTCCCGTTCAACAGCCAGCCGACGTAGATGGCGAGCTGCTGCGCCTCCGGGCCGGGCAGCAGCATGCAGTAGTTGAGGGCATGCAGGAAGCGCTGCTGACCGATCCACCGCTTCTCGTCGACCAGCTTGTGCTGCATCACCGCGATCTGGCCGGCCGGGCCGCCGAAGGTCTGCAGCGAGATGGCGAACCAGGCGCGGGTGGCGTCGCGGAGCGGGATGACGTCGCCTGTGCGGGTCTTGTCGAGGCTCATGGCCCCGACATCCTCCCCCAGCGGGCTCAGAGCCAGCCGGCCCCGTCCACGATCAGCAGGATCCCGAACAGCGCGAAGAGCGCCGCGGCGCCGTACGCGATGACCTTCTCGGGCAGGCGGCGGCCGAGGACCGCGCCGACGCCGATGGCGAGCGCGTCGGCGGCGACCATGCCGAGGGTCGAGCCCAGCCAGGTGCCGAACCAGCCCTCCTGGGTGGCGAGCGTGATGGTCGCGAGCATCGTCTTGTCGCCCAGCTCGGCGAGGAAGAAGGCGACGCCGACGGCGAGGATCGCGGCGCCGGTGGCGTTGCGGGCCTTGTCGGCCTCCTCGTCGGTCAGCTCGTCGCCGCGCAGGGTCCACAGCGCGAAGAGCAGGAAGGCGACACCGGCGACGATCGAGATCGCACCCTGGTAGTCGGCGAACGCGTCGCCGACCAGGGCGCCGATCCCCACCGATGCCAGGTGGACCAGGGCGGTGGCGGCGGTGATGCCGATGAGCACGTCGCGCACGCGGTAGCGCGCCGCGAAGGTCATCGCCATCAGCTGGCTCTTGTCGCCGAGCTCGGCGACGAAGATGACGGCGGTGGAGAGCAGGAAGGCGTACATCGGTGGTTCCTCTCGGCACCTGGCGAGAGGCCCCGGGATGGACGCGCGCTCTCGACCAGGCGCCCTTGCGGGTCGGCAATCTGGTCGAAAGTCTCGTCCGCCACCCGATCGCTCGAGGTGGCCTGCCGCACCGGACCCGGAGGTCAGTGTGTCGACGCGGCTGTTGGGGACTACTCCCTTTCGTCGAGCAGTCTACCGGTCGTACGACGACCGGCCCGCATCAGCAGGCTCAGTGCCGTCCGCTGACCCGGTCGGCGACCCGCGCGAGCGGGGACGTCGTCGCCCGGCCGCGGGACTCGGCCCGGTCGGCGGCGCGGTAGGCGGCGTAGAGGGCCTGGACGGCGATCCACCGCAACGGCTCGACCTCCCAGCGGCGTGCGTGGTGGCCGACCCAGGGCAGCCGGGTCCGCTCGGTGTCGCGGCGCAGGACGAGGTCGGCGAGGGTGCGGCCGGCGAGGTTGGTGGCCGTGACGCCGGTGCCGACGTACCCGCCCGCCCAGCCGAGGCCGGTCGCCGGGTCGAGGCCGACGCCGGCCGACCAGTCGCGCGGGACGCCGAGCACACCCGCCCACGCGTGCTCGACCGGCACGTCGGCCGCCGACGGGAAGAACCGCCGCAGCAGGTCGGCCAGACCCGTGATCGTCCGCTGCTGGGTCGCGCCGTCGGTGTCGACGCGCGACCCGAACCGGTAGGGCACGCCACGGCCGCCGAAGGCGATCCGGTCGTCGGCGGTGCGCTGGGCGTACATGTAGACGTGGGCGAGGTCGCCGAGCGTCTCGCGCCCCTCCCAGCCGATCGCGTCCCAGGCCGACGGCGGCAGGGGCGCAGTGACGACGAGCGAGGAGTTCATCGGCAGCCAGGTGCGGTGCTCGCCGCGCAGGTTCGGGGTGAAGCCCTCCGTCGCCCGGATGACGTACGCCGCCCGCACGGTCCCGTGCCGGGTCCGGGCCCGGCCCGGGGTGATCTCCTCGACGTGCGTCCCCTCGTGGATGCGCGCACCGCTCCGCTCGACCGCCTGCGCGAGCCCCTGCACGAGCCGTGCCGGTTGCAGGCGGGCGCAGTGCGGGTGCCACGTCCCGCCCAGCGCGTCCGCCACCCGGATCCGCTCCCGCAGCGCGGGTCCGTCGAGCAGCTCGACGTCGGTGTCCGGCCACTGCTGCTCGGCCGCGGCGCTCGCCCGCAACCGGGCCAGCTGGGCCGGGGAGCGCGCGACGTTCAGCTCGCCACCGAGGTGGATGCCGGCGTCGACGCCCTCACGGGCGGCGACGTCGACGACCTCGCGGACGGCGTCGTTCATCGCCCGTTGCTGAGCGATCGCGGCGTCGCGACCGTGGCTGGCGGCGTACTGCTCACGACCACCGGTCACGCTGTTGGTCAGCCAGCCGCCGTTGCGGCCGGATGCCCCGAAGCCGGCGAACCGCGACTCCAGCACGACGACGCGCAGGTCCGGCTGCAGCCGCTTCAGGTAGTAGGCCGTCCACAACCCGGTGTAGCCCGCACCGACGATGCAGACGTCGGCGTCGGTGTCGCCGGGCAGCTCGGGGCGCGGGTCCGGCAAGCCCACCTGCTGCCACCAGAAGGAGACGTCGCCGTTGCGGACCTCGCTCACCCGGCCATTGTCGCGTCGCGCTCCGTGATCAGTCGGACGAACGCGCGCGGGTCGTCGACCCACAGGCCGACCCGCTCGGCCGTCCGCTCGCCGCCGTGGGTGGCGAGCGGGGTCGGGCCGGCGAGCGCCAGCTCGACGTTGGTGCGGGTGTTGACGCCGACGAGGAGCAGGCCGTCCTCCTCGTGCAGCGTCTTGATGACGCCCTCGAACTCGTGCTCCACGGCGCGGGCACCCGTGATCGCCGCCCGCGGTACGACGACGCGGACCCGCGGCCCGGAGCGGATCTCGAGCCGGTCGGCCAGGACGAGGTGGCGGCGTACCTTCATCGAGGCCATCAGGCCGAGCATCCACAGCGCGCCCCACGTGCCGACGATGAGCAGCGGGATCCGGACCGCCTCGGCCCAGGGTGCGTCGATGCTGCGCAGGACGAGCTCGAGGGCGACCACCTCGGCGAACGAGCCGAGGATCCACAGCCACAGCACGGGCGCGACCAGCTGGGCGTAGCCGACCGCCGTGGCACCTGCGGGGACGTCGGGCCGGCGCAGCACCCAGCGGCCGAGCGCGACCCAGATGGCGAGCTCGAGCAGCACGGCCTCCTTCGCGAACCACCACACCCGACTCATCGCGCGGCCTCCTCCGTCTCCTCCATCAGTCGCGCGAAGCGCGCGATCGTGTCGTCGAGGACACCGGTGAACGTGGCCAACCTCCGTGGGCCGACGTCCCCGAACAGCTGGTCGGCCAGGTCGTCGGAGCTGGTCTGCAGCTCCTCGATCGCCTCCGCGCCGCGGGACGTCGGGGTGACGAGGGTGGCCCGGCGGTCCGTGGGGTGCGGCTCGCGGGTGACGTGGCCGGAGGCGACCAGCCCGTCGACCAGACCGGTGACGTTGCGCGGGGTCACCTCGAGCGCCGCGGCCAGCTGCTGCTGGGTGGCGGGGCCGCCGGCGCCGAGGACCCAGAGCAGATGGGTGCGCGCCGGGGTCAGGCCGGTCTCCCGCTCGAAGCGCGCCATGTCGCTGGTGATCAGCGCCGACAGCTGCATGATGCGGTCGAAGGCGTCGCGGGGCGTGGGTCCGGCCATATGGTGATGTTAGTACATCATGTAGTGACTACATGATTTCCGGGGTGCGACCGTGCCGCGCCCGGGAGGGGCGCGGCGAGCCCGCGAGGGTCAGCGGATGGGCAGGCCCTGGATCCGCTGCGCCGTGTCACCGGGCAGGCTGCCGCGGTCCCACTCCGCGAAGGTCGCCTGCGCCTCCAGGTCGACCTGGGGGTTGGCGCGGATGTAGTCGGCGACGACGCGCTCCGGGTCGATCCGCTCGCGGTTGACGATCAGCCTCCGGTACGCGACCAGCTGGCGCACGGGGTAGGCCCGCGAGGCGTGCAGGTGTCGAAGATCCCGAGTCATGGCAGCCACGCTAACCCGCCGACCCACGACGCTTCCAGCGGGGATGGGAGGCTTGCCACCATGCGGGACGAGCAGATCGAGTACGACGCCAGCAGCACCGGGCCCCGGCTCGCCGCCTGGCTCGAGGAGCTCGGCCTCGCCGACCAGCTCGCCGCGGCGGGGCTGCCGACGTTCGAGCGCGACCTCGGCGGGGCCGTCGTGTGGCGCGATCCCGCGACGGGTGCGCCGCTGACGCCGGAGCAGGTCGCCGACCTCGACCGGGTGCTGCACCAGGACGGCGACGAGCCGGCCCACGCCGTGCCCCTCGCGCTGGTGCAGCTGCGCCGCCGGGCCCAGGTGCGGGCGTCGCTGCTCGCCAGCCCGTGGCACACCTACGCCTCGCTGGCCGAGGTGCGCGGCGGCTCGGAGAACGCCGCGCGCTTCGCGGTGCACAAGGCGGCCGAGCGCCACGCGCTGCTCGTGGTCGCCCACGACGGCGGCACGATCGTCCCGGCCTTCCAGCTCACCGCGGCGGGCGAGCTGCGCGACGAGCTGGCGCCCGTGCTCGAGCCGCTGCTGGCCGCGCGGATGGACCCGTGGAAGGTCTGGGCCTGGCTGACCCAGCCGGCCGGACTGCTCGGTGGGCAGGTGCCCCACGAGGCTGCGCGGGATGCCGAGGAGGCGGCGATCGTGCGGCACGCCGCAGTGCGCCTCGCCGAGCGGTCCTAGCCGACGGCCAACGCGGCCAGCACTTCGCGGGCCGCCCGCTGCCCCGACTCGATGGCGCCGTCGAGGTACCCCGGGTGGTCCTTCGCCGTCTCCGCGCCCGCCCAGTGCACGCGTCCAACCGGGTCGCACGCCATCGGGACCGTTCCCGATCGGGCGCCGGCCTCGGGGAGGGCGATGTACCCGCCGCCGGCCCACTCGTCGAGGTGCCACGACTTCTCGTGCCAGTCGGCTGGCGCGAGCACCTCCGGCCCGAGGTGGGCCGCGACCCGGGCCAGCAGGGCCGTACGGCGCTCGTCGGGGGCGAGCTCGTCGAGCGCGCGGGCCGCCGGACCGCCGGCGAGGAAGCAGAGGTGGCCGGGACCGCCGGGCGCCGTGGTGTCGAACACCGCGCAGCCGGGATGGTCGAGCATGATCAGCTCGCCGCTCGCGGTCGACCGCCAGAACGGGGCGGGGTAGACCGCGATCGCCTTGTACACCGTCCCGAGGAAGCTCTCCCGCTCCAGCGCGTGCCGCGCCTCGGGGAGCGGCGGCTCGTGCCGGATGTGTCGAGCCATCGGCGGCGGGACGGACACGATCACCCGGCGCGCCCGCAGCTCGCCAGCCGCGGTCCGCACCACCACGCCGTCGTCGTCGCGAAGGATCGCGGTGACCGGGGTGCCCGTGCGGACCGTCGTGCCGAGCTCCTCGGTCAGGCACTCGACCAGGCTGCCGGCGCCCTCCACGATCAGCGCTTCCTGCGCGCCGCCCTTGGTCGAGAGCATGTGCCCGAGTCCGCCCTGGCCCCGGATCAGGCTCGTCATCGTGCGGACCGAGATCCGATCGAGGTCGGCGGTCCACGAGACCAGTGCGAGCACCTCGAGGAGCCGACGCCCCCGACCGGGCACCCTGCGCAGCCAGTCGGCAACGGTGGTGGTGTCGCGCCCCGCCCCGCCCCTGGTACGCCGCAACAGGTCGAGCACGCCCAGGGCGGCGCCGGCGATCAGCACCCGCGGCGACGCGAGCCGGACCCGTCGCGGGCCATCGACCAGCGTGGGCACCGGGCCCGTGTGCATCGCGTACCGGGTGGCGCCGAGCTCGTCGGCCAGCGCGATCAGCCGATGGTGGTCGGCGCCGATCCACTGTCCGCCGAGGTCGAGCCGGGAACCGAGGCTGCTGGTCACGGCGAGCGAGCGGCCACCGCACCGGTCGGCCGCCTCGAGGACCACGACGTCCCTGTCGGTGCGCCGCAGCTCGCGCGCCGCGACGAGTCCGGAAAGGCCGGCGCCGACCACCACGACGTCCACGACGTCGATCTCTTCAGTCATCCTGGCTCCTAAGTCAGTCGTATGACTGACTTTACGCGTGCGCATCGAACGGGTGCAACGGGCGGGAGCCGTCAGCGGGTGATCCGCGCGGCCGCGATCACCATGTCGACGACGACGGCGAGGTCGGCGCGCGCGCGCTCGTCGTCGGGCTCGCAGACGTACTGCAGGGTGAGCCCGTCGATGCCCGCGAGCAGCACCCGCGCGAGCTGGTCGAACGGCAGAGCGGTCGTCTCCCCGGCCGCCGTGGCGGCGCGCTCGCACCAGTCAGCCAGCACACTGCGGTAGCGCTCGTACTGCCACCGCGCCAGGTCCGCGTGCCCCGGCGCGCGCAGGAAGTGGTTGAGCAGCTCCCCCTGCATCAGCTGTAACGGAACCTGATCGGCGACCAACGTCACCCAGAACGCCTCGACGCCCCCACGGAGCGCGCGCTCCAGCCCCCCGTCGACCGGTAGGGAACCAGCGAGCAGGAGGGCGATCTCGTCGACGACGTCCTCGATGACCGCCTTGAGCAGCTGCTCCTTGGTCGGGAAGACGTACTGCAGGGTGCCGAGGGGTACGCCGGCCTCGGCCGCCACGGCGCGCAGCGTGGTCCGCGCGACGCCGTCGCGGGCCATGACCGCACGGGCCGCCGCGATCGACTGGCGGGCGCGCTCGGACGCCTCGACGTAGACCATCTCGCAACCCTTCAGATCAGCTGCCCGATCCTTGCACGGTGGCCCCGGCCGCCCGCCAGCGCAGCACCTCCAGCGCCACCCCGATCCGCACCGGGTCGCTCGCAACCGGGCGCGGCAGCAGCTCGTCGGCGCGCGCGAGCCGGCGCAGCACGGTGTTGCGATGGGTGAACAGCCGCGCCGCCGCGGCCGAGGCGTTGCCGAGCTCGGCGAGGTAGGCCCGGACGGTTTCCTGCAGCTCCGACGAGGCGTCGGCCAGGTCGCCCAGCACCTGCGCGACGAACTCCGCGGCGCGGGCCTCGTCGCGGGTGACGAGCGCGGCGAGCTCGACGTCGGCGAAGGCCACCAGCTGGTCGGCCGTGCCCAGCCGGGCCACCAGGCGTCGTACCTCCGAGGCGTCGTGGTGGCTGCGGCGGAAGCCCTCGATCCCGCGCCCGGGGTTGCCGAGGGCCACCCGCACCTCCGGCGTACGACGAAGGGCGGTCCCGAGCGCGACGCGGTCCGGCATGGTGGCGACGGGAAGCCACACCCACAGCGTGCTCGCGGCCGCGACCACGGTCAGCCGCTGCCGCGCGCCGCAGGCGCGCATCAGCTCCTCAGCGACCCGCTCGAGCCGGCCGAGGTCGGAGTCGCGCTCGGTGGTCCAGACGACAGCAGCGGTGTGGTCGCCGTCGAGCGGGTGGGCGAGCACGGCCTCCGCGCGCAGCCTCGGCACCGGCGCACCCTCGAGGACGAGGGCGACCATGTCGCGCCGCTCGGCCTGGGAGCCGCGGGTCAGCTCGTCGCGTTCGGCCGCCATCCGCTCGGCGACCGCGCCGATGGTGGCGTCGACGAAATCGGCGATCGACGTGGCCGAGACCAGCAGGAGGTCCTCGAGCTCGTCGGCGTCGCGGGTGAGCTCGAAGCAGATCTGCATCCACGCGCGCCACGCGACGTTCTGCCCCGTGCGGTAGGCGTCGAGGCTGACGTCGTCGAGGCCGCGGCGGACCAGGTCGCGGGCGACGTCGAGCTGGACGGCGCTGGTGTTCGGCGGCACCACGTCTCCCGGGGCGCGGACGTTGGCGGTCGCCCAGGCGAAGAGGTTGTCGAAGTTCGCCCGCCGCAACGCGTCGGCGAGGGCCGGGTCCGCGGCGATGGCGGCGGTGGTCGGCGCCGAGAGCGTGGCCTCGTGGACCGGGGTGACCCACTCGTCGGGGTTCTGCAGGGCCCGCTCGGCCGCCTGCCGGATCAGCTCGCGCGTCCTCGGCGCGGGATCCTCCCAGGTCATGGAGCGAGCATAGGGGCGCGGCCGGACGGGAGGCTTGACCTCAACCAAAGTTGAGGTTGGAGGGTTCCTCCATGACCGCGCTCGCCGCCCCTCCGACCGCTGCCCGCACGGGCACCACCGTCGCCCTGACCGTCATCGCCGGCACCGTGATGATCCCCCTCGACGTCACCGTCGTCGCCGTCGCGCTCGCGCGACTGGCCGAGGAGACCGGCGCCTCGCTGCCGCTCATCCAGTGGGTCAGCACCGGCTACACCCTCGCCCTCGCCACCGTCATCCCGGCGGCCGCCTGGGCGATCTCGCGGTACGGCGCCCGCTCGGTCTTCCTCGCCGCGATCGGCGTCTTCACGGTCGGCTCGGCACTGGTGGCCACCGCCTGGGACGCACCGAGCCTGATCGCGTTCCGCGTCGTGCAGGGCCTCGGCGGCGGGTTCGTGATGCCGGCCGCGATGACCCTCGCGCTCCGCTCGGCCCCGCCGGCCGACCGGGGCCGGGTGATGGCGCTGCTCGGCCTGCCCATCCTGGTCGTTCCCGTGCTCGGCCCGCCGCTGGGCGGGTGGCTTCTCGACACCCTGTCGTGGCGCTGGATCTTCCTGGTGAACCTGCCCGTCGGCCTGTTCGCCCTGTGGCTCGGCCGCCGCAACCTCCCGGCCCTGCCGGGCGACAGCGCCGCCCGCCTGGACCGCACCGGCCTGCTGCTGCTCGCGCCGGCGATGGCGCTGCTGGTGCTCGGCACCTCGCTCGCCGAGGGTTCCCTGGTCGAGGCCCGGGCCCTGGTGCCGATCGCCGCGGGCCTGGTGCTGCTCGCCACCTTCACCCGCCACGCCCTCGGACACAGCGCGCCCCTGCTGAAGGTGCGCCTGCTCGGCCTGCGCGCGACCGGCGGCGGGGCCCTGCTGATGGTGCTCTTCGCCGGCGCCTACTTCTCCACGCTGGTGCTGGTGCCGCTGTACTTCCAGGTGGCGCGCGGCGAGTCGGCCACGACGACCGGGCTGCTGATGGTGCCGCAGGCGGTCCTGGCCGGCATCTCGATCCAGGTGGCCGGCCGGCTCATCGACCGGGTGCCACCGATCCGGGTGATCGCCACCGGCATCACGCTGGCGGTGATCGGCTACGGAGGGTTCACGCTGCAGCTGGCCGCCGACGCGTCGTACCCGACGCTGGTGCCCTTCCTCGCCCTCGGTACGACGGGCGCCGGGGCGACCATGCTGCCCACGATCACCCAGGCGACCCGCGACCTCGACGACACCGACATCCCGTCGGGCAGCACCATGATCAACGTGCTCAACCAGCTCGCCACCTCGGTCACGACGGCCGCGGTCACCGTGGTGCTGGCCTCGAGCGGCTCGGTCCGGACCGCCTTCCTGCTGCCCGTCGCGATGATGGGGCTCGCGCTCGTGGTCGCGCTCACCGTGCTGCGACCGCGTCCGACAGGTGCACTTCGCACCACGTCATGAGCACTGTGGTGTGATCCGCCCTGCCCACGGCAGGTGCGGCCGCCGCACCATGGAGCCATGACCACGCACCCCGAACACCTCGACGTCCTCGTGATCGGCGCCGGCATCTCCGGCATCGGCGCGGCGCGCTACCTGCTGGCCGAGCGCCCCGGCACGACCTTCGCGGTGCTCGAGGCGCGCGAGCGCTCGGGCGGCACGTGGGACCTGTTCCGCTACCCCGGCATCCGCTCCGACTCCGACCTCCACACCTTCGGCTACGAGTTCAAGCCGTGGACCGACCCGAAGTCGATCGCCAGCGCGGACCGGATCCTCGCCTACCTGCGCGAGACGTCCGAGGAGTACGGCGTCGAGCCGCACATCCGCTACCAGCACCGGGTGCTCGAGGCGGCCTGGTCGACCGCCGACGCGCGCTGGACCGTGCAGGTCGAGCGCGGCGACACCGGCGAGCGGTTCACCCTGACGGCCGGCTGGGTCTTCGGCGCGACCGGCTACTACGACTACGAGGCCGGCTTCACCCCGGCCTTCGAGGGCCGCGACCGCTTCCGCGGCGAGATCGTGCACCCCCAGCACTGGCCCGAGGACCTCGACTACGCCGGCAAGAGGGTGGTCGTCATCGGCTCCGGAGCCACCGCGGTGACGCTGCTGCCGGCGATGGTCGCCGAGGGTGCGGGCCACGTCACGATGCTGCAGCGGACGCCGACGTACATCATGCCGGTGCCCTCGGAGGACAAGCTGGCCAACGGCCTGCGCAAGGTGCTCGGGGAGAACCGCGGCTATGCGGTGGCCCGGCACAAGAACATCCTCAAGCAGCGCCTGGTGTGGCAGTTCTGCCAGACCTTCCCGAAGACGGCGCGCACGCTGATCCGCTCGGTGAACGCGAAGGCCCTGCCGGACGGCTTCGACGTCGACACGCACTTCAACCCGCCCTACGACCCCTGGGACCAGCGCCTGTGCGCCGTCCCCGACGGCGACCTGTTCCGCACGATCCGCGACGGCCGGGCAAGCGTCGTCACCGACCGGATCAGCACCTTCACCGAGACCGGCATCCTGCTGGAGTCCGGCGAGGAGCTGGAGGCGGACGTGATCGTCACCGCGACGGGGCTGACCATGCAGCTCTTCGGCGGCATCGCGATCACCGTCGACGGCATCGCGCTGCACGCACCCGAGCACGTCGCCTACAAGGGCATGATGCTCAGCGGGATCCCCAACCTGGCCTTCGCGATCGGCTACACCAACTCCTCGTGGACGCTCAAGGTCGGCCTGCTCTGCGAGCACTTCTGCCGCCTGCTGGAGCACATGGAGACCGAGGGGTACGACGTCTGCGTGCCCCTCGCACCGGAGGGCATGACGACCCGGCCGCTCCTCGACTTCCAGGCCGGATACGTCCAGCGCGCGATCGCCGACCTGCCCCGCCAGGGCGACCACTACCCGTGGAAGATGTCGATGAGCTACGCCGACGACGTGAAGCTTGTCCGCGGGGGGCCGGTCGTCGACGAGGCGCTGCGGTTCTCGCGAGCCGCCGTGCCCGTCGTCACGCCGGCCTGAGAGCGAGACCGAGGACACGTCCGGCAGGCATGGACGACGGGGGCGGACCCCGCCAGACTTTGAGTGCACACTCGTTCACTCAATCCGGAGGATCCTGCCATGAACCGTGTCGCGATGAGCAGCACCACCCCACCGCCCACCCACTCCGTGCGCGACCTCGCCGAGCAGCTGCGTGGCCTCGACGTGCTCCCCGGGGCGTCCCGCGACGAGCTCCACCACGTCGCGTCCGCCGCGCGCCTCGTGCGCACTCCTGCCCGCTGGGCGCTGATGACCGAGGCCTCCACTGCGGACAAGGCCTACCTGGTGCTCGACGGCGAGGTCGCCGTACGCCGCCAGCACGCGCACGTCGCGCAGCTGGGTGCCGGCGCCCTCGTCGGTGAGATCGCCGTCCAGCGACGCACCGTGCGCAGCGCGACCGTGGTCGCCGCCAGCCGTCTGCAGAGCCTCCACTTCACCGCCGAGGAGTTCCGCCGGTTGACCGAGGAGGTCCCGACGCTGGCCGAGACCGTCCAGGCAGCGATCGAGGCCCGCCTGGCGCAGCTCGCGCTGGACTGAGGACCCGTCAGGCGGCGCCGTCCGGCACGGTCCTCGACGGCCGCGCCGGCCACCAGAACCGCTCGCCCAGCAGCAACGCCAGCGCCGGCACCAGCACGGTGCGGACCACCAGGGTGTCGAGCAGGACACCGAGGCAGACGACGACGCCGAGCTGCGCGAGCACCACGAGCGGCAGCACACCCAGGACCGCGAACACCGCTCCGAGCAGGATTCCCGCGCTGGTGATCACGCCGCCGGTCGCGGTGAGGGCGCGCAGCATGCCGTCGCGGGTGCCGTGCTCGCGGGCCTCCTCCCGAGCCCGGGTGACGAGGAAGATGTTGTAGTCGACGCCGAGCGCGACGAGGAAGAGGAACGCGAAGAGCGGGACCTGCACGTCGAGGGCCTCGAAGCCGAGCGGGCCGGTGAACAGCCACCACGAGGCACCCATGCTGGCGGCGTAGGTCGCCAGCACCGTCGCGACGAGCAGCAGCGGCGCGACGACCGAGCGCAGCAGGAGGACCAGGGCGAGCAGGACGACGCCGAGGATCAGCGGCAGCACCACCCAGCGGTCGCGGTCCGCGCCCTCGCGCTCGTCGAGCGCCACGGCCTCCTCCCCACCGACGTGCGTGTCGTCGTAGTCGGCGAGGGCGTCGCGGAGGTCGTCGACGGCCGAGCGGGCAGCCGCCGTACCGGGGTCGGCGTCGAGCACCGCATCGATCCGGGTCACGCCGCCGCCCTCGCCGGCGACCCGTGCGGACACGACGCCGGGCGCCTCCTCGACCGCCCGCAGGACCTGCTGCGCGTCGGCCCGGGTGAGGACCTCCGTCGGGCTGGAGGTGCCGGCCGGGAACGACTGGGCCAGGCGCTCCGCCGCGGTGATCGCCTCCGGCTGCTCGAGGAACTGGTCGGCCCGGCCCAGCCCGGTCTCCACCCGGAACAGGCCGATCGCCAGCAGCGCGAGCACGGCGGTCGTCGTACCGACGAGGACCGCGGGGCGGCGCTGCACGACGCCGCCGACCCGGCGCCAGAGCGAGGCGCGCTCGGCGAGCGGGGTCGCGCCGTCCCTGGGCACCCGCGGCCAGAAGACCCACCGACCGAAGAGCACGAGGGTCGCGGGCAGGACGACCAGCACGAAGGACGCAGCGACCACGATGCCGATCGCACAGGCCAGGCCCAGGCCGCGCGTGCTGGGGGTCAGCGAGAGCAGCAGGGTGAGCAGCCCCAGCACCACCGTGGTGGCGCTGGCCAGCACGGGCTCGACCGTGCGGCGCAAGGCGAGGGACATGGCCTCGTGGCGCGAGGCGTGCCGGCCGAGCTCGTCGCGGTAGCGGGAGATCAGCAGCAGCGCGTAGTTGGTCCCGGCACCGAAGACGAGGACGGAGAGGATGCCGACGGTCGACTCGTTCCACGCGACGCCGAGCGCTGCCATCGCCTGCGTCGCGAGCACCGCAGCGAGCCGGTCGGCGATGCCGACGACCAGCAGGGGGACCAGCCAGAGCACCGGGCTGCGGTAGGTCAGCACCAGCAGCACCGCCACGACAGATGCCGTCGCCAGGAGCAGACGGGTGTTGGCGCCGTCGAAGACCTTCGCCAGGTCGGCCTGGATGCCGGCCGGCCCGGTCACCTGGGCGGTGACCCCGTCCGGGACGGCGTCGGCCAGCGTGGCGCGCAGCTCGTCGACCCGGTCGACGGTGTCGGTGGCCGACGCCGCAGTGACGGGTACGACGACGAACGCGGCGCTCCCGTCCTCCGCCACGGTCAGGCTCTGGGGAACCGCCCCGATCGCCTCCAGCGCACCGTCCAGACCGGCGCGTCCGGCGCCGGCGAGGTCGCCGCCGTCGGTGGTGAAGAGCACGATCGCGACGTCCTGCCCGTCATCGCCCACCTCCTCGTCGAGCTCCGCGGCGAGCGTGCTGTCGAAGCCGCGCGGCAAGGAGTCGGTCGGGCGCTGCTCGCGCTCCCCCTCCCCCAGCAGCCCGATGGCGAGGATCGCCAGCAGCAGCGGGAGCAGGGCGACCACCCAGGCGGCCCGGGGAGCCACGGTGGGAAGCAGCGAGGACGGGCGGCGGGCGGTGGTGGACATGGGAGACTCCATCGTCGTCGGGCCGGTGGTCATGCGGTCGTCAAGTAGTTAACATACTTGATCATCAAGGAGGTGAGGTACCTGTGGTGCGGAGGGAGAGCGGGTCCGGCGACCAGGCGTGGCACGCGAGCGCGACCATGGAGACCCTGCGCAGCCTCCTGGAGGCCGCCGCCCGCATCCGGCACGAGGTCTCGCGCCGCGCGCACCTCAGCGACGTCGAGCTCGCGACGCTCGAGCGGCTCAGCCACGGGCCGATCGGCCCCGGAGAGCTCGCCCGCCACCTCGACGTCACCAGCGCCGCCGCCACCGGCATCGTCGACCGGCTGAGCCGCCGCGGCCACCTCGAGCGGGTGCCCGACGAGACCGACCGGCGTCGTACCCAGCTCCACATCACGACGAGCGCGACCGGCGAGGTCCAGCGCCACCTGCGGCCGATGTTCGAGGGTCTGGCGCGGCTGGACGCGGAGTTCGACGACGAGGAGCGCGCGGTCGTCGAGCGCTACCTGCGCGGCGCCCTGGCGGCGGTCGAGGCCGCGATCGCGGTCCCCGACGCCTGAACCGGGACCATTTCCTCTGGGTCCACCCCACGGCCGGCCTCTACCGTGCGGCTGTGAGGGGAGCGCGGGAGGTGCGGGACGCTGCAGCGATGGGGGTCGCCTACGGCGCCCTCTCCTTCGCGATCATCGAGGCGGTGGCGTTCGGCTACCCGACCGGGTCCGTCTTCTGGCCCGGCGCCGGACTGACCCTCGGTGTCCTGGCCATGATGCCGCGCGAGCGCTGGCCCGCCCTGCTCGCCGGGGTCTTCGTCGCCGAGATCGTGGTCGACCTGACCATCCCGGTCAGCTTCGGGGCAGCGCTGATCTGGGCGGTGGCCAACACGGCGGAGCCGCTGGTCGGCGCCCTGCTGCTCACCCGCGCGGGACGGCTGGACGGCCTCCCCACGGTGTCCGCGATGCTGCGGTTCGTGCTCGTCGCCGTGGTCGTCGGCCCGCTGGTCGGCGCGACGCTGGGCGCCACTGCTGCGGCGGTGACCGACACCGCCCCCTTCTGGCCGACCTGGCCCCGGTGGTGGATCGGCGACGGGATCGGCGTGCTGGTCGTCGCGCCCGCGCTGTTCACCCGGCGGCGGCCGGACCTGGCCCACGCCGGGCGCTTCGAACGCTGGTCGATCCTCGTCGCCGTCGCCGCGGTGACGGTTGCGACCGTGCTGCCCTGGCAGGAGGAGGCCTGGGCACAGGGCCTGCCCTTCCTGCTCGCCCCGGCGCTGGTGCTCGCCGCGATGCGCCTCGGCCCGCGCACGGCAGCGATCGCGCTCGCGGTCTCCGCCACCGCCATCAACGTGGTCACCGCCTCCGGCCACGGTCCGTTCGCGCTCGTGGGCACCAACGGTGGCCTGGTCGTCGCCCAGGTCTGCATCGCGGGGGCCGCCTTCGCGTTGCACACGGTCTCCGCACTGAGCCGGGACCTCCTCACCGGCCAGCAGGTCGAGGACATCCTCCGCGTGCAGGCCCTCCACGACGGCCTGACCGGCCTCGCCAACCGCCGGATGCTCGACGAGCAGCTCTCCCGCGCCCTCGCCGGGCTGCGCCGCGGCGGCCGGCACGTCGCGCTCGTGATGGTCGACCTCGACCGGTTCAAGGCGATCAACGACCAGCACGGGCACACCGCGGGCGACGCGGTGCTGGTGGAGGTCGCCGACCGACTGCGCGCCGTCGTCCGGCCGGACGACACCGTGGCGCGGGTCGGCGGCGACGAATTCGTCGTCCTGCTGCCGGACCTCGCCGACGTCGGTGTCGCCGTCGACTGCCTGCGCCGCATCGAGCAGGCCCTGTCCCGGCCGATGGCCTGGCACGACGGTGAGCTGGAGCTGTCGGCCAGTGTGGGCCTGTCGGCCACCTCCGACCCGGAGGAGACGGCGGACGAGATCCTCGCCTCGGCCGACCACGCGATGTACGCCGTGAAGCGGAGCCGTCCCCACGGCCGCGCGCTCGAGGTGCCGCCCCCGACGCACTGATCAGGCGAGCGGCGGCACCACCCGGGCGAGCTTCGTCCAGCCCGTCCAGCCGCGCTCCTCCAGCTCGCGCAGCAGACGGCGCGCCATCGGTACTCCGTCCACGAAGACGGCGTCGAGCAGCGCGGCGAGGTCGTCGGGGAGCTCGAGGCCCGGGTCCTGCGCTCCCTCCGGCAAGGCGGCGACCTCGGCCTCGATCAGCCCGACGAGCCGGTCGGCCAGCGCCGGGACGCGTGGGTCGTCGGCGTCCCAGTCGATCGCCTGCGCGAGGTCGCGGTAGAGGTCACCCTGCTCGGGATCGTCGAGCTGCGCCGCCTTGAGCGCCATGAAGGTCGCCATGTGCTGCGGCATCTGCGCCGCAACCAGGATCCACGCGTCGCGCTCGCCCTCGATCAGCCGCTCCGGGAGGCCGATCTCGCGCAGCCGGGCGAGGTAGGCCGCAGCCTCCGGCGGCAACGCGAGGTTGTCGCCGGCGGCGAGCTGGGCGATCCGCTGGCGGTGCTGCTGGAGCTCGCGGATCTCCGCACGCAGCCGCCGGTCGATGTCGGCGACCGCGGCCGCGAACTCCTCCTCGCCCGCATCGAGGAGCTCCTCGACGCGGGCGAGCGGGACGCCGGCGTCCGCCAGGGTCCGGATCCGGATCAGCTCCGAGACCGCGCGGGCGTCGTAGCGCCGGTAGCCCGAGTGGTCGCGCTCGGGCTCCGGCAGCAGGCCCTTGGCGTGGTAGTGCCGGACCGTGCGGATCGTCACCCCGGCGTACGACGCCAGCTCACCGATCGTCAGCATGCGCCCATCCTGCCCGTCGCCCCGGCACCCGGACGCTCAGGCGATCTTGCGGTGGTAGGTGCGCATCGCGAACACGTAGGCGACGACGAGCAACCCGACGCACCAGGCGAGCGCGACCCAGATGTCGTCGCCGACCGGCTGCTCGGCATACAGGTTGCGCAGCGTGTCGACGATGGCCGTCACCGGCTGGTGCTCGGCGAACCACCGCACCGGACCCGGCATCCCGGCCGTCGGCACGAACGCCGAGCTGATGAACGGCAGGAAGATCAGCGGGTAGGAGAACCCACCGACGGCGTCGGCCGACTTCGCGGTCAGGCCGGGGATCACGGCGAGCCAGGTCAACGTCAGCGTGAAGAGGACGAGGATGCCGGCCACCCCCAGCCAGGCCAGCACGCCGGCACCGGAGCGGAAGCCCATCAGCACAGCGACGAGCACGACCAGCACCAACGCGATCACGTTGGCGACGACCGAGGTGATGACATGGCCCCACAACGCTGCGGACCGGGCGATCGGCATCGACTGGAAGCGCTCGAAGATGCCGCCCGACACGTCGGTGTGGAGCCGGTACGCCGTGTAGGCGATCCCTGACGCGACGGTGATCAGCAGGATGCCGGGCAGCAGGTAGTCCACGTAGTCGCCGGTGCCGGTCCCCGTGCCGGTGTCGATCGCGCCGCCGAAGACGTAGACGAACAGCAGCAGCATCGCGATCGGCGTGATCGCGGTGGTGATGATCGTGTCCGGGCTGCGCCGGATGTGGGTGAGCGAACGGCCGGTCAGGGCGGCGGTGTCGCGAAGGACGTGGGTGTTCATCAGAGGATCCCCTCGGTGCTGGTGTCGGTGCTGGTGTCGGTGCTGGTGATGGCGAGGAAGATCTCCTCGAGCGACGGCTGCTTCTCGACGTACTGCACCTCGGCCGGCGGCATCAGCGCCGTGAGCTCGGCGAGGGTCCCCTCGACGATGACCCGGCCCTGGTGCAGGATCCCGATCCGGTCGGCGAGCTGCTCTGCCTCCTCGAGGTACTGGGTGGTGAGCAGCACGGTCGTGCCACCGTGGGCGAGGTCCTTCACAGTGCGCCACACCTCCAGCCGGGCCTGCGGGTCGAGGCCGGTGGTCGGCTCGTCGAGGAAGATGACGGATGGCTCCCCGATCAGGCTCATCGCGATGTCGAGACGCCGGCGCATGCCGCCGGAGTACGTCGCGACGCGCTTCCCGCCCGCGTCGACGAGCGAGAACTTCGCGAGCAGCTCGTCGGCGATCCGGCCGGGGTCGGCCAGGTGGCGCAGCTTCGCGACGAGGACGAGGTTCTCGCGGCCGGTGAGGATCTCGTCGACCGCGGCGAACTGGCCGGTCAGGCTGATCGCCTCCCGCACCCGGGCGGGTGCGGAGGTGACGTCGTGGCCCGCGACGACGGCGCTGCCGCCGTCGGCCCGGAGCAGGGTGGCGAGGATGCGGAGGGTGGTGGTCTTCCCGGCGCCGTTGGAGCCGAGCAGGGCGTAGACCGATCCGGTGGGGACGGAGAGGTCGACGCCGTCGAGGACGACCTGGTCGTCGTACGACTTGCGGAGGCCGGCCACGCGGATGACCGGCTCGGTGACTGCGTTCTGGTTCATGTCGAGAAGGTTCGAGGGTTGACGCTGCGTCAGGGTCAAGGCCGATTTCCGGTGAGGGTTTCGCGGTCTCGGTGACGGGGAGCCTCGGACGATCGGGAACCAGCGACGAGGGATGGATCATGGCGGCGGACTACGGGCAGCTCGGGAAGCTCATCGGCGAGGTCAAGCGGGCGGCGATCGACGCCTACATGACGACCGAGAACCCCTACGAGATCGACGGCAACCAGTACCGCTACGAGGGCTCCGGGCGCGGGATGACGCAGTACTGCACCCGTCCGGGCGCCGACGGCGAGGGCGGCGGCGACGTGTGGATCGACGGGTGGTTCGACTGGGGCACCGGCGACGACGACGTGCGCTTCCAGGCGCGCTTCGACGAGATCCGCGGCATGATCGACACGCTGTTCAGCAACCTCCGCGACCTTCCCGACGGCACTGCCCTGGCGCCGTACCAGACGAAGATGGAGGAGGCGGCGCAGAAGCTCACGCCGACCGGCGCCGACGCGCAGAGCACCGAGGGCGGCGGGTCCGCCCTCGACGTCAACAACCCGAACCTCGACAGCCGGGTCTCGATGCTGCACGGCCTGAGCTACCGGCTGTCGTCGCTGACCATCAACGCCTTCCGTGAGTCGTACGCCGACCGGCTGCGTCCCGTGCTCAACGGGCAGGCGGCCATCGCGTCGATCCACGCCATGGCCATCGCCGCCGACCGGGCCGTCCTGCTGAAGCTGCGCGACGACACCATCGCGTTCGCCACCAACGCCCGCGACTCGCTGAACGCGCTCGCGACCGCCAAGGGTGCCCCCGAGGGCAAGGCCGCGTTCGCGATCGGCGGCGCGATCCTCGCGATCGCATCGCTGTCGGTGACCGGGCCGGCGGCGATCGCGCTCGGCAGTGGCGGAGCGCTCAGCGGGCTCGCGGCCGACCTGTGGCCCGAGCCTCCCAAGAAGGTCGACATCACCTTCCAGGGGTCGAGCCTGAACTCCATGATGCAGTCGATCTCCGACGGCAAGACCAGGCTGCTCGAGGCCGTGCTCGCCGACGAGGAGGCGATCCAGCTCGGCCTCACCAACGCGAAGAACAAGATGGCCGAGTCGCCCGGCGCGTTCGAGATCGGCGCGCCGCGCTACCCACAGTCCGGTCCCGGCCAGGAGGGCCTGAACGGGCCGGGGACGATCATCCAGGACCGCGACGACATGCAGCGCCTCGCCGGCACCTGCCAGCTCATCGGCGACACCATCGAGGAGGCCCACGGGCTCGTCGAGCAGGGCACGCCCGGCTGGGAGCCGTGGCAGCGTCCCAGCGGCATCGGCGTCCACGTGTTCGGCCCGCACCACGACAACCTGCTGCTGTCGTGGGACCTCCAGCCGATCCTGAAGCAGATGGCCGCCGACATGCAGGCGGGCGCGGTCAAGCTGATCAAGGCCTCGGCCGACTTCGACATCACCGACGCCGAGGCCGCGCAGCTGCTCGGCCGCGAGATGCGGGAGATCCGCGACCTCGAGGGCCGCTGACCGGCGGCGCACCTGCGCTCGCCGGTCGTAACGGTCTCCTTGCCGTCAGGCGCTGTGGAACCAGGGGTGGTGCAGGTCGTGGAAGGTCGCACCCTGCATCGCGTAGTCCAGCTCGGCGCGAACCTCGGCCGGCGGCTGGGCCTGCTCGCCGGCCCGTGCCGCCTCCTCGGTGGTGAACGCGACGGTCTCGACGAAGCTGCCGTCGGCCTCGATCGCCAGTGTGGCGCCCAGGATGTCGGGGCGCATCTCGTGCAGGGTCTCGCTGTCGGCCATCATCGCCTTGAGCCGGGACGGGTCGTCGACCCGGCCGCGGATGATCTGCACGAAGCCCGCCTCGTCGGAGCCGCCGTCCATCAGCAGGGTCACGTCGTCGCAGTCGTGGAACTCCATCGGGCCGTCCATGACCGCCGCGAAGCGCTCGGCCCAGACGCCCTGCTCGGGCCGCTCGGAGTTGGCCATCGCGTCCTCGCGCGACGCGAACCGCACCACCGCCATCAGCTGGTCGTCGTCGGTGAAGCCGTAGGTCCCGCCCAGCCAACCCGTCGCCCCCGGCGACAGGTCGCGGCGCCATTCGTCGACGAGCTCGTGGGCCTCGTCCTGGCGGGTGCACGGTGCCTGGATCATCTGGATGAACATCAAGAGCCTCCCTCTGCCGTTCTTCTCGATCTCGGTCGTGGGTGTGCGCGAGACCGGTCGAGGCCGAACAGGAGTGGGCTCCGTGGGCCCCGGCCGGGCCCGGTCTCCACGGTACGACGATCGGGCGGGCCGCGCCATGATCGGAATGGGTGGCTCCCGGCGTGCTGGTCCCCTCCCGCGCACTAGCCTCGGACCATGGACATCCAGCGCCTGGCGGACGCCCTCTCCCCCCTCCTCCGTGACCCCGCGGCGGAGGACTCCTTCGCCTACGGCCTGGCCCACGTGCCGGCCGTGGGCTCCGACGTGATGGTCAACGTCGACCCCGAGCTGGAGGACCGCGACGACGTGGCGGTCGACGAGCTCGTCGAGCGGGTCGCGGCCTTCGTCGCCATCACGCCGGAGCAGTGGTCGCAGGTGCTCACCGACGTCGTCGCCGAGGTCGAGGAGGCAGTCGGCGAGCAGGCGATCGCCGAGCCCACCGCGCTCCACGACGACCTCGCGCTCACTTCCTCGGTCGTCTTCGTCGACGCCGTGCTGCTGTCCTTCGTCGCGCCGCTGCAGTTCCCCGACGGCGTGATCCGGGTCCAGCTCGACACGAACCTCGCCTTCGAGGACATGGACGTCGAGATCGAGGGCGTCGAGCCGGTCGCCTTCGACGGGCTCGACGACCTGCTCGACCACCTGGGCCGGGAGCCCTGAGCCACGGCCTCGAGCCGGCCTGCCGTCAGGCGAGCAGCGCCGCCGTCACCCGGTCCGGCGCCTCCAGCGGCGGCCAGTGCGCGACGTCGTCGAGCGCGACCAGCGGCGCCTCCGGCAACCGCTCGCGGATCCGCTCGGCCATGTGCGCCCCCGAGATCGGGTCGAGCATGCCCCACACGAAGCGCAGGGGGACGTCGGTGCGCTCGAGCACCGACGTCCAGCGCTCCTCGTGCTGCCGCCGGTCGGTGATGTAGCGGATCAGCAGGTGCGCGTTGCGTTGGCCGTCGTACCTCTCCAGGGAGCGCCAGATGTCCGCGGCGTGGGCGGCGAGGTCCAGCTCGGAGGCGAAGGTCGGGGCGAGCGCGCCGGCGATCAGCTCCTCGTCGATGATCGCGCTGATCTGCGGGCCCTGCTCCGGGTCGAGCAGGGCGGTCTGCACGGGCTCGGGCCGGTGGATGTCGGGGTAGAGGCCGCCGTTGAGGAAGTCGACCCGGACGAGGTCCACGCCGAGCGCACCGTCGGCACGCCGGGCCAGCAGCTCCTGCGCCACCGAGACGCCGTAGTCGTGCGCGACCAGCCGGGTGCGGGTGGTCCCCTCCGCCGCCCACAGCGCCTCGACCAGGTCGGCCTGCTCGTGGATCGAGTACGTGTGCCCCGCCGGCTTGTCCGAGGCGCCGAAGCCGAGGAAGTCCGGCAGCAGCAGTGCGTGCTCCCCGGCGAGCGCCGGCGCGACCAGCGCCCAGTCGTGCGACGAGCTCGGGAAGCCGTGCAGCAGCGTCATCGGCGCACCCGACCCGAGCCGCCGCACGAAGACCGTGTGCTCGGCACCGCCGAAGGAGAGCGCGATCCGCTCGCCCGACTCCCACCACTCGTCGATCGTCATGGTCGTGCCTCCCGCCCGGTCGTCCGTCGTGTACGACGGCAGTCAACCGGCCCCGACCGGCCGCCTGTCAAGGGACGGCACCGCCCGGTGACGACGGCGCTGACGATCGTCGCCGGACCGCTGAACTACTTCGGGGTGAACCCGAGGATCAGGTGCGACACCCAGCCGTCCCGCTGATCACGGCGACCGATTCGCACCCGGCAGGACGACGGTCACCACGAGGCCGCCGCCCTCCCGCGGGACCAGCGTGAGCTGGCCGTCGTGGGCGCGGACGATGCTCTTCACGATCGCGAGGCCGAGGCCGACCCCGTCGTGATCGTCGCGGATCCGCTCCGTGCCCCGCTGGAAGGGCTCGGCCAGGGTCGCGACCAGCTGGGGGTTGAGGGAAGTCCCGGTGTTCTCGACGACGAGGACGGCGAACCCCTGCCGTCGGCTGGTGGTGACCCGGACCGTCCCCTGCGCGGGAAGGTTGTGCACGATCGCGTTGTGGACGAGGTTCGTCACCAGCTGCACGAGCAGCGCAGGTGAGCCCAGCGCGGGAGCCAGGTCCCCGGCGGTCTCGAGCGTGACGTCGTACCGCTCGGCCAGCGGCAGCAGCGTCTCGGCGACCTCCTCGGCAGCCAGCGACAGGTCGACCTCCCGGCGGACGAAGGAGCGCTGGTCGGCGCGGCTGAGCAGCAGCAACGCCTCGGTCAGGTCGATGGCCCGCGCATTGACGCTGTGGAGGCGCTCGACCAGCACGTCGTGGTCCCCGGTGCGGTCGCTCCGGGCGACCTCGAGCAGGGTCTGCGTGATCGCCAGCGGCGTGCGCAGCTCGTGCGAGGCGTTGGCCGCGAACCTCTTCTGCTCCTCGACCTGGGCCTCGATCCGGGCCAGCATCGCGTCGAAGGTGTCGGCGAGCTCGCTGAGCTCGTCGCGACGCCCGCGCAGCCGGATGCGGTGCGACAGCGAGCCGTCGGCAGCGAGGCGCGCCGCGTCGGTGATCCGGGTCAGGGGCGCGAGCATCCAGCCGGCGAGCATCCACCCGCCGACGAGGCCGAAGACCAGGAGCGCGCCCATCGCCAGCGCCGCCTTGGGGAGGAACGCGCGCTGCAGGTCGCCGCGGCTCGGGGTGAAGACCGGCTCGAAGAACGGCCCCTCGGGCACGTAGCGGAGCAGGAACGCCCAGACGACGGCGAGCAGCAGGACGCCCGCCACCATGAGGAAGCCGGCGTAGCTGAGGGTGAGCCGGAGCCGCACGCTCAGGCCCCGGCCGCGGGCGATCCGCTCGTCCCTCACGGGCGGTCGGCCCCGGCGCCGACGGCGTCCGCCTCGTCTGCCTCGATCCGGTAGCCCACGCCGGGCACGGTCGCGATCAGCAACGGCTCGCCCAGCCGCTTGCGCAACGCCGAGACGGTGATCCGCACGGCGTTGGTGAAGGGGTCGGCGTTCTCGTCCCAGGCGCGCTCGAGCAGCTCCTCGGCGCTGACCACGCCACCCTGCGCAGCGACCAGCACCTCGAGCACGGCGAACTGCTTGCGGGTGAGCGCCACGTACCGCCCCTCGCGGTAGACCTCGCGGCGGAACGGGTCCAGCCGCAGCCCGGCCACCTCCCACACGGGCGGGCGGTGGTGGGCGCGCCGGCGGTCGAGCGCACGCAGCCGGAGGACCAGCTCGCGCAGCTCGAAGGGCTTGGTCAGGTAGTCGTCGGCGCCGAGCTCGAAGCCGGAGGCCTTGTCGTCGAGCCGGTCGGCGGCCGTGAGCATGAGGATCGGCATCCCGCTCCCGGACGCGACGATCCGCTGGGCGACCTCGTCGCCCGACGGCCCGGGGATGTCGCGGTCCAGCACGGCGATGTCGTACTGGTTGAGGCCGATCAGCTCGAGCGCGGTGTCGCCGTCGCCCGCGACGTCGGCCGCGATCGCCTCCAGGCGCAGGCCGTCGCGAATGGCCTCGGCCATGAGGACCTCGTCCTCGACGATCAGCACACGCACGACCCCGACCCTAGGCGAGACGGGCATATCGCGGACGTATCGAAAAACGCAGACGGGCCGGCAACGCGGGCGTGCGTTGACTGCCGCACATGAACCGACTCCGCCTCCTCGCCCTCGCCGTGCTCGGCCTCGCCGCTGTCGTGTGGGGGCCGGTGCTGGCCACCTCGAGCGCCGGCTCCTCCGCCCTCGCCCTGCTCCCGGGCGGTCTCGGCGCGTCCGGCAGCGTCGACGGCCGGCTCCCCGAGGGGACCACGGCCTTCGACGACGACCAGCCCGGCGTCGTCCGCCTCGACCACGACCTGCTGGCCGCACTGCGGGCGGCAGCGCGCGACGCCGCGGAGCACGACGGCATCACGATCGTCGTCAACAGCGGGTGGCGCTCGGCGTCGTACCAGCAGGACCTGCTGGAGGAAGCCGTCGCGGAGTACGGCTCCGAGGATGCCGCCGCCCGCTGGGTGGCGACGCCGGAGACCTCGCCCCACGTCTCGGGCCACGCCGTCGACGTCGGCCCGCGCGCGGCCACCGACTGGCTCGCGGAGCACGGGGCGTCGTACGGGCTGTGCCGGACCTACGCCAACGAGCCCTGGCACTTCGAGCTGCGCCGGGAGGCGGTCGCTGGCCAGTGCCCCCAGCCGTACGACGACCCGACCCACGACCCGCGGCTGCAGCAGTAGACCGCGCTACTCCTGGCGCCGGCCGGGTCCGGGTCCGGTCGAGCGCCGCACCACCAGCTCCGGCTTGAACATGTACTCCTTCGACGGGATCGGCTCGCCGACGATCGCATCGGCGACCGCCGCGACCGCGGCGGCGCACATCGGCTGGACCGGCTGGCGCACGGTCGTCAGCGGCGGGTCGAGGAAGCCGATCAGGATCGAGTCGTCGAAGCCCACCACGGACACGTCGTCGGGCACCGCGAGCCCGAGGTCGCGCACACCGCGAACGGCACCCATCGCCATCAGGTCCGACGCGCACACGATGCCGGTCGCACCGCGCTCGACGAGGCTGCGGGCGGCGGCCGCACCCCCTTCGACGGTGAACAGGCCCTCCTCGACCCACGAGACGGCCTCCTCCTCCGAGAGGTCCAGCAGGCGCCGCAGCGCGTCGACGAAGCCGGCCCGCTTGCGGCGGGAGGGCACGAACCGCGAGGGCCCGGTCGCCAACCCGATCCGGCGGTGGCCCAGCTGCACGAGGTGCGCGACGGCCAGCTCCATCGCGGCGGCGTCGTCGGTCGACAGGAAGGGAGCGTCGACGTCCTCGGCGTAGCCGTTGATGAAGGCCACCGGCATGCCCCGCTCCACCAGCGAGCGATAGCGCTCGTGGTCTGCGGAGGTGTCGGCATGGCGGCCCGACACGAAGATGATCCCGGCGACTCCGTGGTCGAGCAGCGACTCGACGTACTCGTCCTCGGAGATGCCGCCGGGCGACTGCGTGCACAGCACCGGGGTGTAGCGCCGGCGGGCGAGCGCGTCCTCGATGACCTGGGCGAAGGCCGGGAAGATCGGGTTGTCGAGCTCGGGGACGACGAGCCCGACGAGGCCGCCGCTGCGGCGGCGCAGCTTCGCCGGCCGCTCGAAGCCGAGGACGTCGAGGGCGACCAGGACAGCCTGGCGGGCACTCTCGCTCACGCCGGGCTTGTCGTTGAGAACCCGGCTGACCGTCGCCTCGCTGACGCCGGCCTCCCCGGCGATGTCCGTGAGCGTGCCCATGGCGTCATCCAACACCCCTTGCAACATTCCCGCAAGGTCTTCCAGATCCTGCAAATCATTGCTACGGTCCGTGACTGCCGTCACAGACGGCTGCCTCTTCCCATTCGCGCTCACCCCAAGGAGCACCATGCGTCGCACGCTGCCCACCGCCGGCATCGCTGCCCTCGCCCTCGTCCTCTCCGCCTGTGGCGGCGGAGACAGCGAGAGTGACGACAAGAAGTCCTCGAACGATGTCGACCCTGCCTCGCTGTCGGCCGAGCTGACCTGGTGGGACACCTCGGACCCGACCAACGAGGCGCCTGCGTTCAAGGAGCTGATCAAGAAGTTCAACGCGGAGTACCCGAACGTCACGATCAACTACCAGTCCGTCCCCTTCGGCGAGGCGCAGAACAAGTTCAAGACCGCCGCCGAGGCCGGGCAGGGCGCCCCCGACATCCTGCGCGCCGAGGTCGCCTGGGTGCCGGAGTTCGCGGCGGCCGGGCACCTCTACGCCCTCGACGGCACGCCCCTGCTCGAGGACAACGACTACCTCGAGACCCCGCTCTCCTCGAACGTGTACGACGGCAAGACGTACGGCGTCCCGCAGGTCACCGACACCCTCGGCCTGATGTACAACAAGGAGCTCTTCGAGAAGGCCGGCATCGAGGAGGCGCCGACCACGTGGGACGAGGTCGAGGACGCCGCCGCCCAGCTGAAGGAGAAGGCGGGCGTCGAGGGCATCTACGTCAACAGCGCCGGCTACTTCCTCCTCCCGTTCATGTACGGCGAGGGCGGTGACCTCGTCGACACCGAGGCGAAGACGATCGAGGTCGCCTCGGACGAGAACAAGGCCGGCATCAAGGTCGCCCAGGACCTGGTCACGTCCGGCGCCGCTCCGAAGCCGGACGCCAACGACTCCTACGGGACCATGATGACCCTCTTCAAGGAGGGCAAGGTCGGCATGATCATCAACGGGCCGTGGGAGGTCGCGAACATCTCCAACGACCCGAAGTTCGGCGGCTTCGAGAACCTCGGCATCGCCCCGGTCCCCGGCGGCTCGGCCGGCGCGGGCGCCCCGGTCGGCGGCCACAACTACGTCGTCTACTCCGGCATGGACGAGGCCAAGGCCGACGCCGCGATCGCCTTCATCCAGTTCATGACGTCGGCGGAGTCGGAGGCCTACCTCGCCGACGAGCTCGGCCTGCTGCCCACCAACGAGGGCGCCTACGACCTGATCCAGGACAACGAGCGCGTGACCGCCTGGAAGGCGGCGCTCGACGCCTCGGTCGCGCGGCCGTGGATCCCCGAGGGCGGGCTGTTCTTCGCTCCTCTCGACAAGATGGCCACGCAGGTGCTGGTGAAGGGTGAGGACCCGGCCAAGGTCCTCGACCAGACCGCCGACGAGTTCAAGTCCGACGTCGTCCCGGACTACGACCTGCCGTGACCACGGCGACCTCCGCGGGGCCCGGCCACGAGCCGGGCCCCGCCCCCGCCGCCCGGGGCCGGGTCCGGCGGCTCCTCGACCGGCACTGGTACGCGTGGGCGATGGTGCTGCCCACCGTGATCGTGCTCGGGGTGCTGGTCCTCTACCCGCTCTTCCAGGGCATCTTCCAGTCCTTCACCGACCTCAACGAGTCGAACAACCGCGACGTCATCTGCACCAAGACCCTCGGTGGCGGCGAGGAGTGTGCCGACAACCCCGACCGCGCGCAGTTCGTCGGCCTCGACAACTACGTCGACCTCCTGACCGGCGAGCGCGGCAAGTTCTGGCTGCTCTTCACCAACACCATCGTGTGGACGACGGCCTGCGTGTTCTTCCACTACACGATCGGGCTCGGCCTCGCGGTCCTGCTCAACCGGAGGTTCCGCGGGCGGAGCCTCTACCGCGTGCTCCTCATCGTGCCCTGGGCCGTCCCGGCCTTCGTGAGCGCCTTCGCGTGGAAGTTCCTGTTCAACCCGCGCTTCGGCCTGGTCAACTCGGTCCTGGTGGACCTCGGCATCGACCCCGTCGACTGGTTCAACCACCGCTGGACCGCGATGTTCGCGGCGGTCGTCACGAACGTGTGGCTGGGCGTCCCGTTCATGATGGTCGCGATCCTCGGCGGGCTGCAGGCGATCCCCTCCGACCTCTACGAGGCAGCGGAGATGGACGGCGCCTCGCCGTGGCAGCGGTTCCGCAACGTGACCCTGCCGGGGCTGCGCCCGGTCAGCTCAACGGTGATCCTCCTCGGCACCATCTGGACCTTCAACATGTTCCCGATCATCTACTTCGTCACGGGCGGCGAGCCCGCGGGCGAGACCGAGATCCTGGTGACCGGCGCCTACCGCGCGGCCTTCGAGGGGTTGCGCAACTACTCGCTCGCGGCCACCTACGGCGTCCTGATCCTCTCGCTGCTGGTCGTGTACGCCGCCATGTACCGCCGAGTCCTCAGGAGCAGAGGAGAAGTCTGGTGACCCCCCGTCCCGCTCGTCCCCGCGGCCGCGAGGAGCGCAGCGTCGGCGCCTCGCTCGCCCTGCACGCCACCCTCCTCACCGCTGTCGTGATCGCCCTCTTCCCCGTGGTGTGGGTGTTCCTGGCCTCGCTGAAGCCGAAGAGCGCGATCCAGTCCAGCGAGGTGACGCTGATCGACCAGCCGTCGCTCGACAACTACCAGCGGGTGCTGTTCGACACGAACTTCCCCACGTGGTTCCTCAACTCGGTCGTCGTCGCCGCGTTCACGATGGTCGTCGGCATGGCCATGTCGGCGACCGCCGGCTACGCGCTGAGCAGGTTCAACTTCCCGGGCAAGCGCGGCCTGATGTGGGTCTTCCTGATCACCCAGATGTTCCCGGTCGCCATCCTGATCGTGCCGATCTACACGATCATGGCGTCGCTGAACCTGATCGACACCAAGGCCTCCCTGGTGATCGCCTACTGCACGGTCGCCGTGCCCTTCTGCACCTGGATGCTGCGCGGCTACTTCGACACGATCCCCCGCGACCTCGACGAGGCCGCCGCGATCGACGGGCTCGGGCCGTTCAAGACGTTCTGGTACGTGATCCTCCCGCTGGCGCGACCGGGGCTGGCCGTCACCGCCTTCTACACGTTCCTGACCGCGTGGGGCGAGGTCGCCTACGCGATCGCCTTCATCCTCAGCGACGACAAGCTGACCCTGGGTGCCGGGCTGCAGCAGTTCGTGCCGCAGTTCAACCCGCAGTGGGACCTGCTCACGGCAGGCGCGGTGCTGATCATGCTGCCGGCCTCCCTCGTCTTCTACTTCGCACAGAAACACCTCGTCGCCGGGCTCACCGCCGGTGGCACCAAGGGTTAGGAGCCCCCGATGTCCACCCCTGTCGTCTTCGACTCCGCCACCCGGGTCTACCCCGGCGCGACCACGCCCGCCGTCGACAGCCTCGACCTGGAGGTCCGGCCCGGCGAGTTCCTCGTCCTGGTCGGCCCGTCGGGCTGCGGCAAGTCCACCAGCCTGCGGATGCTCGCCGGCCTGGAGGACGTCACGTCCGGCTCGATCCGGATCGGCGACCGCGATGTCACGCACCTGCGCCCCAAGGACCGCGACATCGCCATGGTCTTCCAGAGCTACGCCCTCTACCCCCACCTCACCGTGGGCGAGAACATGGGCTTCGCCCTCAAGATCGCCGGCGTCGCCAAGTCCGAGATCGCCGCGCGGGTCGCCGACGCGGCCCGCGTCCTGGACCTCGAGCCCTACCTCGACCGCAAGCCGAAGGCGCTCTCCGGCGGCCAGCGCCAGCGCGTGGCCATGGGCCGGGCGATCGTCCGGGAACCGCAGGTCTTCCTGATGGACGAGCCGCTGTCGAACCTGGACGCCAAGCTCCGGGTGTCCACCCGCACCCAGATCGCGGCGTTGCAGCGCCGGCTCGGGATCACGACCGTCTACGTCACCCACGACCAGGTCGAGGCGATGACGATGGGCGACCGGGTCGCCGTCCTCAAGGACGGCCTCCTCCAGCAGGTGGCCGCCCCGCTCGAGCTCTACGACCGCCCGGCGAACGCCTTCGTCGCCGGCTTCATCGGCTCGCCGGCGATGAACCTCGGCACCTTCCGGGTCGACGGCGAGGTGGCGCTCGTCGGCCGGGCGCGGGTCCCGCTGTCCCGGGAGACCCGCGCCGCGCTCACCACCGACGAGGTCGTCCTCGGCTTCCGCCCGGAGGCGCTGGAGCCGGCGACGGCCGACGCGGCCGACGCCTTCGCCGTCGAGGTCCTCGTCGCCGAGGAGCTGGGCTCGGAGGCGTTCCTCTACGGCACGATCGACGGCGCCACCCTCCGCGACCCGCAGGTGGTCGCCAAGGTC
This sequence comes from uncultured Nocardioides sp., assembly GCA_964487275.1. Classification (GTDB taxonomy): domain Bacteria; phylum Actinomycetota; class Actinomycetes; order Propionibacteriales; family Nocardioidaceae; genus Nocardioides. The sequence continues at coordinate 40,305 of CAZAQE010000010.1, read as the reverse complement.
GCGCCCCGCAGCGTCCCGGAGAAGGGCAGCCGGGTGCACTTCCGGATCCTGCCCGAGCGCCTGCACGCGTTCTCGCCGGACACCGGCGAGGCGTTGCCGCGGGGCTGACCGACGACGTGTCCGGGCACGTCCTCGTCGTGGGGCCGGCCTCGTGGAACCGGATCGTGCTGCTCGACCGGCTCCCCGAGCCGGTGCCCCACACCGTCGTCGCGACCGACACGTGGCACACCGTCGGTGGTACGTCGGCCGGCAAGTCGCTGTCGCTCGCCGGAGCCGGTCGGGAGGTGCTGCTGGCCACGCAGCTCGCGACCGGCCCCGAGGGAGACCTGGTCCGGTCGGTGCTGACCAGGGCGGGCGTGCAGGTGCGCGCCGAGCCGGCCACCGTGACCGAGCAGCACCTCAACCTGATGACCCCCGCGGGCGAGCGGCTGTCGGTCTACCTGGCCCACCCGCCGGCCGCGCCGGACGACGCGGAGCGGGACCGTGAGGTGCAGGAGCTGATGGCCGGGTCCGCTGTCGTCGTACTCGACCTGGGGGCGGAGCCACGACGCCTGCTGCCGACCGCGCGCGCCGCGGGCCGACCGATCTGGACCGACCTCCACGACTACGACGGCCGGGTGGCGTTCCACCAGCCCTTCCTGGAGGCGGCCGACGCGGTCTTCATGAACGGCGACGCGACGTCCGACCCGCTCGACCTCCTGGCCCGCTGCCTGCGGCACGGCGCCGCGTTCGCCGTGTGCACCCTCGGTGCCGAGGGCGCGGTCGCGCTGGAGCGGTCCGGACGCGTCCACCGCGTGGCGGCGGTCCCCGTCGAGGTGGTCGACACGAACGGCGCGGGCGACGCGTTCTTCGCCGGAGTACTCGATGCCCACCTCGCCGGGGCGGAGCTGCCCGAGGCGCTCACCGCAGGAGCGGCGTCGGCCGCCCTGATGCTCGGCAGCCGGCACCTGCACCCGGTGCTGGACGAACTGCTCAGTCCCGACGGCCGGGACGACCGGTAGAGCCGCGCAGGACCAGCTCGGGCTGGACCAGGAACTCGGTCCGGTGCGCCGTGCTCCCCCGGATCTCGTCGACCAGCGCGTCGACCGCTGCGGCGCTCATCGCCTCGACCGGCTTGCGGATCGTGGTCAGCGGAGGATCGGTGAAGGCGGTCATCGGGCTGTCGTCGAACCCGACGACCGACACGTCACGCGGCACGTCGAGGCCGCGCGCACGAACCGCGCGCACGGCACCGAGGGCCATGATGTCGCTACCGCAGACGATCGCCGTGCAGCCATCGTCGAGAAGCGCGTCGGCCGCCGCCCGACCGCCCTCGAGCGTGAAGAGCGAGTGCTGCACGCGGGCGGGCGGCAGCCCGCGGGCCGTCATCGCCTCGGTGAACCCGGCGACCTTGCGGACCACCGGGACGAAGCGGTCCGGTCCCAGCGCGAGCCCGATCCGCTCGTGACCGAGCTCGACGAGGTGCTCGACGGCCATCCGCATCGCGGCGACGTCGTCCACCGACACGACGGGTGCCGAGATCCGCTCGCTGTAGCCGTCGATGAGCACGAACGGCACGCCGCTCGCCGTCAGGCGGGCGTAGCGCGTGTGGTCCGCGGACATGTCGGCGTGCACACCGGACACGAAGACGATCCCGGTGACGTCGCGCTCGACCAGGAGGTCGACGAGCTCGTCCTCGGTGGCGCCGCCCGGCGTCTGGGTGCACAGCACCGGGATGTAGGCGTGCCGGGCCAGGACCTGCTCGATGACCTGGGCCATGGCGGGGAAGATCGGGTTGCTCAGCTCGGGAATGATCAGGCCCACCAGCCCCGCACGCGAGCGCTGGGGGCGTCCCGAGCGCTCGTAGCCGAGCTCGTCGAGCGCCGCGAGCACGCTCTGCCGTGTCGCCGCCGACACTCCCGCCTTGCCGTTCAGCACGCGCGAGACCGTGGCCTCGCTGACCCCGGCGTGGCTGGCGATGTCGAGCAGTCGCGGCTGGTCCATTCCCCTCTGTCCCCTGTCGTGGCTCAGACGGCCCACCACGCGGTGGCGTCCGGCGGCAGGACGGCGTCGCCGTCCGCGAGCTCGACGGGAGAGGACGCGAGAAGGAGCTCACCGGGGACGGTCATGCGCACATGCTCCCCCGTGGTGTTGGCGGTGACCACCACCGGGGCGCCCGCACCCGCGGTCCGACGGAAGGCGAGGACGCCCGCCGGAGCGTCCAGCCAGGCGAGCCCACCCCCCTGCAACGACGCGTGCGCGCGGCGGATGGCGAGGGCCGAGCGGTAGAGCTCGAGGGTGGAGCCGTCGACGCCCGTCTGCGCCTCCACGCTGAGCTCGGCCCACTCGTCCGGCTGGGGCAGCCAGCTGGGACCACCGTCACGGGGTCCGAAGCCGTACGGCGCGGCGGAGCCGGACCACGGGATCGGCACCCGGCAGCCGTCCCGGAAGCCGTCCTGGCCGTCGGCGCGGTGGAAGGACGGGTCGGCGCGCACCTCGTCCGGCAGGTCGGTGACGTCGGGCAGGCCGAGCTCCTCACCCTGGTAGACGTAGGCCGATCCGGGCAGGCCGAGCATGAGCAGCGTCGCCGCCCGCGCCCGTCGCAGACCGAGCTGCCGGTCCCCCGGCGTCACCATCTGGATGCCGCTGCCGGGAGGGTTCGCGAACCGGGTGGCGTGGCGGGTCACGTCGTGGTTGGACAGCACCCACGTCGCCGGCGCGCCGACCTCGCCCATCGCCTCCAGCGTCAGGTCGACGATCCCCCGGAGGGCGTCGGCCTCCCAGTCGGTGCACAGGTAGGAGAAGTTGAACGCCTGGTGCAGCTCGTCGTCGCGGACGTACAGCGCGGCCCGCTGGAGCGTGGGGGTCCAGGCCTCGGCGACGAAGATCCGCTCGCCGTCGTACTCGTCGAGGACCCGGCGCCAGTCGCGGTAGATCTCGTGCACCCCGTCCTGGTCGAAGTACGGCGTCGCCAGGTTGCCGAGCAGCTTCGACTGCTCCGACCCGCCGACGTCGGGCAACCCCGGTGCCTTGACCAGGCCGTGGGCGACGTCGATCCGGAAGCCGTCGACACCCAGGTCCAGCCAGAACCGCAGGACCGAGCGGAACTCGTCGTGCACGGCCGGGTGGTCCCAGTTGAGGTCCGGCTGCTCGGGGGCGAAGAGGTGGAGGTACCACTCGCCGTCCGGGACGCGGGTCCACGCCGGCCCGCCGAACACCGACTCCCAGTCGTTGGGCGGCAGCTCGCCCCGCTCGCCGCGCCCCGGCTGGAAGTGGAAGCGCGTGCGCGCCGTCGACCCCGGCCCCGCGCGCAGCGCCCGCTGGAACCAGTCGTGCTGGTCCGAGCAGTGGTTCGGGACCAGGTCGACGATCACCCGGAGCCCGAGGTCGTGGGCGTCCTCGATGAGTCCCGCGGCATCGGTGAGGTCACCGAACATGGGGTCGACCCGTCGGTAGTCCGACACGTCGTAGCCGGCGTCGGCCTGGGGCGAGGCGTAGAACGGCGAGAGCCAGACGGCGTCGACGCCGAGGTCGCGCAGGTACGGCAGCCGCGAGCGGACACCCGCGAGGTCGCCGATCCCGTCGCCGTCGCCGTCGGCGAAGCTGCGCGGGTAGACCTGGTAGATGACGGCGTGGCGCCACCACTCGGACGACGCTGCCGGGGTTGCGGGGAGGGACATGCGCAGGACGCTAGTGGTCCGGCACCCCTTCCTGCAAGCTTTCTGCAACTTGCAGCAAGTGTCTTGCGGCAGGTCGGCCCACTCCCTACCCTCAGCGCCATGACTGCACTTCCCGACTGCGCCGTGGGCGTCGACGTGGGCGGTACGACGATCAAGGCCGCCCTCGTCGCCCCCGCCACCGGCGACCTCGTCGCCCCGCGGGCGATGACCGCCACCCCACGGCCGGCGAGCCCCTCCCGCGTGCTCGCCGAGGTGGTCGGACTCGCCCGCGCGCTGGCGCCGGCGGCGGGCACCCCGATCGGCGTGACCCTGCCGGGCGTCGTACGCGACGGAGTCGTCGGGACCGCCGCCAACATCGACCCGGCGTGGATCGGCTTCGACGCCCGCTCCGCCCTGGCCGACCTGGTGCCCGGACCGGTGCACGTCGTCAACGACGCCGACGCCGCGGGCGTCGCGGAGGCGGCGTTCGGCGCCGCCCGCGAGCACACCGGGGTCGTCCTGGTCACCACGCTGGGGACGGGGATCGGCAGCGCCCTGCTCGTCGGCGGCACCCTCCTGCCCAACACCGAGCTCGGCCACCTCGAGATCGACGGCCGTCCCGCCGAGCACCGGGCGGCGACCTCGGCGCTGCACCGGGAGGAGCTGGGCTACCGCGCCTGGGCGGATCGACTGACCGCGTACTACCGCCACCTGGAGCTGCTGCTCGCCCCGGACCTCATCGTCGTCGGCGGCGCCGTGAGCGCCAGCGCCGACGAGTTCCTCCCGCACGTCGACATCCGCACACCGATCACGGCCGCCACGCTGGGCAACGACGCCGGCGCCATCGGGGCCGCACTCCTCGCTGCGGGCCGAGCGCGGACGACTCAGCCGGCGTACTGAGGATCGGTCGGCTCGACCCACTGCACAAGCTGGTACACCACACCGTTGGGGTCGGCCATCTGGAAGTACCGCTCACCCCACGGCTCGGTCTCGATCGGGGTCACGACCTCGACGCCCTCCGCCTGCAGCCGGGCGTAGTCGCCGTCGATGTCGTCGACCGTGAAGACGACGAGGATCCCGTCGGCCGGTCCGGCGGCCGACGCCGGCTTGAAGGTGGCGAGCCCGGTGCGCAGGTAGATCAGGTTGAACCCGGCCTCGGGGTGCTCCAGCGAGCAGAAGCCGTCGGCGGACATGGCCTCGGTGAACCCGAGGAAGCGCTGCGCCCAGGCGGCGGACGCCTCGACGTCGGCGACGTTGAGCGAGATGGCGGTGGAGGTGATGGTCAAGCTGTTCCCTTTCGTCGTACGTTGTACATCGTACAACGTACAATGTACAACGTAAGTTCCCACCGTGCAAGGATGACCCCGTGAGCGCGAGGAGCACCGGGGCCGGCGAGCCGAGCCGCACGCTCGCGCTGTTGTGGGGCGACGCGTCGGCGGGACCCCGGCGCAAGGGACCGGGACGATCGGTCAGCGTCGACCAGCTGGTCGCCAGCGCCCTCGCCCTCGCCGACGAACAGGGCCTCGCCGCGGTGACGATGCGCGCGATCGCCGAGCGGGTGGGGGTGTCGGCGATGTCGGTCTACACCTACGTCCCCGGCAAGGCCGAGCTCCTCGACCTGATGGTCGACGCGCTCTACCTCGCCATGCCCCGGCCCGCCTGGCGCAGCCGCTCGTGGCGCACCCGGCTCACGAAGGTCGCCGAGTCCAACCGCGACCTGCTGCTGGCCCACCCGTGGCTGACCGAGGTCGCCGCGCTCAGCCGGCCGCCGCTCGGCCCGGGCGTGATGGCCAAGTACGAGCACGAGCTCGCCGCGTACGACGGCACCGGGCTCTCCGACGTCGACACCGACGCCGCACTGGCCTACCTCCTCGGCTTCGTGCAGGCGCACTGCCGGGCGGCCCACGACGCCGCGCGCGCCACCACCGACAGCGCGCTGAGCGACGCGGACTGGTGGGCGGCCAACCAGCCGATCCTCGCCCGCGCCTTCGACCCGGAGGCCTATCCGCGCGCGGTGCGGGTCGGGGCGGCGGCCGGCGAGGCCCAGGGCAGCGCGTGGGAGGCCGCCCGGGCGTGGCGGTTCGGGCTGGCACGGACCCTCGACGGGCTGGCTGCCCTGATCGACGGGGACTGACGGGAGGCGGTCGACTTGGGCGTTCCGCCGGTCGACTTGGGGGTTCCGCCGGTCGACTTGGGGGTTCCGCCGGTCGAGTTGGGGATTGGTCAGGAGGTGAGCTGCTCCGCGATCTGTCGGGCCCAGGCGTCGATCCGCTCCCAGTCCCGGAAGTCCCCCTGCGGGAACGCCTGTTCCGCCGCGGGCATCGACCGGGTGAGCCGCTCCATCAGGCCGATCGGCTTCGCGGTGGGGTCGTAGGAGCCGAAGAAGACCTCCTCGCCGCGGGGATGCAGCGCCTCCGCCAGCTCCGCGAACTCCTTCGGGCGGGCCGAATCCCTTACGTCATTGCCCTCGTCGTCCACCTCGTCGGTGCCGAGCGGACCGCTGCTGAACAACCAGACCGGCCGCTCCTGCAGCTCGGCGCGGTGCTGCCTGGCGAATCGGCGGGCGTCCTTGAGCCAGTGGAACATGTACGACGCCCCGCCGAGCACCACGGCGTCGTAATCGTCGAGCTGGTCGACCTCCTCGACGGGGAGCGCCCGGGCCGGGACCCCCTCCTCCTGCAGGACGTCGGCGATCCGGTTCCCGATGCCGGCAGTGGCGCCGTGGCGGGAGGCGTAGGCGACCAGGACGTTCATGGGAGGCTCCTTGCCATCGAGAGGGCGGACGGGCGCATGCCGTGCCAGTCGACCGAGAACCACTGCCGCAGCCAGCGCTGCATCTGGACGATCTCGGCGTGCTGCTCGTCGCGGATCGACCGGGCCAGCTCAGCCACCTCGTCGTGATCGGTGCCCCGCCACAACAGGTGCTGGGACGCCATCACCGCCATCATGTGGTGGACGATCATGTCCTCGAGGAAGGCCTGGTCCAGCTCGTCGCCGGTCAGTCCGGTCAGGTCGCGCATCATGGGGTGGTAGTCGGACGTGGCGGAGCTGTCCGGGTACCACTTCCGCAGCCACGACGTCATCGACTCGATCTGCGCGGTCTGGGTCGTCACGACGGACTCCCCGAACGCCCGCATCTGCGGCCGCTCGGAGCGGGCGAGCTCACGGGCCGCCGCCACGGCTTCGCGATGGTGGGCCACCATCTCGCCCAGGTACTCGGGCTCGCTGGCCGCGGCGAACGGGCCCATCATCGGGCCCATCATCGGGCCCATCATCGAGTTCCAGGTGTCGTCCCACCATCCCGGCGTGCTGCTCGAGCCCTGGTCCATCATCCCCGGGCCCATTCCCCGCCGTGTGTCGTCGTCCCGACTCGCCAGGCCGAGTCCGAGCGCGGTCGCCAGGGCCGCAACGACGACCAGGGTGACGGCGACGACGGGCAGGCGCTTCATCTCAGGCTCCAGGCGGCTCGGTGCTCCTGCGCTCGACGATCCCGGCTCCGGACACGGTCCGGAAGGGCACAAGCACCCCGGCGCGCGGGTCCAAGGTCCCCGGGCAGGACGAATGGCGAGCACAGCGGGCTCCCGGGTCCCATCCGCCGCCGGCAGCGGACAACTGGTCAGGAACGAAGAAGCGACGCGGCCGGCCGCCCTCCTACGCTCCTGATGACCGAACCCGATCGAGAGGGAGAGAGCCATGGCGAAGAGCAGCACCTTCAGCGACGAGGAGAAGGCGGCCATGAAGGAGGCCGCCGCCGAGCGGCGCGCGGCCGCCAGCCGCGGCACCGGCAGCAAGAAGGCCCAGGCAGACCTGCAGGACTGCCTCGACAAGATCGCCGCGATGGACGACGGGGACCGCGCGATCGGTGAGGCGCTGCACGCCATCGTCACCACCCACGCGCCGGCCCTGGCCCCGAAGACCTGGTACGGGATGCCGGCCTACGCCAACGGCGACGGCAAGGTCGTGGTCTTCTTCAAGTGCGCGGGCAAGTTCAAGATGCGGTACGCCGAGGTGGGCTTCCAGGAGTGGGCGAACCTCGACGACGGCGAGATGTGGCCGACCGTCTTCGCCGTGACGACGATGACCCCGGCGGTGGAGAAGAAGCTCACCGCGCTGGTGAGGAAGGCCGTGCGCTGAGTCCACGCACCGCGGGACCAGGCACGGCCTGAGTCACGACGCCACCTCGCTGCCCCGGTCACGGATCCGACCTCGCGAACGAGTTGTCGAGACTCGCTGCATCTCGACGGCATCTCGACGGCCGCTCGCAGGATCAGTGCGCCATGTCGACGAACCGGCTGTAGTGGCCCTGGAAGGCCACGACGATGTCGCGGGTGGCACCGTTGCGGTGCTTGGCGACGATCAGGTCGGCCTCGCCGGGGCGGGTCGACTCCTTCTCGTAGACGTCGTCGCGGTGCAGCAGGACCACCATGTCGGCGTCCTGCTCGATGCTGCCCGATTCGCGAAGGTCGCTGACCGCCGGACGCTTGTCGGCGCGCTGCTCCGGACCACGGTTGAGCTGCGAGAGCGCGATGACCGGGATCTCCAGCTCCTTGGCGAGGAGCTTGATCTGGCGGGAGAACTCCGAGACCTCGAGCTGGCGGGACTCGACCTTCTTGCCGGAGCTCATCAGCTGGAGGTAGTCGATGACCATCAGCCGCAGGTCGTGCTTCTGCTTGAGCCGGCGGGCCTTGGCCCGGATCTCGGTCATCGTCATGTTCGGCGAGTCGTCGATGAACATCGGCGATGCCGAGACCTTCGCGACGTGGCGGGCGAGACGGTCCCACTCCTCGGTGCTCATCTTGCCGTTGCGGATGTGGTTGAGCGGGATCCGCGCCTCGGCCGAGAGCAGGCGCATCACGATCTCGGCACGCGTCATCTCCAGGCTGAAGAAGGCGGCGGTGAGGTTGTTGTGGATAGCGGCGGCCCGGCAGAAGTCGAGCGCGAGGGTCGACTTGCCCATGGCGGGACGGGCCGCGACGACGATCATCTGGCCCTTGTGGAAGCCGTTGGTGAGCTCGTCGAAGTCGGCGAAGCCGGTCGGCACGCCGTAGATGCCGGCCTCACGGTTCTCGATCGCCTCGATCTCGTCGAGGACCGAGTCCATGATGTCGCTGAGCGGGGCGTAGTCCTCGGACTTGTTGCGGTCGGTGACCTTGTAGATCTCGGACTGGGCCTCGTTGACGATGCCATCGACCTCGCCCTCGCCGGCGTAGCTGATCTGCACGATCTTGGTGCCGGCGTCGACGAGGCGGCGCAGGATCGCCTTCTCGTAGACGATCTCGGCGTAGAAGCCGGCGTTGGCTGCGATCGGGACGTTGGCCGCCAGGGTGTGGAGGTACGCCGCCCCGCCGATCTTCTGCAGCTGGCCACGCCGCTGCAGCTCACCGGCGACGGTGACCATGTCGGCCGGCTCACCGCGGCCGAAGAGGTCCAGGATCGCCTCGTGGATCTCCTCGTGGGCGGGCCGGTAGTAGTCGACGCCGCGGATGACCTCGACGACGTCGGCGATCGCGTCCTTCGAGATGAGCATCGCGCCCAGCACGGACTGCTCGGCGGCAAGATCCTGCGGAGGCATCCGGCCGCCGGCCGGCGCATCACCGGGTGCGTACGGCGCGGGTCCGTCGCTCCACTCGCCCGGGGGCTCGGCGGTCCACGACGGCTGGTCGTCGGTGAGGCTCACGGGTCTCCGGCTCCTGGCTCGATCGCGGGTGGCACCGTCGCGGCGGCGGGGGACGTCGTACGGTGACGGAGGGTGCCGAAGCGGTCCGACACAACCCCTTGCGCGAGTCGAACCTAGACGCCGGGGCGCCGGTCGTGAAGTCGGCGCGGCGAGGTTATCCACAGGCGTTGGGGATAACCAGCGGGGGTAGGTGGACGACACGCGGCAAGGGTGTGCACCGGCTGGGGACAACACTGTGGAACAAGGAGGCGGACGGCTGTGGAAACCCGCTCTGACCTGCGAAAACGCTCTCCCCTGCCTGTGGAGGCAAAATTCCTGGTCGCGAGTCTCGTTCACCTGACGGTCAACAACGCGCCACGTGGTGGCCGCCCTCCCCAGCGTCCTGTCCCGCCGTTCGCGCGCTCATTTCCACAAGTTGCCCCCAACGCGCCACGAATGTGTTACCCGATCCGGTGACAGCGTCCTCGACCGCCGACGGGCGGCGCTCCCTCGACCGCGAGATCGCCCGGCTCGCCGTCCCCGCCTTCCTCGCCCTCGTCGCCGAGCCGTTGTTCCTGCTCGGCGACGCCGCGGTCGTCGGGCACCTCGGCACCCGCGAGCTCGCCGGCCTCGGCCTCGCCGGAACGGTGCTGTCCACCGTCGTCGGTCTGTGCATCTTCCTCGCGTACGGCACCACCGCCGGGGTGGCCCGCCAACTCGGCGCCGGGCATCGCCGTGCCGCGCTCGCGCAAGGGGTCGACGGCCTCTGGCTGGCGGTCGCGATCGGCGTCCCGGTCACCCTGGTCACCAGCGTGCTCGCCCACCCACTGGTCAGCCTGTTCGGCGCGTCCTCCGACGTCGAGGACGCCGCGACGACGTACCTCCGCATCGCCGCCGCCGGCATCACGCCGCTCCTCCTCGTGCTCGCCACCACCGGGGTGCTGCGCGGCCTCCAGGACACCCGCACCCCGCTCGTGGTCGCCATCGCCGGCAACCTCGCCAACCTCGGTCTCAACGTCCTCCTCGTGTACGGCGCCGGGCCGGTCCCCAGGCTCGAGCTGGCCGGGTCCGCGCTGGGCTCGGTGCTCGCCCAGACCGGCATGGCCGTGGCGCTCGTGGCCGTCGTGGTCCGTGCGGCCCGCCGGGAGGGCGCGAGCCTGCGGCCCCACCCGGCCGGGATCCGCGCGGCCGGGCGCGCCGGGGTCCCGCTCCTCGTGCGCACCCTCACCCTGCGCGCCTCGCTGCTGGTGACGACGTGGGCCGTCGTGCTGGCGGCCGGTGAGGTCGCCGGCCGCGTGGGCGGCGAGGCCGGCTCGGACGCGGTCCCGATCGCCACCCACCAGCTCGCGCTCACCATCTGGGGCTTCCTCGCCTACGTCCTGGACGCCATCGCGATCGCCGCGCAGGCCATCACCGGTCGTCATCTCGGCGCTGGCGACACCGCCGCGGCCCGGGCGGTGACCGCCCGGATGGTTCAGTGGGGCATCCGCAGCGGCATCGTCACCGGGGTGCTGCTCGCGGCCGCCAGCCCCTGGCTGGGTGCGCTGTTCAGCTCCGACGACGCGGTGCGCGACGCGCTCGTCCCGGTCCTCCTCGTCGCCGCGCTCTTCCAGCCGGTGGCCGGCGTGGTGTTCGTTCTCGACGGCGTCCTGATCGGCGCCGGCGACGGCCGCTACCTGGCCTGGGCCGGACTAGCCGTGCTGGGCGGTTACGCTCCGCTCGTGCTGCTGACGAGTGCGCTGGGTGCCGGGCTGACCGGCGTGTGGGTCGTGTTCGGCCTGCTCTTCATGGGCGGCCGGCTGGTCACGCTGGTCCGCCGCGAGCGCGGCGACGCGTGGCTGGTCACCGGAGCCGGCGCATGAAGCCGCTGCAGGCCGTGGGCCTGGGCCTGGTGCTGCTCGCCCTCGGGCCGGCCGACGCCGAGCCCGGCACCTTCGACCCGCTGCCGGACCCGCTCGGCTGGCTGCTGGTGCTGGTCGGCCTGCACGGGCTGGCGCCGGCGCTCGACGCGCGACGGCTGCCGGTCCTGCGCTTCCTGGGCGTCCTCGCGCTCGGGTTCTCGATCGTGCTGGTCGTGCCGGCCGTCGCCCGGTGGCTGGAGACGGACCCGTCCCTGGGCTGGTCGGCCGACGTACCGCGCTTCGCGTTCTTCGCCGTGCTCTGCCACCAGCTCAGCCAGGCCGCCCTCGCGGCGCGCTCCACGGCGGGAGCGAGCTGCTTCAGCATCTCCGCCCTGACCCTGCTGTTCGTCCTCGCCGCGCCGCCGATGGCGTTCGGTGCGGGCTGGGACGGCGTCGGTACGGCGGGCGAGGTGGCCGCGCAGGCGGTGCAGATCGCGCTCGTGGTGCTCTGCTTCGTCTTCGCGAGCCGCCGGTGGGCCGGTGCCCCCGACCCCGAGGCCGCCGCCGAGGCGTGACGCACCCGCCGGGACCGACCGGTCAGCCCTGGAGGTTGGCGAGCACCAGGCCGGCGATCTGGGCGGCCTGCTGGCGCGGGTCGCCCTGGTAGTCGACGCCGTCCTCGTAGTCGAGGTCCACCTCGACGTTCGCCGTCGCCGAGCAGGCCCGCAGGGTGGCCTCCAGCGGCGGGGCGTCGCTCACCTTCCACCAGCCGTCGGTCGAGCCGGGGACGTCGTCGGCGCGCTCGATGATCGAGGCGATCTCGGGGGGCTGCGGGCAGCTGAAGGTGCCCTTCACGAAGTCCGCGGGACCGGTCACCTTCACCGTCACCTCCACGAGGTCCTCGGCCTCGAAGGAGCAGTTGTCGCTGCGCCACTCGAGGTCCTGCTCGCTGGTGGTGCCGCCGCCGATCTCGGCCGGGCCGAAGGTCACTCCCATCGCCTTGGCGATGTCGTTGCCGGTGACCAGGTCGCACGCAGCGGGCAGGGCACCGGCCGGCGGCGCGCTGCTGGTCTCGACCGGCGGCGCGCTGGTCGTGGCCGCCTCGGTCGGCGTCTCCGACGGCGTCGCGGTCGTCGGTGCGGTCGAGGTGGTCGGGTCGTCGGCGCCGTCGGCGTCGGGCTCGTCGTCGCCGCAGGCCGCAAGGACCGGGGTGAGAACGAGCAGGGCGGCGGGCCAGAGACGGCGCAGGCGCATCAGGGAACTCCTGGGGTTGGGGGAAGTGCCCCAAAAATGCCACGTGGCCGGCCCCCGGGGGGACCGGCCACGCCGATGGTCTCGATACGCCGCTCGTACCTCGCGGCTACGCGACCAGCGAATCCGTCAGGCCGGGATGACGTTGAGCGTCACCGCGACGGAGACCTCGTCGTGCAGCTTGACCGAGACCGCGTGGTTGCCCAGCGACTTGATCGGGTTGCCGAGGACGATGGTCCGCTTGTCGATCGACTCGCCGGCAGCCTCGCCGAGCGCGGCGGCGATGTCGGCAGCGGTGACCGCACCGAACAGGCGGCCGCCCTGGCCGGCCTTGACCTTGACGTCGACCGCACCACCCTCGAGCTTGGCCTTGATCTCGGCGGCGTGCGCCTCGTCGCGGACCGCGCGCGCGGAGCGGGCAGCCTTGATCGAGTCGGCCTGCGCCTGCGCACCGCGGGTCCAGCGGATCGCGAAGCCGCGGGGGATGAGGTAGTTGCGGCCGTAGCCGTCCTTGACCTCGACCACGTCGCCAGCAGCGCCGAGGTTCTCGACCTCCTGGGTCAGGATGATCTTCATGAGTTCAGCTCTCCTTCTCTACCGAGCTCAGCGGCCGCTGGAGGTGTAGGGCAGCAGCGCGACCTCGCGGGCGTTCTTCACCGCGATGGCGATGTCACGCTGGTGCTGGACGCAGTTGCCGGTCACCCGACGGGCGCGGATCTTGCCGCGGTCGGAGATGAACTTCTTCAGAAGGGCGGTGTCCTTGTAGTCGACACCGGTGGCCTTCTCCTTGCAGAACTGGCAAACCTTCTTCTTCGGCTTGCGGACGACTGCCTTCGCCATTGTGGTGCTCCTCCTCAGAGCCCGGCCGCGTCAGTCAACGACGGCCGGAATGGTTGATGTGTTGTTGCTCAGAACGGGGGCTCGTCGCCACCGGAGACGCCGGGCGCAGCCCAGGGGTCCCCGGCCGGCGCACCGCCACCGTTGTTGGATCCACCGGACGGCTGGCTGCTCCACGGGTCTCCGCCCGCGGGACGGCCGCCGCCCTGGTTGCCGCCACCGCCGTAGCCACCCTGGCCACCGCCCTGGTTGCCGCCGCCGTAGCCACCACCGCCGCCACCGCCGGAGCGGTTGGCGCGGGTGACCTTGGCGGTCGCCCAGGTCAGCGACGGGCCGACCTCGTCGACCTGCAGCTCGTTGACCGTGCGCTTCTGGCCCTCACGGTCCTCGTAGGACCGCGACACCAGACGGCCCTGCGCGATGACGCGCATGCCCTTCTGGAGGGACTCCGCGACGTTCTCCGCGGCCTGCCGCCAGATCGAGCAGCGGAGGAAGAGGGTCTCCCCGTCCTTCCACTCGTTGGTCTGCCGGTCGAAGGTGCGCGGGGTCGACGCCACCGTGAAGTTGGCAACCGCGGCGCCCGACGGGGTGAAGCGCAGCTCCGGGTCGTCGGTCAGGTTGCCGATAACGGTGATGACGGTGTCGCCAGCCATGGTGGTCTCCTGTGAGTGGATTCGAGTGGCCCGCCCGGGTCAGTCCCGGGCAACGGGCCCCATCGTGTCCCGTGGCTCCGACAATGAACAGTCGTCATCCACAGGCACGAGACCGTCTCAGACGGTGGGGCGCAGGACCTTCGTCCGCAGCACGGACTCGTTGAGGGTCAGCTGGCGGTCGAGCTCGTCGATCGTCGCCGGCGCCGCGGTCAGCTTGATGATCGCGTAGATGCCCTCGGCGTTCTTCTTGATCTCGTACGCCAGGCGGCGCTTGCCCCACACGTCGACGTTGTCGACGGTGCCGCCGTCGTTGCGGACGACGTTCAGGTACTTGTCGAGCGACGGCTGAACCGTCCGCTCGTCGAGGCTCGGGTCGAGGATGACCACGACTTCGTAGTTGCGCAAAGCGGTCTCCACCTCCTCTGGACTGACGGCCACGGACTCTCCGCGGCAGGAGGGCTCTGCATGTCCGCACCGGTTCGGCCCGGGCAGACGTGTGTACGGCGCCAGACGGCACCGGACAGGAGAGGTTAACCCGTCGCGGCAACCCGAGCCGAATCGCGGCGCCGCCGGACCATCGGTACGACGGCCAGCCGCCCGAGCCCGGTGCAGACGGCGATCGACGCCCAGGCCCAGATCCACTCGCCCGTCATCTGGCGGATCCCCACCGCGGGCAGGAGACCAGCCGCGACGGCGGCGGCGACGTGCACCCACTGGGCGTCCACCCGCCGGCAGGCGAGGTGGACGAGGGGGATGCCGACGACAGCGAAGGGCAGGGAGTACACCGGCACCCAGAAGCTGCCGAGCGCGAGGACCGCCAGCGCGTCGAGCAGCGGCTGGTCGGCCGACGGGTCGGCGAGCGCGATCCCGGCGGCGCCCGCGACCGTGACGAGGCAGCTCACCGCCCAAGCGGCCAGGTAGCCCGCGAGCCCCGGCGTGCTGGGCCGGCGGCGAACCGGGCGGCGGGCACCGGGCTCAGTCCACACCCGACACCGCCACCCGTCGCCGTCGCCACACGAGGGGGATGACGGCGGCGCGGCCGATGGCGGTGGAGGCGGCGATCACCGGGATGAGGACGACGAGGTACACGCTGACCAGCGTGACGAAGCCGCCCGCCATCGCTCCCGCTGTGCCCGCCACCAGCACGTGCAGCGACTGCCGCCGCTCGCCGCGGCACACGTAGTGGACCAGGAGGATCCCGGCGCACGCGAACGGCGCGGACGTCGGCATGAGGATGACCAGGATCCACAGGACTGACTGCGGCGGGACAGGACCCGGCTCCAGTGACAGCTGGAGGACGAGCGCGAAGACCACGACGCTCGTCGCCCAAGCAGCCACGTAGCCGCCGACGCCCGGCGTGTTCACGACGTGGGCCGACATGTGCGATCCCTCCCGTTGAGTTGAGCAACTGCTCAAACCCTCCCAGAGATTGAGCGAATGCTCAAGACCCGGCAGGATCGCCCCATGACGACCACCCGAGAGAAGCTCCTGGACGCGACCCTGCGGGTCGTCGTCGAGCAGGGCATCGCCAAGGCGTCGGCGCGGGCCATCGCGACGGAGGCGGGGGTCAACCAGGCGCTGGTCTTCTACCACTTCGGCTCGGTCGACGAGCTGCTCGCCGCGGCCTGCGACCACGGTGCGCGGCAGCGGATCGAGGCCCACCGCGCGGCGCTCGCGGAGGTCTCCGACTTCGGCGGGCTGGTCATGCTGGCCCGCACCGTCCACGAGCAGGAGCAGGCGGCCGGCAATGTCGCGCTGCTCGGCCAGCTCCTCGCCGGCTCCTCCTCGCACCCCTCGCTCGGTCCGGCCACCGCCGCCGGGCTGGAGCTCTGGGCGAGCGAGGTCCGCGGCGTCCTCGAGCGACTGCTCGCCGGCGGCCCGCTGGCCGGCCTGGTCGACGTACCCGGTCTCGCCCGGGCCGTCAGCGCCTCCTTCGTCGGCCTCGAGCTGTACGACGGCGTCGACCCCGCCGGCGCGGACGACGCCTTCGCCGCGCTCGAGCAGCTCGCCCGGTTCCTCGCGGTCCTCGACGACCTCGGGCCGGTCGAGCGGGCCGCGCTGCGCCGGCGGATGCGTCGTACGACCGGCTGAGCGGACTGTCCCCGCGCCCTTCTAGGGTGGACGACATGAGCGAGCTGCGCATCGGTGCCCACGTCGACCAGACCGACCCGATCGCGGAGGCGGCGGCGCGCAACGCCCCGCTGGTGCAGTTCTTCCTCGGCAACCCGCAGTCCTACAAGGGCCCCGTGCTCGCCTACGAGGGCGGCGCGGCGGCGCTGAGGGCGGCGGCCGAGGACGCAGGGGTCGACCTCTACGTGCACGCGCCGTACCTCATCAACGTCGCGACCACGAACAACCGCCAGCGGATCCCGAGCCGCAAGCTCCTGCAGCAGCACATGGACGCCGCGGCCGAGCTCGGCGCCAAGGGGCTGATCGTGCACGGCGGCCACGTCACCGACGAGGACGACCCCGCCAAGGGCTTCGACAACTGGCGCAAGGCGGTCGAGGCGACCGACATCAAGGTGCCGCTGCTGATCGAGAACACCGCCGGCGGCACCAACGCGATGACCCGCTACCTGGACCGGATCAAGGGCACCTGGGACGCGATCGCCAGCGCCGAGGGCGCCGACCAGGTGGGCTTCTGCCTCGACACCTGCCACGCCCACGCGGGCGGCAACGCGCTGGAGACGATCGTCGACGACGTCCTCGCGATCACCGGCCGGATCGACCTGGTGCACGCCAACGACAGCCGCGACGCCTTCGACTCCGGCGCCGACCGGCACGCGAACTTCGGCGCCGGCCAGATCGACCCGGACCTGCTCGCCCAGGTCGTCCGCGACGCGAACGCGCCGGTGGTCTGCGAGACGCCGGGCGGCGCCACCGAGCACGTCGCCGACTTCGCGTGGTTGCGCGAGCGCACCTGACACGAATCCTCCGGTCGCACCGGACATCCGGGTCGTGGTGTGGTCCGATCCACGACCGATTCGTCCGGTACGACGCGCAGCGCTCAGCCGACCAGCACGCTCAGTGGCAGGTCGCCGCAGACGATGAGCGCCCCGCGCTGCTCGGGCGACACCAGCCGACCGGTCGGCACCCGGGGGTCGGCGGACAGCACGACCCGGAAGGACGGGTTGACGATGGTCGCGCCGGCCTCGCGGACCGCACCGAGCAGCAGCGACTCGAAGGTGTCGAGCAGGGTGTCGGCGCCGACGACGCCCACGACCCGACCGTCGACCTCGACGGGGACGGTCGTGGTGAGCATGTACTCGTCGCTGCAGACGTAGTCGACGAAGGGCCCGGTGACGTGGGGCCGGCCGGTCTCGACGGGGGTGCGGTACCACTCGACCCGGCTGTAGTCGACGGGGTCGCCGGAGCCGGAGACGGCCGACTGGGCGAGCAGCTGCTGCTCCTCGCCCTGCCACCACGCGAGGTAGAGGTGGTGGTCGGCGAGGAAGCCGGGCGCGGCGACGAAGCCGCCGCCGAAGAGGGGGAGCCCGGCGAGCAGGTCACGGGTGAGCGGGTGTGCGGCGGCGACCAGGTCGGCCGCGAGCAGCGGGGTACGACGGCAGACGTCCTCCAGCCCCGCGCGGACGACGTCGAGCGCGCCGATCACGCCGCGGAAGTACGCCTCGACCTCACGTGCGCAGGCCAGCGCCGCCGGCGAGGCCGGTCCGCTCGCCCCTTCGATCACCATCGACCCCATGGACACATCCCTTCCGGGGTCCAGCACGGCTGCACCCCCACTGCTACGGAACGGCACCGCTGCGCGCCTGTCAAGGAGCCCGTCGTCACCGGCGGACCTTCGCCGGCCCTCATCGGTAGGACGCGTGGAGCACGGCGAGCTCGTCGAGCGCGCGTTCGAGCTGGCGTCGTACGGCCTTGCGGGCGGCGTCGCCGTCGTGGCCCCGCAGGGCGGCGAACAGCTCCTCGTGGCAGGCCCGGGTGAACGACTGGAACGCCGGCTCGCCCAGCGGCTGGCGCAGCAGGGCGCCGAAGTCGGCCTCGAGGGCGACGACCTGGCGGGTCATCCGGGCGGACTGGCTCAGCGCGGCGAGGGTGAGGTGCAGCTCGGCGTCGGCATGGCGCCAGTGGCCCGGGTCCTCGTCGCCGGCCTCGGGCAGGAGGGACACCAGCAGGTCGACGTCGGCGGCGTCGGCGTACTCGGCGGCGAGCTCGGCGCACCCGGCGAGGATCACCAGGTGCAGGGTCCCCCGGTCGTGCAGCTCGACGCGCGACATGGCGGCCAGCCGGGCCGCCTGGGCGTCGGGGTCGTGCAGCTTGGCGCGGGTGACGTAGCTGCCGCCGTTGCGCCCCCGCACGGTGCTGATCAGGCCCTGGGCACGCAGCGAGACGAGAGCCTCGCGGGCGGTCACGGTCGCCACGCCCAGCATCGCGGCCAGCTCCGACTCGCTCGGCAACCGCTCGCCGTCGCGGAGCACGCCGGAGCGGATCGCGTCGGCCAGCCGCTGCTCGACACGGACGGCGCGGCCCACGTCCTCGAGCGGGGCGAAGATCGCTCCGCGCGTGCGGGTGCCGTGGCGCGGGCTGGACGTCGAGGTCATCCGTCCCCTCCCTGGCACTCGCCGGGCGGCTGATCGTCCGGACACGGAAACGTTACAGAGCAGACTCTAGACATATAACCTCTGGGATCATATGTTTTCGATGTGACCCAAGCCACCACGCCTCCGGCCGACTTCCCGGCCGACCTCCCGGCCGCTGCCACCGCCGACGGCGGGACCGCCACCCCGGCGATCCGGCTGCGCGGCCTCGTCAAGCACTTCGGTGACGTCGCTGCGGTCGACGGTGTCGACCTCGACATCGCCGACGGCGAGTTCTTCTCGATGCTCGGCCCCTCCGGCTCCGGCAAGACGACCGTGCTGCGCCTGATCGCCGGTTTCGAGTCCGTCAGCTCCGGCACGGTCGAGCTCGGCGGCACCGACGTGACGAGGGCCGCCCCGTTCGAGCGCGACGTGCACACCGTCTTCCAGGACTACGCGCTGTTCCCGCACATGAGCGTCCTCGACAACGTCGCCTACGGCCTGCGGGTGCGGGGGATGGGCAAGCGGCAGCGCCGCGAGCGCGCGGCCCAGGCCCTCGACACCGTCCGCCTGGGCCACCTCGGCGCCCGCCGGCCGACCCAGCTCTCCGGCGGCCAGCGCCAGCGCGTCGCCCTCGCCCGGGCGATCGTCCTCGAGCCCCGCGTGCTGCTGCTCGACGAGCCACTCGGCGCCCTCGACCTCAAGCTGCGCGAGCAGATGCAGGTCGAGCTCAAGCAGCTCCAGCGCGAGCTCGGCATCACCTTCGTGTTCGTCACCCACGACCAGGAGGAGGCGCTCACCCTCAGCGACCGGATCGCCGTCTTCGACGCCGGCCGCATCCAGCAGCTGGGCACGCCGCAGGAGATCTACGAGCAGCCGGCGTCGGCCTACGTCGCGGGCTTCGTCGGTACGACGAACCTCCTCGACGCGGCCACGTCCGCGCGGCTCCTGGGCGTCGACGCCGAGCACGCGGTGCGTCCCGAGCGGCTGCGGCTCTCGCCGGCCGGCGACCGTGAGAAGGCCGGCCCCGGGGAGGTCCGCCTGTCCGCGGTCGTCACCGAGACCATCTACCTCGGCGTCGGCAACCGGGTGCACCTGCGCACCGACGACGGCCTCGAGCTGGTCGCCCTCGAGCAGTCCACCGGCTCCCTCGACGACGCCGACCACCGCGGCGACCACGTCACGGTGCGCTTCGCGCGCGCCGATGCCGTCGCCCTCGCGGCGACTCCCTGACCCCCATCGCAGTACCCGCACCACATCCCTCGAAAGAAAGCGGAGCCCCCTGATGAAATCCACCCTCCTGCGTGGCCGCGTGGCCATCGCGTGCCTGTCGCTGGTCTCGGTCTCCGCGCTGGCTGCCTGCGGCAGCAGCGACGACGACAAGAAGACCGACGCGGTCGAGAAGCTGGGCGAGTTCGAGGGCGAGGTCTCGATCCTCGCCTGGCCCGGCTACGTCGAGGACGGCACCAACGACCCCAAGGTCGACTGGGTCTCCGCCTTCGAGAAGGACACCGGCTGCCAGGTCACCAGCAAGGCCTACGGCACCTCCGACGAGGCGCTCAACCTCGCCAAGACCGGTGACTACGACGTGATCGCCGCGTCCGGCGACCTGTCGCTGCGCCTGATCGCCTCCGACGAGGCGCAGGCCATCAACACCGACCTCGTGCCCAACTACGAGAACGTCTACGACTTCCTCAAGGACACCGAGTGGAACACGGTGGACGGCGAGAACTACGGCGTCCCGCACGGGTACGGCGCCAACCTGCTCATGTTCAACAAGAAGAACGTCTCCGACCCCAGCTCGTGGGGCGCGGTCTTCGAGAAGGACCAGCTCGAGAAGAACAAGGGCAAGGTGACGGCCTACGACTCGCCGATCTACATCGCCGACGCCGCGCTCTACCTGATGAAGACCCAGCCCGACCTGGGCATCACCAACCCGTACGCCCTCGACGAGGACCAGCTGGCCGCTGCGGTCGACCTGCTCAAGCTCCAGCGCCAGTACGTCGGCGAGTACTGGTCGGACTACCTCAAGGAGATCCAGGCCTTCGAGACCGGCGACTCGGTCGTCGGCACGACCTGGCAGGTCATCAAGAACAACATCAAGAACAAGGACGTCGACGTGACGCTGCCCGAGGAGGGCGCGACCGCGTGGAACGACACCTGGATGCTGTCGTCGCAGGCCAAGAGCCCCAACTGCGCCTACGCGTGGATGGACTACATCCTCAGCCCGGAGGCCAACGCCCAGGCGACGGAGTACTTCGGCGAGGCGCCGAACAGCCCGCAGGCGTGCGAGAAGACGGTCAACCCGGACCACTGCGAGACCTTCCACGCCGGTGACGAGGAGTACGCGAAGCAGCTGTGGTTCTGGCGCACCCCGGTCAAGGAGTGCCTGGACGGCCGCACCGACGTCGAGTGCACCGACTACGCCCAGTGGACCCAGGCCTGGACGGAGATCAAGGGCTAACGATGTCGACCTCGTCGATCACGCCCGACCAGGCGCCGGCCCCCGCACTGCGGGGGCCGGCCGCCCGGCCGGTCTCCCGGTTCCTGCACCGCTGGGTGTGGGTGCGCCTGTCCCTCCTGCTGTCCGCGCCGCTCGCGTGGATGCTCCTCGTGTACGTCGTGGCGCTGGCCGCGCTGCTGATCACCTCGCTGTGGTCGGTCGACAGCCTCAGCAGCGAGATCGACAAGACCTGGACCCTCGACAACTTCCGCACCCTGTGGGAGAACGAGATCTACCGGAAGGTCACGCTCCGCACCGTCGGCGTCGCCGCCGCGGTGACCGTGGTCGACGTCGCGATCGCGCTCCCGATCGCCTTCTACATGGCGAAGGTGGCGACGCCGCGCGTCCGGCGGATGCTCGTCGTCGCGGTGCTGACCCCGCTGTGGGCGAGCTACCTGGTGAAGGTGTTCGCCTGGCGCGTCGTCCTCTCGGAGGGCGGCCTGGCCGAGTGGACCGGCCTCGGCTCACCCGGCTACGGGCTGACCGCGGTCGTCATCACCCAGGCCTACATCTGGCTCCCCTACGTGATCCTGCCGATCTTCGCGGCGCTCGAGCGGGTCCCGGACTCGCTGCTCGAGGCCGCCGGCGACCTCGGCGCACCGTCCGGCATGGTGATGCGCTCGGTCGTGCTGCCGCTGCTGGTCCCCGGCATCGTGGCCGGCGCGATCTTCAGCTTCTCGCTGACCATGGGCGACTACATCACCGTCAACATCGTCGGCGGTGCCAGCCAGATGCTCGGCAACCTCGTCTTCGTCAACGCCGGTGCGGCCAACAACCTGCCGCTCGCCGCGGCCATCGCGATGATCCCGATCGTGGTGATGCTCGTGCTGCTGACCGCCATCCGTCGTACCGGAGCACTGGAGAACCTCTGATGGAGCGCACCCGATGACCCTCAGCCCCCTGGCCCGCCGCCTGCTGGGCGCCCTCACCTTCGGCGTCCTCGCGCTGATCTACGTGCCGCTGCTCGTGGTCGTGGCGAACTCGCTGAACCCCAGCCAGTCGATGACCTGGCCGCTCGACGGCGTGACCTTCGAGTGGTGGCAGCGCGCGGCCCGCAGCGCCGGCGCCCGCGAGGCGCTGGTGACCAGCCTGCAGGTCGCGGCGGTCGCGACGATGATCGCGCTCGTCCTCGGGACGCTGCTGGCGCTGGCCCTGCAGCGGTACTCCTTCTTCGGCAAGCACTCCGTCAACCTGCTGGTGATCCTGCCGATCGCGCTGCCCGGCGTGGTGACCGGCATCGCGCTGAACAACGGGTTCCGGACCATCCTCGGGGTGGACCTGTCGCTGTGGACGATCGTGATCGCGCACGCGACCTTCTGCATCGTCACCGTCTTCAACAACGTCCAGGCCCGGCTGCGGCGGATGGGCACCAGCCTCGAGGAGGCGTCCTCCGACCTCGGCGCAGGCGTCTTCATGACCTTCTGGCTGGTCACGCTCCCGCAGCTGCGCTCGGCCCTTCTGGCCGGTGGCATGCTGGCCTTTGCGCTCAGCTTCGACGAGATCATCGTGACCACGTTCACGGCCGGCCAGGGTGCCAACACCCTGCCGATCTGGATCCTGAACAACATGTTCCGGCCCAACCAGGCGCCGGTGGTCAACGTGGTCGCGGTGGTGCTGATCCTCTTCTCGATCGTCCCGGTGTGGCTGGCCCAGCGCCTGTCCTCCGACGTCGAGGCCGCCCGCTGACCCACCCCGCTGGTGGTCGAGGAGGTCGCGCAGCGACCGCCGCGAGACCCCGCCCCCCAACCCAAGGAGTCCCCGCATGACCGAGATCGAGTACGCCGTCCGCAACCCCGCGACCGGAGAGCTGGTCGAGACCTTCCCCACCGCCACCGACGCCGAGGTGGGCGCGGCGGTGGACGCCGCGGCGGCGGCGTACGCGACCTGGGGCCGGACGTCCACGGTCGCGGACCGCGCCGCGCTGCTGCGCCGGGTCGCCGAGCTGCACCGCGAGCGCAGCGCGGAGCTGTCCGCGGCGATGGTCGAGGAGATGGGCAAGCCGCTCGGCGACGCCGAGGGCGAGGTCGACTTCTCGGCGTCGATCTACGAGTTCTACGCCGACAACGCGGAGGCCTTCCTGGCCGACGAGGAGATCCCGCTCGGCGAGGGCGAGGGCACCGCGGTGATCCGCCGCGGTCCCGTCGGTGTCCTGCTCGGCATCATGCCGTGGAACTTCCCCGCCTACCAGGTCGCCCGGTTCGCGGCGCCCAACCTGGCGACCGGCAACACGATCGTGCTCAAGCACGCGCCGCAGTGCCCGCGCTCGGCCGCGCTGCTGCAGGCGATCTTCCTCGACGCCGGCTTCCCCGAGGGCGCCTACGTCAACGTCTACGCCACCAACGAGCAGGTCGCCGACGTGATCGCCGACCCGCGCGTCCAGGGCGTCTCCCTCACCGGCTCGGAGCGCGCCGGCGCCGCCGTCGCCGAGATCGCCGGACGCAACCTGAAGAAGGTCGTCCTCGAGCTCGGCGGCTCCGACCCGTTCGTCGTGCTCGGCAGCGACGACCTCGACGCCACCGTCGAGGCCGCCGTCGGCGCCCGGATGGAGAACACCGGCCAGGCCTGCAACGCGGGCAAGCGGTTCATCGTCGTCGACGAGTTGTACGACGACTTCGTGGCCCGCTTCACCGAGGCCCTGCTGGCGGCCTCGCCCGGCTCGCCGCTCTCGTCGGTCGCCGCGGCCGAGAACCTGGCCCGCCAGGTCGACCAAGCCGTCGCCGGGGGCGCGGAGCTCGCCACCGCCGGCGAGCGGGACGGGGCGTTCTTCCCGACCGGCGTGCTGTCCGGAGTCACGACCGACAACCCGTCGTACCGGCAGGAGCTGTTCGGCCCGGTCGCCATGGTGTTCCGCGCGGCCGACGAGGACGACGCGGTGCGCATCGCCAACGACACGCCGTACGGCCTCGGCTCCTACGTGTTCACGCCCGACCCGGCGCAGGCGCAGCGGGTCGCCGAGCAGATCGAGGCCGGCATGGTCTTCGTGAACGGCGTCGGCCTCGACGCGGCCGAGCTGCCCTTCGGCGGCATCAAGCGCTCCGGCTTCGGCCGCGAGCTTGGCCGCTTCGGCATGGAGGAGTTCGTCAACAAGAAGCTGATCCGCACCGTCTGATCCGCACCGTCTGATCCGGTCCGGACACCGCTGGCCCCGGGGAGCTCCCCGGGGCCAGCGGCGTCTGGTGCGGGCCGGTCAGCGACGCACGACGATCGTCTTGAAAACGCTCGTGCTGGCGTTGACCACTGCGGTCCCGCTGTAGACGACCTGGTAGCGCTGGCTGCCGGCCGGCTGCGAGGCGAGGGTGACGTTCGCCCTGCCGTTGACCACCGCGACCCCGGTCTTGACGACCCGGGTGCCACGCTTGATCGCCACGGTGCCGCCGGGGTTCGTCAGCCCGGTGCCGCTGACCACCACGGCCAGCCGGACCGTGCGCGAGGCCGGCGAGGTGCCCGTGAAGGTGGTCACCGACGGTCGCTTGACGGTCGCGGTGGCCGCCGAGAGGGCGGTGCCGGTGAGGTCCCCGTGGATGGCGGTGACCCGGGCGGTCAGCTTCTTCCCCGCGTCAGCGGCCTTGAGGACGTAGCTCGTCCCCGTCGCGACCGGGGTGCTGCCGCGCAGCCACTCGATCACGTACTGGTTGTCCGCCATCAGGTTCCACGTGCCCGGTGATGCCGTCAGGGTCCTGCCGACCAGGGGTGTCCCGGAGATCTTCGGTGCCACCTTGTTCTGCAGCTGGTCGGTCAGCTCCACGTCGAACCCGGACTTGACCACGCCTCCGGTCACGACCACCGGTGTCGACCCGATCACCGAGCTGCTGTCCTTCCAGAACTCCTGGATGTAGGTCGTGTCACCGTCGTCGGAGTAGCCGTTGTAGCTCACGTGGTAGGTGCCCGGGGGCAGGGCCAGCGTGTAGGTGCCCGGCGCGCTGTCCATCTCCTGCCGCTCGGCGTCGTACATGTCGACGTCGAGCGCCCCGAAGTAGGCGTTCTCGACCGGGTTGCCGCCGTCGTCGGTCAGGCTTCCGGTGATCGCCCCCCACTGCTGCAGGGTCACGTTGCGATCGGCTCCGGGCGCGTCCGGCGTCACCGACACCGGCGTGGAGGACCCGCTGGAGCGCGAGTTGAGGTACCACTGCGTCGAGTACGGCAGCTCGCTGCTCCAGCCGCTGAGCCGCTCGTAGCGCAGCTGGTAGCTGCCGGCCGTGAGGGCGTCGAACTCGTAGCGCCCGTCGCGGCCGGTGAGGGTGCGAGCCTTCTCGACGCCGTTGCGGTACGCCGTGACCCGGACCGCCGACAGCGGGCCGTCGGTGCCCTGCACGACGCCGGTGAGGTCCCGGTCCGCGGGCGAGCTGGCGGCGAGGGCGAGGGAGGCGTTCTTGCCGGTCACGTCGCCGTTGGCCGACACCGGGAAGTAGTCGGCGCTGCCGAGGTCCGCGGCGTCGTCGTAGAACTCCTCCACGTAGTCCCCGAGCTGGTCGACGAAGCGCAGGGTGTACTCGCCCGCCGGGAGACCGGCGACGGTGTAGCTGCCGTCCTGCCCGGTCTCGGCCTCGGCGAGCGGGTCGCCGCTGTCGTCGAACGCGATCACGGTCACGCGGTCCAGGGGCCCACCCCCGACGGCGCTCACCGTGCCGGAGACCGTCGCGCGGCGCGGCATCGTCATCACGACGTCGGTGTCGGCGGTGCCGGCCGGGACGGTGACCTGCCCGGACTCGTGGTCGCCCTCGTCGGCGTAGCCGTGGAAGGTCAGCTCGCAGTTCATCGGCACGACGAACAGCCCGGTTCCGTCGGCGCCGGTGTAGTCCCAGTCGCTCCAGTCGCAGCGTTCCTCATACGCCGGGTCGTCCCAGTCGAGGCTGTAGGACCCTTCCATCTCCACCCCGGAGATCGGGGTGCCGAACTGGTCCTCGGCCACGAGCGTGACCGTCCGTACCGGGATCGTGGTCACGCCGAGGTCACGCGGCGAGCCGGCGACGACCACCGGGGTGGCGTTGTCCATGTCGGCGCCCGTGGCGCCGCCGGTCGCGTACCAGCGCGAGGAGTTGCCGACCCACGAGCGGAACAGGACCTTGTAGGTCCCGGGCTCGAGGTCGACGTCGAAGGAGCCGCCCTCGACGCTCCCCCCGGTGTAGAAGTCGTAGCCGGTCTCCGGGTCGGGCGACTGCCGGTAGACCGTGACGCTGCCGGAGGCCGGGTCGCCGGTCGAGAGGCGCACCGTGCCGAAGACGGGCGATCGCGTCTCGACGGCCGTGGCCGGCGCGCCGCCGACCACCTGGGCCATCGTCGCGAGAAGACCTGACAGGACGAGGAGGACGAGCGGGCGCCATCGGTGGCGTCCGCGGAAGGTTGGGAGCATGCCGGTCCTTCGTGATCGGGAGCATCGGGAGAGGGCCGCCAGAAGACGGCGGGGCACAGTCAACTGGCGCCCCCGGAGGGTGCGGGTGGGATTCGGGACGAACCCTCGAATGTGATGACCGCCAGTGGCTCAGCCGCGGCCGGAACCCACCCGGCTGTCGATCTCGCGCAGCAGCAGGCGCGGGACCGGGTCGCCCGGACTCAGCCGGCGGGCCAGGCGGAGGTCGGCGCGCGCGCCGGCGACATCGGTCTGCTCGAAGCGGACCCGGGCCCGCTCGATGAGGGCCAGCGGCTCCACCGGGTGCAGCGCGAGCAGCCGGTCGAGGGTCGCGTGCGCGCCGGCCAGGTCGCCCTGACCGTGCAGTGCGACGGCGAGGGCCAGTCCGGCGTGGAAGGTGTCCGGGGTCGCAGCCAGGCTGCGGCGGGCATGGGTCTCCGTCAGGGCCGGGGCGTCCCCGACCCGTTCGTACGCCGGCGCGGCCATCGTCTGCGCCGCCAGCATCGAGGTGTCGGCGTCCCACGGGCGCAGGACGCGGGCACGGTCGAAGGCCGCCTCCGCAGCCTCGAGGTCGTGGTCGAGGACCGACTCGACCCCGTCTGCGACCGCGTTCTCGGCGACCGCGGCCAGGCCGAACACCACGAGACCTGCCGCCGCGGTCGCGGCGGCCAGGCGTGGCTGGACGGCCCGCTCCCTCGGGGGCGCCTCCTCCGCCACGAGGACGCCGGCCAGGAACGCGGCGAGGCAGGTGGAACCGGCGATGGTGAAGTTCGGCAGCAGCGCGACGCCGTACCCGACGGTGGCGGCCAACGCCCCGAGCACCACCGGATCCGTGGCGTCGCGCCGGTGGGCGAGCCATCCGGACCGCAGGACGAGGACGGCCGCGGCGAGGGCGAGGAGGAGCAGCGGGACGCCCCCGGCGACGAGCGCCTGGAGGGGCCAGGAGTGGGGCGAGTCGGGCGGGTTGTCGACGCCCACCACGCGCACCCACTCGGCGTCCTTGTGCCGGCCGAAGGTGTCGACGAAGGTGCTCGGGCCGCCCGACCACCACCGGTCCGCGCCGATCGCGAGGGACTTGCGCCAGAGCAGCAGCCGCCCCTCGACCGAGTGGGTCGAGGTCAGCCGGTCGCGGGTCTGGGGGAGGGCCAGCACCAGTGCCCCCAGCACCGTGACGGCTGCGCCCGCCGCGACGAGGTGGGCCCGCTGGATGCTGGTGCGGCGCTTCAGCACGACGGTGGCGAGGATGACCACCAGCGTCGCGAGCAGCGAGGCCCGGGACCCGGACAGGACCAGCGTCAGGGCGGCCGCGCCGAGCCCGGCCGTCAGCAGCGGCGTCCGGCGGGTCAGCCACGGCGCGAAGAGCACCGCCGCCAACATCATGGCGACCATGCCCTGGTCGGTGGCGTTGCCGAGGAGCGACCCGGTCCGCTCCTCGACACTGTCCCCCTCGATGCTCCAGCCGAGCGCGGAGAGGAGCGATGCGGCGCCGAGCACCACGGACGCCGTCGACAACGCGGTCGTCAGCTCCTTCTGCTCGGCGTGGCCGCGTCCGCCCAGCAGCCGCGCCCCGGCCCACAGGCAGCCGGCGTACACCAGGAGGACCGGCACCCCCTCGTACCGCGGCCAGCGGCCCACGAAGGACGCCCAGGGCGTCGGCGAGAGGAGGCAGGCGAGCGTGAACCACACCAGGCCGGCCACCGCCACCACCGCCACCGGGCGGGGCAACCGGCCCCGCCGCGCCGCCAGGGCGGCGCAGCCGATGCCGGCGGTGGCGACCAGGACCTTGGCGAGGACGAAGCGGTCGAACCCGCCGGGGATCCACACCAGCGGGCTCAGGCAGATCAACCACAGGGCGGCACGCCCGTACCTCGACACATCGCGCAGTGTGGCAGCGCGGCGGACCGGGCGTGGGCGGAACCGGGACGGCACCTCGGATCCGCTGGGGCGCCGCCCGATAGCCTGAGCCCATGCCGAGCGTGCGCCCGATCAGCCCGACCGAGCACCGCGACTTCCTCGCCACGTTGCCGTCGGCGAGCTTCCTGCAGACCCCCGGGTGGGGCAAGGTGAAGGCCGAGTGGCGCAGCGAGTCGATCGGATGGTTCGACGAGTCCGGGACCCAGGTCGGCGTCGCGCTGGTGCTCTACCGCCAGCTGCCGAGGCTCAGGCGGTTCCTCGCCTACCTGCCCGAGGGTCCGGTGATCGACTGGGGGAGCGACGACCTCGCCGCGTGGCTCGACCCGATGGTGGCGCACCTCAGGAAGCAGGGCGCCTTCGCCGTACGGATCGGGCCTCCCGTGGTGACCCGCCGGTGGTCCACCGCGCAGGTCAAGGAGGGCATCGCCGACCCGGACGTCCGGCTGCTCAGCCAGATCCCGCCCGCCGAGCGCAACCCGGTGGGGGCCCGCACGGTCGCCCAGCTGCACGAGCTCGGCTGGCGCCACCAGGGCGTCGAGGGCGGCTTCGCGGCCGGCCAGCCGCAGTTCGTCTTCCAGGTCCCGCTGCGCCACCCGGACGGGACGCAGCGCACCGAGGACGAGGTCCTCAAGGGGATGAACCAGCTCTGGCGCCGCAACATCAAGAAGGCGGCCAAGGAGGGCGTCGAGGTCACCGTCGGCGGCCGCGAGGACCTCAAGGCGTTCCACGACCTCTACGTCCACACCGCCCAGCGCGACCACTTCACGCCGCGACCGCTGCGCTACTTCGAGACGATGTACGACGCCCTGCGCGCCGACGGCGAGGAGCGGTTCACGCTCTGGCTCGGCCGCCACGAGGGCGACCTGGTCGCCTCGACCGTCTCGATCCGGGTCGGCGAGCACGCGTGGTACTCCTACGGCGCCTCGTCCACCGAGAAGCGCGAGGTCCGCGGGTCCAACGCGGTGCAGTGGGCGATGATCCGCGACGCGATCGCCGCCGGCGCGGCCGTCTACGACCTGCGCGGCATCACCGAGACCCTCGACGCCGACGACCCGCACGTCGGGCTGATCCAGTTCAAGGTCGGCACCGGCGGCGAGGCCGTCGAGTACGCCGGGGAGTGGGACCTGCCGGTCAACCGCGCGCTCTACAAGGCCTTCCAGCTCTACCTGCAGCGGAGGGGGTGAGCGCGCGATGTCACTGAGCCTCACCGTCGACGGCCCGCGCTGGCGGGCCCACCTGGAGTCGGTCGCCGCCGCCCACCCGGGCATCGTCCCGGTCGCGAAGGGCAACGGCTACGGCTTCACCCTCGGCCGGCTGGCCCGCAAGGCGCAGTGGCTCGCCGAGCGCGGCCACGACGTACGGACCCTCGCCGTCGGCACCTACGACGAGCTGCCCGAGGTCGCGCAGCGCTGGCACGGCGACCTCCTCGTGCTCACCCCGTGGCGCCCGTGGGTGCCGGCGCCCGAGCCCGCGCTGGCCCGGCGCCTGGTGCACACGGTCAGCCGGGTCGTCGACCTGCGCGACCTCCTCCACGCCGACCCGAGCGCCCGGATCGTGCTCGAGCGGATGACGTCGATGCGCCGCCACGGCATGGCCGCGCGCGAGCTCTGGGAGGCCGGCGAGCTGCTCCGCAAGCACCCGGGCGCCCGCGTCGAGGGCCTCGCGCTGCACCTGCCCCTCGGCCAGGGCACCCACCTCGGCGAGGTCACCCGGCTGATGAACGACTTCGTCGCCGCCGAGGTCCCCGCCCACGGCACCCCCGAGGTGTGGGTCAGCCACCTCACCGACGCCGAGCTCGCCACCCTGCGCAGCCAGTACGGCGACTTCCGCTTCCGCCCGCGCATCGGCACCGGCCTCTGGCTCGGTGACCGCGGCGCGCTGCGGGTCACCGCGACCGTGCTCGACGTGCATCCCGTCGAACGGGGCGACGCGTTCGGCTACCGCGGCCGCACCGCTCCGAAGTCGGGGCACGTGCTGGTCGTCAGCGGCGGCACCGCCCACGGCATCGGCCTCGAGGCACCCACCGGTGACCAGTCGATGAAGGCGCGCGCCGCGACGATCGCCCGGGGAGGCATGGACGCGGTCGGGTTCGTCCGCTCGCCGTACTCCATCGACGGCAAGCAGCGACTCTTCGCCGAGCCGCCGCACATGCAGGCGTCGATGCTGTTCGTCCCGCACGGCGCGCGGGTTCCCGAGGTCGGCGAGGACGTCGACGTGCGGGTCCGCTACACCGCCACCACGTTCGACCGGGTCACCGTCACCGCCTGACGCGCATGCCGGCGACCTGTGGTGCGCTCCACTGACACCGGGTGTGAGCAGCGGGCATCACAAGGTCCGCTGCCACACCTTGTCCACAGGTGCGGGCGACGGGCGTGGCGCCGCCTGTCTGACCGTGGCACGGTCGCCGGATGGCTGCCAGGGTGGACCTGAGGCATCCGGAGCTCGTGAGGCTGCTGCGGGTGCAGTGTGGGGTGCTGACCTGGGCGCAGCTGGTCGGTGCGGGAGCGAGCGAGGGTGACATCGCCCGGATGCGCCGGCGCAGGGAGATCCGCCGCGTCCATCCCGGTGTGTACGTCGACCACACCGGCCCGCTGACCTACGAACAGCGCGAGTGGGTCGCGGTCCTCGCGGCGTGGCCAGCGGCACTCTGTGGGGAGTCCGCGATTCCCGGTCGGCGCCCGCAGACGATCGCGGTGGCCGTCGAGCGCGGCCGCACCGTCTCGGTGCCGGACGGTGCAGCACTGCGTCGAACCTCGGGGTTGGCGCGGCGCGTGCGTCGCGGCACACAACCGCCGCGCATCCGGCTCGAGGACGCGGTGATCGACCTGATGGTGCAGCACCTTGCCGTCGATGACGTCGCGGCCGCCTTCGGTGAGCTGGCGCGGACGTGCTTCGGCCGCCCCGACCTGCCGCGTGCCATCCTCGGCAGCCTGGCCGAGCGCCCCCGGGTGGCACGGCGCCAGATGATCGAGGACCTGCTGGTCGACCTGCGCGACGGCGCCTGCTCGGTCCTCGAGCGCGGCTACCTCCTCCACGTCGAGCGGGCGCACGGCCTGCCCGCAGGATCGCGCCAGGTCGTGAGCCGGGCGACCGGTCGTCGTACCGACATCGACGTGCGGTACGACGAGTTCGGGCTCATCGTCGAGTTGCACGGCCGAGCCTTCCACGACTCCCCCTCGGCCTACGACGCCGATGCCGAGCGCGCGCTCGCGGAGCGGGCAGTGGCCGGTTCCGAGTCCCTCCGCATCACCTACGGGCTGGTCTTCCGGACCGGCTGCCGCACGGCGGCGTGGATCGCGACCATCCTCCATCGGCTGGGCTGGGAAGGCACCTTGCGGCGCTGTCCACGATGCCCGCCCGCGGCGAGCGCTGCGGCCTGAGCCCAGCCATCCGTCGTGCGCGTTGCTCACGCGTCATGTGAGCAGAACGCACCGTAGGGCCGAGGTTCGCGGCATCCGGATCATTGCCGGACCAGCACCCGCTCCGGCACCGCGTCGAAGCCCGGCTGGTCGCGCACCGGGTCCCGGTCGGGGCGGTACATGTCCCGCACGATCACCGCGGCGAGGTAGAGCTCGCCGAGGACCCGCACCGCGATGCCGACCCAGTAGAAGCCGGCATCGCCGCCGCCCGCGGGCGAGAGGTAGCCGCCGAGGTACCACCAGATGGTGCAGAAGTAGACGACCTCGCTGGCCTGCCAGATGATCTGGTCGCGCCAGCGCGGGCGGGCGAGCACGGCGAGCGGCAGCAGCCACAGGACGTACTGCGGTGAGTAGACCTTGTTGACCAGCAGGAAGCCGACCACGATCAGGTAGCCGAGCTGGGCCAGCCGCGGGACCACGGCCTCGGGCCGGACGGTGCGCCCGGCGGTCATGCCGATCACGAACACCACGGCGCACCACGCACCGAAGATGATCCACGACCAGAGGTTGATCGTGTGCGCCGAGAAGCCGACATCACCGGCCTGGTCGATCAGCATCCACACAGAGCCGAGGTCGGCGGTGCGCTCGGCGTTGAAGCTCCAGAAGACCTGCCACTGCTCCTTGCCCAGCAGGTACGCCGGCAGGTTGGCCAGCAACCAGGCAACCGCGGCGCCGACGACCGCCAGGGACAGGTCGCCGGGCCGGCGCCGGCGCAGGCAGATGATGAGAAGCCCGCCGAGCAGGAACAGCGGGTACAGCTTCGCGGCCGTGCCGAGGCCGATCAGGATGCCGGTCATCAGGGGCCGCTCCCGCGACCACGCCCACAGGGCGCCGGCCACCAGCGCCACCGCGATCAGGTCCCAGTTGATCAGGCCGGTCAGCAGCAGGGTCGGGGAGAGTGCGAAGGCCGCCGCGTCCCACGGCCGCACCGGGTGCGCCCGGGAGAGCAGCCACGTGGCGACGAGCGCGAGCGCGGCGAAGCCGAGCCCGTTGACCAGGAGGAAGATGGTCTGCTCCTGCTCGACCTCCGGGTCGTCGTACAGGTCGGAGACGGGGGCGCGGTAGCGCGCCTCGACGTCGGGCGAGCCGTTGAGCCAGTGCGTGATCCACGCGGTGCCCCACGCCCAGTAGGAGATCCCGACGGGGTACTCCATCACCTCGTAGCGCGCCCGCGTCTGCTCGTCACCGGAGTAGGGCCACGCGTGCTCGGCCATGCCGCGCGGGACGTAGAGCGGCTTGAGGTCGGTGTAGCACATGTGGGAGTAGACCCAGTTCTGGTCCTTGCCCTCCGCCAGGGTGCACGGGGCCTTCTGCACCAGCCCGAGCGCGAACGTGCAGGCGGTCAGCAGCAGCAGCACCCGCAGCGGCGTCCACCACCGGTGCGGCCGCGCACGCTCGCCCATCGGGCCGCCGACGACCTCGCTCAGTCCGGAGACGACCGGGTCGTCGAGGGTCGGGTGGACGTGCGGCGCGCGCTCGGTCACGGGCCCGGCTCAGGCGGCGCTGCGTCGGCGGCCGGTCCGGACCCGGGGATTGGCGTTGCCGGGGACCGCCGGGTCGAGCGGCTTCGGGTCCGTGTTGTCCGGCACCCCGTCGTTGTCGTCGTCGTTGTCGAAGAGGTCGGGCGTACCGTCGCCGTCGGTGTCCGTCGCCGGGTCCGTCGGCGTCTCCGTCGGCGGACCGGGGTCCTTGGTCGTCGGCGTCTCCGACGGCGTCTCGGTCGGCGCGCTGGTGCTCGGCGCCTCGGTCGTCTTCGTCGGCTTCGGCTCGCGCGTCTTGGTCGGCTTCGGCTTGACCGGGGCGTGGCCCTCGCTCGGTGCCTCGCCCTTGACGTAGGCCGGCGGCGGCAGGTCCTCGACGGGCTCGCCCTCGAGGGCCTTCTGCATCACGTTGGTCCAGGTCGCGGCCGGGTAGGCCCCGCCGAAGTACGACGGCAGCCAGTCCTTGAGCTGCTCGTTGCCCTGGCCGCGGACGTACATCACCGCGGTCGCGAGCTGGGGCGTGTAGCCCGCGAACCAGGCCGAGGAGACCTCGCCCTTGCCGTTGGTGGCCGTGCCGGTCTTGCCGGCCGCCGGCCGGCCGAGGGCCAGCGCCTTGGTCCCGGAGCCCTTCTGGACGACCTGCTGCAGCGCGTAGCCGACGTCGTCGGAGACGCCCTCGGGGATCGCGCGGCGGTCGGTGACCTTGTGCGAGTAGCGCACGACGTCGTCGGCGTCGACGACCTTCTCGATGATGTAGGCGTCGGCCGCGACCCCGCGGTTGGCGAGGGTCGCGTAGCCGTTGGCCATGTTGATCGGGCTCACCGTCTGCGAGCCGAGCGAGACACCGGTCTGCGGCTCAAGGCCCGGCGTCGCGGTCGGGAAGCCGTACGGCGGGTTGGCCGGCTCCTCCGGCGGGATGCCCATCGCCGTGGCGGTGTCGATGATCTCCTGCGGGCCGTCGTCCATGCCCAGCGTCATGTCGATGTAGGCGGTGTTGATGGAGTCCTGGGTCGCCTTGATCATGTTGACCCGGCCGTAGCTCTGGTCGCCCTGGTTCTCGAACGGGCGGCCCCCGCCGGGCAGCTCGTAGGGCGAGTTGCCGTCGAAGGTGTCCTTGAGCTCGAAGCCGGCCTGGATGCCCGCGGCGAGCGCGAAGGGCTTGAAGGTCGAGCCGGCCTGGCCGCCCTCGACCGCCCAGTTGAGCTGTGAGTCGAGGAAGTCGTGACCGGCGAAGATGCCGCGCACCGCGCCGGTTCCCGGCTCCACCGACGCGACGGCGACGTGGAGGTTCTTGCCGAAGCCCTCGGGCCGCTCCTCCTTGACCCCGTCCTTCGCTGCGTTCATCGCCTTCTTCGTGAAGGTGGTGGTGACCTTGAGGCCACCGCCGTCGATCTCCTGCTCGCTGAACCCCAGCCGGAGCAGCTCCTTGCGGACCATCGTCAGCACGTGGCCGCGCTGGCCGCCGTACTGCTCGTTGCTCTTGATCCTCGGCAGCTTCGGCAGCGCCTTGCGGATGCCGGCGACCTCCGCGGCCGTCGCGGTGCCCATCTCCTCCATCGAGTCGAGGACGTACTGGTAGCGGCCCAGCAGGCGCGCCGCAGCGTCCTCGCCGTTGTCCGGGTCGAGGGAGTAGGGGTTGTTCAGGACGGCGGCCAGGGTCGCCGACTGGGCGAGGTCGAGGTCCTTCGCGTCGACGTCGAAGAACGCCTGCGCGGCGGCCTGGATGCCGTAGGCGCCGCGACCGAAGTAGATGGTGTTGAGGTAGCCCTCGAGGATCTTCTGCTTGCTCAGCTGGTTCTTGATCTTGAGGGAGAGGATCGCTTCCTTCGCCTTGCGCTTCCAGGTGCGCTCCTGGGTCAGGTAGAGGATCTTCACGTACTGCTGCGTGATCGTCGACGCACCCTGCTGCGCATTGCCCTGGGCGTTGCTGAAGGCCGCCCGGAGGATGCCCTTGGGGTCGATGCCGTTGTCGGTCCAGAAGCTCTGGTTCTCGGCGGCGACCACCGCGTCCTTGATCGTCTGCGGCATCTCGTCGTACCCGATCGAGTCACGCTTCTGGACGGCGAACTGGCCGATCTCGGACTTCCCGCCGTCGTAGTAGACGCGCGTGGTCTCGGTGAGGAACTCCTCGTTGGGGTTCGGGATGTCGATGCTCCGGTAGGCGATCCAGAAGCCCAGGACCCCGAGCAGGCCGAGCACGACGGCGGTGACCAGGCCCCACAACGAGATCCGCTTCAGGCGCTGCTTCCACGTGCGCGGAGCACGGTCGCCCTTCTTGCCCGACCGCGTGCTGCGTCGGGTGGGGGACCCACCTGCCTTGCGCTTTCCCTCGACCACGCAGGACAGGGTACGGCGCAAGGGGTCGCCGTCCCGACTTCGCACGCCCGGCGACCACCGTCCGCCCACCTCCGCGACACCCTCGATCCATCGAGAGTTCACGTTCCGCGGATATATCGCTACGATAGATCGCATGGCACGGCGTGGCGACACCATCGAGTTGGCGGTCCTCGGACTGCTGCACGAGGGACCCATGCACGGCTACGAGCTGCGCAAGCGGCTCAACCTGATGCTCGGTTGGGGTCGACTGCTGTCCTACGGGTCGCTCTACCCGGCGCTGAAGAAGATGCTCCGCGGCAACCTCATCGAGGAGACCGTGCCCGAGGGTCCCCAGACCCGCCGGCAGCGGATCGTCTACAAGGTCACCGACCTGGGCACCGAGGAGTTCTCGCGCCTGATGTCGGAGGTGGGTCCTGCCGCGTGGGAGGACGACAACTTCGACATCCGGTTCCGGTTCTTCTCGTCCACCGACATGGAGATCCGCCTGCGTGTCCTCGAAGGACGTCGCTCGCGCCTCCAGGAGCGGCTGGACCGGGTGCAGCGCGAGCTCGCGATGACCCAGGCCGAGGCCGACCGGTACGCCGCCGAGCTGCAGCGTCACGGTGTCGAGTCGGTGGAGCGCGAGGTCCGGTGGCTCTCCGACCTCATCAACGCCGAGCGAAGCGTGCAGGGCCAGGCAGCACCAGCGCCGGAGACGCCGACGTCCCCGACGACGACCTGATCACCACTCCCGTCGATCAGGCACGGAACATTCACGAGATGTCATGAGTACCAAGGAAGGAAACCCCATGGGTTCGGTTCGAGTAGCGATCGCGGGCGTGGGCAACTGCGCCACGTCCCTCATCCAGGGCGTGCAGTACTACCGGGACGCCGACGCCACGAGCACCGTTCCGGGGCTCATGCACGTCCAGTTCGGCGACTACCACGTCGGTGACGTGGAGTTCGTCGCGGCGTTCGACGTCGACGACCTCAAGGTCGGCAAGGACCTCTCCGAGGCGATCAACGCCTCGCAGAACAACACCATCAAGATCACCGACGTCCCCACGCTGGGCGTCGAGGTGCAGCGCGGCCCGACGCTCGACGGCCTCGGCAAGTACTACAAGGCCACCATCGACGAGTCCTCCGCCGAGCCGGTCGACGTCGTCCAGGCCCTCAAGGACGCCCAGGTCGACGTCCTCGTCTCCTACCTCCCGGTGGGCTCCGAGGAGGCCGACAAGTTCTACGCCCAGTGCGCGATCGACGCCGGCGTGGCCTTCGTCAACGCCCTCCCCGTCTTCATCGCCTCCGACCCCGAGTGGGCCAAGAAGTTCGAGGACGCCGGCGTCCCGATCGTCGGCGACGACATCAAGAGCCAGGTCGGCGCCACCATCACCCACCGCGTGATGGCGAAGCTGTTCGAGGACCGCGGCGTGACGCTGGACCGCACCTACCAGCTCAACGTCGGCGGCAACATGGACTTCAAGAACATGCTCGAGCGCGAGCGTCTCGAGTCCAAGAAGGTCTCCAAGACCCAGGCGGTCACCTCGAACCTCACCGGCCCGCTGGCCGACAAGATCGAGGACAAGAACGTCCACATCGGCCCGTCCGACTACGTCGCATGGCTCGACGACCGCAAGTGGGCCTACGTCCGCCTCGAGGGTCGCGCCTTCGGTGACGTCCCGCTGAACCTCGAGTACAAGCTCGAGGTCTGGGACTCCCCGAACTCGGCCGGCATCATCATCGACGCCGTCCGTGCCGCGAAGATCGCCAAGGACCGCGGCGTCGGCGGCCCGATCATCCCGGCGTCGGCGTACCTCATGAAGAGCCCGCCGGTCCAGATCGAGGACACCGAGGGCCGCGCGCTCCTCGAGAAGTTCATCGCCGGAGAGTGACCTCGCGTCGCTGACCAGCAGCACCGCCCCGGTTCGTACGACGAACCGGGGCGGCGTGCTTTTTCGGGGAGACCACCGGACCGGTCAGTCGAGGCCGACGTCGAGGCAGCCGATGGTCTCGCTCAGCTGCAGGCGTGACCACACCGCGCGGTGGTCGGAGACGCTCGAGGCGAGGACGACGGCCTGCAGCGGCTGCAGGAACGCGTCGTGGAGGATGAAGTCGATCCGGAGCCGCGGACTCGACGCCGGAGCGGTGTTGCCGGGGCCGGTGCCGACCGCCCAGACGTCGCCGAGGCCGGCGGCACGCAGCGTGGTGACGGCCGTCGAGGAGACCCGGCTGTTGAGGTCGCCGGCGACGACGGTCGGTCGCGTGTCGGCCCGGACGATGCGGGCGAGCGCGGTGGCCTGGGCGATCCGCGCGCCCTGCGACATGTGGTCGAAGTGGGTCGAGTAGACGCTGACCTCGGTGCCCTCGATGTCGACGACCGCGTGCACCGCGTGCCGGGGGAACTTCCCGCCGGCGCGGGGGAGGCCGATGACGTCGTGCTCCTTGACCGGGAACCGCGACAGGATCGCGTTCCCGGTCTCACCGCTGCCGGTCACCCAGCTCATCCCCAGCGCGCTGGCGATCTGCTCGGCCTGGATCACGTTGCCGGAGCGGGCGCGGGTGTTGTCGACCTCCTGCAGCAGCACGATGTCCGGCTTCCAGGCGCCGATCTCCTTGATCAGCGTGCCGGCGGCGAGGCCGCCGTTCTTGCGGATCGCGGAGTGGATGTTGAAGGACAGCACCGTGAACGGGTGCTCGAGGGTCAGGTCCTTCGGGCACAGGCTCGCCGGGACGTCGAGCGGGGGCGCACCCAGCGATGAGTCCGCGGAGGGCTGGAAGCCGGAGGTGGGGGCGTCGGGCACGGTCGTCACCGCCTCGTCGGCGCCCGGCACCGCTGCCTTCTCCTTGCCGCCCTGCAGCGCGAAGACGGCGCCGAGCACCAGGAGCACGATGACCCCGA
Organism: uncultured Nocardioides sp.; assembly: GCA_964487275.1. Taxonomy (GTDB): domain Bacteria; phylum Actinomycetota; class Actinomycetes; order Propionibacteriales; family Nocardioidaceae; genus Nocardioides. Next base: position 2,012 of record CAZAQE010000010.1, on the reverse strand, counting down.
CCGCGACGGTCGTCACCTGGGTGGCCGGACTGGCCCCGGGCCGGGCGGCGGGCAGCGGCGGGCGCGCCGGGGCCGGGTCCGGTCGGTCGCCGACGGCCGCGTCCTCCGCGGGACCGGGCTCGTCGGGCAGGTCGTCGTGCACAGGACCATTCAACCCCGGCCCGCCAGCCGCCGGGGAGCGGTCCCGATGACTCGGGACCCCTCCCGGGACCCGGTCAGGCCTCGGCCTCGGCCTTGATCCTCTCGAGGGTCTGCCGGATGCCGCGACGCAGCTCCTCGGTGAAGCCCTTCTGGCCGCCGAGGACGGCCTTGGTCAGCACGAGCGAGACGTTCGAGATGCCCTGCGGGGTCTCCCGGCGCTCGGTCAGCCGGGTGCCGCCGTCGGCGGTCGGCGCGACCTCGAAGGACCACACGGTGCGGTTCTCGCGGATCTTGAAGGCGAAGTCACCGCTGGCACCGTCGGCCGGCGGGGTGAACCGGACGACCTTGCCGGCCGTGGGCCACCGCTTGATGCCCTGCTTGTTGAGGTTCGAGAAGGTCGCGCCGAGCTTGACCTCACCACCCTTGACGGTGGACTTCACGACCTGCGGGCTCCACTTCGACATCCGCGGGATGTCGGTGACCAGCGCCCAGACCCGGTCCGCCGGGGCGGCGATGTCGATGGAGTCCTCGAGCAGCTTCTCGTACGTGTCGGCCATGGTGGAGCCCTTCGGGTGACGGCGGTGTCGGATCCCCGGAAACTACCGTCCGGTAGCAGACCGGCGGTACGTGATGCCCGCCACAGGAATGCGGCCTCGTTTGGTGCGCCGCGACAACCGGGTAGGACCGCACCCGTGCACTCCCGTCTCCGGCTCGCCTCGGCCGCCTCGTTCCTGGCGCTCGGCACGGTGCTGGGCGGCTGCGGCGACGGCCCCGGCGACGGCGGGGACGGCCGGTCCGCCTGGCCGGCCGCCGCCGGGTCGGTCGAGGCGCGCGGGCTGGTCTGGGCCTCGGGGAGCACGATCCATCTCGGCGACGGTGCCACCCTCGACGCAGGAGAGCCGATCCGCAGCTTCGTCGTCGGGCGGGGAGGCGCGTACGTCGTACCGGACACCGGCTCCGACGACCAGCCCAGGCCCGAGCTCATCCGGGTCACCCCCGACGGCACCGAGGGACTCGGCGTCCACCCCGAGCGCGACAGCCTCAGGACGTCGCCCGACGGTCGCCACCTCGTCTTCCTGGACCGCAGCGGCGAGCGCGACCGGTACGACGCCCCGCTCGCGGAGGCGGTGGTCGTCGACCTCGAGACCGGCGACGAGGTCCTCCGCAGCAGCGACGGCATGGGCGACCCGGACGTCGACGACCTCACCGACCTCTACGAGGACGCCACGCCGTACGTCCTCGGGGTCGACGACGAGCACGCCTGGATCCGCACGGTCGGCGACGTCCGCTCCGTCGACCTCGCCACCGGCGACGTCGAGGAGGTCGAGATCGAGGACGGCATCACCCGCGAGCCCTGGTACGACGCCCTGCACACCGAGCTCGTCGCCGACAGCCCCGACGGCCGCTGGACGATCAGCGGCGGCGAGCTGGCGCCCCACTGGCGCGCCCCCCGGCTGGTGGCCGACGACGGCACCACCGTCACCACCCGGCTGAGCGCGGCCGACGTCGGCTTCGGACCGCTGGGGACGGGGCCCGAGGCACTCCAGTGGTTCCTCGACTCGTGGGTCGACGACGTCCGAGCCGCCGGCTTCGCGCGGATCTCCCACCGCGATCAGGAGACCTGGGTGCTGGTGACCTGCTCGGTCACCGACGGAGCCTGCACGGTCGTGCCCGGCACCGAGGACGGCGTCGTACGGCCCGAGGATCGTGAGGTCGTCGTACCCGAGCCGCTGCCGGGCGCGCCATGAGCTCGCCGGGTCAGCGGCTCGCCCACCACTCCTTCAGCGCCGCGGTCGCGTCCTCCTCGGACATCGGGCCGTTGTCGAGGCGCAGCTCCAGCAGGAACTGGTAGGCCTGGCCGACCTCGCGCC